>NZ_CAAHFB010000001.1:1200000-1800000 GCF_900880625.1 Halorhabdus rudnickae
CGGCGAGTTCGTGATCTCGGCCGACCTGCTGGTCCTCGTGGGCGGCACTCTCTCCGGAGACCCGAGCGAAGCGGAATCGGTCGTCGAAGCGTCCGCCGATCTTTTCGCAGGCGTCCCCGACCGTGTCGCCCCCCGTGAGGATCAACGGTTCATCGTAGTCGACGCCGCGACCGGGCTTGTCCATGTAGATCCGGATGAGGCCGAGTTCCTCCCAGATGCGCTCGGTCAGACTTTCCAGACCTTTCTCTTTCTCGGCGCTGATGAAGATAGCCTCGTCGGGGTCGACGCCCACATCGCGGAGGTCGCTTTTGACAGTGTCGACGTAGCTGGGTTCGATCAGATCGACCTTGTTGACGGCGACGATCGAGGGGAGGTACTCGCGGTTAGCCATGATCCCGTCGATCAGCCGATCAATGTCGACGTGCTCGCCGATGGTCACGTCGGCGTTGACAAAGTCGTGTTCCCGGAGGACGCTCTTGACCGTCTGCTCGTCGAGATCAAGGTCGACGGAGGCGTTGACGGTAATCCCGTCCTTGTGTTTCTTGCGAACGCTGACCCGCGGTGGTTCGACGTCCAGTCGGACCTTGTTCCGGTAGAGTTCCTCGCTGAGGCGCTCGTACTGGTCGATCTCGAAGGCCGAGAGAACGAAGAGGACGAGATCGGCCGTCCGAACGACCGAGAGGACCTCCTTGCCACCGCCGCGGCCGCCCGCAGCCCCCTCGATCAGTCCGGGTACGTCGAGTAGCTGGATGTTCGCGCCGTTGTACTGGAGCATCCCGGGATTGACGTCAAGCGTCGTGAAATCGTACGACCCCACCTCACTGTCGGCGTTGGTGAGGGCGTTGATCAGCGTCGACTTGCCGACGCTGGGAAACCCCACAAGGGCCACCGTGGCGTCGCCGGTCTTCTCGACGGCGTAGCCCGGCCCACCGCCCGAGCCAGATTGGCGCTTTTCGAATTCCTCTTTTTTCTCGGCGAGTTTGGCCTTCAGGCGCCCGATATGCTCTTCGGTAGACTTGTTGTAGGGGGTGGACGCGATCTCCTCTTCGAGTTCCCGAATCTCCTCCTCAAGGCCCATCGTCGAATGCTCGGCCGTCCCCACTCAAAAACGCTTCCGTCCGGGGCGCTCACCCGCGGAACAACCGCGTGATCTCCTCGGCCACGTCCGGTTCGGTCGCGACGACGTATCGCTTGCCCGGCGACAGCGTCGTCTCCGGGCGGGCAACGCGGTCACCGTCGTCGTCTGAAATGACGAGTGTCCCCTCGGGAAAGCGGATTTCTTCGAGTGTTTTTCCGGCAACGGGGGCGTCATCTGCCACGCGGATCTCCATGATATCCAGCGCCCCAGTCACGTCAGCCAGCGTCTGGACATCACTGCCGCGGATTTCGTTAGCCGCAACCCTGGCCCCCGCCTGCTCGGGGTAGACGATCGCGTCGACGAACTGCGTGTATCGATCGACGGAATCGGTATCGACCCGGGCGACAGTTCGAACGTCGGGTGAGAGTTCCCGAGCCATCATACAGACCGCCAGATTGACGCCAGTTTTCCCCGTGAGACCCGCAACCACGTCGGTACTCTCGATCGATGCCTGGGTGAGTATCCCGGGGTCGGTCGCATCGCCGGTGATGACCGTGGCGATCCAGGCGTCGGCGATTGCCTCACATCGGTCGTCGTCGTCCTCGACGATCGTCACGTCGTGGCCCTGTTCGGCCAGAATCTCCGCTGTCTTGAATCCGACGCGCCCGCCACCTGCGATTGTCACGTTCAAATCCTGTGTCATGGTCAGTCGTCCCCTTGGTTTGATTGTTCACTCTCGGTCCGTTCCGCTTGGCCAGTCCCATCGCTTCGAGAACGATTCAGTGCGAGGTAGGCAATCCCGCCCAGGGCGAGCCAGCCGACACTGAGTCCCAGCGCCAGTGGATCCGTGGTAATCAGATACACGATCAGCACACCCGCCAGGAGTGTGTTCAGCGCGATCCCGAGGATCGGCGTCACGGGGTAGTACGGCATCTCGTATGGTCGGTTCATTGCCGGTCGCTCGCGTCGGAGCTTGATGACCGAGCCGTTGACGACGATAAACGAAAGCAGGAAGAACAGGCTGGACATGTTCCCAGCACTTTTCGTCGGGAGGGCAACCGACCCCAGCATGACCACCGCGCTGGCGACAATGGCCACGAACGGCGTCCCGAACTTGTGGTGGATGCGTCCGATCGAGGGGAGCAACTGTCCCTCCCGGCCCATCGAGAACGCCACGCGCGAGGAGGCGATCACGACCGCGTTCAGGGCCGTCAGCGTCGAGAAAACGGCACCGAAGACGATCAGCGCCCCGCCGTTTTTGATGATCGGTAGCCCTCCCGGCATGAATTTAGTCGCCGCCTCGGCGATCCCCGCCTCACCTGCCGCCGCGAGCTCGCTCCATCCGAGCGTCCCGATCGCGACCGCGACCACAGCGAGGTAGACCACCAGCGTCGCCGCCAGCGACGCGAAGATGGCCTTGGGAATGTTCTCGCGGGGGTTTTTGACCTCCTCGGTAACGGTCGTGATCAGATCGTAGCCCTCGAAGGCGATGAACGTCAGGCCCATGGCCGGCAGGATCGACAGCGCGGTCTTCTCGCCGGGGAACAGTGGCTGGAACTCCGCCCCGGCGAACAGCGGACTGGTGAGGCCGAAGGCGACGAACACACCCAGGATAGACACCTTCGTGATGGTGAAGATGGTCTCGACACTGCCGCTTGCGGCCGTCGAAACGGCGTTCAGCGCCACCAGTCCGAGCACGGCGACGAACGCAAGCCCGACGGCCACGGGAATGTCGACACCGACCAGCGGCAGGACGACCGCGCCCACCGCGTCGGGCTTGGGCGCGACCCCGTAGACGTGCAGGAGTTCGATAAAGTTCGGTGCGAACCCCAGGGCGTACAGCGCCCCCGCGATCATGTATGCAAACCAGAGCATCCACCCCATCATGAACGACGGCATGTCCGCAAACACTTCGCGCACGAACGCGTACCCACCGCCACTTTTCGGAATCGAGGCAGCCAGTTCGGCATAGGAAAACGCCGTGAACGCCGTCACCACCCCGTTGAGCATGAACACAAGGATCGCTGCTGGGCCGGCGATTTCGGCTGCCAAACCCGTCAGCACGAAAATACCGGCACCGATCATGGCCCCCATTCCGATCATCGTCGCGTCGAGGAGTCCGAGACTCGCCTCCGGGGATCGCTCCCCGTGACTACTGACCACGGGCACCACCCGCGAAACCACGGCAAGCCATCCAGTCAGCGTTCGCCATGGACGGGAATGATTGACGAGGGTTGAAAAGGGTGGTATCACTGCAATCCTTTCCGGCGGAGCATAGAGACACCGGCAGGGCAACCCGGCGGCTGAACTGTCAGTACTACTATCAGCACGGCGGTCTAACAGCCGGAACAATGGCACCCACGTCAGACCTTCGAGTCGTCGTCGTCGGGAGCGGCCAGACCGGCCTACGAACGGCACGACTGCTCGACGACCGCGGCCACGACGTTGTCATCGTCGAGCGGAATCCGGATCGCGTTCGAGCCGTCGCCCAGGAGTACATTGCACAGTTGATCGAAGGGGACGCGACCGATCCGGACGTACTCAAACAGGCCGATCTCCAGTCGGCCGACGTGCTCGCGGCGATGACCGATACGATGGGAACGAACTTCACTGTCTGTACACTTGCCACGGAAATCGCGCCGGAGATCCGAACGGTGATGCGCTCGGTCTACGAGACCAACGATCACTACGACAGTCACGCTGACGCGGTGGTAACACCCGAGCTAGCCGGGGCACGGATGACCGTCAACGCGATCGAGGATGACGTGACCACTCTGGCAGAGACGAGTGGGGAACTGGAGTTGCTGGAGATCAGTGTCGCCCCCGACTCGCCGGTTGCCGGTCGGCTGTTGCGCGAGATTGCCCTGCCGACCGGATCGCTGGTCGTAGCCGACTGCGGCGAGCAAGACATCGCAAACGGAGAAACGACGCTCAGGCCAGGGGAGACGTATCTCCTCGCGGTCAAACCGTCGGTCGTCACCGAAGTGACGAGGCTGTTCCAGGGGTGACTACGACCCAGTTGCAGTATCGTCAGGGAAGAGTGGTCGAGTCGTCCCTGTAAGGTACTGGCGGTGGAGCGCATGGCTGTCTCTGGGCGCGTGTTGCACTGGCGTCGGTCCGGGTTCAGAGCCGCACGCGACACGGACTTCGATACACTCATACGATGGCGCGCCGACACACGAACCGATGTCGAGCGCCGCTCGCCTCCGGGACAGCACCCAGATTCTGCTCCCGGCCGACGCCGTCGATGGACTCTCCACGGACCTTCAAGAGCGCTTCACACTGACGGTCCGTCACGAGCAGACGCAGGTCCGTATCATTGGCAGTCCCGTCGAGATCAAACGGGCGAGCGCGTTCCTCGCACGAAACGGGATCGCTGTCGAGTGATGTGTTTCGCCACCCATCGAGAATCCCGCTGATAACTGATTGGTATCGCTGCCACCCATCGAGTACCCTGTCAGAGGGGTGCTCAGTCAGGTGAGTTACTTCGTCTATGGGATCGACGGGACCCCTCGTTACCGTGCCCCGTCAATCTGTGACGCCCCGGTCACGAAAAGCAATTCTTAACTCCGCCCCGACGGATCCTCTGATATGGCTGAAACGATCGAAGTTCTCGTCGCCGGCGGCCAAGTCGATCCCGGGCCGCCGCTGGGCCCCGAACTCGGCCCGACGCCGGTCGACGTTCAGGCCGTCGTACAGGATATCAACGACCAGACGGCAGCTTTCGACGGTACTGAGGTGCCGGTCACCATCGAGTACGAAGAGGACGGATCGTTCTCGATCGACGTGGGTGTGCCACCGACGGCGGCACTCATCAAGGACGAGGCCGGCTTCGAGACCGGTAGCGGCGAGCCCCAAGAGGACTTCGTCGCCGATCTGACCATCGAACAGGTCAAGACCATCGCCGAGCAGAAACACCCCGATCTGCTGGCCTACGAAGTGAAGCAGGCCACAAAGGAGATCGTCGGTACCTGCGTCTCACTGGGCGTCACTGTTGAGGGCGACGACCCCCGCGAGGTCGCTGCGAAGATCGACGACGGCGAGTACGACGACGTTCTCGTCGACGCGGCTGAAGCCTGAAACCCAGGTGGATCCACTGTTGTCCTCGCTTTCGTCAGGCACAGTAGCTACGCTGCCTCGCTATTGCTTCCGTCCGGCGATTCCGTGGGCGCAGGGAGATGAATCGTGACAGTCGTCCCGCGGTCGACGCCGGTAGCCACCGAGACGGTCCCGCCGATCTGGTCGACCAACCAGTTGACGAGCCAAACGCCGAGGCCGCTGCCGTGTTCGACGGGCGTCTCCTCGTGTTGATCCGTCAGGAGTGCCTCCTCAACCATGGGGATGCCGGGACCGTTGTCCGTGACTGTGATGCGGGTCTCGTATCCGGTGTCGATTTCGTCGATCGGCTCGGCGTTGGCTTCGACGATGACGGTCACCTGGCGCTCGTCCTTAGGCAGGTCGTTGTGGACGACCGCGTTGCGGATGACTTCTTCGACGACGATCGGCAGGACAGCAGAGTCGAGTGCCCAAGCCGCCGTCGGAAGGACCGTCTTGATCGTGCCCTCGGGATGCTGTGGGGCGAGTATTGACACTCGTTCCTCGACGACAGCGACGACATCGATCGGTTCCATCGCCTTCTGGGGGCTGGTCAGGAGGTCGTCGTAGAGGGTCCGGGCATGTTCACTCGTGGTGATCAAGCGGGTCGCCGTCTCGTGTATCTGTTCGACATCCTCCTCGGCCTCCGGAGAGATTTCTTCCTCGGCCAGAAGCCGTTCGGCGCGAGCGGTGATGACGTTCATGTCATTGCGAAGGTTGTGCCGGAGGACGCGGTTGAGGACCTGAAGTTGTGAATCACGTTGTTTGAGCGTGCTGGAGAGTGATGTAAACCGGTCGCTGATGTGGCGCCACTCATCGGAGTGGCCCAGTTCGAGTTCGGTACGATACTCACCGGCTATCAGGTCGGCGAGCGCTTCCATGAGTTTCTCGATGCGTGAGATCGTTGTTCGGGAGATCCACAGCCCCATGATTGCGACAGAGAGTAGTCCGATCACGACCCCACCGACCTGTAATGCCGACGCTCGGGCGAGTTCTAGCGCGATTGCCGACCGTGGCCGGTTGACGGTCACTTCCCAGCCGGTCTGAGAAACAGTCGCTGTCTCGGTGATCGCGTCCGAGGAGACACCGGACTCATCGAATAGTCGTTGCCCGTTGGATGTGATCGTCAGGTGATCCTCCGGATGGCCCGCAGCAGTGAGATTCGCGAACAGCGAGCGGTTTTCGATGTGGAACCGAGCGTCGAAGACGCCCACGATCCGGTCGTCGTCGTCGCGTATCGGAGCTGCGATCTGTACGATATACTGGCCGGTCAGGGTCCGATCGGGCTGACTGATGTAGATCTCCCCATCCAATGCCCGCTCGACGAACGGTTGCCCCGAATAATTCGTTCCCACGTACGTCGAAATAGCATCGTCGTCGAAGTTCGGTCCGGATATCGCGAGGAGCGTTCCGTTACCCGCGTACGTCGCCGCACTGTTGAACGCCGTCCGATCGACGAATGTATCGAGTGTGTCGGTTCGAGACGGACCATCGGCGGTTACCCCAAACGTCGTCGTCCAGAGATCAACAGTGTCGATAGTGGTCTCTAATCGCGCGCCGATGCGGCCGGCGACGACCGCTGCTGTGCGTTTGACCTCAGTATGCTCCTGGTCGACGATGCTCTGTTTGTGCATCGTGAATCCAATGTAGATCGTCCCCGAGAGGACAACAGCAACGACCAGCATCACACCAACAAGCATCGTCCGGAGGCGCATTCAGGTTGAACTCTACGTGACCACGGCCTAAAGCTATATGGTCGCGGCCCGCGAGAGTCCCCGAATCGCCGAATACGGACTCACTCGGCCGGTTCGACGGGTTTAAGTGTCGCTTCGGCGTGCCTTCAAGCGAGACAGGCAGACGCCTGTTTCACTGACCCGTAGGAGCCACGGGGCGTACTACGGAGGTGAACAATGGCAGATCAGGACATAGAGGATGCAGTCTCTCGCGCACTCGAGGAATCACCCGAGCGGAACTTCCGTGAGACGGTGGACCTCGCAGTCAACCTGCGCGACATAGACCTTGACGATCCGTCGAATCGCATCGACGAGGGCGTCGTGCTTCCGGCCGGCACCGGCCAGGAGACGACGATCGTGGTCTTCGCCGAAGGCGAAACCGCCCTGCGAGCCGAGGAAGTCGCCGACGACGTACTCGATGGCGACGACCTCGAAGACCTGGGTGACGACGATGACCACGCGAAAGACCTCGCCGACGACACTGACTTCTTCATCGCCGAAGCGTCGATGATGCAGGACATCGGTCGGTACCTCGGGACCGTGCTGGGTCCCCGAGGGAAGATGCCCGAACCGCTCCAGCCCGACGACGACGTCGTCGAAGTCGTCGAGCGGATGAAAAACACGGTCCAGCTGCGCAGCGGCGATCGGCGCACGTTCCACACGCGTGTCGGTGCTGAGGATATGGACGCCGACGAGATCGCCGACAACGTCGACGTCATCCTCCGCCGGTTGCACGCCGACTTGGAGAAAGGACCGCTGAACCTCGACTCGGTGTACGTAAAGACCACGATGGGTCCCGCCGTGGAGGTGGCCTGATGAGCGCCGAATCCGAGCGCAAGACTGAGACGATCCCCGAGTGGAAGCGCGAGGAGATCGACGACCTCGTCGCCACGCTCGAAAACTACGACAGTGTCGGCATCGTCGACCTGACAGGGATCCCCAGTCAGCAGCTCCAAGACATGCGCCGGAACCTCTATGGCACCGCGGAGTTGCGCGTCAGCCGGAATACGCTGGTCGAGCGTGCACTGGACCAGATCGACGACGGCTTCGAGGAGCTGACACAGTTCGTCTCGGGCCACGTCGGTCTGATCGGCACGAACGACAATCCGTTCAGCCTCTTCCAGCAACTCGAGGCCTCGAAGACATCGGCACCGATCAACGCTGGTGAGGTCGCCCCCAACGAGATCGTGATCCCCGAGGGCGACACCGGTATCGATCCCGGGCCGTTCGTCGGCGAGCTCCAGAGCGTCGGCGCGAACGCCCGCATTCAGGAAGGGTCGATTCAGGTGCTCGAGGACTCGGCGGTGCTGGAATCCGGCGAGGAAGTTTCGGCCGACCTGGCGAACGTACTTGCCGAACTCGGTATCGAGCCCAAGGAAGTCGGGCTGGATCTGCGAGCGGTGTACGCCGAGGGCGTCCTCTTCGAACCGGAAGATCTCGAACTGGATGTCGATCAGTACCGCAGCGATGTCCAGGCTGCGGCCGGCCGCGCCCGGAACCTCTCGGTCAACGCTGTCTTCCCGACGGCCGAGACCGGACCGGCGCTGCTCCAGAAGGCCCGCGGCGAGGCAAAGAGCCTCGGCCTGCAGGCGTCCATCGAGAGCCCCGACCTCGCGGACGACCTCGTGAGCAAGGCCGACGCACAGGTGCGCGCACTCGCCGGGCAGATCGACGACCCGGAGGCCCTCCCCGAGGACCTCCAAGATGTCGAGGCACCCGAGCCCGAGGAACAGGCAGACGAAGACACGACCGATACCGAGGACGACACCGACGCCGAAGACGTCGCGGACGCCGACGAGGCGGACGATGACAATGACGATGACGGCGACGGTGGCGATGCGCTCGGCGCAATGTTCGACTAACAACGGAGGATACAATCATGGAATACGTTTACGCAGCACTCATCCTGAACGAGACCGGCGAAGAGATCAACGAAGACAACCTGACGGACGTTCTCGAGGCCGCTGGCGTCGACGTCGAGGAATCCCGCGTGAAGGCCCTCGTGGCCGCGCTGGAGGACGTCGACATCGACGAGGCCGTCGAGGAAGCCGCTGCCGTGCCCGCCGCAACCGGCGGCGCAGCCGGTGGCGAAGTCGAAACCGCCGACGAAGGCGACGACGACGAGGAAGCCGAAGAAGCAGAAGCCGACGACGAAGACGAAGGCGACGACGAGGACGAAGAGGCCAGCGGCGAAGGTCTCGGCGAACTCTTCGGCTAAACTCCGACGATCCGTCTTTTCGACGTGCGTTCTGCCCGATAGCGACTGCACCAGTCAATGCGTAGCGTTTGACGAACGCGTCGTCTCCGACTATGTGTACCAATCTATCGACCGCGTTAGAAGCGGTAGGCAGCAGATCAAAAGACAACCGGGTATCCTAGAGGGTGTCTGTGTCCCTTTTAGGGATGG
The DNA here is from genome assembly GCF_900880625.1 of Halorhabdus rudnickae. Taxonomy (NCBI): domain Archaea; kingdom Methanobacteriati; phylum Methanobacteriota; class Halobacteria; order Halobacteriales; family Haloarculaceae; genus Halorhabdus; species Halorhabdus rudnickae. Next base: position 1,209,314 of record NZ_CAAHFB010000001.1, read on the forward strand.
GCCCGCCACTGATGCGGTCGTTGTCTACCCGCCGAGGCCCACCGATGACCCCCATGACAATCAAGACAACGGTGAGAATACCGAAGGTAAGTGCACCCGCACCGATGGACGAAATCCGTGCCAAGGAATACCACTCAAATCATATACATACCAGTATCCTTGTCCCATGAAGCACGAATTGGGCGGTACTCACTCCGAAATCATTGCGATAGTTTGTGGGATCGCTTGGGCGAACAGCTTCCCAAAGCGATAGAACAGAACCCCTTCGTCGCGGTGGGTTACCCATTCCCGGTCGTCATACCTGTTCGGCTTGGTAGCGAGATCCCCGAGCATCTCATCAGCGAGTTCGAGACATTCAAGGGAATATCGGCAAAGCCGCGCTGCGAGGGGGTTCCCAACGGGATACTGTTTACGAACTCGCTCGACTGCGCTGATCGCTTCGCGTTTTTCGGCACGGATCTGTGCTCCCGTCGCACCGTACTCGTAGTCCTTCTCCGCCCAGGCCTGCGGATGAGGGATATTGGCGAACGACCAGGCGGCAATCATTCGGGGTATCTCGAACAATGATTCCCTGATCGCGACTGCAAGCCCGTCTTCGAGCCCTTCTTCCGGACGGCTGTGCCGAAAGTGCACGTTATTATCAGGCGATGGAACAAGATCAAGAAACACCATTTGTTCGTGAAACGCAGAGAAATCCCACTCTGTGGCATCCGCGGTCGTTTCGCGAACGGTCACCACGCGATGTGCGAGTCGTTCAAATGTGGTGTGGAGAACGGATTCCCGAGAGGGGCCGCTGCGAGCTGAAAGGATCTCTCGGGCGTCCTGAGCTAATGCATAGGCATTCTCGATGTCTCGCCATCGGTCCTCAAGGTTTGGATCACCGTTTCCCGGCTCTTTTTGTCTTGCTCCGTCAGACCAAGCGCCAGCCCGATTGAGCAATTCTTCGGCCTTCCCCACGACGAGAATCGTTTCGGAAAGCGAATCGCCACGGTACTGCGGAGTTGTCGTGTCGAGTATCTCCGTGACTTGCGCTCGGCGCCGTTTGTAGGCGCTCTCATCGTACGCACTTGACCCACGTCTCGCAAGCTCCCATACCACACTCGATCGTACAAACCGATACTTTGCCAACAGTTCGAGTCGGGTTTGATCGATCGAGTGATAGTCCGCCGCAAGTGCAGCCACATTTTCGGGACGGTATGTCGTCGAAAGTCGCTCTCGCAAGTCCACAAACCGGTCAGAATCGAAGGTGTCGAGGGCAACATCCACTTGTTCGACTGCGCGTGCATGAGCCGTCCGCAAGTGGTCGTCGCTGACAATCCACTCCCGATCTATCGAAGGGATGGACTGTGAGGTAGTCGATCGAAACGCTTCGATCGCATCCCAGCGCTTCAGACGGCGTCGTTGGACGTACCCACCCACGAGACCGATCCCGGCGATTCCGGCACCGGCTTTGAGAACCGTCCGCCTGCGAGGACACATGGGTCAACCTGTTCGTGCGTGTGCAAATGGATTCTGATATGACCTCTCGTTAGGATACATCAACTGCTTTGGCTGATTCGAGTGTCCTTTCGCGTGAAAGAACGGCCAGAGACTGATGTGACTCCCGTGAATTTAGCTCTGTGAAGGCTTACCTGAACGACCGACCAGGATCGTCGGCAACGAGCATGTCGACGAGTAGCTGCCGGAAACTGTTCGCGTCGACGGACTCGATCACATCAGTGTGGGCTTGGCGGTCCGTGACGCCGTTCGTATCGACGACCGTGTACCCACGAGTCAGCCCCTCGCGTTCGTCCACGTCGACGGCATAGCTTCCACGCTCCTCGACCAGTTCGGGCGCAATGGCCACAGCAGCCGCAAGTGCGTCCGGCTGGAGCGTCTCCTTGCGGTCCGGGCCTGTGCCTTCGGCGTCCGGATCCGACTGGAAGACCGTCTCGTAAAACGCAGCGAACCGGGAGTCCTCGGCGGCGTCGAGAATCTGCTCTTCGGCGGCCCCATCGAGCGTGCCGTCCCGCAGCGTGAGGCCCCAGTCGACCAGCGTGACGTCGAGTTCGCCGAGAACGATCTTCGCGGCGTCGGGATCGGCCCAGAAATTAAACTCGGCGGCCGGCGTGATGTTGCCGGGCGTGTGAACGTTGCCGCCCATGACGACGACATCCGCAAGGAGGTCACCCAGATCCGGCTCGCGTTGAAGAGCGAGGGCGAGGTTGGTGAGGGGCGCCAGACAAACAAGTGTAATCTCGCCGGGATGCTCGCGAGCCGCGTCGGCGATGAACGCCGGCGCGAATTCCTCGGCCGAAGGGACGTCGGTGTCGGGAACGAGATCGGGACCGAGCCCGCCCTCGCCATGGACGTCGGTGGCGTGGTCGTGATCCTTGACCAGCGGCGTTCGCGCGCCCTCGTAAACAGGGATCTCTTCGGCGGCGTCAGCGAGTTGTAGGGTGTACTTCGCGTTCTCGACCTGGCGATCGAAGTCGACGTTGCCGGCACCGATCGTCAGTGCCTCGACGTCGGCGCGGTCCGAGAGAACTGCGAGCAAAATGCCAAGCGTGTCATCGGTCGCCGTGTCGGTGTCGATGATAACTCGATCCGTCATGGTCCAGGTTCGGCAGGGGGACAGAGGTGTCTTTCGTCACGGGAGGAGTTCCTCGCCGAACCGGTCGTCACCCACGGCGCCGATCAACTCGACGGCCGCGTCGGAGAGAGCGGCTGCAATCGCCTGATTGGCTCCTTTCTCGCCGAGAAGGCAATGGACTCCGCGGGCACCGTCTCGCCGGGTCGCGGTCGGCATTCGACGCGTGCCGTGACGTCCGGATTGATGCTTCCGGCGATGTAGACGCGACTCATGGCGTGGGATTGCTCGTATCGTGGAATAACGTTCCCCTAGCGTGTCTCACGAGGGCGCACTCGTCAGCCCGAGAACTCGTAGAGGTCGTCACCGACGTGGTGGACTGTGTCGACGACCTTGCCCTCGTCGCCGAGCATGTCAGCGCCGTCGACGCGGGCCCGACCGACCGCCAGGACCTTGCCGTGGTTTTCTTCGGCGATGACGACCAGGTCGTCGGCTGTGATGGATTCGTCTGCCTCGACAATGCCGGGACGCATCACGTCTGCGCCGTCGGAGACAAACGAGATCGCGCCGGCGTCAACCGTGACGATGTTCTCCGCCGGAGGGTGGGCGTTCGCACCGCGAACGGTAAGGAACGGATCGTCATTCCCATTGGACTCGCCGGGGACGTAGAAGACAGCCGGTTCGCCGTCGACGAGGACGACTTCCCAGTCGCTGTCCTCGAAGGAGACCTTCTCGTAGGTATCGGCGTCCAGTTCGACGCCCAGGCCGTCAGCGAGGGCGTCCTCGATCGCCGCGATGGCGTCCGCCCGGAGGTGGTGGCAGGACTTGACGTTCATATGTGTCTGCTGGCTGCCCGCGGAGATAAATCGATTGTTCGAGATCGTCCCCCGCCGTTCGGAAAGGGCTAGGGCCGTTGGGGATCCTGGAGTCGGACGTACGCGTTCGTGATCACGGCGATCGCGAAGACGCCGACGGCACTGGTCACGATAGTGTGAACGATCATCCCGGCCGTGCCGGGGACGAAGCCGACCACGAATCCGGCGACGTAGCCGACGACGATCAACACCAGCGCCAGTGCCAGCAGGAGCCAGCGGTTGCCCTTCGTCAGCGCCCAGCTGCCGGAGATAGCCTGAAGCGGACCTTTGTCAGCGATCGCGACCTCCTGGCGAAAAAAGAGCGTCCCGACGTAGACGACTATCCCGGGGACCAACAGGAATACCAGCCCAAGCGAGATGGCGATCATCACCAGCAAGCCACCGAAGAACCCGTACAGCGTCGCCACGGGGAGGCGACGCATCGCGAGGTCGGTCGGAATCCCGTCGAGTGTGTCGTTAGCGAACGCGCGCGCCGCGACGATCATGACCGCCTCGCTCACCAGAGCGAGCACGACCAGGACCACGAGGATCACCGGCACCGACAAGTCGACGGCCATCCCCATCGACTCCATCGTCGTCTCGAGTTGCGTGATCGCACGCTGCATCTCCGGGGTGGTAGCACCGACGTTCTCCCGGGCATACGTCAGCAGCGACTCGATGGCCGTCACGAAGAGTGTCTGCCAGAGCGCCGTGCTGACGATGCCGAGACCGGCGAGAACGACCACGAGTTGCGCGCCGGTGACGGACGCGAGCCCGTCGACACCGTCCGACAGCAGCGAGCCGATATCAAGGGAGCGGCGACGATTGAGACCGTCGTCCGGACCGTCGACGGCTCGGTCACCAGCCATCGGTCTTTCCCCTCCCAGCCGACTTGACTCCCGCTGTGTGTCGTCCCGCTGCCCGGCACCACCTGAGACAGATAGCCATCTTGGAGTACCCGAACATGAACAAGAATTCATCCACCCATCACAAAAAACTACTTTTTCAATCGACAGGTGCTGTTACCGACGAGACGGCGACTACCCCGTCTCCGATTCTGGATTCGATCGACGGACCGCTCACTAGCCGTCCCAGTCGATCCAGTCCTGCTCCCAGCCGGCCCTAGACTGGGCCGCCTGTCGGGCACGTTCGCGGTCCTCCCGGCGCGTTCGGTTGCGTTCGACGGCCCCGACCTCCTCGCCCTCGACGAGCAATGGATTGAATGCGACCGCACCGCGCCGCTCGACGACGTCGCCGTCCTCAAGCACCGCAAGGTGCTGGTCGTGGGCACCCAACGGCATCACCAGTCGGCCCCCGGGAGCCGATTGTTCGAGAAGTGCCCGCGGCGGGTTCACGGCGGCGGCTTCCAGCAGAATTTTGTCATATGGGGCGTATTCAGGCAGTCCCTCGGCACCGTCCCGGCAGTCGACGAACACGGCGTCGTAGCCCGCCTGCGCGAGGTTCTTCCGTGCCTCGTAGACGACTCGGCGAGTGATATCAATGGCCTGAACGTGGCTCGAACCGACTATCTCTGCGGCCAGGGCTGCCGTATAGCCGATCCCGGCCCCGACGATCAGCACCGAATCGTCGGGTTCGGGGGCCAGTGCTTCGAGCAGCCGTGCCGCGGTGCTGGGCGCGAGGACGCGCGTCCCGAGGCGTTCGGTCTCCCGGTCGGCGTAGGCTGTACGGTTGTCATCGAAGAAGGCGTGTCGAGGGACCGTGGACATCGCCGCCGCGACGGCGTCGTCCGAGAGAGTCCCCCGACTCTCGTGGCGCAGCCCGTCGACCATGTCCTCGCGCAGTACCGCGGGATCCATCGGTTTCCGTTACGAGCGCACCCTCATTAACTATCCGCTCCCCGGTGATCGTCGCCGAGTGCGCTCAGTCCGTTCCGCCCTGCATCTCGACGAAGCGGACGCCGCCAAAGGACTCGCGATCGATCGACCCGTCCGCTCGCTTGCGGGCACGGATCAGCGTCTGGCGGTCCCGCCCGATCGGCCCGAGAAAGAGACCGTCGGGCCGGAGTTGGTCGAGGACGGCACTCGGGATTTCGGCCGCTGCACAGGTGAGGTACGTTCTGTCGTAAGGTGCGTGTTCGGGCCAGCCCGCGTGGCCGTCGCCGACGGTGATCGAGATCTCGCCGTATCCGAGCTGTTCGAGTCGGACGCGGGCGCGGTCGGCCAGGGTGGCATGATATTCGACGCTGTAGACGTTCTCCGCGCCGACGATTTCGGCGGTGACGGCCGCGTGATACCCACAGCCAGTGCCGATTTCGAGTACCTCCAGACCGGGTTCGAGTTCGAGGCGGTCGACCATGATCGCGACCATGTGCGGGGCGCTGATGGTCTGGCCTTGGCCGATCGACAGAGGGCGGTCGGCGTAGGCGTCTCGGCGGCGGGACTCGGGAACGAACTCGTGGCGGGGGACTGCCGCCAGCGCTTCGAGCGCGCAGTCGCTGACACGGTCGCGCTCGCGGAGGCCCTCGATCAACGCGGCGCGCTGGCGCTCCCAGTCGGGTTCGCCACCGTCGGCCTCGCGGGGAGCCCCATCGCGGCCGGAGTTATCGCGGGCATCCCCCCACCAGCGTCCCATGCTCTCACCACGCCGACCAGGCGTCGCTAGTCTCGTCGCGGAGGTACAGCCGATTGACGTCCTTCGCGACGGCGCTGTCCCGGTCGTGGTCGAGCTTCTCGTGGTCGTATCCTCGTGCGTCGTCTCGGAGGTGGATGCCCTCGACAGTGAACTCGAAGTCCCCGAGGTCATCGGTCGCCCCGACGACGAACTCGTAGTCACCGGGGACGTGTAGCGTCTCGCCTCGCGTCTCGTCGTGGGCCCCCGACTTCGGATGGACCGTGGCGTTGACACTAACGTTCCCGACGGCCCGGCTCCAGATCGTCTCGATGTCCTCGGCCGTGGCCGCTTCGACGCGGCCGTCGGCCACTTCGAGACTCGTGATCCGGACGGTCATGATCGCCTCGTCAGTGTCCAGAAGAAACTCCTCGCCCACCGCGAGGCTCTCTTCGGCCGGTGGCTCGGTCGTCGCGGTGAAGGACTCGCCGTCCTGAGAGACGACAACGTCACGTTCGACCGTCCGTTCCTCGGAGAGAGCCGTCTTGTGGACGTGATCACACTCCGTACACCGGACCGTCGCCTGACCGCCTTCGCGCAACACCTCGTGGACTGTTTCGAGATCAGGCGAACAGGCCGGACAGGGGAGTCCGACTCGCCGCGTGGATTCGCTCATACGACCGGCTACTCGACGCGAACGTAAAAGGGGAGCGTCGGCGCTATCGCGTTTCGAACGGACGACGGACACTCCGTCAGTGCGATCCCATGTGGAACAAGCGCCGGGTCTCCGTCGGCGTTATCGGCCCTCAGGCAAGTCGATCCGCTCGCCGTCGGCGAACACAGTCGGCTGTCGAAGGATCCCATCGAGATGGATCGGCGCGTCGGTGTCGCCGCCAAAGCCGGCGTCGTCCCCGATCGCGAAGTGAACAGTTCCACCCGCTTTCTCGTCTAAGAGGACCGATCCGACCAGCTGGCTGACACCGACGTTGGTGCCAATGCCGAACTCCGCGAGATTGTAGGCGTCATCTCCGACTACGTCTGCGGCCTCCGCGACCTGCTGGCGGATGACGTCGTCGTCTATCTCAGTGACGTACCCGTCTTCGACCTCGATGCGGATGGCCTCGGTCGAATCGAGTAACCCGTGGGGAGCCATCGTCCCCGTGACGACGATCGTCCCGTCGGCAGTCGTCGGACTGAGAAAGACCTCCCCGGCGGGGAGGTTCGACATCTTGCCTGGCTCGTGAACGACCCCAGCATCAAGCTGCCACTCGCGGTCGCCGGGAGCGAGCGTAATGTCGGTCCCCTGATCTGACGTGACACGGATCTCATCGGCGTCCCGGACGGATTCACGCATGGACACACAGTGCTCGCGAATCGACTCGTAATCGACGTTCAAGCCCGTCTTGAAGACGTCCTCGGTGATTCCGGGCAGCGTTGCGACGCGTGCGCCTGCCTCGTTGGCCTCGGTCCGGGCGCGTGTGTGGCTCACGCTCTTGGTTGTCGGGGCGAGGACCACGTCCGCGGCTGCCATCGCCGCGGCGACGGCCCCAGGGGGTTCCTCGCCGTGCTGGTCGCCCGGCGGGTACTGAATGACCATCGCATCATCGGTAATCTCACTGGCGACTGCATACAGCGCCTCGGCGATCGGGCGGCGCTTGTCATCGGTGACGACGAGACAAGACTCCGCGGGCGTTAGGCCCATGCACTGTCGAACGGCCGTCTCGGCGGGGTCACGTAGCGTGGCGTCGTTCATGTCAGGAGCTACGCGGGAACGCGAATAGTGTTTTCGACCGAGGAAGAGCGGATGCCGCGATCGAGGACCGACCGGAACAGTTCACCGGAGTTCGTCGGTCTCGATCTCGCCCGTCCCGGTGTCGATCACGACGGCTGCGGGCGGATTCGGAGCCGCGGGGATCGGGACGCCGCCGGGATTGAGCCGGACCGTGCCGTTCCGTTCTTCCCGAGCGCGCTCGTGGGTGTGGCCGTGGAGTACGTAGTCGTAGGTCCCCGCGTCGACTAAGGCGTCGACTATCGGTTCGCTCGTACCATGATAGACCGCAATGTCGGTCTCGTCGAAGGTCAACTCCCCCATCTCACCAAGATAGGTGCCGAATGCGGAGACCGTGTCAGCCAGCGCCCACTCGCCATCGTTGTTGCCCCGGACGGCATAAAAGTCGAAGTCCGAATCGAAGGGTGTCGCCGAGAAGGGTGCAACGATGTCCCCACAGTGGATGACCACCTCAACGTCCTCGGCCGCAAAGTGGGTTACTGCCTGTTCGATGACGTCGCTATCGTCGTGGGTGTCCGCGATGACGCCGATCTGCATGTTGCGTGGCTACGGCGCGAGGTGTGAAAACGATTGGTCACCCGCCCGATCGGCTGCTGTCTGCGGGCACTGATGGCGTCGGTCCGTTCAATATAGACGCAAACTGGTGAGAACGGCCCATGTCGAAACCGCACCGCGAAAAACGAGGAAACTAGAGCGTCGAAACCGGACGCGATCAGTTGGCCTGCTCGATCAGCACTTCAGCGGCTTCCAGTTCCTGGCCGGTGAGAGCGTTCAAGTACGCCCCGCCGGCGATGGAGATGTGGTCGTAGTTGTCCTCGCTCAGTCCGTACATCGACAGTGTTCGGGCGGTGTCACCGCCACCGACTACGGAGAAGCAGTCGGTGCGACCGATCGCGTCGATGAGTTCGACCGTGCCGTCACTGAAGCGCTCGTCCTCGAAGACGCCGACTGCGCCCTTCACGAAGACGGCCTCACTGTCCTCGATGATCGGGACGTATTCGTCGATGGTGTCGTGGCCGATATCGAGGTAGCCCGTGTCTTTCTCCTCGATGTCAGCCAGTGCGATTTCGGCGCGCTCGCCGTCGTCGTCCTCGTAGGCGAAATCAGTGGGCAGTTCGAACTCGTCGCGGCGGTTCGCCACGAGATCTTCGAGGGTATCTTTGGTCTCGTCCCACTGGTCGTCCAGCAGGTCCATCCCGCCGACGTCGAACCCGACCGGCTTGCCCTCCGCGCGAAGGAACAGTTCGCCGGGCAGGCCGCCGATGAGGAACGTGTCGATGGCGTCGCCGAGGTTGTTGACGACGCTGATGACGTCCTCGCTTTTGTTGCCACCCAGTACCATCGTAACCTGACCCTCGGTTTCGCGGGCGCGTTCGGCGACGCCAGTGTTGTACTCGTACTCGGCTTCCATCACACGACCGGCATAGGCCGGCAGTGCCAGGGCGAACCCGACCGTCGAGGCGTGGGCGCGGTGGGCCGCCGAGTAGGCGTCGTTGACGAAGGCGTCGAAGTACGGCGACAGCGTCTGGACGAAGTCGCTCTCGGCGTGCTCTTCAGGGGCCTTCTCGGGCAGTTCGTCGTCGGCCATCCGGGTGTTCTCCAGGAGGAGAATCTCGCCAGCGTCGAGTGCCTCGATGGCGTCGATAGCATCGTCGCCGTAGATGTCGTCGATGAACTGAATCGGCTTGCCGACGTACTCTTCGAGGATCTCGGCGTGCTGGTCGAGGGAAACGAAATCGTCCCGGCCGGGTCGGCCCTGGTGGGCCATCAGGACAACCTTGTTGTCCCGATCGGCGAGTTCCCGAACCGTCTCCGCATAGCGGTCGAACCGGTGGTTATCCTGGACGACGCCGTCCTCGACCGGTGAGTTGAGGTCGACGCGGACCAGAACGCGCTGTCCATCTGCGAGGTCATCGAGCGTGTTGAATGCAGCCATGATTGGTGCGTGTTGTATGTTGAAAGAAATTGCGTCCCTGTACACGACGGGGTCGAGTGGATCCGGTGATCAGACGATGTCTTCGGCCAGCCGCATCATCTGGGCCGTATAGCCCATCTCGTTGTCGTACCAGGCGAAGATCTTCGCGAGCTTGCCGCCCTGGACGGTCGAGGTCTTGCCCAGGTCGACACAGGAACCGTATTCCCAGCCGACGATGTCACGCGAGACGATCGGGTCGTCGGTGGCACCCATCGAACCTTCGAGTTCACCCTCGGCGTATTTCTCGAAGGCGGCGTTGATCTCCTCGACATCGGGGTTACCGGGCAGATCGACGACGATCTCGGTGATCGAGCCGGTCGGGACCGGAACGCGGATCGCCATGGCCTCGAACTTGCCCTGCAATTCGGGCAGGATGTCCGGCGTCGCGGTCGAAGCGCCGGTTGTCGTCGGGACGATGTTCTCGGCGGCCGCGCGGCCACGTCGGGTCTTGGACTTGGGGCCGTCGACGATGGCCTGGGATCCGGTGTAGGCGTGGATCGTGGTCATCTCTGCGGCATCGACACCGAACTCCTCGAGCAGGACGTACATCGGCGGCGAGACACTGTTGGTGGTACACGACGCGGCGGAGACGACGTCCTCGCCGTCGTACTCGTCGTCGTTGACGCCGTAGACGAACTGCGGGACAGGCTTATCACCCTTCGGCGGTGCGGAGATCAGGGCCTTGTCAGCACCGGCATCGAGGTGGGCGGACGCCTCGTCCTTCGTGCGGAAGATTCCAGTCGACTCGATGGCGACATCGACGTCCAGGGAGTCCCACGGCAGCTCCTCAGGACTCTGGATGTTGAGCAGGTCGATATCGTTTCCGTCGACAGTGAGCGTGTCACCGTCGCGCTCGACGTCGTACGGCAAGTTGCCCAGCGCACTGTCGTACTTCGTGAGATACTCCATCTTCTCGAAGTCCATCACGTCGTTGATCCCGACGATCTGGACATTGTCGTTTTCCAGCGCAGCTCGGAGGGTACAGCGGCCGATTCGACCGTAGCCGTTGATCCCGATACGGACCGGATCGCTTGCACTCATAGTAGTATAGCTCCACGTATAGATAGCGGCAACATTGAGTAAATGTTTTTCGATGTGGGGCTGTGAAGTGTGACTATCCCACGATCGAGACTCGTGAAGGATGTATATATCACTATACTCATCTAGAGACGGACGTACGTACAATCACCCCTCGAAGGAGTGCAGCCCGATTTTCCGACGTTCAGAAGGCTTTTGACGCGTTCGACCGTATCACTGTGCATGCGAAGAGACGACCGCGACGATCCCTTCGACGACTTCTTTCGCGAACTCGAGCGGATGATGAACGACATGATGAGCGACGAGTTCGACATGCGCGTCGAACGGCATGATCCGAACGAGGCGTCGACCGGCGATATCCACTTCGATGTCTACGAGGAGAACGAGCAATTACGTGTCGTCGCGGACTTGCCAGGCGTCTCGAAGGACGCGATCGATCTCAAATGCGATGGTGAACAGCTCACGATCGACGCAGCAGGCGATCAGCGCGAGTATCACGAGCGCATCCAGTTGCCCGCGCGCGTTGACGAGCATAGTGCCGACGCCAGTTACAACAACGGCATTCTCGAAGTGACCTTCGAAACGGTCGAAGACTCGGCGAACATCAACCTTTCTTGAGTTGGCCCCGCGACCTTGACTGCTCGGCCACGTGAGTTGGATGCAAAGAAGAACGGCTGTTGAGGCGACTTGCCAACTGTCCAGTCGACGAAGACTCCCGGTCGAATCGTACTCGAAGAGAACCGCTGTCGGGACAACCGGAGAGGGGACTGTCAGGCTCGCCACTCGTATCCACAGGCGTGGCACTCGTAGTAACGCCAGTCAGTCCCACCCGGTACCGACTGTTGATCTACTTTCGTTCGCTCGTCGCTCCCACAGGCTGGGCACCGCTGGAGTTGGATTGCCGACATCGCATCCATGTATTATACACGGTCAATAATAATGATTTTGTAACAATATGTTACTTGTTTAGTAAATAATGGGACGAGAGATTGACCAGGCGGTATGTGATGTGGTGGTTAGTACCAACACCCACTTCGAATAGTACTACATGCGATATTTCGTGATCGAGTCAGTCTGACTTACTCGCCAGAGACAGTGGTAGTTTATCGGCTCGAAGAGTGTGGATCGTCGGCAGTTCGTCGGATCAGATGGGCAAGTCGATCCCAGAAGTCGGGGACGTACTTGTCGACATCGTCGATCGTCGGGCGGGCGTTCGTCTCGGAAACGACGGCACGGTCGGCGGTGACCAGCAGATCGACGCCGAGAACGGGGATTTCCAACGCCGTCGCGGCCCGTTCGGCGAGGCGACGGTGTTTCGCCGGGAGGTCGACGGCCCGGGCGGTCGCTCCCCGGTGGACGTTGTGTTTCCAACGGTCGTCATCCTGCCCGGCGACCTGTCGTTCGACCGCGCCGACGTACTCGCCGTCGAGGACCATCACGCGATAGTCTCGGGCCCCGGGGAGGAACTCCTGGACCAGGAACGACCGATCGCCAGTCGCCCGGTAGTCGTGGACGAGATCGAGATAATCACAGATCCCAAGGAACGAGTCGAGGTCGTGAGCTAGGGTGACGCCGTTCCCGCGAGTTGTCGAATTGGGTTTGACGACGACCGGCGGATCGAACCGTTCGAACGTCTCGACGAGGGCGTCCTGATCGAGGGGATTCGAGACGAGCGTGGTCTCGGGAATCGGAACGCCGGCGTCTGTAAGGCGTCGGAGCGTCTCGGCCTTGTTGCGCGAGCGCAGGACGGACGCTCGATCGTTGACCCAGCGCACGCCCAGCGCGGCGTCTGCCAGGCCACCCTCCATGAGACGCGAAGGAAAAACGTACCCGACATCGACATCGGGGAACGGATCGCTGCCGAGTGAAATTGCCCGTTCATCTGTACGGAGTCCGACGACCTCGATATCACGCTCTTCGAGCGGATCACGCATGCGAGTGTACGTTTCCGCCTGCGTGGCCACCGCCAGCCGTAGCATGAAACACACTCCGGGAAGCGTCGGCAAAACCCTTCGGTCGATGCGTCATTCCACTCGTGGATGGTGCGTCATCGAGATCGGCGGCGATGTCCGTGGCGACAGTCGCCGCACGGTCGACCCCGGTCTCGGTCGCACGCCACGAAGGCGACCAGCGGCCGGGAGAATCCCGGCACCGTCTGCGAGGACGGCACGGACCAGTGGATGCATCCCGTCGACGGACATACCTCGCGGGAGGATCCAGGAGTGGAGAACCCGCGTAGCGAGCCTCGAGTTGCGGGCCAGGCCTTAGTCGGTCCGCTCATCGAGGGCCGCCACGTCTTCCGCCCGGACTTCGCGCTCGTCAGGCAGCGCCTCGATGCAGTCCGAACAGAGAAAGTGATCGGTCCCGTCGGCAAGTTCTAACATCATCCCGCCGGTGGCTGACTGTTCGCTGCTCCACATGTCGCCGATCCCGCCGGCGATTCGAACCTCGCGGCCACAACCGTCACAGGGATCGGTCGTCATGATGCATCGTCAACGCTGTCCGGTTCGGGGATCTGCTGGCTTTCGAACCCGGGATCGACGTATTCCTCGCGTTCGGCTTCTTCGACCAGCGCCCAGTCGTCGAGCTCGCTCTCGGTGTAGGATCCGTCGAGTTCCTCGAACCAGTAGACGAACTCGTCAGTTTCGAACCGGAAGGCGAAGTCTTCGACAGTCACCTCCTCGTTTTCCTCGGTTTCGAGAACGTCGCCGACGCCAAATTCGGCGTACCGCGAGAACTCGATCGCCAGGTTGTGCTTGCGGTTCTCGGGAAAGCGTGCGGTCATATACTCGTCTTCGGACACCCATCAGTAAGCGCTTTCGACGACCGAGTGGCTGGCCGGTGGTCGTCCCGGGCGAACCCACAGAGTATTCGCTCCGGTAGAAGTGCGGATCGAAAACGAACAGCGGGTGCGGTCCGCCGTCGCGGGCGGCCCCAGCCAGCGTGGCATTGTCGCGCGCGGAGGTTCCGACGGTGCCAGACGAGAATGGCAGTCGGCACTGGCGACGGTATGCGTGCAAGCGAGTGAAACAGTCGGATAGGGTAGATATCTCGGTTCACAAGCGCTCGGGGTCCACAATTGGCTCGGGGTACTCCTCACCGAGGACGACCCCGCGCTCGCGTTGCTCGTGTTCGTCCATCCGCCAGGGTTCACGCGCATATTCGACGATCACGCCGTCGAGTTCCGGACACCACCGTCGAATGTACTCGGCGCCGGGATCGTAGCGCTCTGCCTGAGAGAGAACGTCGAAACCGCCCTCGCGACTGTCGTTGCCGACCTTTGCGATGTAGGCCCAGTTGCCATAATTCGAGGCGGGGTCGTAATCGAGGAGATGCTGCTCGTAGTGGGCCGCACCCCATCGCCAGTCAATCCCGAGGTCGTGGACCAGAAAGGAGGCAGCGTTCTGACGGGCGCGGTTGCTGACGTAGCCCGTCGCCGCAAGTTCCCGCATCGCGGCGTCGACGAAGGGAACGCCGGTCTGCCCGTCCTGCCAGCGCCCGAAGTCCGTCTCGTCACGACACCATTGCAAGTCCGTCCGCTCACGAATGCCGCCCGGTGTGAAGAATTGCCCGCCGTACTTGGCGAACTGAAACTGGAAGAAGTCCCGCCAGCGCAACTCGAAGTTGAGCCAGTAGGTCGAGTCGTTGCTGACACGTTCGCGTTCGTACGCTTGGACGGCCTGGTAGACCTCACGGGGTGACAGGCAGCCGACGTTCAACCACGGCGAAAATTTCGAGGAATAATCCCGGCCGATGAGGCCGTTGCGAGTCTGCTTGTATTCCCGAAGCGAATCCGTCTCCCAGATGTACTCTTCCACACGTTGCTGGCCAGCCGTTTCGCCACCCTCGAAATCCAGGGCCATCCGGTCGTCGTCGGGCACCTCGCCGACCACATCGAGAGAATCGAGATCGGGGATCGTGCCTATTTCGGGCACGTTGTCCGGGAGCGGCGGAACCTCTGGAACCCCGATCGGATCGCGGACGCGGCTCTCGGCTTCGACTTCGTTTCGCCAGGGCGTAAACGTGTCCGGAATCTCGTCGGGTGGTGTGGGAAGGTCATCGACGTGATGAAGCGTGTGCGTCCAGTGAGGCTCGAGGGTGATGTCGTCCGGCAGCACCGATCGGACCTGCTGTTCGTGCGTTCGCTCGTCCGGGATCGGGAGCGTCTGGTAGTGCAGGCTGTCGGCCCCAACGTGGTCGAGAATGGCAGACAGTACCTCGTCCGGACGGCCGTGACGGACGAGTAGGTCCCTGCCTGCATCCCGGAGACGTTCGCGCAGATCAGTCACTGACTCGCGTTCGAACTGTGCACGGCCGGCTCCGAGACCCGGGTATTCAAAGGATGCGTTCCCGCCGAACGCCCGCGGCCCGTACCGGCGCGGGTCGAAACAGTAGACGGGGACGACGCGATCGGTCCCACAGGCAGCCGCGAGCGTCGGATTGTCTCGCGTGCGGAGGTCACGACGGAACCAGGCGATGGCCGTCTCTGGCATAGGAGAGCCTGGGGCTGTATCCACTTGGACAACAGGGTCGTCCGGACGGTTCGCCAGCAACACTTGAGCGCGCCGACACGACTATGCGGACAGATACCGAGACACATGTATGGCGATCGCGCGTCACCGGTCCGGCACCGTTCCGGCGGCCCGAGCGCTGGCGTCGCAGGTTCATCCGGTGTTTATGCTGCCTCCGGTGGCCGTCTCGCTGACTGGATCGCTGCTGGCTGCCCGGGAAACGGGTGCGTTCACGCCGACCGTTGCCGCGTTGCACGCAGCGGCGATCTTCGCCGCCGTCTACACCGCTCACGTCAAAGACGGCTACGTCGACTTCTTCGTCCGCGGCGAGGACGACGACCACCCGCTGTCTGTCGGGGGCTGTCGGCTCGCGCTGCTTGTGGCCGGAGTCGTTTTCGTGTCAGCGCTGGCGGGCGTGTGGCTGACCGCAGGTACAGGCGCCGCCGCGCTGACCGCGCCGACGTGGGCGCTTGGATACTTCCACGCCCCACAACTGGATACCAATCCTGTATCCGCAACCGGCGGGTACCCGGTCGGAATCGCGCTGGCGCTTGTGGGGGCGTTCGTCGCTGGTCACGGCTCGCTGACGCCGACGGCCCTCGGTCTGGCGGCGGTATTGCTTGCGGTCCTGCTAGGGATCAAAGTGATCGACGACGCTCAGGACCTCGCTTACGACCGGTCGATAAACAAGCGGACGGTCGCCGTCGTACTCGGGCCGCGACGTGCCCGTCGTCTAGCTGAGGGGGTGCTCGTGGCCGGCCTCGCCGGTGTTGGCGTCTTGGCCGCCGTCGGAATATTCCCGACGGGAACGATACTCGCTGTGTTCGCGTTCGGCGCGGTGGCGGCCATCGCCCATCGAGCCGAGCCGCGACTGGCGACGATGTTGCTCGTCCGCGGAGCGTACGTGTTCCTCGCGCTCTTGCTGGTCGCGCTGTGGTACCGTCCCTTTACCGGCCCTCTCATTGTCGATATCGGTGTCCTGGGTCCGTACACCTATCTCGCGACGGAGGTGGTCTTCGGCGCACTTGCCCTGGCGCTGTTGTGGCGGGCCGAGGCGATCACGAGTGCCGCGCGGACGATTGCGGTTCTCTATCCGCTGGCGTACGTCTGGGACTGGTACACCCTCCAAGTGGGTGTCTTCGCGATCGAACTCCGAACCGGGATCGACCTGCTGGCGATCCCGATCGAGGAGCACCTGTTCATGATCGTCGTGCCTGCGCTGGTGCTCGGGATTCACGAAACATTCCGCGTGGACGACATGTGAAAGGGCCATCTCGCGTGAGAGACGTCCACAGTCGTGGGACGTGTCTCGATTACCCGTGGTACACCATCTCTCGGAAGCCTTATACATTCCCCTCCCTTCGATAGATTCGCAATGGCAACTGGTACGGTCGATTTCTTCAACGACACTGGCGGTTACGGTTTCATCGAGACTGAGGATGCGGACGAAGACGTATTCTTCCACATGGAAGACGTCGGCGGCCCGGACCTCGAAGAAGGACAGGAAGTCGAATTTGACATCGAACAGGCCGAGAAGGGCCCCCGCGCGACCAACGTCGTCCGCCAGTAAGGCTTCGACGTAATCGCGATTCTCCTAATACACTATTTCACCGCGTAGCCAACGGCTCGTCTGTTTACTGGATCGTGGTAAATCGCCGGACATAGCTCGATTTTACGAATTTAGCGACTGCTTGATGTTGTGGACTGCATACATCGGGACAAGTTCACGAAATTCACCGTATCAGGTTCGTGCACGGACTGCGGAGGCCGATCTCGCCGGGTATGTGTGGCATCTCGATCAGCAAAGCAAGTGCTCCTCTGTGGATTTCTCCAGGATACTGAACGACTTTGTTCGTGAAGCGGGAGATCATCGACACAGATCATCGGCGGTTTCCCGTTTCATCTTCCTAGTTCTAACGGTCGAAGCCGACGCTGTCAAGCGTTTCACCAGAGCCACCTATTTCATTACCCCAGGGTTCACAGACTGAGTTACGCACGAATGCAGGATTTCATTGTGGATGAGGACTCGCGGCCTCGATCTATCGGGTTTGACGCCACAGACCGGCAGGATCTCGTAGTGACTGTTGGTGTTCTTCTCAATCGGACGCAAGAAGCCACACTCCTCGATGATCTCTATCAGACAATATATGATGACGGCTATCGCCCGTTCCGGACGAAAAGCCGTGATCTTTTACTCCCATCTGAGAAGGTTCAAGAGCTCCTTGAGCGGTGTAACGGGGAGGTCGGTATTTGCGTTCATCAGGACGATGTCAAGCTTCCATTTGCTGAGGCAGTTCACTCTGCGATCCTCCTTGACGAACTGAGTGTGACAACTGACGATACGATAGCCATCGTCGACGGTGATCAGGGCCGAGCAGATCAACTGTATCAGACTGCCGTTGCAATCGACGTAGTTCCGCCCTCAATCACAAACTGTGCCCAGTCAGAGCTCTACTATCCACATCTCTTGTTGGCAGACCTTGTTGCTGGCGTTGTCGCAGATACAATTGCGGCGGACCCGACAGCCCTCCCTTCAGCCTCGGTCGCCGGACCAGTTGAGATGATACTGGAGACGACACAGGAATCTCGGAAAGGTCGATGGGGACGTGGATACTCTGCTGCTGCGCGTGGGGAAGGAGAAGTTCAACGAGCGAAATTCGAACAACGGTATGCAGATTCCGTGCGAGAACGCGTCAGCTGTTGGTTCCATGGGACATTTGGGAAGACGCATGCCCCATCTCCGGAGAGCGATGGCGTTCAGCCTGTTGTGGGACGGCTTAATGCAATCGGGTGTACTGATGTCGCTGAGTGGCTTGCTAAGCAGTAGTGAAAGGACACTGATTCCCGCCTCCACCCCCGTTTCCACGCGGGACCTCTCCGAGGACGCAATTGTGATGTGATGGGTCCCCGTTCGGACCGCGTCTTACCGGGATGGCAGGGGCGGTGCGACGGGCTTCAAACGCCGGTGCCTGCGGCGCTCCACCTAGTATGTGTGAGGGCCTCCTATTAGAAGTTGTCCTTCATTTCCGCGCTTTATAGCACATCGATCAGTGATACCGATTTGTCGTAGTCGACAGATAGATATGATTGAGTGAGGAGAGCGACTATAGTAGTGATTAGAAATAATCGCTCACTTTTGGGAGGGGAAGTTGGTCTACTGCGGTCGCTACTCACTGCGTAATGTCGGACAGCGGGACGAGACGGTGTTCCATTGTCGGCTTCGTGTAGCCGGAGGACTCTTCAGTGACACCGGCAGTGAAGACTTGCACCTTCTGCTGGAGGACGTGTGGCTCTCCCTTCGTGTCGTGGATCACGTCGATGGACTCCCAGGCTTCGTCTTGCATAGGCGAATAGGTGGTCGCCGTGACAATAAGATTCACCCGGCGAGACGGGCGGAACGCTCATAGCGGGGACCACCCTACTGTCGTGCGATGAGTCAACCGCCCGAGTACGACTTCTGGCTGTTCGACCTCGATGGGACACTGATCGACGTCGAAGCTGACTATCCCCGGCAGGTGTTCGATCAGGTGGGCGAGCGACTCGGATACGAGTTCAGCGACCGGCAGATGCGGATTCTCTGGCACGGCCTCACCGGGTCGCGGAACGATCAGCTCCAGGAGTGGGGACTCGACCCCGAAGCGTTCTGGCCGATCTACCACGACGTCGAGGACGCCACGGCGCGGGCGAAAGCCGCCTATCTCTACGACGACGCCGATACGTTGCTCTCGATGATCGACGCACCGACGGGGATCGTCACTCACTCCCAGCCGTACCTGACGGGACCGACCCTCGAGGCACTGGGCTTGCGGGAGGAATTCGACACCGTCGTCTGTTGTGATGAAGAGCTGGGCTGGAAACCGGATCCGGTACCGGTCGAACGCGCGATGGCGGATCTGAACGTCGCCGGCAGCGGTCACACGGGGGTCATGGTCGGTGACAGTCCACACGACATTGGTGCTGCCCGAAATGCGGGCCTGGACGGGATCCACGTCGAGCGCTTCGACGCAAGCGAGCGACCCGGCGCAGTCGAGAGTGACCGGCGCGTACGGCGGCTGGACGAACTCGCCTGACGAGCCGGGTATCGACGATCATACGGTCCGAGACGACCATCGCAGGGGAACGCTCTTGATACCCGGCGAAGAATCGCCACCCAATGGTCGTAGCCCTCCTCGTCGCTGGCATGGTCGCATTGGTCGGATTCGTCGTCGTCGCTCTGAGCGCCCGAGAGCTGTGGTTCGCCTGGCGCGTCTACCGCGGCGAATCGCTGGCGGTATACGAACTCCCCAACGAGACCGGGCCGGTCGAGGTGAAGGGGGTCGCCGAACCCGACGCGGGGACAGTCGAGGCACCGATCTCGGGTTCGCCGTGTCTGATCTGTGGGTGGGAGGTTCAAGAACGTCGGACGAGCGGAACCGGGAAGGGCTCGAACACGTACTGGAAGACACTCGACGAGGGACTGCTCGGTGGTCCCTTCCGGCTGGCAGACGACACCGCCAGCTGTCGGGTCGAACCGGCCGGCTCGGACCGCCGACTCGAAGAACACACGGTAACGGTCCCCGGCGGAACCGTCCCGCCCGCGGAGGTCCGAGAGTTCGTCGCGGCGAACCCGAACGTCAGTCCACAGGACGGGACGATCGACCTCGGCGTCGCCGAGTTGCGGGTCGGCAACGAACAGCGCTTCGTCGAACGCCGCCTCGATCCCGGCGAGGACTGTTACGTCTACGGGCGTGCCCACTACGATCAAACGGCGGGGAGTCGCGGTGGCGAAGTGAGCGTCCGCATCGACGGGGAGAGTGTCCGGCGGTTCCTGATCGCGGATCGCCGCGAGCGCGGCGTCGCCTGGGATGTAGCGAAAGTCGGGTTCGCCGGGGCGCTCTTTGGCCTCCTCATGTTGGTTCCATCGGCGTTCTGGATCCTCTCACTGTGAGCGTAACGCCTCGCGTTGGCTGTCGTTCACCGGTGATCGGCATCGCCGGGACGGGCCGCTGGCTGCTAGCTGTGCGTACCACCGCGTTTTTGGCCCTACCGCTCGAAGTCCGGGCCATGACATCGCTCCGCGAGGCGTTGACTGACCTGCCCGAAGCGGTCTTCGCCGACCTGCTCGAATCCGAGGACGCCTACCTTCTGGTGTTCGACCTCCCCGGTAGTACTGCCGAGACGGTCGACATCCGGGTCGACGGCGGTCGACTCGTCGTCGAGGCGCGTCGGGAAAAAGCAGTTCCCGGAGACTTCGAGTACGTCTCGGAGGACCGATCGATGTTCCTCGACCTTGAACTTCCGCTGCCGCCGGACGTGACAGCCCAAGAGGCCGACGCCACGGTCGAGCGGGGCGTCCTAGAGGTTCACCTGCCGAAATCGTCGGTCACGTCGGGCACGTCGATCCCCGTCGAGGACGCCTAGGTGGAGGCCACTCGGTGTCTCTGCGCTCCTACCGGCGGTTTTTCACCGTCGTCCGGCAGTTCCTCCCGCTTGCCCTCACCTACGCCCGGGACCGTCGACGGTTCCTCCTGTTCGGTCCCAGCCGCAGCGTGACGGCCGCCCAGCGCCGCGACCGCGCCGACAAATTGTTGCAGTCGCTACTGACGCTGGGGCCGACGTTCATCAAGCTGGGACAGTTGCTCTCGACGCGACCGGACGTCCTCCCACCGGAATACGTCGCAGAGTTCACGAAGTTGCAAGATCGCGTGCCGCCGGCCGAGTGGGACGAGGCACGCGGCGTCCTGAACGAGGAACTCGGGCCGATCGACGAGCGCTTCAGCGACTTCGACACCGAAGCGATCAGTGGAGCCAGTCTGGGTCAAGTCTACTACGCCGAGGTCGAGGGCGATCCGGTCGCGGTGAAAGTGCGCCGGCCGGGCGTCGAGGATCTCGTAGAGGCCGACCTGCGCGTCGTGCGGTGGTTGCTCCCCGTGGTGCTGTACTTCGTCGACGACGCCCGGTCGTTCTCCCTCGAGACGCTGGCCGACGAGTTCACCACGACGATCCGCGAGGAGATGGACTACCGGCGGGAAGCCCGGATGTTGACCGAAATCCGGAGTAACTTCACCGACGACGACCGGATCAAGATTCCGCCGGTCGTCGAGTCACACTCGACCGGGCGCGTCCTCACGATGGAGTACGTCGAGGGGACGAAGATCACGGACGTCGAGGAACTCGACCGGCAAGGGATCGACCGGACGCGATTGGCCGAGACGCTCGAACGGGCGTACTTCCAGATGATCGTCGAGGACGGTGTCTATCACGCCGATCCTCATCCCGGGAATCTCGCGGTCCAGGCCGACGGGACGCTGGTGTTTTACGACTTCGGGATGAGCGGCCGGGTCGATTCGTTCATCCAGAACAAGATCATCGACTTCTACATGGCCGTCGCCGAGCAGGACATCGACGCCATCCTGGACGCCCTCATCGAGATGGGGACGCTCTCCCCGGAGGCGGACAGACAAGTCATGGCCGAGGTGCTGGAACTGGCGATCGCCGATGCCCGCGGTGAAGACATCGAACAGTATCGCGTCCAGCAGATCATCCAGCGCGTTGAGGACACCATCTACGAGTTCCCGCTCCGGTTGCCCGCGAATCTCGCACTTGTCCTTCGAGTCGCGACGGTCGTCGAAGGGGTCTGTGTGACCCTGGACCCGGACTTCGACTTCATCGACGTGGCGACAGATTTCCTCAGGGAGGAGGGGTATCTCGAGGAGAGCGCCAGGGAGTTCGTCCGCGACCGTGTGACGGAAGTGAGCGATGCCGGGCGATCGGCGGTGCGGATTCCACCGAAACTCGAGACGACGCTCGACCGGATCGACCGTGACGACTTCTACGTCCGGGCCGACATCGAGGATTCAGACAACCTGCTCGACGTACTCGCCGCGCGGTTGATCATGGGGTTGGTGGCGACCGGCGGACTGGTATCGACGGCCGTGTTGTACTCGTTTTCGACACTACAGGCGACGTTGCTCGCGGCCCTGGTGACGGCCGTCGTCCTGTTCGGCCTCTACCGATCGTTCCGCGAGCCCAAATCGATCCGGGCGAAGCCGCAGTTTACCCGCCAGCAGATGCGACAGCGTGACTCCGAGGAGAACTCGGCCATGCCGTCGATCGGGGCCGACGAGCCAATCGACGAGCAGACCCAGATGCCCGAAGAGGACCGCTGGACGTGACGGGCGTCTCGTCGAGCGCCGTCGGGAGGAACTCGAGGATATCGGCCTCGCAGGACCCGGCCGGAGAACGGCCGACTCGGCCGCGATCGGTTCCAAACCGTTTATACTGATCGCCGGATAATCCCGCCACATGGCAAAACAGCAGACCGAAGTGCGGGAACTCGACGAGGGGAGCTACGTGATGATGGACGACGTGCCCTGCAAGATCACCGCCTACAGCACTGCCAAGCCGGGCAAACACGGCAGTGCGAAGGCCCGGATCGACGGCAAGGGCGTCTTCGACGGCAAGAAGCGAAGCCTCTCCCAGCCGGTCGACGCGAAGGTGTGGGTGCCGATCATCGAGCGCAAACAGGGTCAGGTCGTCTCGGTCTCCGGCGACGACGCCCAGGTCATGGACTTAGAGACCTACGAGACGTTCACCATGCGCGTCCCCGACGACGAGAGCCTCTCGCCCGACGATGAGATCGAGTACCTCGAACTCGAAGAGCAACGCAAGATCGTATAAATGGGCTTCCCCGGCGCGAGTACCGACCGCGAGGACGCTACCTACGCGGTCGTTGGCGCGCCGCTTGACGTCTCGACGACGTTCCAGCCGGGCGCGCGCTTCGGTCCGGAACGCGTCCGGCAGTTCTCCCGCTCGTTCGAGGACTACGATCCCGAAACTGACAACCACTTCTCTGCGTGTCGCGTCTACGATCACGGCGATGTCGGGGCCATCGGAGCGATCGACGACGCCGCGGAGTATCTGACCTTCCTCGAAGGGGAACTACGTGATCTCCACACGGACGGGACGACCCCGATTTTGATCGGCGGCGAACATACCGTCAGCGTCGCGGGCGTTCGCGCGATCGAGCCGGACGTCTTCGTCTGTCTGGACGCTCACCTGGACCTGCGTGAAGAGTACGCCGGCAACCAATACAGCCACGCCACAGTGACCCGACACGCGCTAGACGTCGCCGATCGGGCAGTGATCCTGGGGGCTCGCGCCGGCAGTGAAGCCGAGTACGACCGGGCGACCGAGACGGACGTGACTGTCATATCGCCCGAGGACGTCCCCGAGTGGACGCCCGACTTCGCGGAATCGTCTATCTATCTCAGCGTCGACGTGGACGCGGCCGATCCCGGATTCGCGCCCGGAACAGGGACGATGGAGCCGTTCGGCTTGCAGCCGCGGGAGATGCGGCGGGTCGTTCGGGCAGTCGCACCGCAGGCGACAGGCTTCGACGTGGTCGAGGTCAACGACCGCGACGACGGGCAGGCGGCCACGCTCGCGGGGAAACTCCTGCGGGCGTTCGTTTTCGCGCACGCCGCGGAATGATAGCGCTCACGGGCGTAGCATACGGGTGGAACCGGAACGGGTTTTTGTTGCCCGCGAGCATCACTGCACACATGGATCGACTGGCCTCCTGTTACTTCTGTGGCGTGGCGGTCGAGGCACCGCTTGAGGAGTACCCCGTCGTGCCGCGTGACCTCCGTCCCTCGGTCGAAGACCAGAGTACCGTCGTCCTCTGTCCGGAGTGTCGCCGGAAGCTATCGACGATCGTCGAGCGCGTCGTGGCGGCGACCAGCGACCCTGCCCAAACCGCACTCGGTGACTCCGCCACCGGAACAGCAGGTGGCCCGGACACACAATCCGGCAGTGAGGAAGCCCCAGAAGCGACCGTCGAGCGCTTCGACGACGAACGGCCGAACCTCGTCGACTTCGAAACCAGCCACGAGCGAGACGAGGAAATGATCGCTCGCGAGGCTGACCCGAACGAAGAACGTGACGCGGAGACGACGGGCGAAGAGTGGACGGACACACCGGGCGGCGAGCATGGAGCTGACCAGCCCGAGACAGACCCGACAGCGGAGACCGGAGACGAACAATCGGGGCTGGACCAGTCGGGACAGCGGGAGTCGGCGGCCGGAGGCGGCCAGACCAGTAGTCAACCAGAGAGGGCGGCGAACGGAGCAGACGACGGTGGTACCGATTCGACTGCCGATCGCAACTTCTCGACAGCCGATTACAACAAGATCGTGCGGCTTCTCCAGAACCGAGAGTTCCCCGTCGAAGCCGGAGAAATAACGACAGTCGCCGGTAGTGCCTACGGCATCGGCCACCGTGAGGCAGACGCGGTGCTGGACGCGCTCGTCGAGCGCGGGATTCTCGAACGCGACGGGAATCAGCTCTACCGGTCGGACGACTGACGTAGCTTATACTGGTGGCTATACGTTCGTAAAGATATCCAGCACACCGTCGTGCCGGATCATTTCGAAATGTTATAGCCACCAGTATTAGTCCTGTTCCCGATTGTGAGGCCACACCAAAGCCCA
Source organism: Halorhabdus rudnickae (assembly GCF_900880625.1). Classification (NCBI taxonomy): domain Archaea; kingdom Methanobacteriati; phylum Methanobacteriota; class Halobacteria; order Halobacteriales; family Haloarculaceae; genus Halorhabdus; species Halorhabdus rudnickae. Next base: position 1,234,088 of record NZ_CAAHFB010000001.1, read on the forward strand.
TTACATCAGACAGAGGATGTAGCGCATGACCTGCTCAACTATCACATACGAAGGAGACTATATACATGATCATAGCAGTACTCTTCATATCCTTGTTGTATCCCGCGGTTCTGGGGCTGGTGCGTGGTGACCCAGTTGAAGACTGATTTCTGCAATCGTCGTTTCCCTGCTGACCGTCCGCCTCTGTATTGGGTTGAACTCATCGATCGGTTCTTGATTTCGTCTCGATACGGATCGAATGGTGATAGAGCGGCTATAGTGACGGTTTTGACATCTGTCATCGGGTTCTGTGCGCTATCTATTCGGTGCCAGACTAACCAGCGGCGAGAGGGTTACTCGCGACCTGTGGAATCAGTACTTTGGTTGTCATTTTTGGGAGTGGCAAGAAATAATCAAGTTCGCCTCCGTAGCGAAATATATCCGTCCGTACTGGTTGGTTATGTTTCTATACTATTAGGTTATATCACCAAGAGTATTCATACGCATTTTGAACCTTGCCGTGGATTATAGAGTGATAATATTAGTATGCGTGAATACTCAACCAGCGTCATACTTCTCACCCCAATTCTGGAGATCGAATCGAATACCTGCGGTCCTGACCGTCTCGGGACGACGTCAGTTAGTCGCTCCGCGAAGAAGCTGCAGATCAACGAGGCCGTCGAGTAAGACAGGTTCCTACTCTACAGACTCTTGGCTACCATTTCTCGCTCGACTAATGAGATAGCTTGCACCCCCCAGACTAGTCATTGCACTGAGGATTCCCAATCCCGGACCGGACGTCGATGTGCTCGCGTTCGATTGTCCACTCTCCGTTACGGAATCGGTAAAGGGCTCCCCAGGGTGGGATTGGTCGTGTTGGCCTAGCGTGGTAAGTATAACGCGCGAGCCTTCGCTCGATCCTTCCAGACCAGCATCTACCGCGTAGACGTTTTCATCCTGACTCCCGACGAAAACGGTGCCGTCCACCACCGTCGGCGACGACTTCACCTCAGCGCCCGTCTCGAAGGTCCACTCTTTCTCGCCCGTCGCCGCATTCAGCGCGTAGAGATTGTGGTCATCACTCCCGACGAAGACCATCCCATCGGCTACCGTCGGCGACGAACGCACCCAGGCGCCAGTCTCGAAAGCCCACTCTTTCTCGCCCGTCGCCGCATTCAGCGCGTAGATGTTTTCATCCCAACTCCCAACGAAGACGGTTCCGTCCACCATCGTCGGCGACGAGTCCACCTTATCGCCAGTCTCGAATGCCCACTCTTTCTCGCCCGTCGCCGCATTCAGCCCGTAAAGGTTGTCGTCGTAACTCCCAACGAAGACTGTCCCATCAGCTACCGTCGGCGACGAGTAAACATTCTCACGGGTCTCGAAGGCCCACTCTTTCTCGCCTGTTGCCGCATTCAGCGCGTAGAGGTTCTTGTCGTTACTCCCGACGAAGACCGTCCCATCCACTACCGTCGGCGACGATTCCACCCAATAGCCGGCCTTGAAGGCCCACTCTTTCTCGCCCGTTGCCGCATTCAGCGCGTAGAGGTTGTGGTCATCACTCCCGACGAAGACGGTTCCATCCACCACCGTCGGTGACGATTTCACCTCAGCGCCCGTCTCGAAGGTCCACTCTTTCTCGCCCGTTGCCGCATTCAGCGCGTAGAGATTGTAGTCATCACTCCCGACGAAGACCATCCCATCGGCTACCGTCGGGCTGGATATTCGCGAGGTGATCCAATTGCCAGTCTCGAAGGCCCACTCTTTCTCGCCCGTCGCGGCATCTAGCGCGTAGAGGTTCCAAATCCCGACGTAGACAGTCCCATCCACCACCGTCGGTGATGAGTGGGCAGAATTGCCGGTCTCATACCGCCAGATTTCCTCACCACCCGAACTCGCTTGCGCTGCCCCGCTCTGACTCGCTTTCGAGCTGATCGCTGCTGCCGTGCCGATACCTGCCGCTGTGCGCAGGTACTGTCGCCGTGTCGTCTGCGTTGATTTATCAGCCACGTCTCTGATGCCTCTATTCACTCTGCCCTTGGTAGGCAATCGTCGTGCTCGCACTAGCTACCAGACAGTCACTGTAAACAACCAGATCAAAAATGGCCGACTGAATTAGTACCATAGGACGAATAGACACCGATAAAACTTATATATATAGCATTTTCTACTGAGGTTATTTCTGTAGATACTGCTTGGGCCGTTTCGAGTATGCAAAACCTGGTAGTGATCTCTATCGCTTATCACTGTAAAACAATTCCAGGCACCCGGCACGGCACAGCGATTGTGTCATTTTCAACAAGACTCCAGAACTACTACAGTACCGCCCGCAAAACGGGCAAGTATGAACTGTGCCGAGATCTCAGATCGGTTCGATAAACGCCTTCGCATCGCTGACTACGCCGATATCGACGCCAGCGCGAACGGCCTACAGGTTGGATCCACTGACCACCAGGTCGAACACGTTGCGGTCGCCGTCGACGCCGCCGTCGAGACAATCGAGGCGGCCCGCGAGGTCGGGGCCGACCTGCTGGTCGTTCATCACGGCCTGTTCTGGGGCGACGGGATGACCAGCGTGACGGGCGAAGCCTACCGGCGACTCGCGCCCCTGATCGACGATGACCACGCTCTGTACGCGGCCCACCTGCCGCTGGACGGGCATCAGGATCTCGGCAACGCAGCCGGGGTGGCGGACGTCCTGGACTTGAGCAATCGGGCGCCATTCGGAGAAGTCGGCGGAGAGTACATCGGCCAGCGTGGCCGGATGCCGGCCATGACCGTCGACGAGCTCACGGAGCGACTCGCGGCGGAACTCGACACCGGCGGCCAGCAGATACAGACTCTGGACTTCGGGCCCGAGGAGATCAGCGACGTGGCAATCGTCACCGGGAGCGGGACCGACTGGATCGAGGAGGCCGCCGAGAAAGGGGTCGACGCGCTGGTGACGGGCGAAGGCAAACAGGCGGTCTACCACCGCGCGAAGGAACTAGGGGTCACTGTCGTCCTCGCCGGCCACTACGCCACGGAGACCTTCGGGGTCCGCGCGCTCGCCGGTCTGGCCGAGGACTGGGGACTGGAGACGACGTTCATCGACCATCCGACCGGCCTCTGAGATGGCTGTCGAACGGGCGGGCGTGCCGGCATTCGAGGCGATCGACAGTCACGACGAGCTGATCGCGTGGTCGTGCACCTACGCCCGAGAGGCCCGTCGCGAGTGGGGACTGGACGTGCGCCTCGATCTCGTCGAGTGGACCGTCTCGACGCGGGCGCGCCGGCGGGCGGCGGCGGTCAAACGACCGGAGATTGCGGATGCGACAGTCGGCGAGCCGGTCGACTGGGAGCGCATCCCCGACAGTGACGGGCGGCCGCTGCCCTGTACGATCTCGCTGACGTGGGCGGCCTTCGAGGCCTTCACCCAGTCGGAATGGGAATCGACGTTGCGCCACGAGTTGCTCCACGTCGAGCAGTTCCAGCGTGACGGCACCACCGACCACGGGGCCACATTCAAACGGCGGGCGCGGGCGGTCGAAACCGACGTCCACTGCCGGACCTTCGCCACGCCGCAGTGGCTGTTTCGGTGTGGGGACTGTGGCCAGGAGGTCGCCCGTCGGTACCGCGACTGTGCGTTCGTCACCGAGTACGACCAGTACCGCTCGGAATGCTGTGCGGCACCGCTGACGAGGATCGAGCCTGAGTAGCTGCGATGAGGAATTAACGCGAATAGCTGCGAACGGAGGATCCCCGCAGATCGATCGCACGCTTCAAGCGCCTCGCCCGCGGAGTGTGTTCCATGACCGAGCATGACGCCGAGAGCGATCGCGAGACTTTCGGCCACGACCCGATCGGCCACGCCGAGGTTCGAGCCGGCATGACCGTTGAGGAACTGGCGCGCGAGTACGGCGACGGCGGCATCGGTGCGAGTGCCCTCCACGAAGCGGTCGACATCTACAGCGAGATGCTCGGGGACGACGTCACCAACTTCCTCGGGCTGGCGGGCGCGATGGTTCCCGCGGGGATGCGCCGGATCGTCGCCGACCTGATCCGGGACGGCCACGTCGACGCGCTGGTGACCACCGGCGCAAACCTCACGCACGACACCATCGAAGCAATCGGCGGCAAGCACCATCACGGCAATGTGGTCGCCGAAGACGCGACCCCGCGAGAACACGACGAACAGTTGCGCGACGAAGGGGTCGATCGTATCTACAACGTTTACCTCCCCCAGGAGTACTTCACCACCTTCGAGGAACACCTTCGAGAGGAAGTGTTTCCCGTCCTGGAAGCGGAGGGTGCCGTCTCGATCCAGCGACTGACCGAGGAACTCGGGCGGGCCAACGCCGCCGTGAACGACCGTGACGACGTCGAAGAGGGTCCGGGTATCGCCGCCGCGGCATACGAGAACGACGTGCCAATCTACTGTCCCGCCGTCCAGGACTCCGTGCTGGGCTTGCAGGCCTGGATGTACAGCCAGACCAGCGATTTTACCCTCGACGCCCTGGCGGACATGACGGCGATTACCGATATCGCCTACGAGGCTGACCAGGCGGGCGCGCTGCTGGTCGGCGGCGGCGTTCCGAAGAACTTCGTCCTCCAGACGATGCTCGTCAGCCCCGACGCCTACGACTACGCGGTCCAGCTGACGATGGACCCGCCACAGACCGGCGGGCTCTCCGGGGCGACCTTAGACGAGGCGCGGTCGTGGGGCAAACTGGAGAAGGCTGCCCGGAACGCCTCAGTCTACGCCGATGCGACGATCACGTTCCCGCTGCTGGTCGCGGCCGCACGCGAACGGGTCGAAGAATAGCGACGGGTTCGCGGTCGTTTCATAGTGATTACTGTCGGTCGGTTCCACATCGACCGCACGTATTTGTGCGGTCGTAGCGGTAAATAGCTACAGTAATCACTATCAGTCTTCACTCTCGTAGGACTCACCGACAGCCGACGGAACGCGTGTCGACCCGAACAGCGTGAGCACCACGATCACAACGACATACGGGAACAGTCCGGTGATGTTCGCCGAGATTGAGATGCCGACCGTCTGCAACTGGACTTGTAGCAGATCCATTGCGCCGAACAGCAACGACGCGAGGTAGGCTCCGATCGGGTTGTAGTTCCCGAAGAGATACGCGACGATGGCAATCCAGCCGCGGCCGTCGACCATCGTCACGCCCGTCCCCACGAAGCCGTTACCGATCCCGATTGAGACGACGGCACCGGCCAGCCCCGACATGGCCCCCGAGAACAGCACTGCGGCGTATCGGACGCGATTGACGCCCACGCCGGCAGTGTCCAATGCTTCAGGATTCTCGCCGGCCGCCTGGATCCAGTAGCCGTAGCGAGTGTGATAGAGCACGACCCACGCCACGACAGCGATGACGACCGTTAGCAACACTAGCGGCGAGGTATCGAACAGCAGCCGACCGAGGATCGGAATGTCGGCGAGGACAGGGATAGTGAGTTCGGCGATACTATTGATCGGCGGGCTGGAAACGTCACCCCAGATGAGAATCGACGTGAACGGCCCAAATCCCAGCCCGACGAACCAGACGGCCAAGCCCGCGACGATCTGGTTGGCCTCGTAGCGAATCGTCAAGACGGCGAAAGCGAGCGTCAAAATGACGTTGATCAGGACCGCGACGAGGATCGCCAGCCAGAGCGTCGCCTGTGAGGCCTGATCGCCACTCGAGAGCAGGTATGCCGCCGCTGCAGCGTTGACAGCGCCGAAGATCATGAACCCTTCCAGTCCGATGTTGAACACGCCGCTTTTCTCGGCGTAGAGACCACCGATAGCAGCCAGCGCGATGGGCGTCGCGGCCTGGAACGAACGCTGGACGTACCCGACGGTCACAATGTCGGCGATCGGAAGATCGAACAGCACCGTCAGCCCGGCGACGAGTGCGAGCAGAGCGAGGACACTCCCAACCTGGAGTCGATTTCGGGCCGCGTAGTCCCTGACACTCATTGCTCGTCACCTCCCAAATCGAACGACTGGCCGGCCATCCGGAACAGCTCCGGGGCAGCCACGAACAGGATCACCAGCCCGATCACGCCGTCGATCAACTGCCGGGGGACGGGCGAAGACTGACTGATGAAATTCCCGCCCGATTCCAGGCCACCAAACAGGAGTCCAGCAGGAATGACCGCCAGCGGGTTGTTCGCGCCGAGTAGACTGACCGCAATGGCGTCGAACCCAAACGTCGGAATCCCTGCGGGATTACTGTAATACGACAGCGTCATGATGACGAACACCGCCCCAGTCAACCCCGCGACCATGCCAGAGAGCGTCATCGTTTTCATGATGGTCCGAGCCGCATCGACCCCAGAATAGACTGCTGCCCGCTCCTGATGGCCGCTTGTCACCATGTCGTAGCCCGAACTCGTCCGTTCCATGATGACGTAGACGAGGACGGCAACAGCCAACGCAATGAGGATGCCGATGATCGAAAACGACGAGGTATCGAAGACAAGTGACGGGAATGTAGCGTAGTCCGGGAAGTGGGCAGTTCGGACGAAAAACGTCCCTTCCGGCCGAAAGAAGTTATCGATCAGCCAGAATACCATCCCCGTCGCGATGAAGTTCAACATGATGGTCGTGATGATCTCGTTAGCGTCGGCATAGGCTTTCAGCAAGCCAGGGAAAGCTCCATAGAGTCCGCCGGCGACGATCGCGGCCAGGATGCCGGCAGTGATCAACAGGACACCGCCGATCGGACCAGTCGGGAAGAGGGGGGCCAACGAAATGATCGTCACCGCGGTCGCAAAGCCGCCGACGACCAGTTGGCCCTGGACGCCGATGTTGAACACGCCGGCCCGAAAGGCGATGGCGACGGCGACGCCAGCGAGAATGAAGCTCGTCGTCGATTTCAACGTCAGCGCAAAGCGATCGGCGCTCCCGAATGCCCCGTAGAGCATGTCCTCGAGAAACCGGATCGGATCGTACCCCGAGGCGGTCACGATGACCAGGCCGGTGAGCAGCGCCAGCAGTGTCGAGGCGACGGCAATGGCCAGTCGTTCCCTGACAGTCGGATCCAGCAGTCGGTCGACTGCGCGTCCGATGGCCGCCCGAACGCGTGGCGTTGTCGGTTCAGCCATCGTCAGCGCTCACCTTTTTGAAGCGCGTCGGCGGCTGGCTCGTCTGTCATCGGGGGGCCAGAGCCGGTCATCATGAGTCCGAGTTCCTCTTCGGTGACCGTCGACGGGTCGACCACGTCGACGAATTCGCCTTCGTACATCACGGCGATCCGGTCGGCCAGTTTCTGGATCTCGTCGAGCTTCGAGGAGGCGAGTATCACGGCCATTCCCTGATCGCGCATCTCGATCAAGCGATTGTGGATAAACTCGATCGAACCGATATCGACCCCGTGGGTCGGGTTCATCGCGACGATCACGTCCGGATCGTGTTCGATCTCGCGACCGACGATGAACTTCTGCTGGTTGCCGCCCGAAAGCGACTCTGCGCTGGTGTCTGGATCGTTGGGCTGGATGTCGTACGTGTCGAGGATCGAGTCCGTGTGATCCCTGACGGCCTGCCAGTCGAGAAAGCCGTTTTCGGTGAACGAATCGATCGTCTGGTTGCCGAGCAACGCATTGCGAACCAGCGAGTAATCCATGACCAGTCCTTCGGCCACCCGATCTTCGGGGATGTACGTGATGCCCAACTCGATACGTTCACGACGATCCGTGCCGGTGATGTCCTCGCCATCGAACGTGATCGTGCCTTCGGTCGCAGGTCGCAAGCCAGTGAGTGCCTCGACGAATTCCGACTGGCCGTTACCCTGGACGCCAGCCACGCCAAGGATCTCGCCCTTTCGGACTGAAAAATTGACCCCCTTCACCTGTTCGAGGCCGCGATCACCCTGGGCGTGCAGGTCCTCGACCGCGAAGACGTCCGCACCCGGTTCCGTCTCTCTGTCGTCTGTCTCGAAAAGGACGTCTCGGCCGACCATCATCCGAGCGAGTTCCTGGCGGGACGTCTCTTCGGCCTCAACCGTTCCGACAGCCTGGCCGTCACGCAACACGGTAATTTCGTCGGCCGCGCGCATCGCTTCGTTGAGTTTGTGCGTGATGAAGATCAACGAACGCCCTCGCGCGGAGAGTTCCTGCATCACGTCGAGCAAGGTTTCGACCTCCTGGGGCGTGAGCACGGCCGTCGGTTCGTCAAGCACCAGGATGTCAGCCTCTCGATAGAGGCTTTTGACGATTTCGACGCGCTGACGAACCCCAAGATCGAGTTCGCGAACCGGCGTGTCGAGGTATTGATCGACATCGAAACCATAATGTTCACAAATTTCTAACACGTCCTCCCTGGCGTCGTCCTGATCGACGAGACCGTTGTGGGTTGGTTCGTTGCCGAGTACAATGTTCTGGAGGACGGTCATCGGCTCGACGAGCTGGAAGTGCTGGTGGATCATGCCGACGCCTGCCTCGATCGCGTCCCGCGGTGAGTCAAAGGTGGTCGGCTCGCCGTTGATGATAACCTCACCGCTGTCCCGTTCGTAAAGCCCGTACAAAATACTCATCAGCGTTGTCTTGCCGGACCCGTTCTCGCCAAGCAAGGCGTGGACAGACCCTTCCTCGAGTGTGAAATCAACCTCGTCGTTGGCGACCACGTCGCCGAACCGCTTGGTGATCGCTCGCAGTTCTACGGCCGCAGTTCTATCTTGCGCCATGGCTTGCTCTCGTGGAACTAAAACGGCGTTGCGTCAGTCCTGACAGCCAGCGGCAGTACACGGCACGTTGATGTCTCCGTTGGCGATCGCCTGTCGTGCCTCTTCGAGGTTCTGGTCGACGACATCCGGGAGTTCAGAACCGATCGCCTGGCCCTTTACCAGTGCCACACCGTCTTCGGCGACACCGAGGACGTTGCGTCCGGAGACACTGTCGAAATCATCCTCGACAACAGCTTGGGCAACTTCTCGTGTCCCTTCATTGATGAATTTGACTGCCGACCCCATAATGACGTCCTGATACTCCGGTAACGTCTTCGACTGGTCGGCGTCGACGCCGATAGCGAATCGGCTGGCGCTCTGTGCAGCGGGGAAAACACCCTGGCCGGCGGCCGCCGCGGCCTGGTAGACAATGTCGGCACCGCTGTCGTACTGGGAACTGGCGATGTTGGTCGCCTTCTGGGTGTCCTGGTAGTTGCCAATGTATCCGACGCTAACGTCCGTTTCCTCGTTAACCCACCCGACACCGGCCTTGTAAGCGCGTTCGAACGCGTTGATCAGCGGGCCGTCGACGCCACCGACAAACCCGACCTGGGCACTGTCTGGATCGGTCGAATTACCTTCATAGGAAAAGTCTCGCGTCGTCATCGTCCCGGCCATCACGCCGGCAAGGAACGACATCTCGTGGTTCGCCCAGACGTATCCCGCGACGTTGGGCTGCTCGACGTGATCGTTGATAATCATCCACTGCTGGCCAGGGTATTCCTCGGCGTTCGTCTGGAGCGCAGGTTTGTGCTGATACCCGACGAGGACGATCACATCGTAACTGGGGTTCGTACTCGACGCCAGGTTCGACTGCACCGACTGGTAGTTCGACGGTGACGTCTCCTCAACCTGGTTGAGCGAGATGTCGTACTCTTCAGCGGCCGTCTCCAGGCCCTGGACGGCGAGAGTATTGAACGCCTGGTCTCCAAACCCGGCCGAGCTTGAGACGATAGCGATGTTCGTCGTCTCCCCACCGCCGCCACCGTCTCCACCTCCCGGCTCGGTCGTTGTGTCGCCCCCGCTACAGCCAGCAAGGGTAAGAGCGCTCGCCATGGCCGCACCACCTTTGAGCACGGAACGACGGTCCAGAACCGTCGACGAATCCGTCACGGTGTGAGTCCTCGGTCCCATGTTGTCACTTTTCTGCGCCATAATACATGATTAAAAATGGAAATAGATAAAGGTACTGATGAAGGCATTTTTCATCACATAGAAATGCGTGGTTCGACGGGCTGTCATCCGTGATTCCACATCCAGAAGTGAATTTGGTTTATGTGAAAGTAGGGAAAATTCTACTAGTAAATATTTTGAATCGAATAAGAAGAGTTCAGTTTTTGGTATGTAACGGTCCCAAAGAGCGGGTAAGGACACACAGGTCTCACCTGTGCCATCCAGACAAGCCAAAACTCAGGCAGAGCATCAAAGAGTGTAGATTATTCCCAGTAGACCTCACCGGGTGTGGTCGTGAATACGACTCGCTGGAGCACGTCGACAGCTTTCTCCAGACCCTCTCGACCAGACGTCAGGGAGTCCTCGTGTTCGATAGACATCACGTCGTCGTAGCCGACCATCCGTAGGGTAGAGACGATGTCCTTCCAGTGTTCCTCACCGTGGCCGTATCCGATCGACCGGAAAATCCACGACCGGTTGACTTCATCGCTGTAGGTGGTCGTATCGAGAACCCCCTTCTCGCGGACATTCGCGTCGTAGATGTTGGTGTCCTTGGCGTGGAAATGATAGATTGCATCGGCCCCACCGAGCAGTCGGATCGCCTCAGTCGGGTCGATCCCTTGCCAGTAGAGGTGCGAGGGATCGAGATTCGCACCGATCCGATCTGATGTCGCCTCGCGCAGTTCCAGCAGCCCCGTCGGTTCGTAAATGAACATGTTGGGATGCATCTCGATGGCAATGTCAACGCCATGGTCCTCGGCCAGGTGACCGATTTCGGCCCAGTATTCAGAGACGACTTCCCACTGATACTCCTCGGCCTCGGCGTGTTCGGTCGGCCACGGTGCTGTGATCCAATTAGGGACTTCGTCGTTGGGACCACCGGCCGGGAGTCCCGAGAAGCACGTTACCGTGTTCACGTCCAGTTGGTCAGCGAGCCGAATCGTTTCGCGAAGTTCCGTGTCCGCCCGCTCGGCCGTCTCCTCGTCGGGATGAACCGGATTGTTGTGGGTCGCCAACGCGCTGATAGACATGTCGTACTCCTCGAGCGTATCGAGCAATGCCGCCTGCTCGTCTGGGTCGTCGAGAACGGCACGTCGCTCGATGTGGGGTTGTCCCGGATGGCCACCGGTCCCTAATTCGACGGCGTCGACGCCGAGCGAATCCAGGTACGACAGCGTGCTTTCGAGTGACTCGTCTTTCAACGGAACGGTAAGTACGCCAATTTGCATCACCAGTAAATTTCAAAATTTGGGGTTTTAAGTCTTGGGGCGGCCGAAACGGCGAAGACGGAGACATCCGTTCGTCATGCCCGACATCATTTATAAATATGCATTCAATCATGATTTACTGCCCGTGACGTGTCACCTCGATCAGGACGCACGGGACAGCTGATACTACTACCTGGCCCAACAATGGATTCTAGCCCCAGAAACGTCGAAAAAGAGTCTCTAAGTCCCCCCAGACAACATACGAGGTGCGGACTAAAAATATAAGAAACGACTATGTATGTTGAGTAACTACATCACGCTATGGCTTCTGAAACGTTCGGCATTGGTTTCGTCAGTGCAGGGTTCATTACGAGTGAGGCTCACGTCCCAAGCCTCGAGTACATTCCCGACGCAGAAGTAGCCGCGATCCACGAATTGGATCGTAAACGCGCCGAGGACCTCGCCGAAGACAGTCGGGACCTGGGGGTTGGCAATCCGAACATCTACGGTGAGGACGAACTAGCCGAAATGGTCGCCGATACCGACGTCGACGCCGTCTGGGTTACCAGTCCCAATTTCACGCGGAAAGACGTCGTCGAGGGAATCGTCGAGGCCGTCGAAGACGGGGCGACTCTCCAGGGCATCGCCATGGAGAAACCGATCGCGAGGAACGTCGACGAGGCCAACCGAATCCTCGAGCGCGTCGAAGACGCCGGGTTGCCCCACGCCTATCTGGAGAACTGGGTCCACGAACCTGCCATCGAAGACATGCGGGAACTCCTCTGGGAGCAAGGCCGCGACGCCGGGCGACCCTACATCGCACGCGCTCAGGCCGAGCACGGCGGGCCACACTCGGCGTGGTTCTGGAATGGGAAGCTACAGGGAGGGGGCGCGCTCACGGACATGCTGGTCCACGCGATGGGTGGCAACGACTACCTCTTGACCGATCCGGAGGGCAGCAAGCTCGAACCGGTGGCCGTCTCCGCAGACACAGAGACGTTGAAGTGGAGCCGCGAGGAATACGCAGCCCAACTCGAGGAAGAGTACGGCGTCGACTACGAGGACTCCCCGGCCGACGACTACGCCCGGGTGACGATTCGCTACGAGGACGAAAAGGGCCGGCCAGTCATCTCGGAAGCGGCCGGCTCCTGGTGTTACGTCGGGTCGGGGGTCAGTCGAACCGTCGAACTGCTCGGCCCGGAATACTCCGGACAAGTCCGGACAGACGACGATTCCTCGAGCATCTTCCTCTCAGACGAGCTGTCGGGCGAGGGCTGGGCTGAGAAACAAACCGCCACGAGTGGGCGAATGCCGATCGACGCCGAAGTCGTCGTCAACAGCGGGTACGTCGGTGAGAACCGAGACGCGATCGACGCGTTCCGTGACGGCGAGAACGGACGGTTCGACCTCGAGGACGGCTTGCGGATGATCGAATTGAGTATGGCCGCCTACAGGGCCGCAGAAGACGGCGAAGAAGTCGATCTCGCCACGGCCGATCTGGACGGGTATCGACCGCCGCCAGCCCGCGAATAGCGCCGTCCAGAAGCCGATTTTCGCTGCGAACTACGCTACCAACTCGAGGCGCTCACCAGCCGCAGCACTCCGGCGAGCGGTCTCGACGATTCGGTGGGCCTCCCGACAGAAAACTGGGTCGCACGGACCCTCGGGATCGTTGTCAGTCTCCAGCAGGTGGACGATGTACGCGACGAGATTCTCGTAGCGGTCGGCCAGTGGATCGGCCTCGACGCCGTAGCCTTCTGGATCGTCTCGGGTCGTGACATACACGTCGTGACCGCTGACGCGCGTACTGATCGAACCCCCGGTCCCAACGAGTTCGTAACCCTTCGGCGGCGTGGGCTCGATCTCCCAGGGACTGGTCAACATCCGCCAGGTCGTCTGAAACGCACTCATACCCTCGTCGTAGCGTGCGATCGTGGAACTCTGGACATCGACCGCCATGTCCGCAGGGACGTAGGTATCGCTTGTTACTGACTCGGGGAGTTCGCCGCCGCGGAACCACGTCGAGAACGTCGCGCCATAGCCAAGGTAGTCAAGCATCGACCCGCCGCCGTCCTCGGGATCGTAGAACCAACTTCCCTCGGGTGGTGCGCCCGCGTTGCCGCCGTAATACTGAACCTCGACAACATCGCCGATCGTACCCTCATCGACGAAGCGCTTGACCGTGTGGTTGACCGGATCCCAGGTCACGGGCCAGTTGACGACGAACAGTTCGTTCTCGACCGCATCGAGCATGCGGTCGGCGTCGGCCAGCGAGACGGCCAGTGGCTTCTCGATGGCGAGAGCTTCGAGGTCGAATTCGGTGACGCGCTCGACGAAATCGGCGTGCAAGGAGTTGCGCGGACACCCGAGAACGACGTCGGGTGCCGTCTCTTCGAGACAGCGCTCGAGGTCATCGAAGACGGCTGCCTCGGGGATGTCGAGATCCGAGAGGGCCTGCTCGAGTGATCCGGTCGAGGTCGACGGATCCTCGTCACAAACACCCACAAGTTCTGTCTCCGGATGATCGCGAACCCACTCGAGATTGGTGTTCATGTGCATCTGATCGAAGTTCGCACCGACGACGCGATAGACCATACTCGATATATATTCGAAAACAATAATGAATGTTTCTAGGCAAGGAGTGACCACCAGTGACTCGAAGGTCCCCTTAGCGCGGACGTACCTCCATTGGAACCGTAGGTGCCACCTGTTCCGGAAAGAAACTCGTTCACAGACCTTCGCGTTCGACGTGCTTGCTGAGCGCCGGTGGCTGATCCGGGTCAACCCCTCGATCTCTAGCCAGAACGAACGTGAGTCGCTGGATCGCTTTGAGCGTGTAGAGGAACTGTGGGCGGCCGACTGGGATGGCAATCGACGCCTCGACGGCAAGGTCGGTGGTATCGGGATGGATAGCCACGACCCGCCCACCAGCGTCACGCAGTTCCTCGAGAAGAGGTTCGTAGTGATCGATCATCGTGGGATCGCTGAGGACCAACAGCACAGGATCGCCCGATACGTTCGCCATCGGCCCATGACTGATCTCCATGGCCGGCATGGGCGTCGAGTGAAGCAATGGTCCTTCGCCGAACTTCCGAGCAGCTTCGCCGGCCAGCGCGTAGTCGATCCCTGTCCCGAGTGTATAGGCATGGCTGGCGTCTCGGAACACGTCAACGGCTGTATCGAAGTCCCGATCCGCGATCGATCGACACGTCTCAGCCGACCACGTGGAGCCCAGATTTCCGTCGTCGGCTGCCTCGGTCAGCAGGATCGAGGCCACGACGGCGGCATCGACGGACTTGGTCGCGAGGATCGACTCCTCGGTCCCAGCTGGCGTGACGTAAGCGTGATCAGCGAGTTCCGAAAGCGCCGATCCCGCCGTGTTCGTGATCGCGACCGTCCGCGCGCCCGCTTCGACCGCCGCCTCGAACGCCTGGACGGTCTCAGTCGTCTCGCCCGACTGCGAGTAGGCGACAACGACCGTCTCCTTGTCGACTGCATACTCGCCGAAGTAGAACTCCGAGGCCGTGATAGCCTCGGCGTCGGTGCCTGCGTCGCGGAACCAGTGTGCTGCCATCGTACCCACCCAGGACGAAGAGCCACACCCCAGGAAGTAGTAGCGAGACGCCGGGGCAATCGCGTCGGCGATCGTCGACAGCGCGGGTCGCTCATCGAACGTCGCTTCGATCGCGGCACAGCCGTCACGTATCTCCGTGTCAGTGACTGTCATGACCTCATTTTGATCGGAAAATGATGATAGTAGCTGTCCGAACTAAACTCTTTCGAGAAGGAGATACCGATATCAGGCGTGATACAGGTCGAGGTCAGCTACCGTCACAGACGCGATCGCACCTAACAACTCCAGATCGGCGCCCAGCGACGTAATCTCGACGCTCGGACGGGAGACGAAACGTAGTCATCGAGGTGCCGTTCGATCCCCCTAAGTACGACCTCGGGATTGTTGAGAGCGACGCCGCCAAGTGTGACGACCCCAGGGTTGACGATGTTGATCATGCCCCCGAGTCCCGCCGCGTTGTACCGACCGATGCGTACGATAGCCGGTACCGGCACCCAGATCCCGACCTAGAAGCCCCCGATGGCGGGTGAACCGCCCCGGGACGCCCGGTGTTTAAGCCGCTGCCGATCGCAGTGTCGTGGTGATGTACTATCGACGACTCGGCAAGACTGGACTGGAGGTATCGCCGATCGCGCTCGGCACGTGGCGTTTCGGGAAGGAACACGAGGAAAGCGGTGTCGTCGAGACGGGTCGCAAAGAGGCTCACGAACTCTTAGACGCCTACGCCGAGACTGGCGGGAACTTCATCGATACGGCCAACGGCTATGGCCGCGGCGACAGCGAGCGCTGGATCGGCGAGTGGCTCGCTGACCGTGATCGCGAAGACTACGTGATCGCCTCGAAGTGCTACTGGTCGAACGAATCCCGATTCCAGGAGAACCTTTCGCGAAAGAACGTCCGCGCCGAAGTCGAGGGCTCGCTCGACCGACTCGACACGGACTACCTGGACATCCTGTACCTTCACCGCTTCGACGACGGGACCCCCATCGAGAAGACGCTCAGGACTGTCGACGATCTCGTGAGCGAGGGGAAAGTCCATCACGTCGGCCTCTCGACGGCTGACGCCTGGAAGCTCACGAAGGGCCTCTGGAAAGCCGACGTCAACAACTACGAGGCCTTCACCGTCACCCAGCCCCTGTTCCACGCCGCCTACTACGAGGACGTCGCGGAGTACTTGGACGTTTGTGCGGATCAAGACCTGGCGGTCGTCCCGTACTCGCCACTGGCGGGTGGCTTCCTCACCGGGAAATACGAGCGCGTCGGTGACGGCACCTACGAACTCGACGCGCCCGAGGACACCCGTGCCCAACTCGACGAAATGTTCACTGACTGGTACGTCTCCGAACGGGGCTGGCACGTCCTCGATGAGGTCCAGACGATCGCTGAGGAACGTGACGCCACGCCCGCACAGGTTGCTCTCCGGTGGCTGATCGACCAGCCGGAGTTCACGTGCGTCCCGATCGTCGGCGCTCGCACTGTCGAGCAACTGGAGGAGAACCTCGGGGCGCTCGAAGTCGAGTTGAGTGACGAGCAGTTCCGCCGTATCTTCGAGGCACGCTACGACGAGAATGGAGACCTCTACAAAACGAACGCCTGATACAGCCGGGCCGGACCGACAGGGTCAGCGGCTCAGTGACCGGTGGACCCCGCGAAACTCCGAGACGTATCGGTGGTGGCTGTGGGGGTCCAAGAGGGATCGGCGGTGGCTGGGACGATCCGGGAGGGGTTTTTACTCGTGGGACCCATCGGTTAGGTATCCGGAATGTCGAACGAGCAGGTCGAGTCCCACCCGAGCGACATGAATTGGTGTTACAACACCGTCCAGGACGTCTCCCGGACGTTCGCGTTGACCATCGCGGAGCTTGAGGAGCCGATGGCTGCCGAGATTTGCGTCGGCTACCTCCTCTGTCGGGTTGCCGATACCGTCGAGGACGCCACGCATATCCCACCCGCTGATCAACACGAACTGCTTACGTGTTACAGCCGGGTGCTCGACCCGGACGACCCGACGACCGTCGAGGCGTTCCGAACGGACATCGAGCCGTATATTCCCGAGAGTCCCGACGATGACTGGACGGTCGTCGCAGAGACGCCGCGGGTCGTCGCGACGTTTCGGGACCTGCCCGAGGCCTCCCGGGCGATCATCCGGCCGTCGGTCCGGGAACTGACCGACGGGATGGCCGAGTTCGTCGACCGCTACGCCGAGGAAGGTGGACTACGGATTCAATCGGTCGACGAACTCGAGGAGTACTGCTGGTACGTGGCGGGGACGATCGGCTCGTTTGTCACCGAGTTACTCATCGACGATGTCCCGCCCGATCAGCGGGCCGCCTTCGCGGACAACGCGACTGCCTTTTCGCGGCTGTTGCAACTCGTCAACGTCACCAGAGATATCGCGACGGACTACCGCGAGGAAGACAACGTCTACGTCCCGGCAGCACTGCTGGCCGAACACGGACTGACGGCTGCTGACATCGGCGATATCGAGAACGCAGAAGCGTTCGCGCCTGTCATTACCTCACTTGCTGACCGGGCTGAGGACTATCTCGACGACACGCAAGCCTGGATCGAAACGATGCCCGAGACGCGCGGGAATACCCTGGCCGCCTGGGCGATCCCGTTCCTGCTCGGCGTCGGCACCCTCCGGGAACTCCAGGCCAGGCCGGCCGCCGTCCTGAAAGGGGACGTAAAGGTGTCCCGCCAAGAGGTTTATGCCCTGCTCGGACGGTTCGCCGACGACAGCGACCCCTCACTGTCGCGGTTGCGACAGGAAGTCCAGGCCGGGTCGCTTGCCGAGTAGGGAGACCAATCGTTTTTGCACAGTGGTTCGCTATATTCGGCTGGCCGATGACGAGCCCACGGGCCGAGCCGGCCTCACGACCCGGCGACGACGAGCCCTATGAGTGCCGAGGCCAGCCTTCTATGCATATAATGGAGTGAACGAATATGGGAGAATCGTACCTGCTACCTTCTGAGAGAAAACAGTTGTTAATTGAGGTCAGCTAGGGTGGCCTCTAAATGCAATACAGATTTGGCGTGCCATAGAAACATTCACAGTTGACTTACTACGGTGCAACTCGGGACAGAAAATGATGGTGCGGGGGCGATTACACAACGCGTTTCAAGATACAGAGAATAGGGTCAGCAGGCGCTCGGTCACAAAGTATCCGTCAGAAACCATTGACCGAGGACGGAACTGAAAGAAGTGAAGCACGGTTACTCATCCCCAATAGGCATTCAAATAACTTAATAACGTTTACAACTTCAGAAATGACGTGGTTTCCGCCTCACTCCCACTTGAGATCCACGCGATTCACCCCTCTGCAGTCTATGAGGGACGGGTTTATACACAGGATGTAGTCGTTTCTCTAGAAGATAGTACGCAGTTCGAGGTTTACGACCATGAGGTACTTCTCAACTCCAAACACGTGGGGATGACCATATCAGTCGAGTTGTTTGTTTTCTTGGCGAATGTGGCCGAATTCGATACGAGCGAAAGCAGGGTCGTATTTGATGGCGAGGGCCAACCCGTCTTTCATGGTCGGGTGACCGAGATCGACTGTGATACCGATAATAGTCGTGGCGTTCTGGACGTTGGTGTCGGAACAATCTTGTTTGATCCATCAGAAGCAGAGAATACTCTTGAAGTGGGTGACTGGATTCAGATTTCCCGAAATATCCGATATCTCGAAACAGTCCACTGACTATTGAATCGATAACTGTGCTGAAGGCGCTCCTTGTCTCTCACACAGACGCCTAATAGAACCGAGAGAATACCACTTCGCTATCTTCGGTAAGAGACAACGACATTTTTGACTTAAAATTTGGATAACATGAAGGAAAAAGTAACAAGAGAGTGTAAGATTACGAATTGAGGGCCGTCTATAGAGCTGCAAAATACATTCATCATTGACATATTGTGAGTCGAGAGTGCCGAGGCCAACTTTTATGCCAAGATGACAGGACCGTGGTCGGCACGGAGTCACCACAAGTCTCACCCGTCCGAACGACTATCTGGGTGTCGAACGAATCACCGCCTGTGACACGGATCGGCATCATCGGCGCTGGTGCGGCCGCGGCCGCGGCGGCCTGGGCTATCGACACCCAAACTGAGGCGACGATCACCGTCGTCGAGAAGTCGGGCGGCCTCTGTGGGCGTGCGGCGACACGCCGCCGCGGCGCGGTGACCTACGACTACGGCGCGAACTACCTCAAAGCAGAGGACGATCGCGTCGTCGACCTCGTGACCGGAACGCTGGACACCGAGGGACTCGTCGACATCGGCGAGCCAGTGTACACCTTCGACGGCGCAGGCCAGGTCGCTGAAGGCCGAGACGCCGACGAGCACAAATGGAGCTACGAACAGGGGCTAACACAGATCGCCAAGCGACTGTTCGGGCGGACCGCGGCGACCGTCCATCGCAACACCCGGGCGACAGCCATCCATCGCAGGGGCGAAAGCTGGGAAGTTTCCGCAGGTGAGGAGCGATTCGGCCCCTTCGACATCCTATTGGTCAATCCGCCAGCACCCCAGACCGCCGCGCTGCTCGCCGACAGCACCTGGGACGATCCGCTCCGAGAAAAGCTGATCGACGCACTGGGGGCAGTCGACTTTCGGACGGTCTGGACCGCGATCGTGGGGTATCCCTTCGAGATCGATCGGCCCTACTACGCACTGGTGAACATCGACAACGAGCACGCTATCGGCTGGATCGCTCGTGAGGAGTGCAAGCCAGGTCACGTCCCTGATGGCGAGTCGGTACTGATCATCCAGGCCAGTCACGACTGGTCGGTCACACACTACGACGACCCGCCGAGCGAAAACATCAGTCGCCTCGCGCAGATGGCCAGCGAGATTCTCGATGACGAGCGCCTGGCGACACCCGAGTGGTCGGACTGGCAGGGCTGGCGGTATGCCCAGCCAGAGACTGGCGCGCCGACGGATCTGCTCCGTGCGGCCGAAGGGCACGATCTGTACTGTCTGGGCGACTGGACCGTCGGAACGGCCCGCCTCCACGGGGCGCTCCGCAGTGGACTCGAGACAGCCGACCGCATTCGACAGTCCCGATGAGGGGGCGACAGGCCGAGCGGGGAGTCAATCCGCCAATGCGCTGATCAGTCCGCCAGTGCGGCGAGGTGCTCGCGGGCTTCCGCACGAGTCATGCCCCGAACCCCACAGGTACACGAAAACAGTTCTGGCTCGTGCGGTTCATCGACCTGCGTGCGATCGATGCGCCTGAGACTGTCATCGTCGGCATCGTATTCGAAGGAATACCGATAGCTCACCTGCGTAATCCCCTCTATCTGGTGAGTCGCGTCTGGGTCGGGGTTCGCGATGGCAGCGGCGTGTTCGTCCTGCATCGAGTCTTTCCATTCCTCGAGCGTACGCTCGGGGTTGTCGGGCATACCTGCGGTTTGGTGGCCACCGGCAACAGCGTGTCGGCACGAGTTGGGGTTACGGCCGGCCGAAAAATAGGGCCGCAGTCGACCTTTTTTGTGGCTGGCCCGAAAGAAGCCGGCATGCACAAGACATTCGCGTCCGGGGGTCACCGATGGTAGATCTCGTTTCGTCGCTCGGTGGTTTCTTCGTCGCACTCGTCCTCGTCGCGTTGAACGGGTTCTTCGTCGCCGCGGAGTTCGCTTTCGTCCGGGTCCGCTCGACGTCGGTCGAACAACTCGCCGAGGAAGGGCGGGCGGGATCGAAGACGCTGCAGGACATAATATCGAATCTCGACGACTACCTTGCGGTCACACAACTGGGGATCACGCTCGCCTCGCTGGGGCTCGGGTGGGTCGGCGAACCTGCAGTCGCGTCGCTCATCGAGCCCGTCCTGGATCCGGTCCTCCCGGCGGGACTGATCCATCTCGTGGCCTTCGCGGTCGGCTTTGGCTTCATCACGTTCCTGCACGTCGTCTTCGGCGAACTCGCGCCGAAGACGATCGCGATCGCTCGGGCCCAGCACCTCTCGCTGTTCGTCGCGCCACCGATGAAGCTCTTCTATTACGTATTCTACCCGGGGCTGGTCGTCTTCAACGGAACGGCAAACGCGTTCACCCGGCTGCTCGGCGTCCCGCCGGCCTCCGAGACGGACGAGACCCTCGAGGAGCGCGAGATCCGGCGGGTCCTGGCGCGGTCCGGCGAGGAGGGTCACGTCGACACGGCGGAAGTCGAGATGATCGAGGGTGTCTTCGACCTCGACGACGTCGTCGTCAGAGAGGTCATGGTTCCGCGACCGGACGTGGTGAGCGTCCCGCCCGACGCCACACCGTCGACGCTCCAAGCAGTCGTCCGCGAGTCCGGCCACACGCGCTATCCGGTCGTCAAGCCAGACGACGATCAGGTCGTCGGGTTCGTCGACGTCAAGGACGTGCTGGGGGCGATCGACGGAGACGAAGAGGGCGTCACGGCCGAGAACCTGGCCCGCGACCTCCTCGTCGTCCCGGAGACGACGGCGGTCAGCGATCTCCTGTTGCAGTTCCGCGAGGGGGGCCAGCAGATGGCCGCGGTGATCGACGAGTGGGGAGCCTTCGAGGGACTCGCCACCGTCGAGGACGTCGTCGAAGCGGTCGTCGGGGACCTGCGCGACGGGTTCGACGAGCAAGGACCCTCGATCACCCAGCGCGAGGACGGCTACGACGTCGACGGAGGTGTAGCGCTCTCGACGGTCAACGACGCCCTCGACACCGACTTCACCCACGAAGGGGTCGAGACGATCGGCGGGCTGGTTCTGACTCGTCTCGGGCGCGCACCCGAGACCGGCGACCAGGTTGAGGTCGACGGGCACACCATCGAGGTGACGGACGTAGAGGGAGCACGAATCGCGGCGCTCCGGGTCACCGAGCGTGACACTGACGACGACGAGGTGGACGAGTGACTGCCCGGACGAGCGACCGCCGCACTTGATAGGCTCCGGTCACGTATCGCGTCTATGGATGTCATCGCCGTCGCCGCGGTCGCCGAGAACGGTATCATCGGTGACGGTTCCACCCTACCCTGGCACCGCCCCCAAGAGGTCAAACGGTACCGCGAACGCGTCGCCGGCGAGACCGTCGCCATCGGTCGCCGGACCTTCGAGATGTTCGACGATCCCCCGGGCGCACACCGGATCGTCCTGAGCCGGACGGACCAAGAGTACGACGATCCGCGCGTGAGTCACGCGGGCGGCGTCGAGGAGGCGATCGAACGGGCTCGCTCGGCGGGCGAGCCGGTTCTCTACGTCCTCGGTGGCGCGGCGATCTACGAGGCCTTCCTCCCGTACTACGACCGCATGCTCCTGAGCCGGATCGACGGTGAGTACGACGGCGACGCCACGTTCCCGGATTTCGAGGAGAGCGAGTGGGAAATCGTCGACGAACGGCGGTTCGACGGGTATACGCTCGAAACGTGGGGCCGCCGGCAACGGTAACTGCGGCCGTTGGTCGGACACGCCACCAGGTGCCACCACTCGGAACCCGACGATTGCCGTCTTGCCAATATCCCTCGGGCGGAAGCATCACTGGGCACCGACTGGTGTGCTGTCCGCGGCAGGAGGGGACAGCCACTTCGTGTCCGGCCCGGAGGAGCCGTGGCGATCTCGACGAGACCGGGGTCGATAAATAGCCACCCAAGTTGCGGTGGGACAGCCCGAACTCTTCGGTGGCCCGGATAGGGTCCCGGCCGCCACGGTGATTAGGCCTGGCCCGTGATGGTGTCGTATGGCCCCGTCACACGTCCTCGTCCCGCTCGATGGGTCGCCGATGGCCGAGGCAGCACTGACTCACGCACTCGAGACCTTCGAGTGTCGGGTGACAGTGTTGAACGTCGTCACGTCGATCGACGCCGGGATGAGCGAAGGCAACCTCGTCGACGTTGCTCCGGAAGAGTCGACCGCCCGGGAGCGAGCTGAGGAAGTGATCGACGACGCCACGGCCCAGGCCGAGGCCGCGGATCGGGAGATCGAGACAGTCGTCCGGACCGGCGATCCCGCCGACGTGATCCATGCGTTCGTCACGGAGCACGACGTCGACCACGTCGTCATGGGAAGTCACGGCGGCGACGCTGGGCGGATTGCCCGGCGGTTGTTGGGGACCGTCGCGACGGCCGTCGTCGGTGAGGTTCCCGTCCCCGTCACCGTGGTCCGATGAGTCAGTGCCGTCGCTGTTGCCCATCGCTGACGGGAAGTCGACACCGGCCGTCCCGGTGACTACCACCAAAACTGGAACAATAGCGCAAACGTCCCGTACGCGCCGATCGTCGACAGCAACGGGACCACGTTCTGCATGACGATCACACGGCCAGTCGTCGCGGGATCGAAGAGATCGGCCGCCGACGGGATTTCCGCCGGTTCCTCCTCGCCGATCTCGGGTACCTCCTCGCCGGGATCCTCGGCGGCCAGCGCCCCGACAGAGACGTTTGGTGACTCCTCGCCGCGGACCACCTCGGGGAGAGCGGTCGTCCGAGTCGCCCGCCCCCAGCCCAGCCCGACGATCGAGGTCGTCGCGATGATGACGAAGCTCGCGGGGATGCCGATGATCGAGAGGCCGATGACGATCGTCGAGGAGATGATCGCGACGACGATCGCCGCTGTCAGCGGCAGGTCGGTGATGTCGTTGCCCAGCGTGTCCAGCGTCCGTCGAGCGATCGTGAACGCGCCGACGGCAACCGCCCCACAGCCAAGCAGAATCATCATGTTGATGTCGGCGCCCGCACCCACGAGCGGGGCGATCGCGTTGGCAATGTTCGAGGTCCCCGAGGAGAAGGCCATCAGACAACCGATCGCGATGACGACGACGCCGCCGATCACCTCCCGACGTGTCGTGTTCGGCCCGGCGACGGGTCGCGGAATCACGCCCGAGTGATCGATCCGAAACAGGGCACCCTCAGTGGTCGTGATCGCAACCAATTCGTTGATTCGCGGGTAGAGGTACCGGCCGATCATTCCCGAGATCCAGAAGCCGACGATCGGCGCGACGATCCACCAGATCGCGATCCCGCCCATCACGGCCCAATCTAGCGTCCCCGTTGCGACGCCGAGTCCGCCCAGCGCGCCGACGGCGGTCATCGACGTCGAGGCCGGGACGCCGTAGTAGTTGCCCAGGAACAGCGCCCCGCCGATGAAAAAGAGGACCACGATGCTCGATTCCATTGTCAAGACGGTCGCGTCGGTGAACAGCTCGCTACCGAGCGTGTCGACGACGCGGCGCCCGATCGTCCAGGCACCCACGAAAAAGAACACGGCCATCAGCCCGGCTGCGACGGTCTTGGAGATGGCATCGGCCCCAACCGCCGGCCCGAACGCCGGCCCGGTGGTCGCACCACCGATATTGAACCCAACGAACAACGCAACGACGATGCCGACGAGGAGGAGCACTTCGACCATACAGTAACGAACCGTCGAAGTGGCTTAAGCGTGCGTTATCAGTCGCGGATGAAGCGTTCGATCCCAATCCAGTCGGAAGCGAGCGACTGCGAACGGAGGGTTATTCCTATCGCTGGTCCTACTGTGGCGTATGAATCACGACAGCAACCGGCTTGTCCACGCTATCGGAGGTCACCGATGAAGCCGTCTCGCGTCGATTTCCTCGTCGATCTGGCTTACGGGACACTGATCTTTGTCTCGATCGGCATCATCTTCGTCGCCGAGACGAGCGTCGGCGTCGCGTTCGGACTAGGTGCGCTGGTAGCTTATGTCATCCACATTGGCTGGAAGATGGGGCGGTTCGATCCCGACTGGATGACTCGCGAGATGGCCCAACGCGTCGAGGAAACGGTCAGCGAGACGGTCAGCGAGGAAGTCGAGAAAACCGTCGGTGACACTGTCAGCGAGGAAGTCGAACAGACGGTCAGCGACACCATGAGTGAAGAAGTCGAACAGACAGTCGAGGCAGCCGTCCACGACGAGGTCGAAGAGACAGTCAGCGAAACAGTCAGCGAGGAGGTCGATCGCGTCGAGGAAACAGTCAGCGAAGAGGTCGAAAAAACCGTCGAAGAAACCGTCTCCAAGGAGGTCGACGAGGTGGCCGAACAGGTCGGCGAGACTGTCAGCGAAGAAGTCAGCGAGAAAGTGGAAGACACCGTCAGCGAAGAAGTCGAAAAGACAGTCAGCAAAGAGATTGGCGACGACGAGGACGCGTAGTCCTACCGCGACACGAACAAGAGTAGCCGATAGCACGGCCCTCACGGACGGTCACGCAGGCGTGACCTACCTCGAAGGGGATGCACCGACTGCGTTATACCGCCTGGTTGGCCACCACTTCACGGAAATGGAAGGACCCCCGGTAGCTTGATGGGCGCCAGCGGAGCACCTGCTCGTTCGTCCAACGCGCCCAGCGGTACCTGATCGTCGTCTCTGCGATCGGGACAGGCCGACTATCGGGTTCGTCACAGGAGAGAAACGGGAGACTGACCGTGATGGAGTATCATCAGCGATCCCATTCGACTTCGGCGACGTCGTCGGTCTCCCGAAGGATGAACGGGCCGATCGAGAGAGTGTGTTTGGTGACCGTCGCGATCCGCACGACGTAGGCGAGCAAAAGCAGGAACGGCGCCAGCGCGACGGTAGTCATGGCCGCGACGAGCGGGACGAGCGCGTCGAAGCCGGCGATCGTCGGCGCGTGGGCTGTTGGGTCGAAGAACGTGATCATACTCGTCGAGACCAACAATGCCGGGATCGAGACGGCAAGTATGTGCCGCGAGAGATCGATGAGGTCCCACTGGAAGTACAGCGTCTTGAAGTGCTCGCGGGCGGGACCGAACAGTTCCAGCGCGTCGGTCAACTGTTCGAGGGCGACCTGACTTTCCTCCGCAAGTGTATCGCCGTAGCGCTCGTGGATGCGACGGGCCGTGAAGATCTTCCAGGAGTAGTTGAAGTCGAGTGCCGAGGCGGTCACGTCGAACTCGCCGAACCGGGCGTCGTCGAGCCCCGTTGCGACCGCGTCGGCGTTCTCTATCAGACTGTCGGTGAGATCTTCGACCGCCGCCTGCAAATCCTCGTCAGGTGTACCCGCACCCGTGGCGGCGTCAAGGCCGACGGCTTCCCGGAGGTCCCGTGCCCGCCCACCGGAAACCTGCACGAGCGCCCGGAGAAACTGGGCAGGTCGAGAAGGACTGACTGGCGCACCGACGACGTCGGCGACGTCTTCGCGAAACGCCATCGCCTCTTCCATCCGCTCGCGTTGGTCGCCCGCAGCGCCGAGTTCCTGGGAGAGCACCAGTTGGTTTAGCGTGAGCACGAGCGTGACGCCGGTGATTGTCGCCGTCAGGAGTGCCTGAAAGAGCGTGTCCACCGAGTCGCCGGAACGGATCGCGATCTCGGCGGCCGGCAAGAGAGAACCCACGCCGGTCAGCGTGACAAACACGACGGCGACGAGAAGAGCCGTAACGAGCCAACGGTCGGCGTCCATGAGCAGCCAGAGCTTCAGACGGCTCCCGCCGGCCCGCTCGCGCAGCCGATCACTCGGCGCGTCGCCGGCACCTGGCATGATCGGGGTTACTGGAGGCGACGGGAAAAGTCCTCGCGCTCGTGAACGGTCCAGTGCAGATTTCACCGAAAAACCGGGGGACGTTCGAAATTACGACTCACGATGGCGTACAGAAACGCACGGTCGATATTGCCTGCTACACGGCGAGAACGAACTGCGCGTCAGTCGATGTGGCCTTCGCGACGGAGCTGCTCGGCGTCGGCGTTGTCGTAGCGCCACTCCACGTTGGCTTTCTCGTCTTGCCAGTCCCACGGCTCGGCGAGGACGACGTCGCCCTCCTCGATCCAGACGCGGTACTTCATCCGTCCGGGAATGCGCCCCATGCGGGTCTTGCCGTCCTCACACTGCAGTTCGACGTGGTTGCCACCGTTGTGCTGTGTCACAACGGCGAACACCTCGTCGTCGTCGGGCATCCGGAGATTCCGTCGCCCTGAATTCTCACTCATACATCCGATAGGCACCCCGCACGGTAAAGGGATGCGGGAACGGTGCTACCTTCCGACACGGGGGTGCGTACCGTCCACCGAAAACATGCTGAGCACCGAAATTGAATTGTAGCCACTCCAGCGGGACGGCAGCATCGGCGAAGGCCTTCCGATCGAACGGGCGAACCTCGGCTCCGGGCAGAGTCATCTCGGGAGCCGCATCGCCTCTCCCAGCTAGGTGTTCGCAGACAGTCGTGACGAAGGGCGACCGAACCGCCTCGTAGCAGTCCTTGGCGGCAATGGGCCCGTCACGCACCCGAATCAAGGACCGGCCGCTCGGCGGCCACGAGCACCGGCCCGCCGGCTACTGCCCCGGCCAAAAGCACGGCGGGGACGACCAGCGCGATCCTGGTTCGGTCCACGGGCAATCACTCCACTCCGTCCGACGTTTCATCCCGTTTCCGTGTTTGATCCGCTCGTGTTCTCGGCATGAGTGTATGTAACGTGGATCACACTATTACGGCCACGGCGTAATATCGTTAGTGGCCGATCTCGGCGGGCCATCCCGGGAATGGATGGTGACTGACGAGCTAACTCCCTAGAGTGTGCGATTCGCAACCGGAAACCACAATCCACTGATAAATATTCGTTTCGCTGTGCCTGTCTCATCTCTTCAAACCGCCGTTGTCGTGTCCTTCAGCGCGGGCCGTTCGCTACACTCACGGTGATGCGCTGAAGAGAAGCATCCGGACGGAGTCCAACGCGAACGCAGTAAGCGCCGTCAGCGGAGGCAAGAAACACCGTCATTAGCTGTGACGTCAGGCTGTGGATATCGCCTAATAGTGACGAAACAGTAACTGGCGCACGTCGTCCTTCGTCCGGGCAGATTCAGTGGTCCCGTCGGGCAAATCGACTTCGTATGGGGCGTCGCTTTCGCCTCTGCGCCACTTCTCGCTGTGGTCGTCCAGTAACTTGTTGACCGACGCGAGTGGTGATGCCGCGGGCGACCCTGTTTGGTCCTCAGAGGTCGATACGTCACCATCGTTCGGACTGTCATTCGAGTCGGCACCCGACTGGTCGGCTGCCTCTTGTTCAATTTCGTCTTCTGTAAGTGACTTCTCGTCCGTCTCGTTCCCTGTAGGCGACTCTTCGCCCGCAGAGTCCGCCAGCATCGGGCCTGACGGAGAAGTTTCGCCTCCCGTCTCCTCAGCAGGTGATGTATCGGCGGACGCTCCCGTATTGGGAGCCGTATCAGAAGACGCCTCTCTCGTGACCGCTCCGTCGCCGACTGGCAGCCCCGAGGCAGTCGTCCTCGTACCGTCGGAACCGCGTGTCGCTTCCGGGTCAGCATCGTTATCCGTCAATGTCGCTTCCGGGTCAGCATCGTTATCCGTCAATGTCGCTTCCGAGTCAGCATCGCTATCCATCAATGTTTCTTCCGAGTCAGCATCGCTATCCATCAATGTTTCTTCGTCGTCAGATCCTGTGTTCGCCGCCCGGAGGTGCTCGGCGAGAGTTTCCGGGCCAAGCGCGGCTAGCAACCGCCCGCGCATCTCTGCAGCACCGATACCGCTCCCAGGAACTTCATCGATATCGCTCGCAACTTGCTGGAGTGTTGGGTACTCCGCTGTGGCAAGTTCTTCGTAGGCAGCGATGACCTCCCGTTTCTCGGGTGAGGTATAGGTATCGAGTAAGTACTCGAGGGCATCCCGTGGTCGCGTCTCACCATAGGCCTCGACGTATGCGGCTTGTACTTCGCGACGCACTACTTCGAGCCGGTCCTGCTGGGTTTCGGTAATGGCAAGTTCGGGCATTGTCGAGGTAAACGGCGTCCTGGGGCATAATTCCGTCCCTGAAGCTCCCGCATTGCATTAATTAGCATACAGTTCGAAGGACTGCTATGGAGTGTCCGCGCTGTGGGAAGGACCTGGCGACTTTCGCTATCGAGGGAACAGAAGCGACAGCCGTGGTCTGTGAGTCCTGTGGGTTCAGTGGGGTCCCAGCATCACACCGCCACGAGGACAGTGAGACTGAGACATGGGATCGGGCGATGAAACGGTTCGAGAGCGAACAACTCCCACCGGAGGCCACCTGTCTCATCGGTCGGGAAGACGGAGTTTCCATCCCGAACGACGGCTCTGATTCCGAAACAGGGTCTGGAACCACGATGGCTGAACTCGGAACGGTGACGGTTGCAGCGTCACTCGATACGAATTCGAAAAAAGACGCCTGAGACTCCTTCAGTCGTCGTTCTTGGCTTCCGCGCTCGCTTCTTCTGGTTCGTCGGCGGCAGCTTCGGCAGATTGCCTCGTGCCGCCACGTTCTTCTTCCGATCGGGCAGCCACGAGTGCACCCTGTGCAACGCTGTAGAGCGGGTTCTGGGCACGTTCGACTCCCTGGATCGAGAACGGAATATCTGCCTCCGAAAGCCGTTCGGCGAACAGGTCTTCGAAGCCGTCTGGCGTCGAGGTCCCACCAGTCACCACGACCGGAACGTCGAGGCCCTCTTCGATGTCCTCTTCGTCGACCTCTTTGATGATGTTCTCGATGACGTAATCGAGCAGGTTGTCGTAATAAATGCTTAGTGCACCCTCGATTCCGCCAACGTCAGTCTCGAAGTCTAGTTCGAAGTCCTCCTCTTTGACGGAGGTGACTTTGTCGACAGGTGTCCCGGTCGCCTGGGCTGCCTTCTCGTCGATCCAGTCACCACCCCGAGCGATGGAGAATTTCATGACCGGTACCGCGTAGTAGGACAGGCAGACGTTGGTCATGCCGGCCCCGAAGCTGATACCCAGCCCCGTGAACTCCATGTCGGCCAGTTCCGAATAAATGACCGCCATCCCCTCGTTGATCGGTTCGGGATCGTACCCCATGTCGCTGAGCAGCGACTCGACGGTCTTCTGATGGTATAACGTTGATGTGTCGTCGTCAATCGGATCAGCCGGCACCGAGAAGAACAGTCGCTCGTCCGGGAACTGCGGATCACCGACCACCTGTTCGGTGATGAGTTTGATCATCGGAATCGCGGACTTCTCATCACTCGAGAGAATCCCCGCTTGCATCGGCCGGCGCGTCTCCTCGTTGAAAATGTTCGCGAAGTTGAGCGCGTCGTCCCCGACGATATACACCTTATCGTCTTTTCGGATGTGCAACACATCGCTACGAGACAACATTTGATCGGCCATGTCGCTGTAGTCGATCTCGACAAACGAGTTGCGTTGTTGCACGAAGACCGTTTCGTCTCCCTCTTGTCTGGCAGACAGGAGGTTCATCGTCCCCACATCAAGTCCTTTTGCCATGAAAAGTCATTGTGCCGGGGATTAGAAATAATTTTGTATGTTTTCCTCCGCCTGAGTCGATAACGAATTCTGGCCACTCATCCATCTCAAGTGCCGGCAGAGTCCCTCTCCTACTTTCGAAGTCGAGATACGTTTATTTTCGTTCTGAGTCGAGACGTGACTCAACCGAGTCACTCGAACAGTCGCCGTCGGAGACGTGCGAATCGGCCCTCGCTGTCTGGAGCGACAAATCGTGCACGCAGACGACCAATTAGCCCCACTTCGGCGTCAACGCCTGTCTCGATCTCGTCTTCTTCCTGTTGTTGTTCGCGCATCTGTGCGAGTGCGGAGACCTGATCGTCTGGGCTTTCCGCGCGGGCCGTCTCATCCTCTCCACCCTGGAGTTTTCGCAACCCATTGACTGCGTTCTCGACCGAGTCATCGGACGATCTGGTTTCGGTTGCCGCATCAACGTTCGTATCGACGGTGCCAACCTCAGCGGCGTCAGGCATATCGAGTTCGAGCCGTTTCGTGGTCGGCTCGGCTTCGACACCTCCCCAGGTCAGCGAGGAATCGGCCATCGCATCGTCAATGTCCGCGCGAACTTCCTCGTCGGTGACACCATCTTCCGATGATTCATCTTCGCCAGTGACGGTTCCCCTTCGTGGCTGATCAGTAGCCCGATCGATGTACTGAGCAACCAGCGCTGCGCCCGTCGCCCCGATAAGCAACGCGACTCCCAGGGCGTAAAGACTAATCACACTCGTATCGTTGGCACCACTCCACCGCCAGGGATAGACCTGTGTGAACCACAAGACCGACACGAGAATAATGATTGTCCCGACCGTGCTGACTGCGTGCGTTCGGCGGCCGACCGGCAGGAGAATGACGATGCTCACCGCGACGGCAGGGATCATCAGCGATCCGGAGACCAACGCAACCTCACGCATCAACCAGTACAGGTCGGTCCCGATTTCGTAGCTACCACTGTAAAGAAACACGACAAGTGCGACGATACCAAACGTGACCCCGGCAAAGAACAACCCGAAGCCGCTGTAAATCTCTGGGCGAGACGTGTCGGCTTCGATGTATCGTCGGTACGTTGCGACCAAACCGGTCTCTGCGTCGGGTTCTGATTCTTGAGCGTCCGTTGTTGACCCGTCTCCATTCATGTGATTATGATATGGTTCAGGCCCCAGGATTATAGTCATTTATCGTGGCTCATATCGTTTCATTGACGTGAGTGTCTGTCTGTTGCCTCTGTCACATCTCCGACATGGACGTCGAGGACGAGGTTGGTCTGGCCTGCCGTTCGGCGGGATGACTCCCGTCGAACCGGTCCCGCGCGAACGCAGGGAGCGTGGGCACGTCCGGGCGTGAATGAACGACTGAAAGGCGTGAAGGAACATCCGGACGGAGATTTGAACTCGTGAAGTCATGCCGGGTCGCTCACTACGTTCGCTCCCGGGCTGTGACTTCCCTGCACAGATCGCCTCTTGACGCATAACACGGCCCGTATACGAGCGACAGAGCTGTCGCTCGCGTGTTGCGTCGGCAGAAACGTCCGGACGGAGATTTGAACTCCGGTCCCTGGCTCCGCAAGCCAAGAGGATAGTCCACTACCCTACCCGGACTCGATTCGACCTTTCGCGGTCCCGAATAAAGGGGTTACGGTTCGGCCGGCTCGACGGATCCACTGTGTCGGGAACAAACGATTGTTTGACCATACGGAATTGTCTTTTCCTACGGGACCCTCCGGCTTCGTATGAACCGACGACAGTTCCTCACGGCGACGACCACGGCGGGCGCGTTCGGTTTGCTCGCGGGTTGCATGAACAGCGATCCAGGAGAGGACAGTTCGACGACAGACGAACAGACGCCGACCGAGGCTGAAAGGACGACGTCTCACGAACCGACTACCGAGAACGGCGAACCCGCCAACAAGAGGACGAGGACCGAAACCGGGATCGAAAACGACAGCTGCGCCAGCGGGAAGATGATGGACGGCGTCGAATTCGAGTTCCGAGGGGACGGACCCGAGTGCAGTGGAGCGGCCGAGATGAGAAGGATCGACCAAGCTGGCGTCGAGTTCGAGACAAACACAGACGAGATCATCGTTGAGGGGGTCATCAGTGGGAGTGACCTCTGCAGCCGCGCCCGCCTGGCCGACCTCTCGTACGATCGCGAGGAGAGCCATCTCTCGGTCGCGATCGAATCGGTCAAAGATGAAAACTGCGAGGCGGGCGGTCAATGTATCGTCGAAATACCGTACGAGGGAACGTTCTCATTCGAGAATGGGGTCCCAGAGAGCGTCTCAGTCAGCCACAACGGCCGGGATATCATGAGTGGGGCACACGAAAGCGCGCGCGTCACGCCGCCGGACGAAACAACCGACGAGTGACGACCAAGAAACCGCACGACTGGGGCCGCACGCCGGCCGACGGCAATGCTTAAACGGACCGCTGCCGTGCCCATCGGTACACAGATGGGTGCGATCGAAGAGGTTTTCGAGGATCTCGACGCCGACGTCTCCGAGGAGCGCTTCCGGGAGGCAGTCGAGGAGAAAGTCGAACAGATGGGGGGCCTGGCGGACGAGGAAACGGCAGCGATGCTCGTCGCTCACAAGCTGACCGAAGGCGAGGTCGAGACCGTCGCCGACATCGAGGCCGGAATGGAAGAGGTACAGTTCCTCGCGAAGGTACTCTCAGTCGGCGAGTTGCGGACGTTCGAGCGCGACGGCGAGGACGTCGAAGACGGTCGAGTGATAAACGTCGAGGCGGCCGACGAGACCGGCTCGGTCCGGCTGGCTTTCTGGGACGAGCAGGCCGTCGCGATCGATGAGGGCGAACTCGAGGTCGGCGAGGTTCTCCGCATCAAGGGCCGACCACAGGACGGGTACAACGGCCTTGAAGTCAGCGTCGACAAGGCCGAACCCGACGACGAGGCGACGATCGATGTCGAGCCTGGCGACGGCGAGACGATCGAGGCACTCACGCTCGGCCAGTCGAACGTCTCCGTCCGTGGAGTAGTGCTGGATACCGAGGGGATCCGGACGTTCGATCGCGACGACGGTTCGGAAGGGCGGGTAGCGAACCTGGCGATCGGCGACGAGACCGGCCGCGTCCGAGTGACGCTGTGGGACGACCAGGCTGATACCGTCGAGGAAGTCACGGCCGGCGAGACCGTCGAAGTCGTTGACGCGTACGTCCGCGAGCGCGACGGCGATCTTGAGGTCCACGTGGGCGAGGAGGGAGCCGTCGAGGGACTGGCGGACGCCGACGTCGAGTACGCGCCCGAGACGACGCCCATCGACGAGGTAGAGATCGAACGGACGGTCGACATCGGCGGAGTCGTGCGCTCAACGGACCCCAAACGGACGTTCGACCGCGACGACGGCTCGGAAGGGCAAGTCAAGAACGTCCGCATCCAGGACGACACCGGCGACATCCGGGTCGCGCTGTGGGGGGAGAAAGCCGACCTCGATCTAGCGCCGGGCGACGAAGTCGTCTGCGCGGACGTCGAAATTCAAGACGGCTGGCAAGACGATCTGGAAGCCTCTGCAGGATGGGGTGCGACAGTCGTCGTCCTCGAAGACGGTGCGTCGATGTCGTCTGCGCCGGACGCAGCGAGTGGTTCCAACGGCGGAGACGACGGCGCGACCGGATTGTCAGACTTCGCCGACGGCAGCGGTGACGCTGCCGGGAGTACGAGTACCGAAGACAGTACAGACGACGGAACGCAAATCGAGCTCACGGGGACAGTCGTCCAGACGGGCGATCCAGTGATCGTCGACGACGGCGAGGAGACTATCACCGTCGAGACAGGTGAGTCAGTCCGACTGGGTGAAGAGGTGACGATCCGCGGCAGGCGCCGTGACGGGGACGTCGTGGCCGAGGAGTTGTTCTGATCCAGGGGACGAGTACGTCGCTCCGCCGAAAAGTTCCGCGAACGTGAGGAAACCCTTAAGACCCAAACCGCCCCCGTGTGGCGTATGAGCGTCGAGTTACCGTTCGCCCCCGTCGACTCGATCATCCGACGCAACGCCGGCGGGTTGCGAGTGAGTGCAGAAGCGACAGAAGAACTCACTCGCCGTATCCAGTCAAGCGGGGCGCAACTGGCGGTCGACGCGGCCGAGCGCGCCAGAGCCGACGGTCGGAAAACGCTGATGGCTCCGGACTTCGGGGTGAACACTGCCCCGGAGAAAGACACACTGGAACTGCCGATCGCGCCGGTCGACCGTATCGCGCGGCTGGACATCGACGACCGGTACCGCGTGGCGATGGACGCGCGGATCGCTCTGGCGTCGATTCTCGAGGCGGAAGCCGACGACATCGCCGCCGCCGCGGCGCTGCTGGCCGAACACGCAGGGCGCAGAACCGTTAAGGCGGAGGACGTCGAAACGTATTTCGAATTGCACCAATACGTTGAATGAAATTCGGCTATCGCGAGATCTGCCTGGAACACGACACCGGAAGCCGCCATCCGGAGAGTCCTGACCGTCTTCGGGCGATCAGACGGGCACTCGACGACGCGGAGGACATCGAGTACGTAGCGGCGGACGCGGCGACGAAGGCGGAAGTCGCGTCCGTCCACGCGGACGAATACGTCCGATCCGTGCGCCAGTTCTGCGCGGACGGCGGCGGTAACTGGGACGCCGACACGGTCGCCGTCGAGGAGACATGGGACGCGGCGATGGCCAGTGCCGGGCTTGCGGCCTGGGCGGCCGAGGCTGCGCTGGACGGCGCCGACGGCGCTGAAACCCCGTTCTCGCTGGGCCGACCACCCGGACACCACGCCGTCGCCGACGACGCGATGGGATTTTGTTTCGTCAACAACGTCGCCGTCGCGGCCGAGCGTGCCCTCTCGGAACGCGATGTCGATCGTGTAGCTATTTTGGACTGGGACGTCCACCACGGCAACGGCACCCAAGACATCTTCTACGATCGAGGCGACGTCTACTACGTCTCGTTTCACGAGGAAGGACTGTATCCCGGGACTGGAGACATCAGTGAATCTGGGGACGGCGAAGGGGAAGGCCAAACGATGAACGTCCCGTTTCCGCCGGGCTGTGGCGACGCGGACTATCTGTCGGTCTACGATACGATCGTCGAGCCGGAGTTCGAAGCGTTCGATCCGGACCTGCTGCTGGTGAGCGCTGGCTTCGACGCTCACGAACAGGACCCGATCTCGCGGATGCTCGTCTCGACTGGGGGCTACGGCGTGCTCGCCAAACGGCTGGCCGACTTCGCCGAGCGGACCGACGCGCCGCTCGCGTTCGTCCTCGAAGGTGGGTACGGCCTCGAGACGCTCTCTTCGGGAGTCCGCGAGGTCCACGACGTCCTAGGAGGCAAAGAACTAGCCGACGTCGACACGGAGCCAAGCGAGGACGGTCGTAACGTCAGGGATGCCCTTGTCTATCAGGGCTTCGGGCCACAGTAACCCGCGAGTTCCGTTCCGAACTCGGTGGCGAGTTCGGCGACACCCCCACCGACAAGTACCGTGTATTCGTCGGCGAGCGCCCGCTCGACCGCCGCGCCAAGCGCCACGTCGAAGACGGCGTCACTTCGGAGCAAGTCAGTCGCGGTCCGATGTTCGCGCTCGCGTTCGACCACGTATCGATCCTCGTCGACGAACGGGCCATAGGCGTCCCCGTCCCGATACGCGTCGTAGAACCCTTCGGCGTGTTCCCGGACGGCCACCGGCGGCCCTTCGTGACGTTCAACTGCGGGCCGTTCGGTGACTTCCAGCTCCGCAAGCAAGACGGTCCGCTCTCTGGCGAAGGCGTCGGCACGGAGGACGTCGAACCCGTTGCGGTCGAGCAGCCCAACGATGCCTTCGAGGGATTTTTCGAGTTGGGGGTAGAGGTCGTCCTCTACCAGATCTGGTGTCCCAAACGTGACCGCGAGCGGGGTCGTTCCGCGCCGATCGAAGAACGAACGGGCATCGGAAGGTGAGAGTGGATCGGGTTCGGACGGTTCGAACAGCGATTCCCGAGGATCGGCGAGGAACTCGCGAGCGTAGTGCTGGAAGGCGGCGAGGTTGGCCGAAGAGAGGGCAGCCGCGACGTTCCGTTCGGGATCAGTCGGGTCGATCATCACGAGATCGTCTCGGAAAGTGGCATCGCCATGGGACTCCGGGTCGAATCGGACAGGAGGGTGCCAGTCGGCGGCGGCTTCGAGCAGGGGGAGAAAGCCGCCGTGTTCGAGGACAAGCAGTTCTGTCAAGTAGCCCGAGAAGCCCCGTGTCCGGAGATCGCTGCCGTAGACGCCGATACCCTTCAGGAAGGCTTTGCAGAGTCGCACGTCGGCAGTGAGATCCTCGTCGAGTCGCGCCTCGATGTAGTGGGTGTGGAAAGGGGTGCGATCGACGGCAGACTGGATCGCCGTGGCAGCTTCGACAGCATAACACGGCACGAGGTCGATGTCGTAGCCATCGACCTCGCCGACGACGTAGGGGTGTTCGGCGTACTCCTCGTGGCCCTCTGGCAGGACTGCGTGGCCGATCTCGAGACCGACTGTTTCGAGAGTTTCGCGGTCGATTTCGGGTGGGAAGCGCACGAAGACGTCGATGTCGCGGTCGCCGGCAATCCAGGTGTCCCTGGCAGTACTGCCGACGAGCATCACGTCACCCGCGATGTCGCGGGCGTCGATTGCGCTTTCGGCCCGTTCGATCACTGTCTCGGCGACGTATCGGAGACGACGGCGCTCCTCGGCGTCGGGGTCGACGCGTTCGCGAACGGATTCGAGTACCGGCGTGACCGCGTCGCTCATACCAAAAGTGATTCGACAGAAACGGGAAAGGGTATCGGTGCGACGTGACCGCCGTCAGGCACCGGACTCGAAACGAAAGCCCTATCAAATAACTCCGACTACTCCGGAATGTCTGCCGCCGTAGCTCAGATGGTAGAGCACCACGCTGTTAACGTGGTTGTCCCAGGTTCGAGTCCTGGCGGCGGCGCTTTCTGCTGTGAACAAGACGACGAGCGTAGCGAGGCAAACGAAGTGAACCCTCGATGCGAGCGGTGTAACCGCGAGCGAGAGCGAGTCGTCGATAAGTAGCGAGAGCAACATACGCCAGGACTCGATCACGCGAGTCCCAGCTCGCACAACGAAGTAAGCAGGAGCGTCTCGCATTGGTTCGAGCCCTGCGGCGATCGGAAGACCGTTGGTCTTGATAGTCGGACAGAAATAAAATATTTCTTATAACTGCGGCGCAAAATCGCAGAGCGATTTTCCGGCCCACGAGAGCTGCCACGCAGTTCTCGGGCAGCGCTTGCCATTCTTGGGTGGGGTGGTTATCTGCCGGGCGACAACGCCATCGAAATACGGCGCAATCCGGGACTCGAACACGGAAGTCCCAGCTCGCGCAATGAACGAAGTGAACGAACAAGATCGTCTTGCGTCGGTTCGGGTTCTGGCAGCGGCTTGGTAGCGACTAAAGGAGAGATTTCGCATGTCGGCTTATTCGGATGGGCAGCCTGGCTGTCGAAGACGGTACAATTTAGTTGGCCGACGAGATATGGCCGAGTGAGGGCCCGTATCTCAGTCTGGTTAGAGAGAGCGGCTCATAACCGCTTCGTCCTTGGTTCAAATCCGAGCGGGCCCACTCAGCATGTCGCGGACGAAGGTGAAAGGCTGCTGTATTACCCCACGGATTTGAGCCCAGGCAGTCACAGCCCGCACAGCGAGCGGAGCAAGCAAGCAGGACCAATTCCACCGCTCGGTGAGGACACCTACAGCGAGGTCGTCGGACCGGAAATCGCGGATCACGTGACCCCACTCTTCGAATGGATCTGCCAGCGGGCATTGCCACGATTGCTCGACCGGCAGTTCACCGATGTCGGTCGGTGGTGGTTCAAGGAACAGGAACTAGATGTCCCCGGGCTGAGTCGGGAGGACTCGTGGCTGGCGAGGGCAAGCTCACGTCCGATCCCGTGAGTGAGGGGGATGCTTTCGGATCTCGAACGGACGACAGCAGCGGTCCGCTGGTCGGACGAACCAGCGGACGCCGACCTGCTGTACGTCTTGTTCAGTCGCTCCGGATACTCCGACGATGTCGAACAGACGGCAGCTGCCCGAAGCGACGTTCGTCTCTTCGGTCTGGCTGACGTACTGTCTGTGTTGTGAGCCGTGACACCCTTTGTTCCTCATTAGTGCGATACACAACGTGAATTCAGCACTCGCGATTGGTTATCCGTGAGCGCTTCAGAGGCACATAGTATGCAATGATCCACACGGTAACTGCGGTATCTGTATATCACGTGGCGAAGGTAACAATCCAAGACCCTCCACCGAAAGAATGACAGAACTAGTCTAGTTCTATGACAGCTCTAGTAAGAAATCCGACTTACTGTCTCAAACCTACTGTCTGCTGTTGATGGAGAAGCAAGCTGTCAAACCGTCTGCGTTGCAGGACCGCGCTGCTCACTATCAGCCCGAAGCGGCACTCGACTTGCGTGCTGTCATCGATGAACTCCTCGAGTACCGAGAGACAGAAGGCGAGGCGACAGCTGATCGGCTCCCCGAATGGGAAGCGTTCAAACAGACAGCAACAGAGTATGACATCACCCTATGAGTGAACGTTCCAGATTCGGCTAGGACTATATCGGGACAGAACTCCGGACGATCGCGGTCAACTCGGGAACTATCAGTAACGGTATGAGAGATATTGGGACCGTAGGCAATGACGTCGCTTTCCGAGATCGGCGCTATTCAACTCAATCAGTATAGATCGAAAAGGATCACGCTGAAACAGATCTCATATCGATGCATTCCATGCGGTCAATGATCCGGTGAAGCCCGATTGTAGGTGAGCTCTATCGCGGTTCGCTCTAATTGCAACTGACAAACGTACACCAGCCTCTTGTCTGGATTTGTGGGTTGAGATAGTCCAGTCGTCCTTTCAGGAGTTTTTTGCTCGGCAGCTAATTGTATTGCTCGACGTTGATCTCCTTTGAGCTTAGAAGATCCGGTCTTCGCCTCGATAAAGATACGTCGCCTGACATCGTAGTCTGGTAGCGTGGCCTCGAAGCTGAAATCAGGCTCCCATGTGACTTCTTTATCGTTGTCATCATCCAGAAAACACAATCTTTGGACAACGCTCGGGCCTTTCACATGTGAAATCCAGATTCTGGTATCAGCGTTCTCGATTTCAGTATCGGCGAGAAGTGAGGGGGTTTGTCTGATTTGACTTTTGAGGTAAATCCCACTCAGAAATTCTCCGAACATCCCCTTCTCTTTGTTCGGGAAATGGTCGATGTCTTCTATAGTGATACGCTGGGTGGAAGAATTCTCGTGATCGAACTCCATGGGACAATTATGCGAGGATTCGTAATATATCCCTCATCCTGCTTACGTTATTGTTTGATGTCGATAGACGGAGAGACCGACGCCTGACCACCCCTACAAACTATGACCGCAGTACGGATGACGGAGCGGGTAGATTGGCCACGTCTCGTTCGACAATGTCCATGATTTGCGTGGCGACAAACTCTCGGTTTCGCTCTTTCGTGTCCACCTGTGAGAGAACGTCATCTTCGACAAGTTGCTCTACGGCACTGTTGGCTGCTGGGTACGACATGTCGATCTGATCTGCTGCGGTCGGCACAGTCAGATACGGCTGTTCGAACAGTACTTCCAGCAGTCGTTGCACGGATTGCGGGGTAGACGCGTATTGCTCTCCGTACGATTCGTATAGCTCGTAGAGGAGACTCGCACGGCAGAGGGCTTCTTCCGCCTGGTCTCTCATTCCAGTGATGAAAAATCGAAGCCACTCTTCCCACGCGCCGTT
Source organism: Halorhabdus rudnickae (assembly GCF_900880625.1). Taxonomy (NCBI): domain Archaea; kingdom Methanobacteriati; phylum Methanobacteriota; class Halobacteria; order Halobacteriales; family Haloarculaceae; genus Halorhabdus; species Halorhabdus rudnickae. The sequence goes on from NZ_CAAHFB010000001.1 coordinate 1,273,682, forward strand.
CTCACTGACGGCCAGCAATCGATCGGTGTACTCCTCTCGATTTTCCTTGATATAGGCGCTCATGTAGAACAACGGTGTCGTGAGCAGGTCACAGGCGACCAAAAGGAGCAATGCGACGAGGCGACCGACCCGACCGTTGCCGTCCGTGAACGGATGGATCGTTTCGATCTGATAGTGGACGAGTGCAACGTCGACGATTGATGGATACTCCGAAGGTGATTGGATATACGAGAGGAGGTCGTCCATCATCGATTCGACCATGGCAGCCTTCGGTGGGACGAACCGAACTGATTGCTTCCAGGGCTCGTTCGACTCCTCGATCCAGGCATAGTCAGGACGGAACTGGCCGGGGAGTGGATCCTCCTCGTCAGTATACCCGGTTTCCATGACCGTCTCGTGGAGATCTGTGATGAGATCCGCGGTGATGTTCTCCCGGGAACGCCCTTCCGCGAGGAGACGAGCACCCGCTTCTCGGAGGGCTTCGACGTAGTTGAGTGCCTCCTGGACATCGCGGCTTCGGGCGGCAGTATCTCCAGCGGCTGTTGCTCGATACATGTCGGTCGTCGTCACCTGTGTCCCTTCAATCTGTGAGGACTGTTCGGCTTCTTTGTACAGGAGCGGTCGAAAAACGGTCTCTGCTGCGTCGGCTTGACTGCGAAATCCGTCGAGCCGGCCGAGCGCGTGAGCGGCCCGCTCGACTTGCTTCAGGACCGTATCGGAGAGGTCAATCTCCGGCGGCAGCGGATCCGGTTTGTAGAACTTCCCGAACGGGACGCCCCTGTCGGAACGCACTGGGCGATACATCCCAGGGGCTCGTTCAGGAAGATCGAATCCGTCTTGCATTACACTGTTGTTCGTCCCTGTTAGTAAAGACATTTTGGGATTGGTTTGCTAACTCTGGAGTTGTCTAGGTGGCAGTGTGGGGAGCTAGCTTGATTTGGCTGTGGCAAACGCATTGGGCGAGACCTTGCTTGGCCGGTGTGCTGTCCAGATAGGGATTGATCTGCTTTGCTATGATGGTTCCTCAAAATTTCGGTCACTATTTCAACACATCTCAAGCCGCTTTTCAGCACCCTACTCTCCGGAATATCCATAGTTGAGGCTCCAGACCGTCCTAGATGTTCCCCGAGTGGGCCCACTACGCCGTGAGGGACTGACGGGCTGGGTTGAGAGAAGACCAACGGAACGACTCGACGGGACTCAATCCGCCGGGTTGTCTGCCGTACCTTGGGGGAATGGCCCGTCGTAGCTATCGGGAACGTACGCACAGAGAGGATCACTGGCGAGTGGATCGCCAGTCGTCGCAAACGCCCGCGAGCGACTGCCACCACAGACGTATCGGAACTCACAGGCCCCGCACTTCCCCGCGAGTGCGTCCGGATCGCGGAGTCGGTTGAACAGTTCTGCGTTCCGATAGATGTCGACGATACCCCGGTTACGAACGTTACCGGCCGATTTGGGGAGAAAACCCGAGGGGAAGACCTCGCCCGTGTGGCTGACGAATGCAAAACCGTTGCCGGCGGTGATCCCCGTCGAGCGATCGCGGTCAGGGGAGTCGCCGGTATCAGTGGGTGGTCGGCCAGTTTTGGCCCCGCGACGCTGCTGGAGGACGACACGCCTGTAGTGGGGGGCTTCGGTCGTCTTGATGCCGAACTCGGCCTCACGCTGGACGCCCGCGAGCCACTCCATCACGTCTTCGGCGCGTTCGGGCGAGATCGGATCGAGAACCGTCCCGCGACCGATCGGGACGAGGAAGAACACCGACCACAGCACCGCGCCCAGATCGGCCACCAGATCGCGGATCGCCGGCAGGTCCTCGACCGTTTCCCCACAGACAGTGGTGTTGACCTGCAACGGCAGGCCACGATCACGAGCGGCACGAGCCGCCGCGATCGTCTGCTCGAAACTACCCGTTTCCTGACGGAACTCGTCGTGGGATGTGCCATCGGGGCCGTCCAGACTCACGGCCATTCGCCGGAGACCGGCCTCGGCGAGAGCGTCGATCCGTTCGGGTGTCAGTGAGGCCGTCCCGCTCGGGGTGAGTGTCATCCGAAGCCCCTGTTCGGTACCGTACTCGACGAGTTCGGCCACGTCGTCCCGGTAGAGTGGGTCGCCACCCGAAAGGACGACCAGTTGCTCGTCGCCAAAGTCGGTCGCATCGGCGAGCAACTGCTTGCCCTCGGCCGTCGTGAGTTCCTCTGGGTGGCGAAAGTCCTCGGCCTCGGCCCGACAGTGCTTGCAGGCGAGATCACAGGCTTGTGTCAGTTCCCAGATGAGGACCACCGGGCGCTCACTCGGATCCACATCAGTCGGCCGCACGTCAACTCCCTCCCGATAGTATGACAGGTGTCTCTCGACGTCCTCCGGTGAGAACGCCCTGCTGGCAGTACATATAGCAGCATTCGGGCGAGCGGACAAGTCGACCGCCCCGAATACGTTCGTCCGGCGAAGGGCACACCGTTTGTCCGTCCAGATAGCATCAGTTCGTTTAACCGAGATACTTCGATGGATGGGAACGTATCGGTTGTCACCGCTGATACGTGGCTTCGTGAGACCATCGAGACGCGGGGACCATCGCGATCCCAGTAACGCGGTATCGGGAGGTCGATAAACTCGCCAGAAGGTTTAGATATGTGGCGATGTTGGACCTACAAGATATGGCCTCAACAGGCGATAGCGCACCGACGTTCACGGCGACGTTCAAAGGTAGCGATCACGAAACGTTCGATCTGGAAGAACAGTTGGGCGACGGGCCAGTCGTATTGGCGTTCTTCCCTGGCGCGTTCACTCCGCCGTGCTCGAACGAGATGGTCGCACTCCAAGACCACTACGATCGGTTCGAGGAAGCGGGGGCAACCCTCTTCGGGATCAGTGCCGACTCCTCGTTCTCTCTGGGAGCGTTCGCCGACGAGTACGATCTCGAATTCGATCTCGTCAGCGACATGGCCGGCGACGCGATCGAAGCCTACGATCTCACGATGGACATTTCGGAACTCGGTCTCCACGGAATCGCAAACCGGGCAGTGTACGTCCTCGACGACGAGGGCGCTGTCACATACGAGTGGGTCGCAGAAGATCCAACGAACGAACCGGATTACGACGCGCTTCTCGAAGCCGTCGAAGCTTCGCAGTGAACGACTGCAAGAACTGACAGACGCTTCTCGACGTGTGTGATCATCTCTGGAACTATTCTGATTCGAGTGAGAGAAAACGACTTCTGAGTCAGAAGTTGTGCCTATCCGTTTACAAACGGATCGCCCGTCAATCCGAATGGACTGGCTCCCCTGCCAGTCTACTGGCGCGACACAGACAGCGGATTCGCGCTCAGTTCGGATCTCATCACCTCCCCGGGCATCCGGGGATGACAGAAGTGACGGCTGATCGCCGCCTCTTCGGCGTGTTGCTCATCCCCTCCCTTTCGTGTCAACACGTCTTTTCCCCGTCGGACGAACCTGTCCAGAGTCCCTGACATACCCTCACCTTCCTCACCGATCGCCCGAACGTGATGGTGCGAGGCGAACGTGTGAACTAGTCCAGTTGTGCCTGGAGTGGGGGCTACATGCACCCCAGTCCTTAATATCGGACCTCCGATAGCCAGAGACAATGCCCGAGCACGCACCGCCACCGGGATCGGAGGACCCGCTCGACCTCCAGGGGGTTATCCCGCCGACGCTCACGGCGTTCGACAACGAGGGGGCCGTCGACTACGAGCAGACGGCCGCCCAGGCTGAGTTCGTCGTCGATCGAGGCGCCCATGCCGTCTTCCCACTGGGAACCAACGGCGAGTTCCCGCTGGTATCCGGCGACGAACGCGAACAGGTCATCAAGACGGTCGTCGCGGCCGTCGGGGACGAGGTCCCGGTGATCACCGGCGTCGGTGCGCCGGGAACCCAAGAGACCGTCGAACACGCCGAGCGCGCAGCCCGAGCGGGCGCAGACGGACTCGTCGTGGTCACGCCCTATTACTTCCCGCTCGATCACGAGGGTGCGGTCGAACACTATCGGCAGGTTGCAGCAGCCGTCGAGCGGCCGATCTACGTCTATCACATTCCGCCACGGACGGGCAACACGCTGGCGCCAGAGACACTGCAGGAGATCGCGGCCATCGACGGCATCGCGGGGTTGAAAGACACCAGCGAGGATGTCCCGTGGCTCGGTCGAGCGATGGCCGACAGCCCCGACCTGACGTATCTGGCGGGCTCGAACGCGCTGCTGTATGCCGGCCTGGAGATCGGCTGTTCGGGACTGGTCAGCTCCGTGGCCAACGCCTTCCCGGAACTGGTCGTCGACCTCTACGAGGCGTTCGACGATGGCGACGAGGATCGAGCCCAGCAGCTCCAACGGCAGGTCCTCGACGTGCTGGCGGCGTTCGATCGCGGGCCGTACATGGCAGCCGTCAAGACGGCGCTCTCTGTTCGGGACGTAGACGTTGATCCCGGACCGTTGCGGAGTCCACTCCGGCGGCTGAACGACGAGGAAACGGCCGCACTAAAAGCGGACTTGGCGGAACTGGGCCTCCTGTAAAGGACCATGTGGGTCAGCAGTGTCGACACACCGATGCTGATCCGCCGGTCGGCCACAGCAGCGTGAACGTATCCGAACCGTTATACGACCGACGGGAGACCGTACGCACTGGACAATCATGAGTGAACCCACAGTCGAACGCGTCGATCACGAGCGATGGGGCGAAAGTGTCCGTATCGCCAACGGAACGATCGAGCTGCTGGCGCCGACGACGATCGGCCCGCGGATCGTCCGCTTCGGGTTCGAGGGCGGTCCCAACGAGTTCCAGCTCTTCGAGGAGGGTCGCGACGAGTGGCCGCTGGTCGGGGGCCATCGACTCTGGCATGCGCCCGAGAACAGCGATCGAACCTACGAACCCGACATGGACCCAATCGAGGCAGAGGTACTGATCGACGGGGTTCGTCTCGTCGGACCGGAGGATCCCGGCGCTGGCGTCCAGAAGGCGATCACCGTGCGGATGGGGACCGGCGCGTCGGTCGAGGTCGAACACGAACTCACGAACCGGAATCCCTGGCCCATCGAGTTCGCGCCCTGGGGAATCTCCGTCCTCAAGCCGCACGGCACGGCAGTGCTCCCGTTCACCCCGCAGGCCGACGAGGATTCGCTGTTGCCCGACCGGTCGATTCAGTTGTGGCCCTACACCACACCCGGCGACGACCGGATCGACTTCGGCGACGAGTACGTCTCCGTCAGCCAGGACACCGACCGCGATCCGATGAAGATTGCCACGTCGGGCGCGGACGGGTGGCTCGCCTATCACAACGACGGCCACGTCTTCCGAAAAGACTACCCCTACGATCCCGACGGGACGTATCCGGACGCGGGCAGTGCGGCCGAAGCCTACACCGACCAGGCCATAATGGAAATTGAATCGCTGAGCCCGATCCGGACCGTCGAACCCGGCGAGACGGCCACGCACACCGAGACGTGGACCGTGGCGGAGGGCGTCGACGCTCCGGCCGACGCCGCCGAGGTTGAGCCGGACGACGTCTAAAACGAGACGGACCGTCTGGGTGAAGGGAATATCTTCGATTTGCCGGTTTCCCGGCGCTCACTCGCGTCTTCCTGGCGACCAATGCTTACTCCTCGTCGTCTTCCTGGCGACCAATGCTTACTCCTCGTCGTCTTCCTGGCGACCAATGCTTACTCCTCGTCGTCTTCCTGGTGGCCTTGGGCTTCCCAGATCTCGATCATCTTCTCGGCGAAGGCTTCCGTTCGGACCGGATAGCCGCGTGGCCCCGTCTCTTCGATGGGTTCCTCAGCGACGTCCGCAACGAACTCCTCGTCGAAGTCCATCTCGACGAGCGTCTCGGTCACGTCGAAAGTGAGCGTCTGCTCCTCGAGGTCGTTTTCGAGCCAGGGTGCCTTCGACTGGGTCTCGTCGTACTCGATTTCGTAGGTCTCCCCGCCGAAGAGGTCTCTGAGCGCGTCTATCTTCCCGACTTCGAGCCACTCGTCCGCCCACTCGACGAAAAGCGTCCCGTCTTCGAGTTTCGTATCGTAGCGTTGCATGGGGGCTGCTCGTGGGTGAGTGCTACGCGGCTGGCGGTAAATAATCCACGAAGGGGTTACCTGACCGGGAGCGCTCGCTACGACGGGTGCGATCGCTCCTTGGCCTGTCGAGACCGTTGGACGTACCGACTGGAACGACGGACACTTTCGTCGTCTCCGGGGCGTCGTCGAAGGAACCGTGGTGTCCCGGCTCAGGGCCTCGGGACCGACGCCACCTGCGTGGCCCCAAGTCCCGGCCTGTCGGATCAGAATTGTCCAGCCACGACGCGATCGAGGGCCTCGAGGAAACCGTCGGCGAAGGACTGGTCAGTGACGTGGTCGGCCGCATCGATCGCTGCGGCGTCCGCGTTGGCGACGGCGATCGCCGTGCCGGCACGCTCGAAGGTCGAGACGTCGTTTTCGGAATCCCCGACGGCAATGAAGTCCCCCGGTTCGTAGCCAAGCGACGGGGCGACAGACTCCAGGGCGGCCCCCTTGCTCATGTCGGGGGACTTGACGTGGTAGGCGTAGGTCGTGTCGACGACTTCCAGGCCGTGTTCGGCAGCGATCTCTCTGAGGGGGTCGATCGGGACGTCATGGGCCAGCGCGACCTCGGTCTCGCGCCAGCGGTTGACCAGATCCGCCGGCCCCCACCCGAGGTCGTAGCCCGCCGCGACGTACTCGTCGGCGACGGCCTGGGCGGCCTCCCGGTCGCCGTGGCGTTCGATCCCTTCGGCCGTCTCGACGAAAGAGAGACCGCCGTTCTCGGCGATGACGTTGCGATCCAGTCCGAGGTAGTTACACAGCGCGATCGGGAACGGAAGGACCTTCCCCGTCGCGAGGACGACCGATGACGACCACTCCCGGAGCGCTTCACCCACGCGCGGATCGAGGATCATGTCGTCGTCCGTCAGCGTACCGTCGATGTCGGTCACCAGCGGGGGAGCCGCATTCTCGGTCATATCGAAGCGTCCGATCCCCGTCGGCTTGCCGGTTGTGCTTCAACCCGGACGTCACTCCCGAAGGGTCTCGTAGGCATCCTGGACGCGTTTGAACGCCTCGCTGTCACCCTCCGCGGAATCAGGGTGGACGTCCTTGACGCGCTCGCGGTACGCTTCTTTGATCCGCTCCTGACCGGCGTCCGGCCCCACGCCGAGTACATTGCGAGCCTCCCGTCGGGCGATCGAACTCCCGTCCGGGCGGGGCCGTCGACCGCCGTTGGTCCGTCGCGCTCGCTCACGCCGTGCCCGGCGTCCACGACCACGTTCCGCCCACCGCCGGGAAGACCCATCGTGTCGGTCCGCCCTTCTGGGACCTCGGCCCGTCGATCGGTTACCGTTGGCCGCGGCCCGCTGCTCGACGCGACGATAGATCCGGGCAGCCAGTCGACCGCTGGCGTGCATCCACAGGAAATACGTCACGACGCCGAACAGCGCCGCCGGGGCGAGAATCGCAGGATTGTACAGCGCTCCAGCGACGGCTAGCGTGGCCGTCATCGCGGCGAAGGCTCCGGCCAGCCCGGACAGCAGTCGCGACCGTTGCACGGCCGGCAATTGGAAGTCTATCGGCCTAAACCTCTCGCAACCCCCCTCGTTTGAAGGGGTCTCCCGCTGTGATCGTTGGCCCGTCCATCTTCGGGTCCGTTCCCTTTTGCTCGTCGACGTTCAAGCGCCGGGTATGCTCGTCTATCACGTCCTCTTCATCGTGGTGCTGGTCGGGACGGAAGCGTTCTTCACTGCGCTTGCGACGCTGAATCTCCGACACGCCGAGCAGACCGTCGCCGAGGAGAGTACCTGGCTCCGGGAGCGCCTCGGCGTCGACGATCCGCGCGAACTGCTCGATTACAACCGTCTCGGGACAGCACTCTCGCAACTACAGACGTGGATTACGCTCGTGATCGTCCTGCTGGTCCTCTATTCTGGCGTCTACGCGGACGTCGTCGCCGGCATCGAGGCGACCGGCTGGCCATTCGTCGTCCGCGGGACCGTCTTCGTTCTCGGGGCCATCCTCGCCCTCCAGGTGCTCAGCCTCCCCTTCGACGTCGTCGAGACGTTTGTCGTCGAGGAGCAGTTCGGGTTCAACCAGCAGACGCTCGGACTGTGGCTGCGCGATCTCGTCGTCTCGCTGGCTGTGATGGTCGTCCTCGGCGGGGTGCTCGCCGCCGCCCTGTTCGCAGCGATCGACGCGATCGGGAGCCTGTGGTGGATCGCGGCCTGGCTGCTGTTCGTCGGCTTCGCGCTGTCGATGCAGGTCATCTATCCGCGGGTGATCGCGCCGCTGTTCAACGACTTCGAGCCGATCGAGGGCGGCGACCTCGAAGACGCCGTCCGGGAGGTGTTCGACCGGGCCGGGTTCACCTGCTCGCAACTCTACGAGATGGACGCCAGCAGACGGTCGAGCCACTCGAACGCGTACTTCGTCGGGTTCGGCCGGACCAAGCGCGTGGTCCTGTTCGATACACTGATCGAGCAACTGTCGATCCCGTCCCTCCAGGCAGTGCTGGCCCACGAACTCGCACACTACGAACGGGGTCACATCTGGAAGCAACTCGCAGCCGGAACCGTGCAGATCGGCGTCCTGCTGTTCGGGGCGTCGCTACTGGTCGAAGCGACCTGGCTGTACGACATGTTCGGCGTCGCAGGGCAACCGATCTATGCGGGGCTTGCCCTTGCCGTGCTGTGGCTCGAACCCATCGGACGGTTCATATCGCCGCTGACAAATCGCCTATCGCTGGCTCACGAACGGGAAGCCGACGCGTTTGCGGTCGAAGTAGCCGACGCCGACGCGATGGTCGACGCGCTGGCGGCCCTGACAGGCGAAAACCTCTCGAATCCGTTCCCGCACCCGCTGTACGCCACGTTCCACTACGATCACCCCCCGATCCCCGAGCGCATCAGACACATCCAGGAGACAGCGGGCGAAAGAAGTGACCGACCAGCCTAATCAGTTCAGCTCGACGACTTCGACGTGGGTGACGCGGTCGTCACCCTCCATGGCCGCGACGATCTCCTCGTCGACGGGGTCGTCGAGGTTGTAGACAGACATGGCCTCGCCGTCGATGGCCTGCCGGGCGTTAGCCATCCCGGCGATATTGATATCGTGCTCGCCGAGGACCGAGCTGAGCGAGCCGATCACGCCCGGCTCGTCGTTGTTGTAGGAGACGAGCATCGTCCCGTGGGGGATCGCATCGACACGGAAGTCGTCGATCTCGACGATCCGTGGCTGGTTGTCGCCAAAGAGTGTCCCGCTGACGGTCAGTTCGTCCTCGCCGTCGCCGACGGTGATCGAGACGAGATTCTGGTAGTCCTCGGTCTCCCGGCGACGACTCTCGACGACCTGAATACCGCGCTGCTCGGCGATCCGCGTCGGCGCGTCGACGACGACGTCCTGCCAGCCGAAGGGGTTGAACACGGCCGCCGTGATCAGGTCGACCTCCTCGTCGGCCAGGTCGCCGGCGTACTCGATCTCGATCGACTGGATGCGGCCGTCGAACAGCCGAAGAGCGAGTTTACTGGCCGTCTCGGCGACGTCGACGAACCCACGGGTTCGCGCATCCGAACTCGCGTCCGTCGAGGGGATGTTCAGCGCGTTCTGGACCTGTTCACCTTCGAGCCCGTCGATGATACTGTTGGCGGCGGTGACAGCGACGTTGACCTGTGCGTTGTAGGTTTTTGCCCCCAGGTGTGGTGTGACGACGACATCGTCGACGCCGAGAAGCGGGTTGTCTTCGGCCGGTGGTTCCGTCGAGAAGACGTCAATGCCGGCAGCTTCGATGTCTCCACTCTCGACGGCGTCGGCCAGCGCTTGCTCGTCGATGATACCGCCACGGGAACTCAACACGACTAGGTCACCCGCGAAGCGGTCGATCTCTTCGGGACCGATCAGCCCGCGGGTCTCGTCGGTGAGGCGAGCCTGGACCGAGAGCATGTCGACACGTTCGAGTAGCTCGTCGAGTTCGACCAGCTCGATTCCCATCTGGCGGGCGCGGGCCTCCCCGAGGTAGGGATCGTAGGCGAGCAGATCCATCCCGAGGTTGTCCAGCCGCCAGGCGACCTCCTGGCCCAGGCGACCCAGTCCGACGATCCCGGCGGTCATCCCGCCCAGTTCCAGCCCCTCGAAGGATTCGCCGTTCCAGTCCCCGTCTTCGACCTGCATGTGGGCCTGCGGGATTCGCTTGGCGGCGTTGAACGCCAGGCCGATCGTGTGCTCGGCGGCCGCATAGACGTTGCCCCGCGGCGCGTTGGCGACGATGACATCGTGGTCGGTCGCCGCCGGGATGTCGATGTTGTCCACCCCGATCCCCGCCCGCGAAACGACCTTGAGGTTCGGTGCGTTCTCGAACACCTCGCGGGTGATTTCCGTCCCGCGAATGAGCATCGCGTCGATATCCTCGACGATCTCGAGGACACCCTCCGTGTCGATGTCGACATCTTCGACGACGTCCAGGCCAGCGCTGCGCAGGCGCGCCAGGCCCGCGTCGTCGATCGGGTCCGTGACCAGTACCTTCATGCACGAAGGGAATTTCCCCACCACATTAACCTTTTAGAGTTCGTCGCGACGCGCGAGTCAGAGCCGGCGAGAAAACAAGGAGCCGCTGAATAGTACTCCGGGCTCTTCAGACCGGCTCGCCGAGCATCTCGGCGAGGTCCTCTTCGGGGTCACCGATCGCCTGGAGACCGAACTCGTCGTTGAGGAGCTCGACAACGTCATCGGTGAGCCACTCGGGAATCGTCGGGCCGATACGGACGTTCTGGATGCCCAGATCGAACAGCCCGAGCAGGACGGCGACGGCCTTCTGCTCGAACCACGAGAGGACGATGCTCACGGGCAGGTCGTTGACGCCGCAGTCGAAGGCCTCCGCAAGCGCCTGGGCGATCTTGACCGTCGAAATGGAGTTGTTACACTGCCCCAGGTCGATAAAGCGGGGGATGTCCGTGCCGGGGACGGTACCGTACTCGAGATCGTTGAAGCGGAACTTGCCGCAGCCGGTCGTCAGGACCACGCAATCGTCGGGAACCGACTTTGCGAGTTCGCGGTAGTACGACCGGCCGTCCGTGGGTCCGTCACAGCCCGCGATGACGAAGAAGTGCCGGAGTTTGCCCGCTTCGACGGCCTCGACGATCTCCGGGGCCAGGTCGAGGACGGTCTCGTGGTAGAAGCCCGTCGAGAGCGTTTCATCGCTGTTCCACTCCTCGGCGGCCGGCTCAGGTAGCTCCTTGGCCTGTTCGATGACCGGCGCAAAGTCGCCGTCCTCGATATGGGTGGCCCCCTCCAGACCGGCGACGGTCGTCGTGTAGAACCGATCGACGTAGTCGTCGACCGGCGGCATCAAGCAATTGGAGGTCCCGACGATGGCACCGGGGAACTCACGGAAGAGGTCACGCTGATCGAACCACGCCTCGCCGACGTTGCCCTTGAGGTGGTCGTATTTGGCGAGTTCGGGGTAGCCGTGGGCGGGCAACATCTCCGAGTGCGTGTAGACGTTGATCCCTTCGCCTTTGGTCTGTTCGAGCAGTTCCTTTAGGGCGTACAGATCGTGACCAGTAACGACAATCGACTTGCCCTCAACCTGATTTTCGGGGACCTCCGTTGGTTCGGGTCGACCGAGCGTATCGATGTGGGCCTGATCGAGCAGTTCCATGGCGTCGATCGCAGCCGACCCCAGGTCCAGAGCCTGGTCGATCGTCTCGTCCATGTCGAAGTTGACGTTCGTCAGCGTGTGGAACAGCGTCTCGTGGACGGTCGCGTCGACGCCCTCGTCGACGTACCCCATCTCGCGGGCGTGGTGGGCGTACGCCGAGACGCCCTTCGCACCGAGGATCATCGTCTCCTGAACACTGTCCAAGTCCGGGTCCTTGCCACAGACGCCCTGGACGGTACAGCCACCGTCGAGCGTTTGCTCGCATTGCAGGCAGTCCATCATACATCCCTGACTCGTCACGCCACCCATATACTTCGTCCACCGCCTCCCCGTCCACTGGGAATCCGGACGAAGGTGTTCGGCCACCCTATTTATATAGGGATTCTGAACGTCGAATTTCCTAAGCAGTAGCGATCCAAACGTACAAAACGATGATCGATTGTGTTAAATAATGTTGTTTCTATGGTTCAACCGAGGTCAGCGGGTGGTCCACTCGGCAGTCAGTCAGGATCGTATCGTATCGTATTGGTAGTGTTCAGATAAGGATCCAACCAGAGTGAGACTACTCTGAAAGCCCTCGCCAGTTTCAGTCCCGCGCCTCGCTGCGCGCTTCGGCCGCGTTGCGGCCTGCAGTGCTTACGTCGTCGGGGTTCCCGAAACTGGCTCGCCCTTTCACTCCACCAGGATTCGGCTGATTAGCGGGGAGAAACAGATTCTCTGATCGGTACTTATCTGAACACCGCCATCGTATTTGACACTATTGCTTTTATTATCACTCGCAAAAGTGCGATTATTATAAGGATGGCTAACATTACAATCCCTCTACTCAGCGCAATTATCGGAGGCCTTTCTGGCGGACTTGTTTTTTCTTTTATACAGAGCTGGGCATGGCGGTGGTATACGAAGCCGAAGTTAACAATTGATGCATCAGCAGCAACTGCTTTCGAAACAAATGACGAAGGAGAGATCTCTGCTCGGGTATTTCGAGTCCCGATTCAAAACCATGGCCGGTCCTCGGCTGAAAACTGTAAACCAGAATTGCGGATGACTGGAAATTTAGATGGGAATGAATACGTGATAAACACTCAACTTCACTGGTATGAGGATGAGAATCCAAGTAGAATAACGATTAATTCCGGTGAACGAGCAAAGTACAATCTTCTTCGGGTGATGACAGAAGAAACAGATGATTATATTACAGTTGACCCTACGTTTATTGTTCAGTTTGCTGGCCCCGACGGATGGGGTGGAGAAGATAGCATCGTAAAGTGGGAATATGATGACGATACTGGCCGTGCAACAAATGTATCCGTTGGGTCCGATCTTGAACGAGATACTTTTCAAGAGATTTCGTGGGAGTATGCTGAAATTATTGTTACTGCTGGGAATACTGACAAGATCGAGTCAAGCATAGAACTTGATCTAGGAGAAGAACGAGGGATGGTAGGGATGGAGGTGATGTTCAACGAAGGCGAATATTCATCAGAGCAATGAGTTAGTTCTTTATTGTTACAGTAATGAACACAAAGAGAAGATACGAATGACAATTGATCAATTCCGGGAAGCAGTGAATCTATTGGAATCAAATCAGGAATTAGATCGGGACTATATATTGGGTGTAGAAGTCCCTACGACCGACTCTATTTTAGCAGAGCGCAATCTTACAGCATTGGAATACCACGAAATTTCTCTTGATCCCGAGGTTCGCCAGAAGATACAATCAATCGCATCTTCTAGGGCTCAAAGTTACCTCACCGATGTTGATGATGGGAGTCGAGATTATAGGGAATATGATATAACTAATACAGAACAAGACACTGTTCCGCTCCAATATGCTGACCCAAACAGTATCGAACACTTTGAGCGATACGAACCTCTGTTGAACGAGACAAATTTCAATACAGAGTCTTATGACACTTTCTCAGACATAAGCTTCCAGTGTCTCCGAATCAGTAATGAATCGGACGAACAAGTACTTATTTTTCAAAAGTTCTCAAATCGTCAGATTTCAGGTAACACAGAAGACCTTCGTATTAGTGAGAGAGATGACCAGTATCAAGAGTTCGAAGATACCGTAATTACAATCCCAAAGAGGGTCGACTGTATACTCTATGAAGGCACGATATATGTTTTTGCTTCAAAGAAGTTTGAAGATATATTTGATTATTTGAGCCAGTATGAGCGTCATGCAAATGATGTCCTCAGGGGAATAGACAGTTCCGAATTACGTATACATAATATGGACGAATTTGTTGATTCAATTCTTGGCGACCGGAGAGCACTACGTAAGATGAAATCAATCGAAGAGCGGGGACTCTATGATTCTCTGGACCAATCACAGGTTGAAAGTATTGTGAGTGACTACGACCTCGGGATAGAAATACAAGCAGATGAGAGTGGAGAGTGGGGTATACATATACCAGATATGAGAAAGAAATGGGACGTAATACGACTGCTTGACGACGATCACTTAGAATCTTCACTTACAAGTACTCAATATCAGGTATACGGCAAAGATCAGCGAGACTAATCCGGCGATCTGATCATGTTAATATTCTAGATTAGATTAGACATAGAACTATAATAAAGAGAAGGGCTCTCCACAGCTTGTTATTTTCATTAACTTAGTATTTTCATTCTAACTCTATTATATGCACAAAGGTGTCCTGATCGGTCGACGGGTCAAGTGCTGTCATATACACAGTGGCACGCCTTTGAAGTCTTTAGTTGTCATGGAAGGGGTTGAAGGCCGCTACACTAGATCGGCCGGCGGAGTGCCGGACAGGTCGTTCCTGTCGTGTGGGGCCTCGAAGTCCGGGTCCGGTCCCTTCGGGACGATCCGCTTGGGACTCACGTCGGGATGAGTCGTGTAGTAGTGCTCTTTGATGTGGTCCATGTCCACCGTCTCGGCGATGTCTCCTGTCTGATAGACGTCCCGCAGATACGGCCAGAGGTTGTCGTACTCCCGGATCAGCCGATGATTGCACATGAAGTGAGTGTGGTAGACCTCGTCGAAACGCACGAGCGTGGTGAACATCGCGATGTCGGCCTCCGTCAGGCGGTCGCCCGCGAGGTAGCGCTGGTCGGCTAGTACCGAGTCCCAGTGATCCAGGGCGTCGAACAACTCCGCGACCGCCTCGTCGTAGGCCGCCTGGGAGTCGGCGAATCCGGTCCGGTAGACGCCGTTGTTGATGGGCTCGTAGATCTCCTCGATGAGCCGGTCGACTTCCTCGCGGTAACCCTCCGGGTAGAGGTCCACGTCGTTGTCGGCGACACCGTCGAATTCGGTGTCGAGCATCCGCATGATCTCGGCGGACTCGTTGTTGACGATGGTGCCTTCCTGTTTGTCCCAGAGGACAGGGACAGTCACACGACCGGTCATGTTGGGATCGGCTTTGACGTAGACCTCACGGAGATAGTCCGCGCCGTTGACCCTATCGGGCGTACAGCCGTCCTTCTCGGGGGTGAACTGCCAGCCGTCGTCGCCGCGGTAGGGGTCGACGTAGTCGACGGTGATTGCGTCGTCCAATCCCTTCAATTTCCGCGTGATCAGTGTCCGGTGAGCCCAGGGACAGGCCCGACAGACGTAGAGATGATACCGCCCGGATTCGGGCTGGAAGTGGGCATCGGGCTCGTCCTCGATGCGATCACGGAAGGCAGTCGTCTGGCGCTCGAAGGTGCCGTCTTCGTTGGTTGTCTCGTAGGCGTCGGTTCGCCACTCGCCGTCAACGAGCATATTCATCGTGTGTTGCCGTTGTGTCTGGACGGCCAAAAGCGTCGCAGTAACCCGCGTGTCACCGCCGGTCATTCATCCCGACATGCAGACTGGACCACCCCCGCTGTCGGAAGACGGTAGTCCGACAAGGATGGATTTTTGTACTTTCATTGATGAGTATTTAACGGGTAGGTCAGGGTGGTTATGTGCAAGGGGTGACCGACTTCTCGGAGGAGGATCCGGACAGAGCGCCGCTCACTGCGACCGAAACCGACGGACTGCTTGGACGTCCGTTGCTCGCAGATCGATCGCTGGAGACGTATCTCCGGGACGCCGAACAGCCGCAGTTCTGTCTGTGGAACCATCGAAACGGCGTCATCGTGGAAGGAAGCCAAGCGTATCGCCCGGACCGATGGTACGCTGGAGTGGCACTCTTGACCGATTGCCGGATCCTGTTCGCCGTCGGTCGATCGGACGGCGATCGAACGATCTCGATCCGACTCTCGGACGTCAGAGACGTCTCGATCGAGAACCGGCTGCTCGGAGAGACGTTACTTGTCGAGACAGCCGACGGTACCTATCGCTTTCCCTGCTGGGCGAACCTCGATCCCGTTCGGGAACGTGCCGGACACCTCGTCGGGACCTGGCGGACGGCCGAGGATCACCTCGATCGTGCCCGACGGACGCTCGATCGTCTCGAAGAACGTATCGAAAAGGAGATCGGTTCCGAGACCTGCTCGCTTTTCGAAACCGTCGAGAGTGAACTGGACACTGCCAGCGAGATCATCGGTTCGTTACCCGGCGTCGACGCCGTCCTGGGAGAGGAAATCACCGCTGTTCGAGCCGATCTGACGGCGTTGCGTCGGCAGGCCTACGCGGCACGTGGTGATCGCCTGTTCGAGCGGGCCGAGCGTCAGTGGGACGACCGCGAACTCGAAGCGGCCTTCGACGACATCGAAGCGGCCGCGGACGCCTACACTCGAGCGATCGAGGTCGACGCCGAGAAGCCACCCGACGAAGAACTGATCCAGCGGCGCGAAATCGTCCTCGCCGACCGCCGGAGACTCGCCAGAGCACCCCGCGAAGCCGCCGAGTTCGCCCGCGAAGTCGCCGCCGCGACCGAGGACCCCGAAGCGGCGATCCGCTGGTGGAAGACGACAATCCATCGGTACGAAACCGTATACACCCTGGACTGGGGCCGTGACCGACCCCGGTTCGACATCGATCGGGAGAAGGCCCGGCAAGCACTGGAAGTTGCCGCCCGGAACCTGGTGGAGGCCTATTGCCAGCGTGCACGAGAACACGCGAGCGAGAACGTCGCCACCCATCGTTCGAGCCTCCAGACGCCCCGTGATCGGGCAACCGAATCACTGGAGGCGGCCGACGCGCTGGCACGCGAACGGGTACCTGATATGCTCGAGGACGTTAGATCGCTCCGGAACGACATCGTTCGGGAAGAATCGACGACGGACGGGCGACAGCCCGGCACAGGTGTCAGTGCCGACGACCGATAGTATTCGACGACGCGTCGAGAACTGTGGGCGGGCGGCTTCGAAGCCCTTATCTGAACGGTTTCCCTCTCTTCGGCTAAGAGAAACCATGTCCGAAAAACCAGCCTCGATGTACCGGGACATCGACAAGCCGTCGTATACCCGGCGTGAGTACATCACGGGCATTCCCGGTTCGAAGATCGCACAGCACAAGATGGGCGACGCCGACGCCGATCCCGAGGATTACCCCGTCCAGATCTCGCTGGTGGTCGAAGAGTCCGTCCAGCTACGTCACGGCTCGATGGAGGCCTCGCGCCTCTCGGCGAACCGCCACCTCATCAAGGAATTCGGCGAGGGCAACTACAAGATGGTCCTCCGGAAGTTCCCCCACCAGGTCATCCGGGAGAACAAACAGGCAACCGGGGCCGGGGCAGACCGCGTCTCGGACGGCATGCGCCAGTCCTTCGGCAAGATCGTCGGTACGGCTGCCCGCGTCCAATCCGGCGAACGCCTGTTCACAGCATACTGTGAGGTCGATCAGGCCGCTGCCGTAAAGGAAGCTTTCCGACGCGCCTACAACAAGATCACACCACCCTGCCGGATCAAAGTCGAGCGCGGCGAAGAACTGCTGGTCGCGTAGATCACTTGGCCCGTCGTTCGACTCTCTCGTTTTTCGACGGCGTTCTATTCATACGCGACGCCCACTGGCGACGAACAGCTGTTCGGTCAGAGTCGGGAACCGTTCGACGGCCGAAACGAAGACGCGCACGTCGAAGGCGAGGACCACGATCGCGCCGACCACGTCGAAACCGAGATCGACGACCGTATGGCGCCAGCCGTAGTGGACGAGCCCGGGTCGACATCGAGTCGGTCGGCCACATCGCGGGCGACGAATTCGAGCAGTTCCCAGCAGACGCCGATCACGACCGTGAACGCGACCGTCATTGCGCCGACGGTCACGGAAAGGACATGTTCCCGGCCAGAGCGGGGAACGCCGCATAGAGCAACGCCGCGACGAACGCCGCCGAGACGGTGTGAGTGAGGGGGTCTCACCACCACGTCGATTCGTAGCGTCCGAGCATGACAAGTGAGTGGAGGAACCCGGCGATGCCGAGCCAGATCCCGAGCAAGGGGGGCTGAGCGAGCGATCGGTTTACCAATAGCCGGAATCCGATTCCGAGAATAGCGGGAGCCACCGCGAAAGTGAACGCGCCGAAAGCGTTGACAGCGGCTGTGACGTTCCCGCGACGGGCGGCGACGACGAACAGTCCGAGGATCGCTCCCTGAACCGAAAGAGCGAAAAAGTGAGGGGATCGACCACGGTCGTTCAGTCCATCACCTCGGTGCTGTCCCCCGGCGTCACCATGACGTTTTCCTCCACTGCCGGTCGTCGCCACCCGTGTGGCAGACACCGGTCTAGCAGACAGCCGATTGAATGGAACACAGAGGGACGGCCGAGAGCCGCTCTGCCTGCCCTGTGGCGCGACGAGCGTCGAGTTACGGCCACTCCGACTCTTCGAAACAGAGGCCGATAGGGACGACGACGGTCAGACCACGCCCCAGCACGAGGCGCTGCGTGTGGTCTACCGGATGGGGTACTTCGACATGCCGCGCGAGTCGAACCTCTCGGAACTCGCTGACGAGCTGAACACGATAACTTCGGCCCTGTCAGAACGATTGGGACGTGGACAGCGTCAGTTGCTCGAACGAACGATCGCTGGCTCGACTTGAATCTCGGCGAAGATATCTGATAAATAGCAGGATATATCCTGCAAACTGTTAGCTACCGGGAAGCCGTACTGGTAGGTGTGTGGAGACGGCGAACAGATCGACTTTCGGCGTTGCCCCACCGAACAGGAGATATGGACTATGACCACACAATTGCCGACAGTCGAATCGGACACCGTACGTGAAGCAACTGACAGCGTGCCGGAGGGCGACCGATGAGTACCGACCGATACAACCAGACGCCGCCGGCTAGCGAGCGCGAAGCCCACTTCGCCGGTGGCGGCATCGCGGGACTGGCCGGCGCCGCGTTCCTGATCCGGGATGGCAATGTACCCGGCGAGAACATCCACGTCTACGAGAAACTCGACGTGATGGGTGGCGCGATGGACGGTGCCGGCGATCCCGACGAGGGGTACGTCATCCGTGGCGGGCGCATGTTCAACTTCCCCGCCTACGAGTGCACGTGGGACCTCTTCCGGACGATTCCGTCGTTGGAGGACCCAGACACCTCCGTCAAGGAGGAGATGAACGAGTTCAACCGGCGCTACGAGTCTTACGCGGAAACTCGGCTGATGTCGGGCAGTCGCCGGATCGACGCCTCCCAGTACGAACTAGACACGCAGGATCGACTCGCGCTGGTCCGCCTGCTGGCAACGCCCGAACAGCGCCTGGGCGACACCCGGATCGAGGAGTGGTTCCGAGAGGAGTTCTTCGAGACGAACTTCTGGTACGTCTGGGCGACTATCTTCGCCTTCCAGCCCTGGCACAGCGTCGCCGAGGTTCGCCGGTACATGTACCGGTTCTTCCACGAGTTTCCTCAGTTGCACACCATGGAGGGGATCGATCGGACCAAGTACAACCAGTACGACTCCATGATCCTGCCGCTCCGGCGGTGGCTCGACGACAACGGGGTCGACTTCCAGTACAACACCAAAGTAACCGACATGGACGTGGTCACCTCCCGAGAAGGTCGGACCGTCGAGCGCATCCACATGGAGGCCGATGACGACCACGAAACCGTGGATGTCGACCCGACGGACATGGTGTTCGTCACGAACGGGTCGATGACCGACGGCTCCGATCTCGGAACGATGGACGAGGCCCCCCAAACCAACGAGACCGGGGCATCCTGGGAACTCTGGCGAAACCTCGCCGAGAACAACCCACAGTTCGGCGATCCCGAGGTCTTCGCTGGGAACGTTCAAGAGACCAAGTGGGAGTCGTTCACCGTCACGCTGGACAACACCGATCTGTTCGAGCATATCGTCGAGTTCACGCGAGAAGAGCCCGGAAACGGCCTGGTGACCTACGTCGACTCGAACTGGCTCATGTCCACCGTGGTCGCCGCCCAGCCACACTTCGCGAACCAGCCCGACGACGTGAAGGTTTTCTGGGGCTACGCACTGTTCCCCGACCGGAAAGGCAACTACGTCGAGAAGAAAATGTCCGAATGCACCGGCCGAGAGATCCTTGAGGAACTGTGCTATCACCTGAACTGTGAGGAGCGCCTACCTGAGATCCTAAAAGACGTGAACTGCATCCCCTGCATGATGCCGTTCATCACGGCTCATTTCCAGCCCCGCGAGCCCGGCGACCGACCGAGAGTGATCCCGGACGGGTCGAACAACCTCGCCTTCCTCGGCCAGTACGCCGAGCTGGACCGAGATGTCGTGTTCACCGTCGAGTACTCGGTGCGCTCGGCGATGACCGCTGTCTACGAGTTTCTCAACCTCGACGAGGACGAGATCCCGCCGATCAGCAAGCACTACCGCGATCCCGAAGTGCTACTGGACGGGATCAAGGCTTCCTACCGATAGGAATGGACACCCTATACCGCGACGAGCGAAACGAGTCGCGGTTTCACCAGACGTGACCGATAGGAGTGCCGAGTTCTTTTCCTACGTCTCCACAAGGAGTGGATCCGAGCGCCGCGAGGCTATGCGACGGAACAAAATGTTGAGTGCCGCCTCCCGGATTTGAACCGGGGACAGCTCGATCTTCAGTCGAGTGCTCTCCCAATCTGAGCTAAGGCGGCCTGTTCGGAAAGTCGGCAAGCGGTAGGAAAAGGATTTCGAAAGGCGGCGGTCCGTTACTCGTCGGCGAGTCCTTCGATCAGGAACTCCGCGGAGGTCCGGGTCGTCGCCATAGGCGTGTCATGGACGTCACAGATACGAAGCAGCGCTGAAATGTCGGGTTCGTGTGGCTGGGCAGTCAATGGGTCCCGGAGGAAGACAATGCCGTCGAGGCCCTCATCAGCCACTTCCGCGCCGATCTGCGTGTCGCCACCTAGCGGCCCGGATTGTTTCCGTTCGACATCTAACTCAGATTCTTCCATGATTCGCTTGCCAGTCGTCCCGGTAGCGACGATGTCGAACCCCGAGAGATCGTCCTCGTGGGAACGAACGAAGTCGATCATCTCAGGTTTCTCGTCGTCGTGAGCGATGAGTGCGATTCGGGTCATACTTCCACAAGGGGCGGCCGCAGGTAAAGATGTTGAGATCCAGTCGTTACAGACAACTTTTGGGTCACTCGACAGCAACGATGTCGACCGCGCCCGACTGATGGACCGTCACTTCGTAGGGATCGACTTCGAAGGAGAGTGTTTCCAGATCAGTCTCGTCGTCGAACAGCGATCCGAGTGAGTCGTCATCGACGTACTCGCCGAGCGGATCAAGGTCCCCGGCTTCGTACTCGGTCGCGTCGAGAATTGCGTCGATAACGATTTCGTCGACAGAACGGGGCTGAATCCAGTCTTCACCGCCTCCCTCGGCCACGTCAGGAATTACGTATAGATCGTCTGGGCACATATACATATTCCGACGACCGTGACGTATATAGGGACTCTTACCAGTTTCGCGCCGTGAAAGAGCGACAATCGTCGGACAGTTCCGGACCTCTAAAGCGTCGTGGTTCGTCCGGATCGTGTCTCCGCTATCCCGAATCAAGGCAGCCCCTGAAATATAAACTGATTGGGAGAAATCACTGCCTGTCGGCGGTCCCGTCCGCGTCACGTTCACAGACGGTGTTAGAGACGAGTACCCACAGACCCCGGCGGAGACGTTCGGAGGCTGCCTGCTGTGAGATGTCGAGTTCGTTGGCCAGCGAGGCGAGCGTGGTCTCCCGCGGGACCGAAAAGTAGCCCCGATTCCAGGCGAGCGTGACGATTTCGCGCTGGGAAGGCGTCAACCCGAACCCGTAGCAAGTCGCCTCGTCCCGGTCGTGGATCGACGTGACGTCGACCCGGACGCCGAGGTCGCGACATCGCTCACAGAGCGCCGAGAGGGCATCACGATCCGGGATTCGGAACCGGACGTCCCAACCCTCGCCGTCGCTGATCGCCGCGAGCAACAGTGCATCGTGTTCGATCGCGGCGTTATAGATCGACACTGCCGGCAGATCCCCCGGATGGATAGTACGATAGAGCGGCGCCTCGGCGGTCGTCGCGAGTCGCCGCACATCCTCGACAGTCGGATCGTCGGCGAGGGACGCGTCGAGATCAGCGGCCGGAACCCCCCGTGCCCAGAAGACGAGACGAAACGGCGTCGATTCACCGGCGTGAAGCCCCTCGAGTTCGAGACTGAGATCCGGATACTCCGCGAAGGTAGGCTGGAGTACCTCGGCATCGAATCGGCAACAGGCGATCATTGTCCGAAATCCATCTGGGCGGAAAGATGTGTCTTCGTGACATAAATTCCGCGATTCTCACGTGATACATATCCGAAAGACAGACCAGACTCACGGCGTGAGAGAACAGACCCATACAGTGACTGGACTAGAATCGGGACCGGGCGGAGCTCCCCCCCGTTCCACGCACGGTGTCGGCAACCCGGAGCACAGGTATGTCAGAGGCACGGGCTCCGATGTCAGCGGGTCGCGCCAACACCGTACCCTCATTCTGGAGGGGCTGGCCACATAACAGTAGCACTTGTATAATCAAGTAGTATATAAGGGGTGTCAAAACCGGGTCGCGAGGCTATCGACCGATCCGAACAGCGATTACGACAAATGTTCGCCTTGATACGATCCCTCGTAGGTATTCTGATGTGCGGCCTCAGCGAGGACGAGTTGGGCGATGCGGGCGCCCGCTTCCAACTCGATCCGGTGGTGGACTTCGAGTAGACCCTCGCCGCGCCCTTCGTAACCGGCGTCCCAGACAGCGGTATCGAGCATACAGGAGTTCCGCAGCAATGAGGAGCGGGGCAACAGGAACCCGACGTGGCCGTCAGGAATCCGGACGACTTCGGCGTACCGGACGACGTACCCACCGGGAGAGAGATCGAAGATGCCGTCCTCGCCTTCGATGCGCTCGCGCCCGCCCACTGTCTTGCCATCACGACCGACTCGACCGGCTTCGACCTGCTCGAATACCGCATCGAGTGTCAGATCGACACCGTTTGGCTGGATCTGGTCGTCACGGAGGTCCTCAAGCTGTGCGGCGACGAAGTGACCGCTCTTGAACATAGCGGGGGATCGCCGCTCGGGACCAAGAGCGTTCCGACGTTTGGATCGACGTTCAGGTTCGAGACTCCGAAAGCCGACCAGGCATGACCGACACGGTCGATCATCGGGGAACGGAGAAACCGCCAGAGGGCGAACCCGCAGCATTCGCGCCAACACCGGGGATTTATGTCCGTGCGCAGCCTCTTACTGGACGATATGGGACAGACGCTCACGGAGAAGATCCTCGACGACCACCTCGTCGAAGGGGAACTGACTCCAGGCGAGGAGATCGGCATCGAGATCGATCAGGCACTCACACAGGACACGACGGGGACGCTCGTCTGGCTGCAGTTCGAGGCACTCGACCTCGAAGAGGTACAGACGGAACTGGCGGCCCAGTACTGTGACCACCAGACGTATCAATTCGACTTTAAAAATACCGACGATCATCGGTTCCTGCGCTCGGCGGCTGGGACGTACGGCGCGTACTTCTCGCGACCGGGGAACGGGATCTGCCACCAGGTCCACAAAGAGCACTTCGCCGCGCCGGGCAAGACGATGCTCGGTTCGGACAGCCACACGCCGACGCCCGGCGGCCTGGGCGAACTTGCGATCGGCGCGGGCGGACTCGACCTCGCGGTGGCGATGGGTGGCGGCGCCTACTACATCGAGATGCCCGAGATCGTCAACGTCCGTCTGGAGGGCGAGTTGCCGGAGTGGGCGACCGCCAAAGACGTCATCCTCGAACTGCTCCGGCGGCTCTCGGTGAAGGGTGGCGTCGGAAAGGTTCTTGAGTTCACTGGCCCGGGCGTCGAGACGCTGACCGTGCCCGAGCGGACGACTATCACCAACATGGGCACGGAGCTGGGCGCGACGACGTCGATCTTCCCGACCGACGAGAAGACCAAAGACTTCCTCTCCCGACTCGACCGGGCCGAGGAGTACGTCGAGATCGGCCCGGACGAGGACGCCGAGTATCACGACCAGATCACGGTCGACCTCTCGGATCTGGAGCCGCTGATCGCCACGCCGTCGATGCCCGACAACGTCGTTCCGGTCCGGGAAGTTCAAGGCACGGACGTCGAGCAGGTCATCATCGGCTCGTGTACCAACGGCGCCTACGAGGACATTCTTCCGTCGGCGAAGATGCTCGAAGGCCGCGAGATCGATCCGACGACCGAGATGATCGTCGCCCCCGGCTCGAAGCAGGCTTCCGAGATGCTCGCCCGGGAAGGCTGGGCCTCAGAGATGATGGCCGCCGGCGTCAACTTCTCGGAAGCCACCTGTGGGGCCTGTATCGGGATCGGCCACGTGCCCGCCTCTGATTCGGTCAGCCTGCGGACGTTCAACCGGAACTTCGAGGGGCGGTCGGGCCTGGAGGACGACAACGTCTACCTGGTCTCCCCGGAGGTCGCGACCGCGTCGGCCATCGCCGGCGAGATTGTCGACCCGCGTGATTTGGCTACGGAACTCGGTGACCTGGACGCACCGGGTATGGAACTACCCGACGAATATTACGGTGCCGACACGGACATCATCGAGCCCGAAAACGCCGTCGACGACGACCTCATCAAGGGGCCGAACATCGGCGACGTGCCGCTGAAGGATCCCCTCGAGGCTGACCTGGGCGGGCCGACGCTGCTGAAGATGGGCGACGACATCACGACCGACCACATCATCCCGGCAACCCAGGACATCCTGATGTATCGGTCGAACGTCCCCAAGCTCTCGGAGTTCACCCTCTCGCGGGTCGACGAGGACTTCGCCCAGCGTGCGCTGGACGCCGACGGCGGGTTCCTGGTTGCGGGCGAGAACTACGGCCAGGGCTCTTCCCGGGAGCACGCAGCCCTCTGCCCGATGTACTTAGGCGTCGAGGGTGTGCTGGCCCAGAGCTTCGCGCGCATCCACAAGGCCAATCTGTTCAACTTCGGCCTGCTGCCCTTAGAGATCGACGAGGAAACGTACGAGAAGATCGACCAGGGCGACGACATCGAGATCGTCGACGACGTAGCGGGTGCCGTCCGATCCGGTGCCGAGGAGTTCACGATCCGGGTCAACGACGAGTGGGAGGCGACGGGCTACCTGGACGCCTCCGAGCGTGAACGGGAGATCCTCGCCGACGGCGGCAAGCTCCCCCACACCAAGTTGCAGTACGAACAGTCCGGGTCTGGGACGCCTGCCGACGACTGATCGGGACCGCCCCGAAACTCGCGGCGCTCGCTTTTTTGGCTCTTGCCAAGCCCAGTGAAACAGCGTGAGAATCACGGCATCCCGCCAACAATGCTGGAGTATGCCTACCCAAACAGCATTACCCGCTGTTTTTCCACAATTTCGCAAATATATTCGATATTATGATGTTTTTACTGTAAATTACGGTAGAAAAGATTAAATAGTTTTGCGACGCGACCAAGAATATATCACTGATGACGGCGTTTACATCAACCAGGTCGAGTGTCTCTGGTCACTGTTGAATCCGTGGCTGGCGAAATTCCGTGGTCTCTCCAAACCAGGATTGGAGTAGTCCGTCCGAACCTACGGGTTCGTCCGGACGCTCAACCTTGCTGGAGCACCGCTGCACGCGCTTGTTGAGTGCTTCGTCGTCAACGTGTTTCGCTAAGTTGGGCAAGAGCCTAAGATTTTATTATGAAGAACGGCTTTGTGGGGTTATGAAACAACTACTCGGTTTGCTGGCGGGAAACTTCAAAGATGAGCCGGGTACTACAGATGGATCAGAGATGACTGATGGGGATATAGAGATGGGAAAGACACCCTCATCAAACTTTGAAAGCGGTGGCAATGAGATTGTGACGGAAAGTGTTGAGTCGTTCGATTTAGATGGGCTGTCCAAGACGGAGGTACGAGCGGTCATCACAGAGTTGCATAATGAGCGTAATATTGCTCAGGAGCGTGTCCGCAATCTGGAGGACCGTGTTGAGGGGTTGGAGGCTGAATTGCGAGAGAAGGACCAGCGGCTTCACGACTATGAGGGTTCAGTGAATGAGTTACAGGGCGTTGTCACGGCAAATGCCGACGGTGATCTGACTCGGCGTGCTGAGATAGATTCTGATATCGACACGATTACCGACTTTGTTGCCACCTACAATGAGATGATAAAGCGGTGGAATGAGATTGCTCAGCAGTTGAAAACGGCCAGCCAGACTGTGACGGATGCGACAAAGACTGTTGAGGACGAAATCCATGCTGTCAGCGACAAAAGCGAAGAAATCGACACATCGGTCGATGATATCGCGCGTGGTGCTGAAGAGCAGAGTGACAAGTTGGGAGAGGTGCTTGATGAGTTGGAAAGCTTATCAGCGACGATCGAAGAGGTGGCTGCATCGACAGATGAGATAGCAACGAACGCAAGCGAGACGATTGAGCGGGGTGATTCAGCACAGCGGGCAGCAAGTGACGCGCTTGCTGTGTTGGAGTCTATGGAGTCCCAGACAGATGATCTGGTGACAGAAATTGAGGGTTTGAATGAATTGATGGGTGGGATTGAGGAGGTAATGGAGTTCATCACAGATATTGCTGAGGAGACGAATATGCTTGCGCTCAATGCGAATATCGAGGCCGCCCGTGCCGATCAAAGTGGTGATGGGTTTGCTGTCGTAGCGGACGAGATTAAGTCTCTGGCAACGGAGACGAAAGAAGCGACCGATGATATTGCAGGCTCAATCGAAGAGGTGAACGAGCAGACACAAACAGCTGTTGAGAAGATGCATTCGACGGAGGATGCAGTTGACGACACGCGGGAGGTAGTGCAAACCGCGATTACGGAGTTGGACGAGGTTGTCGAGATGTCAACCGAGGCGAGTCAAAGTATTCAGGAGACCAGTGAGGCGATTGATCAACAGGCTTCGACAACGCAGGAAGTCGTTGCAATGGTGGACGATGTGAGTGCGGGGAGCGAAGAAACGAGTGCTGCTGCACAGACTGCGGCTGAAGCGACGGAGACTCAAACGAAATCGATCACAGATATCGTCACGGAAGTTGAAACGCTAACGGCTGAGGCAGACGGTCTTGAGGGTGCCAGTGAGCAGTTTGAGACTGGCGAACGCGTGAAGCGAGTTGTTTCGAAGACGGATACAGAGGTTGACTTCTGGCACGCGATGGGTGGGCAGAAAGCGTTGATACTGACGGATCTCGTTCGTGAGTTTGAACAAGAGTATGGTGGAGTGCATTTCAACCTCTCATCGATGGGGAGCTATGATGGGACTCTGACAGAAGCACTGGCGGCTGCAGAAGAAGGAGATGCGCCAGCAATCACACAGGTTAACGAGATCAGCACTCTGAAAGCCTATGAGAGCGGGGCGTTCAAGCCGGCGGGTGAGTTGTTGCCAGCACAGACACAACACTCTCTCGTTGATTCGGTCCAGGAGTACTATACGATTGAGGGAACACTCCAGTCTGTACCGTTCAACTCCTCAAACCCGATTTTGGTGATCAACAAAGAGCTGTTTACTCAAGCCAGGTTGGATCCAGAGAACCCACCAGAGACGTTGAGCGAGGTCAAACGTGCGAGTGAACAGCTTGTCTCACAAGGCGTCGCAGAATTCGGGATCACATTTGCGAACTACTCGTGGTTTGTTGAGCAGTGGTTTGCTGAGGACAGTCAACAACTAGTCGATGCAGAGAATGGTCGCACTGGAACGCCGAACGAGGCGTACATAGATAGTAAGACGGGCAGAGAGTTGTTTGATTGGTGGGTGACGATGGAGCATGATGGGTTATATCAAAATCCTGGCGTCAAAGCCCGTGGCACGGCGAAAAAAGAGTTCCATGATGAACGAGTAGCTATGTTGATCGGGTCAACGTCGTCTCTCAATTCGATTGTCAGGCGTGCCGATTTTGCTGTTGAAACGGCACCGCTTCCAGTCTTGAATGAACGAAATGGAGTAGTTGTTGGTGGGGCTTCGTTGTGGGTTGGTGATGGACTTGCGAATGAAACTGAGTCGGTGGTGCGTGCATTCTTCGACTGGCTGTTGGAGCCTGAGCAACAGGCCCAGTGGCATCAGGAGACTGGCTACTTCCCGGTCACAACAGATGCAATCAGGCAGTTACAGACGTCAGGTTGGTTTGAAGAAAACCCCCACTTCGTGACTGCATTCACTCAGCTTCAAGATACGATCGATAGTGCAGCAACGAATGGAGCACTCATTCAGTCGTTCCCAGAGGTGCGCTCACTCATCGAAGAGTATCGCGCTGAGATGGCAACGCCAGCAACCGTTTCACGACAGCTCCAAGAGTTGAATAGCGAAATTGAAACACGTCTTGGATATCAAACCGATCGTTGACAGTCCCGCTCTATCGGGAGCGTGACCACGCCACCAGTAACGAAGAGTTCCAGCCTGTCGATCGACGCAGGCCCATGGCCGGACCTGACGGTCACGAATCGATAGAAAAACGAATAGTGGGGGTGGGGGTGGGGTGGCACCCGGATGGGTGCATGCGCTAGTTGTCCGCCGGTTATTAAGTGTCTTTTGGCGGCGGTGGGACTGTCGTTACGTCTTTGTAGGCCCCTGTCGTAGCTTGCACCGTGACGACTGTCGTTCCCGGCGAAGCCACGGTCCCCTTCATCCGACCGGCCACGCGTTCCGATCTGTTGGCCGTCGCCGACATTGAACGCCAGTCGTTCCCACAGCCGTGGTCAGTGGCGGCCTTCGAGCGGTTTCTCGACGCGCCCGCGTTCCTCGTGGCGATCAGTCGCGGGAACGCACCCTCGGACGGTACAGTCGTGGGGTACGTCGTCGCAGATTCCGTCCCCAACCACGGCGAGGCGCTCGGTCACGTCAAGGACCTGGCCGTTCATCCCGAACAAAGACGCCGGGGGATCGGTAGACAGCTCCTCGAGCGGGCAGTCTGTACGCTCCGCTCGACCGGCGTTGGCTCGATCAAACTCGAGGTCCGGGAGAGCAACGAGGGGGCAAAGCGTCTGTACCGCCAGGCGGGGTTCGTCCATCGGCGGACGGTCCCGCGGTACTACGACGACGGCGAGGACGCGCTTGTCATGCTCCGGACCTGGGGGTAACGAGAGGTCTTTCTGTCGGGCCCGCCTGCGTTCGGACATGGGATACGCGTGCCCGGTCTGTGCGGCCCCGCAGGCCGACGCCAAGCACCTAGCGGACCACCTGGCCTTCACGGCGCTACTGGGCGACGACGATCACGAGATCTGGCTCGAGGAGCACGCTCCGGGCTGGGACGAAGAGGACGACGCAGGGCTGGCCGAACAGGTCGTCGACGAGGCAGAGAAAGTCGATCTTGCTGTCGACGACGCGGCGGAGGGCCACGCACACGCACCGGATTCGGCCGTCTTCCAGAACAGCACTCACGAACCGGGCGTCGCCTTCGAGGAGCTAGCGGGTGACGTCCGGGCAGATGCGAACCGGCCTCTGGACGATGAGGCCCAGGCCGCTCTCCGGGAAGCCTACGAACTCACCCGAGAGCGCCGCGAGCGTGCGGCACGCGACGACGAGGACGTCACAACTGACGCGGGCGAAACCGAGTAGTGGGCGCCCGTCCAACGGCGGAACATGGACACCGAGGGGTTGTTCGCGCCCGAGACGGTTGCCGAGGCACGCGAGCAGTACGCCGACCTCCAGGCGGCCGCCGGGACCGTCGTCCGCGAAGTCGGGCGAGCGATGGAACTCGACGGCGAGGAGTACGACCGACTGGTCACAGACGACGTGATCGCGACCGGTCACGACGCGCTGTTCGCCTCGCTGCTAGAAGTCCGGGTCGGCACCCACGAGGAGTTCGAGGCGTTCTGCACGGAGCGGGACGCTACGGTCGTTCAGACCGGAAGCGAACACGTCGAGGGGGTCGTCTGGCACGCGCCCGCCTTCGCCGACCGGATCGTCGCGACCACGTTTGCGGACGCCCGCGAGGCTGCGGTCGGGACACTGCGACGGCAGGCGTTCGGGCAGTTGTATCGAGACGTTCTGGGCGAGCGTGAGGGAACCCACCAAGGCGGGAAGACGACCGACGAACCAGCCGTGGAGGGCGAATAGATGCGCCGTCGGACGCGCATCGCCCTGCTGGTGATTCTCGGGATCGTCGTCTTCTTGCTCGCGCTGGGCGCGCTCCCGAACTACATCAAGAGCGGCGATCCGTACTACCTGACTGCAACGCCAGTCGAGGATCACGCCGCGATCAACGGCAGTGATCTCGACGAGCGGCGTTACCCCTATACGACGGCAGCAATCGCGGACGCCACCGCCGACGAACCCGGACGATCGGACCCCTATTGGAAAGGCTACGTCGGCTTCAAAGAGGCGTTCACTCACTCGCCGTTCGACGAGATAACGGCCCTTCAGCAGCGATCGATGGACACGAGCGAGGCCGATGCGGTCTACGTCCGGTTCGAAGGAACGATCTACCGACTCACGGTGACTCAATCATGACAAGACAGGACGACAACTCCCACGACTGGCCGATCCTGGAATCGCGCGTCGAGTACGAGACGGGCTGGTTCGACGGTGGCTACGACCGCGTCGAACAGCCCGACGGAACGACGAAACGCTACTACTGGGCCGAACTACCGCCAGCAGTCGTCGTCGTGCCCCTGGTCGGCGACGAACTGGTGATGGTCGAGCAGTATCGCCCGCCGATCCGCGAGCACTGCCTGGAGTTCCCCGCGGGGATCGTCGAGGACGGCGAGTCCTACACTGAAGCCGGGGCGCGAGAACTCCGCGAGGAGACCGGTTTCGACCCCGCCGGGGCCTCCTTGCTGGAGGATTTCTGGGTCGCGACGGGCGCGATGCGCCACGAGCGCGGGATCGTCTTCGCCGAGGGGCTCGAGCCGGTCGAGACGGACTTGGACGACAACGAGTTCCTCGAAGTCACGACCGTCCCGGTCGCGGACGCCCTCGAACGAGCCCGGGCCGACCCCGCCAACGACGCGACGATCGAGGGGCTGTTGCTGGCCCGCGAAGAAGGCCTGCTTTGAGGAGGCAGGAGGGGGTCGAGGCCGACGTAGTACCGTGGTGGTTTTCCCGGTGGTCCCCCGAAGAGGCGACATGGATGGCGAACTTTCCGCCGCTGAGTTGCGGGACTTACTGGAGTCCGATAGCGACGTTCGGGTCGTCGACGTGCGATCGCCCGACACCTTCGAGCGGGGACACATCCCCGGGAGCGAGAACCTTCCACTGCCGAGACTGACGGGCGAGGTGGACGCGCTGGACGGTGCCGAGCGGGTCGTCACCGTCTGTCCCCACGGGCAGGCCAGCATCCAGGCGGCCCGGCTCATCGCCGCCTACGAAGGTGTCGAGGGGCCGATCGAGAGTTTAGCCTGCGGTCTCGAAGGTTGGGACGGCGAACTCGAGGCCAGCGTGGATTGAACTGTCCGTCTCAGAACGGTGGACTGCGCTCTTGATCGCACTCGCCGGTCAGTTCCAGGATAGCCGTGTACTGATTGGGCCGGAGTTCCTGCTCGTCGGCGTAGTGACCCGTCTGCGGGACGATTCCCAGAGGGAACAGGTCCGTGGGTGATCCGGGTGTCGGGCGTTCGGGGACGAAGTTCCGCGGTCGCGAACCGAATTCGGCGACGAGTTCGTAGCCGTACTCGCCGTCGAGCAGTTCTCGGACGTACTCAGCCCGGTCTGAATTGGCTCGGAAGTAGGTCCCCTCGGAGAGATATAGCAGATCCCGATACCCGAGTTGCACGTAGGTCGGGCACGGCTCGTCGCGCTCGTAGACGTTTTCGGGCCCGAAGAGATGATTGATAGCCGCTCCGTGCGGGATCGCCGTGTCCTGAAAGTGTCGGCGGTAAACTTCGATGGTGTCTCCGTCGTCGGCGTTTTGGTCCAGCCAGTCGACGGCCCGGTCGCGCGGGCTGTCGGCGTAGCCGGCGACCCCGACGCCCGCGTAGGCGGCCGAACTCACGACCAGCAGACCGATCGCCACCCGTCCAACGGTCGCCTGCCGCTCACGTAAGGCCTGCAGTGCCGTAGCGCTCAACACTGCCACCAGCGGGAACGTCGGCAGCAGGTGATGGACACGGAAGTCGTGCCAGGGGACGAACAGCGCGATAAACGCGCCGAGGGTGGCCAAGACAAGAAGCGTCCCGGCCGAGGCTCGTCGCCGCACCGCAAGCGCGCCCGTCACGAAGACGCCAGCGACACCGGCGACGAACAGCGGCCAGCCGAGTCCAGTGAGATACTGCCGGAGGAACCACCACCAGGTGGGCGCGTCGGGACCCGTGGTGTGGGTGGCCCGACCGACTGGCCCGCCGAAGAGTCGCTCGGCGACGAGTCCGAACTCCCCAACCAGCGCCGTCGGGAACCCGAGCAGGATTGTTAGGCCGCCCAGGGCCGCGCCAGTTGCCAGCAGTCGCGGCCGGTACAGCGACCGCGGCCAGTCGTCTCGGCTACAAGCTCGCAGGAGGTGAGCGACGGCGATCAGGCCGATCACCGGCGCGGCGGTGAGTTTGAACGCGATCGCGACGCCACCGATCGCGCTCGCGGCGAGGAACAGCTGACGCTCGCCGTCCTGCACGTAGCGGACCAGCAAATACAGTGCGAGCAGGAGGAAAAACAGCGCTGGCATGTCCTCGCCGCCTTCGTGGGCGATCGTGAGGAATCCAAAGGTGAGCGTCAACAGCACGGCGGCCAGTCGACCGGTCGCCCGATCCGCGATCGCGGCTCCGATGCGATAGGTGAGATAGACGCTCCCGACCGCAAAGACGACGGAGAACAGCCGTACCAGGCCGAGATACCCGTTCCAGAACCAGGCTGGCGTCCCGTGCCACAACGGGAAGTACCCGAACTCGTCTACGGGCGGGAACGGGCCGAGGACGGCCTCGACGTGTCCCGAGAGGACGGCGACCACCAGTACCGGCAGCAGGGCGAACCCGAAGAGGTAGAACGTCGCCCCGAACGAGACGCGTCCCCAGGCGACGCCGTCTTGCAGTCCCCCGAACCCGGGGTCAGCGACGACCGACCGGACGGCCATCAGTGGGTCGATCGCCCGACTCCATTCATCTCGGGTCGCGGCGTTCGGAAGGCGATGCCAGAACCAAAAGCCCGACAGCAACGCTGCCACAGCGAGGATCCAGAGGAGGTAAGGATCCTCCCGCAGGTCGGCGAACAGCCGCGTTTTCGCCCGGCGGTACAGCTGACAGAGGGGGACCATCTATCGGATCTATCCAGCCTCGGACGTTATTTGTCTCCCGGTCTCCGGCTGTCAGTGCGGCGGTCTATCCGTTGTCTGATCCCGGGAACCACCACTCCCTATCCGTCAGGACTCACCAGAGAGTCGGATCGACCGATCGGCCCACCCTTGGAGTCGATCGAGAATGGCCTGTTCCCGCCGGGTCACCGGGTTTTCGGTCCCGAGTTCGTCGCTCGCGAAGGCGTTCAACACGGCACAGTCGGCGCGATCGCAGTATCTGGTGAGTCGGTCGGGATCACCGGCTGCGTGCTGAAACGGGATCGTTGCGTCGTTGGCGAACACCGCAGTGGGTTCGGGGGCACTGTCGAGGACCTCTCGGGCTCGTTCGGCGTTGTCACGCGCCAGATCGACGGCTTCATCCTGAGACTCAGCGGCCGCTCGTGGCGCGTGCGCCTCCAAGACGCCGTGCCAGACGCCGTCCGGGATCGATCTGAACCGATCCAGCCGCCCGCCGAGGAGGCGCCCGTCCCGTTCGACCTCGGGAGCGAACTCCAGTACGACGACGCCGTCGGTCCCGTGACGGTCGATCCAGGTAGCCAGTGCCCGCGCGGTCAGGCAGGTCTTCCCGGCCTGTGAGGGGCCGACGAGCAGCGTCGCACCGTCCAGGGCGACCGGCCCGTCGATCATGCGACCGTCGGGCGTTCGAGCACGTACTTCCCGAACAATCCGACGGTAGCGAGGCCGAGGACGAGCGCGAAGGCAAGCACCGCGCCCGAAAGGGGATCGACGCCCGCGGCCACCTGTTCGCGGACGAAGTTGGCCGCAAGCGTCCCCGCGACGGCGAGCAGCGCGAGTCCGCCGACGTTCGCGAGCGCCGAGTTCGCTTCGGGGACGGCTCCGGAGTTCAGCAGGTAGAGCACGACTGCGATGGCGAAAGGGGTCCCAACCGTTCCCAGGGCGAGTACGAGGACGAGTTGGCCGAGGACGTCCCCGCCGATGAACGCGCCGGGCGCCGACAGCAGTGCGAAGCCGGCCAGGAGGGCACGGTAGCGATCGTCGTCGACGGTCGTCCCCCAACCGAGTTTGTCCGCGAGCAGGAACGGCGGGACGATCGTGTTTCCGCCCAGCGTCGAGATCGCTGCGCCGCCCAGACCGAGCAAGAACAGCCACTCGGCGCTCGGGCCGACCAGCGGTCCCAGCGCCTCGGCCGCCCCGACCGTCGAAAGCCCTGGATCGGAGAGAACGCTCGCGGCCACCAGGAAGATCGCGACGCTGTAGATCCCGAAGGCAACCAGCATCGACGCCCCCACGTCGAAGGTCGCCAGGTCGTAGTCCTGGGCGGTCCACTTCCGGGCTCGCATCGTGTAAGAGTGCATCGTAATGAGCGTGATGTGGACCGCACCGCCGAGGATGCCGGCCGCAACGAGGGCACTGCCACCCGGCAGCGACGGGACGAGTCCAGTGGCCGCCGCGCCGGGATCGGTCGGAACGACGGCCAGCGAGGCGACGAACGCGATCACGACCGCCGTTACCAGCAACTTCGCAACGAGTTCGACGAATCGGTAGCCTCGGCCGGCCAACCCTGCCGCCAGCACGACCGCCCAGATAACGCCCCACACGCGGGCATCCAGTCCGGTGATCGACGACGAGACCGCGGCAGCGGTGTTCATGATAACTAGCTGTGCGACGCCCGCGGCGATCACCGCGTCGGCCACCAGAATCCACGCCCACCAGTCCCCGAGGTGGTCCTCGACCACGCCGACGATCCCTCGCTCGGTGAGCAAACCCAGCCGCATCGCGAGGTACTGGGCCAGCGCGCCGGCCACCGCCGACAGCACGACCACCCACAGGAGTGCGTAGTCGTAGCTCGCACCGGCAGTGATCAGACTCGCCATCGACGCGGGCCCGGCGGCGATCGCCCCGGCGACCCACGACGGCCCCATCTCCCGGAGATACTGGGTGACCGTCCCACCCGACACGGCAGTCGTATCTGTTGTCGCCTCATTCATGCTCGGGTGGTACCACTAGATAATTAAAACGCTGCCGGATTAGGGACACAGGAAGGCTGGAATCCGCCAGTAGCGACGCAGTTTTGGCCGGCGGTCGACAACGGGGCGATATGGACGCTGCGTTGCGGGCCGGGATCGCGCTGTACAACGCGGGTCAGTACCGGGTCGCCCACGACGCCTGGGAACACCCCTGGATCGGCATGAGCGACGCCGACGAGCACAAGGACTTCCTACAGGGACTCATCCAATTCACCGTCGCGATCCACCACGCGACGGTAGACAACGAGGCGGGTGCACGAAACCTCGCAGAGAAAGCGCCGACCTATCTCGACGGGTACGGCGATGCGTTCGCCGGGGTGGACCTCGCGCCCGTCCGGCGCTATCTGGCGGCCCTGCGAGAGGACCCGTCCGTCGTCGGGCGCCGCGACCCGCCGACGCTAACCCGTCACGGCGAGGCCGTGGAGCTGGGGGATCTTGATTTCGATGGGACGATCCTCGCCGCGGATGCGATCGCCGAAACAGAGGACGACGAGGAACTGATCGAACAGGCGATCGAATACGCACAGGACGACCTAGAGGCCGGAGACGAGGGGAGTCAGTTCGTGACGTTCCTCTTTGATTACGTCCGGCAGCCGGACGCTCGGGAGATCATCTGTCAGCGACTGAGCGAACACGTCGACCGACGGGCAGCCAGAGACGACGATGTCTCGGGGCTGTTCAAGTAACGTCGACCCGAGCGTATAATCGGCAAGAAGCTGGTCAGTGGAACATGACCGGGGTTCCAACGCTGTCGGCGCGATCGTCTTCGGTAATTTTCTCGGTCGCGTTCTCGAAGTCTTCACGACTGACCTCAGTTCGGCCGTCCCGAACCGCGAACATGCCCGCCTCGGTGGTCAGACTCTCGAGTTCGGCCCCGGTCAGCCGGTCCGTCTCGGTTGCGACAGCAGCCAGGTCAACACCGTCGGCGAGGTTCATCTCGCGGGTGTGGATCTCGAGAATGTGTTCACGCCCCTCCTGATCCGGTTCCGGCACCTCGATGAGGCGGTCGAAGCGACCGGGCCGGAGGATGGCGCGATCGAGCATGTCAAAGCGGTTGGTGGCGGCGATGATGCGGATCTCCCCGCGATCGTCGAAGCCGTCCATCTCGCTCAACAACTGCATCATCGTCCGCTGGACTTCGGCGTCGCCGGAGGTTTTCGAGTCCGTCCGCTTCGAGGCGAGCGCGTCGATCTCGTCGATGAAGATTATCGCCGGTTCGCGTTCTTCGGCGAGTTCGAAGAGGTCACGGACGAGTTTCGCCCCCTCGCCGATGAACTTTCGGACCAACTCGGAGCCGGCCATCTTTATGAAGGTGGCGTCGGTCTGGTTGGCGACCGCTTTGGCCAGCATCGTCTTGCCCGTCCCCGGCGGGCCGTGCAGCAACACCCCGCTAGGTGGGTCGATTCCGACCTTGCGGAATTGTTCGGCGTTGAGTAGCGGTTCCTCGACTGCTTCCCGGACCTCCCGTATCTGCTCGTCGAGGCCCCCAATGTCGTCGTAGGTGACGTCCGGGCTCCCGTCGACCTGCATGGCCTGTGCGCGGGCATCCGTCTCGGCTTCCAGGGTCGACTTGACGTTGAACGAATCGTTGATTGCGACCCGTTCACCGGCTTCGACCTTCTCGACGAGCGAGCCCGGCAACTCCGTGAGGACTTCCTGGTTGTTGCCGTGTTGCTTGACGATGGCGCCGTCGTCGGTCATTTCCTCGACGGTCCCGATGTACAGCGAGGAGGTCTTCAGCGCCTGATTCTCGCGTTCGAGTGTGTCGACCTCCTCGGCAAGCGAGCTCTGCCGTTCACGGACGGCCTCCAGCTGGGAGTGGAGTTCCTCGTTGACCCGAAGGACTTCTGCAAAGTGTTCCTCGAGGGCCGCGAGCCGTTCAGAGGGTGACATCTCGGGATCGAGGTCGAGCGTCGGGCGATCCGGCAACGAGGGACTGCGGGACATCTGACGGTCTGAACTATTCGGTCAGGGAAAAAGTGCCTTTGGGTCTGGCCGCGCACAGGCCGAGAAGGACTGGACTGACGTTTCACCCCGAAATCACGGCCGAGACGGCGTACAAACTGCTGGCGAGAGATCTCCGCCGACGTCAGAGCCGCTTTGTCACGGCCACGAGGTTGACAGCGAGCCCGATCAGTATCAGCGCCGCACCGACGCCGAGGTTGCCGGTCGAACTCGACAGTATCGTCGCCGAACTTCCGGCAATCTCCGCGGCGGCGTTGGCGGTACCGCCGACCAGCAGCGCGGCACCGGCCAGCCCGAGCAAGAGGTTCCCGGTCGTGCCAAGATCAGAACCGTCGTCCTCGTAGTGGACGATCGCCGACGACACCGCCTCCTCGACCGTGTCGCCGATCGCTTCCTCGATGTCGCCGACCTGGTCGCCGACATAGTTCTGGAGGGTTCGCTCTGTGCGATCGAGCTCGTCAGCCCGCTCGGCAAGCGCCGCCTCCTGGTCGTCGATCCGCGCCTCGCGGTCGTCGAGTTCGTCTTCCCGCTGGGCGATGCGCTCCTCGCGAGCCTCCAGATCGTCGCGGTACTCCTCGAGCTCTGCCGCCCGTTCCGTGAGAGCCGCCTCGCGCTCGTCGAGTTGCGCCGCTCGCTCCTGGAGGTCGGCCGCACGCTTGTCCAACCCGAGTTCGCGCTGATCGAGACGGTCCTCGCGCTGCGTTAGTTCTGCGAGTGGGTCAGCCTCGGCGTCGGTCGCTCCCGTGTCGTCTTGGCCGGCGTCCGTTGGACTCTCGCTCGTCGCTCCGAGCCCGGCGCGTTCGAATCCGTCCTCCGCATCGTTCGCCCCGTTCCCCTCACCCTCGTCGGATTGATTCGTGTCATCAGTCATATTACTTTGAGTGTCCAGTGGAATCGTTAAGAAACTTTCCGGAGAGTTGTCCGAGAAGCAGACGATGAGAATGGCAGTAATCTGGACGACAGTGGCGTGGGCTGTGTCGACCGGCGGGCCAGCGGTCCGAACGGGCTGTCGAAACGCCTACCTATCGGCTGACCCTACCGGAAGCCATGACCGCCCAAGAGGAAGAGCAGGCCGCCGCGGGGACACCCGAGGGGCAAGGCCCCGTCGAGATCGACGAGGAACTGGCCCGTCACCTGGAGAACAAGCGCGAAGAGCTCTTCGAGAAGTTCGAGATCCCCGATGCCTTCCCGCCCGAGGTGCTGGAGGAGGCCGAGGAACGAACCGAAGACGTGAGAGCCGAAATCGAGAACGAGATCGACGAGCGACGGGATCTCAGGGACCTCACTACCTGGACGACCGACCCGATCGACGCCCAGGACTTCGACGATGCCATCTCGATCGAACGCCGTGACGAGGAAATCGTGCTGTGGGTGCACATCGCCGACGTAACCCATTACGTCACCCCGGACACCGCGATGTGGAACAGCGCGGTCGAGCGGGCCAACACCGTCTATCTGCCGGGGTACACCGTCCACATGCTGCCGCCGACCCTCGCCGAGACAGTCTGTTCGCTGGTACCTAACGAAGACCGGTTGGCCCACACCGTCGAAATGCACCTCGATCCCGAGAATCTGGGTTACGAAGACATCGAGATATACAAGTCCGTGATCCGCAGCGATGCACGATTGACCTACACGGAGGCCGAACGGCTACTCGACGAGCCAGAGACAGCCCAAGACGTCCTCGAGGACCAGTCAGTCGACCTCGCGGAGAAGACCCAGCAAGTCTGGGAACTGGCCGATCAGATGCACGACCAACGCAAAGAAGACGGCTCACTCGTATTGAATCCCCGACGGGATCGTGCCCACACGATCATCGAAGAGTGCATGCTCAAGGCCAACAAGGCCGTCACGCACGTCCTGATGTGGGATCGGGGCCTCGAGGCGATGTACCGCGTTCACCCCCAGCCCAGTCCGGACGAGTGGAGCGAAGCCCTCCAGGAGATCCAGGACTTGGACGGCGTCTCGATCCCCGGCGAAGCCTGGGACGACCCCCGGAAGGCCGTCAACGCCACCCTCGAAGACGCACCCAAGCGCCAGCTGGACAAGATCCAGTGGGCCGTGATGAAAGTGATGCCCCGCGCAAAGTACATGAACGACCCCTTCGGTGGCCACCACGCGCTGAACTTCGAGATCTACGGCCACTTCACCTCGCCCATCCGCCGACTCTCCGATCTCATCAACCACTGGATCGTCCACACCAACGACGTGCCCGAGGACCTCGTGGCGCTGTGTGATCGTGCCAGCGACAAACAGCAGGACGCCGAACAGTGCGAACGCGAGTACAAGGGTTTCCTCGAGGAGGTGGGTCTCGACCCCGCGGCAGTAAACAACCGCGGGATCGAAGTCGTCGACTGAAACGAGCCCGAACGCTGCGTGTTCTTCTGACGAGCGACCGGTGGCGAGAGGACCCCCGAGCGGGGAGAGCCGAGTCGAGTTCTCGGGAACGCCCTGCTCCGGTGTGTCGCCGATGGGGCGCTTGAGAGCTGCCACGAGCGCTTTGAAGTGATGGCGGCGAAACATGATGGGCGAGTACTGCTAGGTCATCACTCGATCTCGAAACGTATGCATATTATTCAAATATATTTCTGTACCATCGATGTGGCCAGCAGCGAACGTGGAGAATTATTTCGAGTGTGTTTGTACGAAGTCTTACAGAATTTTTTTGAAGGTACAACGAGCACAGACACACGAGGTGAGAACAGTGGCTACAACAGATCGTTCCTGGACTGAGATCGGGGGACAAACACCGACGGTTTCGTCGACCACCAGGTACGATTTGTATCTGCTCGCTATTCCCCTCTTGTTCGTCAGTGCCGTCGTGGTTGGATTTCTCACACCCGTCTCCATGCAGGGGAGCATCTTCGGCGCATCGCTGCTCGGCGTTGCGATCCTGGTCGACAGCCTGTTCGTCAATCCGCCAGACGTCGGCGACTCTCGGTGACGGCCAACGTCTAGAGACGGTACGGAGTGTGACGTCGTTCAGTCACGTATCAGTGACACTCGCCGACGTCGAAGTGGCGGGCGAAGGTACCCCACAGTAGGGCAAGATGACAAGACATCCCCCAAGTACCCAACTGATTGGGTACGCCCCTTATTTTGGTTGTTCACTAACGGTAGCCAAAGCAGGGGCAAAGCAAAATCAGGACTGTCGGTACCCTTACAAACGACGGACGCTAATCACCTCCCTGCCACGATAAATCTCGATGTCACAAGAACCCATCACAACCAGTAAATCGATCCACCGGCGGGCAGGCACGACGTTCTACGTCGCGACGAGAGTCCTCCCCGAACGCGTCCGGGAAGCGACGTACGTCCTGTACGCGTTCTTCCGGATCGCCGACGAAGTGGTCGATCGCCCCGATCCGCCACCCGTCGATCGACAGCGGGCGAAACTCGAGGCGATCCGGAGCGCTGCCAAAGGAGAGAACTTCGATGAAACGGTCTTGTCGGCTGAAGACCGGGCAGTGCTGGAGGGGTTCCGTTCGCTTTCCAGGACGGAATCGTTCGATCCGGCCGAGATCGACATCTTTGTCGACGCGATGGCCCAGGACATCGAACGGACGCGCTACGAGACTCACGAGGAGTTAGTCGAGTACATGCGCGGGTCCGCGGCGGCCGTCGGGAACATGATGCTGACCGTCATGGATCCCGACGAGCGCGAGCGTGCCGAGCCACACGCGACGTCGCTGGCCGAGGCCTTCCAGCTGACGAACTTCATCCGGGACGTCCGCGAGGACATCCGGGACTACGATCGCGTCTATCTCCCGACCGAGACGCTGGATCGATTCGGCATCACCGAGGACACACTCCGTCGCGGTGAGACGACCGAGGACGTAGCAGCGGCGATCCGGACCGAACTGCAGCGGACGGAAGCGTTGTATCGCCACGGTGTCGCCGGGATCCGGTATCTCCCGACGGACTGTCAGTTCGCTGTATTGCTGTCGGCTGTTCTCTATGCGGAGCACCACCGCCGGATCAGGGCTGTCGAGTACGATGTCCTCGAGGCAGATACGTCGCTGTCGATGGCACGGCGCCTGTGGCTGGTTCCCAAGACGTACTACCACTGGCGGCGGACCCGTGACCCGGAAGCAGCGTTTTACGCGGCGAGTGCGATCACGGAAGGCGAGGCGGAACCGGAGCACAAGCGGGCCTTCGGTGTCCCAGCCGAACAAATCGCCTGAAGCCACGGTCGAACGCTCCGGGCGTTCTCGGCACTGCGTCTGACGTAAAACCTATACCCGTTCCGACCGCTCAAACGCGTATGGGATTGATGAGCAAGATTCTGAGCGGTACAGGGTCCTCTCGGCGGACCGAGGACTACGTGGAACTCGACGCCGACGACGTCAATCTGGCCGCCGAGAAAGCAAAGACACAGGTCCGGATTGCGAGAATCGGGGAGAAACAGGATGTCATCGAGATCAAAGACGCCGTGTACGACGGCGACGTGGTCGTCGCCGATATCACGCGTCACACCACCAAAGATCGGGAGATGGAACACATCAGCGACGAACTCAAACAGGTGGCCAACGAGGTCGGCGGAGACATCGTCCAGAAGGACGACGACCAGTTGATTATCACGCCCTCCGGCGTCGCCATCAGTCGCGAACGGCTCGGGCAGTAATCGAAAGCCAGGGAGGCGTCAGGCGACGTCGTCTGGTGCGTCGGGATCGTCTTCGACCGATCGTTTCATCGAATCGCGGCGGGCTTTGGCGTCCCGGCCGGTCGCTTCCTCGAGAAAGTCATTTTTGATCGAGACGGCGTCCTCGGCGGCCTCGACGTCTCCCTCGGCGATGACCTCCTCGGCTGGGCGTTCCTCGATGTCGAGCGCGAGTTTGTCTTTCTTGCCGTCGTAGGGCACGGTACCGACGGTGACGCGCTTGAAGACGGGATTGGTCGGGTCCTCGATTATGAACAGTTCGGTATGCTCGTAGGGCTCGGTCCCGGTGATCGGGCCGAAGTAGTCCTCGACAGTGGCCTCCATGTCGGGGATCCGTTCCTCGAGATATTCGCCGCGACGCATCTTGTACTCGCGCATGGCCAGCCGTTCGTGAAGGGTAGGTTTACCCTTTTCGCGTCGGCTTCGTCACCCGGATTCGTGGCGGAGCGTTCCCTGGTGACACTCCGGACAAAAATCCCCCTCCCGAAGCGACGACGACTCGACCGGCGTCGTGAACTCACACTCCGGACAGCGGAACTGCCCGTCTGGCACTGTCACCGTACCGTCGGGCCGTTCGGCGTCCAGGTCCGGATCGGCCTTCGACCAGACTTCCGAGTCCTCGGCTCGTCCTACCGGGGAATGTTCGTCGGTCGTCGCTCCCTCAGCGGTCTCCCCGGTCCGTGCAGAGTCATCGACTATCTCGCCGGTTGATTCACCCGAATCGTCGTCGGGAATCCGTTCGGTCCCGCCCGCCGACTCCGGACCGTGCCCCCGTTCGGATGGGCCCGTCTCCTCGGGCCATTCGCCGGGTTCACGGTCTGGCTCGTCGTCATCATCGAGAATGATGCCGTCGTCTTCGGAGGGGGGCGGGATCTCCTCATCGCTTGCCATGTCGAGACCCGTTCCTGCATCCTCGACGCTTCCGGCGTCTGAGCCGGTGGTTACGTTGTCGGATTCGCCCGACTCGGTCGGCGATACCGACCCCCCGGCTTCAGCGTCGACGATCTCGGTGCCGACTGACGCCTCGGTCGTCGGTCCGCCCGCGGCTTCGTTCGTCTCCTCGTCCCCGCCTGACGGATCACTCCCATCCCCGCCATTCCCGGCGGCCGATACCTCTTCGGGAGTCTCGATGGTCGTCACTTCCTTGTTCTGGGAGATGACGCGGGTCTCTCCACAGCGCTTGCAGGTCTCGACCTCACGGATCGTGATGACGACCTCGCTCCCCTGTTCCTCGCGGTCGCGTTCGACGGCCGTCTCGCCGTACGCGTGGCCGAACAGCGAACACTTGATACCCATTGCCATGAAGTCGCCCCCTCCAAGATATAAGCGTACTGTTTGGGAGAGTCAGCCGGTGCCCGGGGACAAGCGTAAGAGCCAGCCAATCGAAAGCGGAGGCATGCAAGTCAAGCCGGAGTACCGCGATCGGGACGAAGCCGAGATGGCGGTGCTTGACGCCCTCGCGGAACGGGCCGAAGAGGGGATGACGGTCTTCGAGATCCGCTCGCGAGCCGACATCGACATCGACCGGCTAGAAACCGCACTGGCTGATCTCAAAGCCGAGGACCTCATCGAAGTCACAGAACGCGAGGAGCGGACGATCATCCGTCCCGACGAGACCG
The DNA here is from genome assembly GCF_900880625.1 of Halorhabdus rudnickae. Taxonomy (NCBI): domain Archaea; kingdom Methanobacteriati; phylum Methanobacteriota; class Halobacteria; order Halobacteriales; family Haloarculaceae; genus Halorhabdus; species Halorhabdus rudnickae. The sequence goes on from NZ_CAAHFB010000001.1 coordinate 1,317,113, forward strand.
TGATCGGTCCGGAAACGGACGATAGCCCGGACTCACTGGTAGAGCAAATGCGCGAGAGGTTCCCGTTCTGATTACAACGCCATGGCGACGACAGCGAGGTTCTGGACGACCACGACTGTTCCCGCCGCGATCACGCCCAGAAACCAGAGTCGCCACCCGGGCACCGTCTCGACCACGTCCCGACAGGCTACCAGCACGACGCCGACGTACAGCGCCACGGCCCCTTTGAGGACGATCACGAGCAGCGGCTCGTGAGTCAACAGCGTCCGGATCCATGGATTGATCTCCGCCGCGGCCGATCCGGTAGCCGTCATCGCGACCACTGTCGAAAGTGTGTCGGCGAACCCCCAGACGATGACCAACGAAAAGACTAACTCGACGTACCCGGGCATCTCACGGCTGACGGGCCACTCGCGGGTCGCGAATTGGGGCATCTATATCTCAGCTTCGATAGGATAGCGCAAAAGACCATGGTTCTGAGTATCGAGGATGATAACAAGAGAATGACGAGTTCGGACCGGACCGTGTCTCAAATCACTCCGGAAGGGTGCATTCGCCCGCGTAGTTCGCTTCGGTCACGGCGTCGATGGCGGGCTGGTCGCCACAGATCGGACAGTCCGGACGCGCCCGGAGCGGGACGGACTCGAAATCGACGGTTCGGGCGTCGTAATGCAGCACCCGGCCGGTGAGGGCGTCGCCGACGCCGACGAGATGTTTGAGGACCTCGGTCGCCTGGATGGTCCCGATCGTGCCCGGAAGGACGCCCAGAACGCCGGCGGTCGCACAGTCAGGGATCGCCCCTTCCGGCGGGGCTTCCGGGAACAGACACCGATAGCAAGGACCCGACCCGTCGAAGGTGGCTACCTGTCCCTCGAAGCGATAGACAGCGCCGTGGACGAACGGCGTCCCGGCGAGCGTACAGGCGTCGTTGACGAGAAAGCGCGCCGGGAAGTTGTCCGTCGCGTCGACGACGACGTCGTACTCGGCGATCAGCGACGCGGCGTTATCGGGCGTCAGATCGGTTTCGTAGGTCTCGACGGAGACATTGGGATCGAGATCGGCGACGAACTCGGCGGCGCTGTCGACCTTCGGACGCCCGATATCGTCGGTCCCGTGGATCACCTGGCGCTGGAGGTTCGACCGTTCGACGCTGTCCCCATCGACGAGGCCGAGTCGACCGACGCCGGCCCCAGCGAGGTACTGGGCGACCGGCGATCCCAGGCCGCCGACGCCGACGATCAGGACCGACGCGTCCAGCAAGGCACCCTGTCCGTCGGGGCCGACGGCATCGAGGACAACCTGTCGGGAGTACCGATCGAGTTGCTCCGGATCGAGTTCCGGCAGTGACATAGCGGACGTTTCGGATCGATCGGGAATAAGCGACGCGTTCGGAACACCGAAATGTTTACTGAGATGCTACTGACAGATGACAACACAATGCCGAAGACCCCCCTGCTAAATCCCCGCGAGTACTACCAGCGGGTCGAGCGGCCCTCCCTTCCGTTCGCATCAGGAATTGTCCTTCTAGAGGCACTCGCCCTGTCGGCACTCCTCTGGGTATTCATGAATCGCCTCTTCGACCGGATCGACATCTCGCCGGCAACACGGTCAGAGGTCAGCGGCACGGTCAGCGACGCGGTCTTCGGAATCGCGATCGGCGTCGTCGTCGGGTGGCTCCTCCTCGCGGCCGTCCTCCACGTGTTCGTCTGGTTCGCTGACGGCGATGGCGGATTCGGAACGACGTTGGCAGTCGTCGGCGAATCCGAACTCGTCACCATCGTCTTTCTTCCGCTAACAGGGATCGGACTGTTCGCAGTGCTAGGAGACGTGCCTGCCGATCCGGCGGCCGCCGCGGGATTCCTCGAAAACTCGACGACGACTGCATCGCCGCTTACCCTGCTGACGAGTTTCGTCACGTTCGTCTGGCAAGCGGTGATCCAGGGCGTCGGTCTCGCCGTCGCCCACGATATCCCCGTCGGGAAGATGCTAACGCTGACGGTCGTCGTCGGACTACTCGGGTTTCTCTTCAACCTGGCGTAGCTGCTCGGCCACACGGAAACGAAGGGCAGAGCGTAGCGACGCCGGCCTCAAAGGTCGTACAGTGCGCCGTACTTCTCGGTGGCGTACTCGATGAAGTACTCGGCGGTGTAGTCCTCGCCAGTCGCCTCGCGGATCAGCTCGTCGGTGGTATAGCGCCGGCCGTGACGGTGGACGTGCTCGGTCATCCACGTCCGGAGGTCATCGAACTCCCCGGCGCGGACGTCCTCGGCGATGGATCCGAGCTCGTCCTCGGCGGCGGCATAGAGTTGGGCCGCCAGGACGCTGCCCAGCGAGTACGTCGGGAAGTAGCCGAACGTGCCGTTCGTCCAGTGGATGTCCTGCAGACAGCCCTCGGCGTCGGTGTCGGGTCGGATCCCCAGGTACTCTGCCATCTTGTCGTTCCAGACAGACGGCACCTCGCGCACGTCGAGATCGCCCGCGATCAGGTCCCGTTCGATCTCGAAGCGGACGAGGATATGCATGTGGTAGGTGAGTTCGTCCGCCTCGACCCGGATGAGATTGTCGTCGTAGACACGGTTGGCCGCGCCGTAGGCCGCCTCGGGCGTGGTCTCGACGCCGAGATGGTCCTCGACGGTCGGCGTGAAGTTCTCCCAGAACGCTCGCGAGCGACCGACGTGATTCTCCCAGAGACGGGACTGGGACTCGTGGACAGTCAGATTTCGGGGCTGGCCCAGCGGCGTCCCGTACTCCTCGTCTGGTAGCCCAAGGGCGTAAGTTGCGTGGCCGAACTCGTGGATCGTCGATGACAGCGAGTCCAGGGGTTTCTCCGGATCGAAGCGGGTCGTGATCCGGGCGTCGAACTGGGTCCCCGAAGTGAACGGATGAGCAGAGGTGTCCAGGCGACCCCGATCCCAGTCGAAGCCCAGTTCGTCGAGGGCAGTCCGGACCAGTTTTTCCTGGTCGTCGACGTCGTAGGACCCGTCGAACGGGCGGGGCTGGGTCACGTCACTCGCCGCGACGGCGTCGATCAGGTCGGGCAGTTCCGCCCGGAGTTCTTCGAGGACGCGCTCGGCGGTATCCAGCCCGAGGTACGGCTCGAACTCCTCGAAGAGCACTTCGTAGGGATCGCGGTCCGGATCGATCGCTTGTGCGTACTCCCGACGGAGTTCGACCAGTTCTTCGAGGACCGGGGCGTAGCGCTCGAAGTCATCCTCCTCTCGGGCCTGCTCCCAGACCGGCAACGCCTCGCTCGTTGCCTCGGAGATGCGCTCGACCAGATCGCGGGGCACCTTTCGGGCGCGTTCGTGTTCCCGCCGTACTTCACGAACCACGGCCTGCTGGTCGGGATCGAGCGCCGCGTCTTCGAGGGCGTCGAGATAGCCCGCCAGGTCGTCGTCGGTCAGCAAGTCGTGATGGAGCGTCGAGAGTGCCGACTGCTGTTTCGACCGTGCCGGCGTGCCACCCGCCGGCATCATCACCTGCTGGTCCCATCGCAGGATACCGCCGGCGTCCTCGACGTAGGAGAGTTGTCGCACGTGTTCGAGCATGTCGTCGTAGGCCTCGGGTGTGTCACTCGACATGTCCCGGCGTTCGGTCGGGGTTCCCAAAGTCCCGACGGTCGGCGATCATTCCGGGCCGGGAGCGTCGAATGCCGCGACGAGCGATCGATAGATCCGGGCACAGCGATCCACCACGGACAGCGAGACGCTCTCGGTGGCCGTGTGGGCCTGGCTGGGTTCGGCCGCGCCGATGACGACACACTCGGTCCCGCTGTCGGCGAGCCAGCCGGCGTCGGTGGCGTGGGGTTTGACGACGTACTCGGGATCGCCATCCTGAGCGCCCTCGGCGGCTCGTCGCACGGCATCGGCGAAGTCCTCGTCTCCGCAGGCCATCGGCGGGAGGTCCTGCTCGACGGTCCAGGTGACGCCGTCGATCGCCTCGACACGTTCGAGGGGCGCACGCTCGCCGGGGACCGTCCGCTCGTCGACAGTCACGTCACAGCGTTCGGGGATCACGTTCCAGGCCGAACCCCCCTCGATTTCCGTGACGGCGAGGCTGCCGTCGAGGTCGTGGCCCCGGACGGTCGTCGATGGGAATTCGAGATCACGAAGCACGTCGACGGCGTCGGTCGCACGGTAGATCGCGTTCTCGCCCGCGGCGACCTCGCTGGCGTGGGCGCTCTCCCCGCGGGCGACGACCGTGCTTCCGCGCCGCCCCTTGTGAGCGATGGCGACGTCCGTGACGCCTGCCGCCGAATAGCCGGTCGATCCCTCCCCGACGATCGCATAGTCGGGTGCGAACCCGTTCTCGATCGCCGCCCGACAGCCCTCGCCACCCTGTTCTTCCCCGGCGAAGGAGGCAAAGACGAGTTCGACGCCAGCCGGCCGATCGGCGTCCCGGAACGCGGTCAGCATCGCGGCCAGCGATCCCTTCATGTCGGCGCTTCCACGTCCGTACAGTCGGCCGTCGCGTTCCTCGACGACGTACTCGCCGTCAGTGATCTGGCGGTCGTCCGGTGGGACAACGTCGTGATGGCCGACCAGCGCGAGTGTGGTTCCCTCGCCGCGCCGGGCGAGTACGTTGCCGGCGCCGTCGTGCTCGACGGTGGCGTCGGTCTGTTCCGCAAGCCAGTCGGCGAGCCACTCGCCAGCCGCGGACTCGTCGCTGCCGGGGCCGCGGTGGCTCGGGATGGAGACGAGTTCGCGGGTCACCTCACGGGTGTCCATGCCAGAGGAGACACAGGGACGAGTAACAGCCCTTTGGATCAGGTCCGGGAACCGTCCTGCAGTCGCTCGGAAGCTTCTTCGACGGTCAGCGGCGGATCCTCAACGCCGGCCCGCTGGAAGGCGTCGACGAGTTGTGGCGGCGAGACGCCCACGTCCCGGAGGATATCACCGTCAGTGAGCACCGCTCGGACTGGCCCGTCCCGAACGACGGCGCCCGTGCGATCCAGCAGGACGACCCGATCGGCGACGTGAGGGACCAGATCGGCGTCGGGAGTCGAGACAACAATCGTCGCGCCCGCCTCGTGGCGCGCGTCGAGGGCATCGAGAATCGTCTCCCGGTGGCCGGCGTCCACGTCGGTGACGGGTTCGTCCAGCAGGAGGAGATCGGGTTCGACAGCGAGGGCAGCGGCCAGGGCCGCCCGGCGTTGTTCGCCCCCACTCAGTCGGAACGGCGGCTTCTCCAGCAAGCTTTCGAGATCGAACTCGGCGGCGAGGGCGTCGACCCGTTGCTCGGCGTCCCGACGGTCGATACTGAGTTGAGCCGGCCCGTATTCGAGGTCTTCCCGAACGCTCGCGTTGAATAGGTAGTCCGCCGGTGCTTGCGGGCAATGGGCAATGCGATCCCGGAGTTCATCGGCCGGCTCGTCGGTCCCGAAGTAAGACACCTCGCCGCCTGCTGGCTCCCGCAGGCCGGCGAGCAACGACAGCAGCGTACTCTTGCCAGCGCCGTTGGGGCCGAGGATCGCCACGCGCTCGCCCATCTCGATCGTCAGATCGATCCCCTCGAGCGCGGGTGTCCCGTCGGGATACGTAAATCGGAGGCCGCGAGCAGCGAGGGCATTCACGTTAGCAACACCCCCGCGGCGACCGTCGCGAAGACGACGAACGCGAACGCGGCGTCGGCGATGCCGATCGCGTGCCTGTGGGTGTACGCCCGGCCCGCCGTTCCGCCGCGCGATCGAGCCGCACGGCCGACGCGTTCGCCGCGATCCAGTGCTCCCAAGAGGAAAGCGCCCAGCAGCGATCCGGCCTCCCGCCAGGACTCCCGGAGCGTGGCGGCCCGAATTCGTCGACTTCGGCGTGCGAGCACCAGTCGCGAGAGTTCCTCGAAGACGACCAGCAGGTACCGATAGGTGATCGCGAGTAGCGTGATGGCTGTCCGTGGGACGCGGAGCGTCCGGAGTGCGCCGAGCAACGACGCGAACCGGGTGGTCGAGAGCAACAGTCCGAGCAGCGAGACGCTCGCCCCGACCCGGAGGGCGAACGTCGCCACGTATTCCGCGCCGGGGACGGTGATCGGACCGACCAAGGTCGGTCCGGGAAAGAGCACGGCCTGTGGTGCGACGATCACCAGCGAGACCGCCATCGGCACGCCCGTTCGGAGCACGTGCGTTCGAAGTGGGACGCGGGAGAGGGCGACCAGTCCGGCCGTCAGCGCGAGCATCCCTGCCGGCGGTCCCGGCGTGTCGAAGGTGACCGTGATGATGACCAGCGCGAAGAGACCCAGGAGTTTCACCACCGGGTGGACGGTCTGGAGCCAGCCCGACCGTCCGGCGACACGTTCGTCCCGGAGGACGCCACGAGTCCGGTCGGCCAGCGTGCCGGCCGACCGGCTGACGGGGTCAGCGTGGCTCACGGTCTGCGGTCAGCGGGCGTCCGGCGAGCCAGCCGATCGCCAGCACGAGCGCCGCGCCGACGAGCCCCGAGAGGAGCGTCCCGACGTAGGGATCGACTCCCGGGATCCCGTAGTCCGGCAGCAGCCCCGGCAGCGTCGTCACGGCGTGGGCGGTCGCGCCGGTCGCCTCCGCGGCGTGTTCTAAGGGCTCGGTATATCCGACCCGGCCGGCAGCCCAGGCGAACGCCGGAGACAGGACGACCAATCCACCGACGACGGCCCCACCACGGGCCAGGAGTCGACGGCGATCGATCGCTGCCGTCCGGTCGGCCAGTAGGTCGGGACGGGCCTGGGCGACGAACTCGTAGGCGAGCAACGTGATCGCCCCCTCGGCGACACCGAGCAGGGCGTGCCACCAGCCCATGATCGACAGCACGGTCCCCACGTCGTAGGCGAACGCCTTGGAAATCCCCAACATGACCCCACTCGTGAGGGCCGCGAGGGTGATTCCTGTCCAGGCCGCCGCCACGACGGCGGCGCGCTCGTGATACGGACGGAGTAGGCGGAAGACAGCGTAGCCGACGTACACTTCGACGATCGCCATCGAAAGGACGTTCCCGCCGAGGACGACGATCCCACCGTCGCCAAAGACCAGCGCCTGGACTGCCACGACGGCGGTCATCGCCAGTGCCGCCAGATGCGGACCGAGCAGAATAGCCGCGAAGGCCCCGCCGACGAAGTGGACGCTCGTCCCGCCGGGGATGGGGAGGTTCAACATCTGTGCGGCGAAGATCGCGGCTGCGGTCACGCCGAGAAGCGGCGCGCGTGGTCCATCCAGTGCACCCGCGGAGCGTCGGGCCGCCAGCGCCAAGACGGCAATCGACGCCAAGGCGGCGACCGCAGCGACCCACAGATCGAGGTAGCCGTCGAGGATATGCATCGATAGTCGTGCGTAGGCCGCCCCGGGTAATAATACGTTTCGGAGTTTGAGTAATACTGAGAACGGAAGCTGCAAGGCTGATATGGCCGCCGGGTCAAGCAGAGGTATGGCCGAAGACCTCGATCGGGTAAGTCTGACGTTGCCGCCCGACATGACCGACCAACTCGACGGAATCGTCGAGGACTGGGACTACGCCAGTCGATCGGAAGCGGCCCGGGACGCACTTCGGGACTTCTTTACGACCTACGAGTGGGAACGGGGCGACGAGACGCGTCACTACGGGACGATCGTCATCGCTCACGAACACGACCACGACAGCGATGTCGCGGGACGCCTCCAGACCATCCAACACGAGTATGCCGATGTCGTCACGTCCGTCCAGCACATCCACCTCTCTGAGGACCGCTGCATGGAGACGCTCGTGGTCGACGGTACCGCCGGCGAGATTGATGAACTCGCCAATCGACTGCGGGCAATCGGGGGCGTCAAGCAGGTGAAAGTCGTCGTAGTCGGCGGCGATTCAGGAGCTGACGGACGCGCCCAGACCGATCACGGCCACGACCATGGACACGACGGCCACGGACAGCCCGGCCACGAACACTGAGGGATCGGCCTGAACGGCCCCACTCGGTGGGCCACCCATGATGGTCTCGATACCCCATCACGCCGCGATGTCCCCGATCCACCAGTCGGAGCGAGCAGCCGGGAGCCTCACAACCAGTAGGTTTAAAAATATATCATTCTAATCGGATTCAGTATGGCGGGTGAATTGCACGACGACGAACAGGGGTACGAACAACATAAACAAGCGGTCTCTGAATCGGTTGACGGCGGAGGGTGTGCGGAGACGTGGGAGGCACTCTCGGAGAAGCGAGCACGAACAGAGGAAACGGCCGATAATCGACATCGGGACGTCGAACGAACACTGGTCGACATCGAGTGCTTACAGTTTACCGCTGACGGTGATGACTTCGAACTGGTTCCGTCGTTTCAGACGGCCTGGCGAACGGCGATCGACGAACTCGATGATGCGAACCCTGAAGCAGTCATCGCCGATGTCTTCGCCGTGGACGGGACAGTCCGGATCGAAACGGACGACCAAGTCGTCCACGCCCGTCAGGACGGACAGCTCGTGGGTCAGTGGGTCTCACGCCCTGCGATGGTCGCCGATCTCGGCGCCTGTCGCGTGTTCGAACAGCGGGACGACGACTGGACGGAGCGGTCACCCGTCGAGCGGAGTCAGTTCGCCGGGAGCGTACGGCTGTACCTGGAGTTTTGCCCCGACTGCGGTGGACAGGCGTCCTTCGACACCGAAACCGTCACCTCGTGCTGTAACGAGTACGAGGTCGCGACAGTCTCCTGTGAGGGCTGTGAGGCAACCTTGCTCGAAATCCCTGTATTTTCGGATCGAGCATGATGATCCGGAACGATTCGACGTACGGTCGGTCAGCCGTTCCTACCCGGGAAATCGTCGATCACCGACGGTAGTGATCGACCGTCCGGAAGCAGACGTACAGGAGGCCGTTGAGGACGCCCGTTAGCCAGAAGATGGCCCCAACGTTCACCCCAAAGATTCCCGGCCGGCTGGCCGCGATGACGTCGTCGAACACCCAGGAGACCGCGACGGCGATGATGCCCCAGATAAGCAAGATTGCGGCAATACGTGCTCCCTCGGCGACGTAGTCAGTGAGCGGACTCGCGTCGCCCGCTGTCGGATCAAGTGCCATACTCGCCGGTCCAGCGTCCGGGAAATAAATCTTCTTCCTTGCCGTCAGTTTCTCGCTGCGAGACGTCGCCCGGCGTCCAATCCGGTCTCGAGGGCCGCGTGGGTTCGGCCGGTTCCCGCCAGCCAGTCACCGGCGAGTCCGAGGTCGTGCCCGAGGGCGTACTCGAACAGCGCTGGATTGACCCGATCGCCGGGGAGAGCGTGCCTGAAACGCTCGTGGTCCCACCAGTCCGGTTGGGCTAACCGATCGTCCCCGAGGAGCGCCGCCGCGTGTTCGGCCGCTGCATCGGCCGCCGCTGCAGGCGTCGCGTCCGGTCGCCCCGCGCTCCAGGCTGGGCTCAGTTGAACGATCAGTATTGCCTCCTCCCCGAGAACGTGACCCGGTTTGCACGATTCCCGAGAAAGCCAGCCGACGGCGTGTTCTTTGTCCGTATTGACCAGCGCATAATAAGGTCGATCGAGTTCGAAGGGATAGTGTAGCGCCACCGAATCGATCGTCCGGTAGGACTGCCGTTTTCGGGCGGCCACGAGATCCTCTCGGAGGTCGGCGTTCCAGTCCGCATCGGCGAAGAGGTTCCACGTAGGTGGCGTGACGACGATTGCGTCGTACTCGGCCGCGTCGTCGCCGGCAGTGACCCGCCAGCCGTCGGCCGTCCGGATGAGGTGCTCGACGGGCGTGTGTTCCCGGACGGTTGCTCCGCCGGCGTCGAGAAACGCCCGGACGATCCGGTCGATCCCGTCGCGGCCGCTCAGCTTGACGCCCTGATTCGGTCGGCCTTCGTCGACCTCGCCGGTTTCGTCGAATATCCACACGTCGTCCGTCGTCTCGACGAGAGCGTCACCGACAACGGAACGCAAGCGTTCTTCGACGCGCTCGTCGGGCGGGTCGACGTAGTTGGCTCCATAATCGTAGACACAGCCGTTGCGGTGACCCGCTACCATCCGCCCGCCGACCGTGGCGGCTTCGAAGACTGTCACGTCGGCTGCCTCCCGGAGGGCGTAGGCCGCACCTGCTCCCGCGATACCGGCGCCGACGACACACACCTTCGGTTGCACGGGCATACGTTGGACGGCCAGTGAGTAAAGGAATGGGCCGACAGCCGGCGGTCAGCGAACGCGGCCGTCACTCTTCTCGGATGTCGGATCGAGTACCACGAACTCCATGCCCTTCTGGGCGAGGAGTTCCCGCGCCCGATCCGTCGCCGACGGGGCAACGAGGATGCCACGGATCTCCCGGTCGGCGTGGAGGTCCCTGGCTAACGCGTCCACGTACCGGCTGAGTTGCCCGACGGCATCCGGCCCGACCCGCCGACGCTTGAGTTCGACGACCACTGCCCGGCCGGCCTCGTCCTCGCCATAGATGTCGATCGCACCAGCCGGCGTCGCTCGCTCAGTCGCGAGCGCCTCGAACCCCGGTTCGATCAGTCCGGGATCGGCGAGGACGCGCTCCCGGAGATCCTCTTCGGTGCCTGACAGCGACAGTTCCTCGGGATCAGTCACGTCGACAGTCGTGACGTGGCGGATGGACTCGAAAGTAACCTCGAGGTGTTCCTCGGGACCGGTCCGGTGGCTCTCGATCCGCAGGTTGCCGTTCGCGAGTTCGACCTCGTGGGTCGACCCCGGCGGCTGCCAGTTGACCGGTTGGTGGCCCTCGTCGGTGTGAACCAGGGCTGTCCCGTCGGGCTTGAGGACGAGCAGCCGATCGCCGGGGCCGAGCGTACTGGTCGCGCGGCCGTCGTACTCGACGCGACAGCGACCGAAAATGGTCACCATGTCGCCTCGATCGACGGCACGCGCCACGCGCTGGCGGGCGGCGTCAGCGGACGGATCGACAACCGGATCAGGCTCGTCGTCCCCAGGGACACCTTCCCTTTGGTCTCCCGTATCGGTCACGCATGTCGGTAGCCGGGCCGATCACAAAAGGGTCGCGAGTGACGGGTCACTCATGCGATCTGCAACCCGCGATCACCTCCCGTCCTCTCGCCCGACGACGAACTCCCGCCAGCAATCGCTCTCGAGCGTCTGCGCCCGAGAGTTCCCCCGCACGGACGGCATCGGCGACCGTATCCCTTGCCGCCCGGAGCCAGGTGCGCAACGCTCCCGCGTCCCGGGCCGATCGGATCGCCACGAGCGCGCCATCACCCCGGGGATCAGACACCGACTCCTGGAGCCACGGCTCGATGGCAAACCAGCAGGCGAGAAAGGCCGTCCACACTCCATTCGAGCGGCGGTAGATCCCCTCGAAACGGGCGAAATCGAACCCCCGAACGACGGATCGAAAGGAGGGGACGACGAATGTGTCCCCCTGATGCCAACTCGCTGCCGGCCGGATACGATCGTCGTGCCAGGCCGTCTCTCCGCAGTGCCACCCCTTCTCGGAGGACGCCACAACGAGAGCGCGGTCGCTCACTGCCCTTCCCCTTGCTGCCCGTCGGTACTCGTCCATCGGCCCGACACGACAGCGATACTGGTCGCGCTCTGGTACTTGAACTGTGGGGCGATCGAGCAGGTCTCGTGAACGCCGTTCGGCGTGGCCTATTTGACGCCGGCACCCGTGGTAGGAATAGATGCTGGAGGACGGCTTCGGTCGCGAACTCACCGGCCTGCGGGTATCGCTGACCGACCGGTGTAATTTCGACTGCGTCTACTGTCACAACGAAGGGCTGGGCGACACGCGCGGGCCGATGGCTCCCGCCGAGGAGGAACTCTCGACCGAGGAGGTCGTCCGCGTTCTCGAGGTCGCCACCGATTACGGCCTTGAAGCGGTAAAGTTCACTGGCGGCGAGCCGATGCTCCGGGCTGATTTAGAAGAAATCGTTCGTCGGTCGCCCGACGAGCTCGCGATCTCGCTGACGACCAACGGGACGTTCCTCCCCGACCGAGCCAAAGGCCTGTCAGCGGCTGGTCTCGAACGGGTCAACGTCTCACAGGATGCCCTCGATCCCGAGGACTTCGCGACACTGACCGAGTCTGGCGCCTACGATCGCGTGCTGGAGGGCGTCGAGGCTGCCCTCGATGCCGGTCTTGCGCCGGTGAAACTCAACATGGTCGTCTTCGAGCACACCGCGGGGTACGTCCCCGAGATGGTCGAGCACGTCGCCGCAAACGAGGGACTTCGCCTGCAACTCATCGAGTACATGCCCGAACTCGCCGGGCGGCCCGAGTGGGCGGTCGACATCGACCGCGTCCACGGCTGGCTGACCGAGCAGGCCGAGGCGGTCACCTGCCGGGAAATGCACGACCGGACGCGATACTGGATCGGTCGCCAGCCTGGGCCACCGGCAGCGGCCGACGGCGGGCTCGTCGAGGTCGTCGATCCCGTCGGGAATCGAGAGTTCTGTGAGAACTGCCATCGCGTCCGTGTCACTCACGACGGCTATCTCAAGGGCTGTCTCAACCGAAACGACGATCTACGGTCCCTCGGTGACTGCTCCAGGGAGGCTATCGAGGCCGCGCTCACGGATACTGTCGATCGACGGGTTCCCTACTACGGAGAATATCTGATCGAGGACGAAAACGGCGAGTGGGTTCGAAATCCTACCTACGAGGGAACTGAGGGGGATCGTGCGCCATACGAGTACGCCGAGAGTGCCGATAGTTCGCAAGTGGCGGATACTGGAGCGGATTCGGGTTCCGTGGAGAGCGGCCAAGCGACAACGGATGGTGGCGGAGTCCCAGAAGAAACGAGAAGGTGATGCTCGGTCTGATACGGTCGATTGGATGTTATTTCCTGAATTTGCTGGCTTTCGTCGCAAATCTATAAGGACATCAATTCCTTCAGGATCAAGATAACACCGAGGCCAGTAACGATAAGCACACCAATTGCTGCAGGAGTGTCGGGGTACAGATAAAGAACAACCAAGTTACCTAAGAATACGAGCATTGCAATGAGCAGGAAAGCAAGAAGATCATGAAATCTGGATATTTCTAGACTCTTTGAGGCCCAACTGTAGCCATCCAGTCCCACTATTAGTACAAGACCTAGTGCACCAACGAACACCGTGGATAGTCCGCTTCCAATCGGTCGCCCTTGGCTCAATCGTCGCAATTCTGGATAAACTAATACGGCAACTCCCGCAATAGAAAGGACTGAAAGAATTACGCTCGAACGAATTCCGGCAATTTTCGTCATGTTTTATATTGTTTCCCCAATTGAATAACTGTTTACCTATACGACGAATATGTTATCGATATCATCCTTGCGATGAGACGATCGGGGCTGTATAAGTCGGATTGACGGGACTGTAGCCAGTATGAATGACAACTCCACAGCCATCGTCTTCGTACAAAACCCAACCCCATTGGGCACCCACAGCAACGGCGATTGCCGCCGCTGCAGGGGCTGATATAGCTCCGGCTGATACAACCCCGGCTTCCTCGAGTAGACCCCACAATTTTGGCCCTGCTATACTTGTTCCTACCACGGCAGCATTGATATCACTAATCGTTCCGTGGCTCAAGTAGAGCCTCACCATGATCTCTCCTGGGATCCACCCGCCATATTGTTCAACCCCCCACATCATCTCTATTACATGAAGATGCGACAATAATTTTTGCTTGTACACGACTCATCTCATCCTTTTCAGGTTGAGGAAGTCGCGCATCAGCGGATTCTATCCCTTGTACGTCTGCTAACTTCGAGGGACTAGATTTTTCAGTAGTCTGAAAAACCCATCTATCTGTTTGTCTGTTCGTGCCTTGGTGCTTACTGTTCGCTTTTGATTGCTTGGTGGTTACTGCGCGTGGTTTCTTTTGCTCCTCTAGACGAAGGTATCCTTTCTCTATCGCGGTGTTGAAGTTATCGACACCGTTTTGATAGACTTCCAAGGTGGACTTCCTGACTTCGGGTGTACTCACGTCCAGAACGAATCGCCCATCCTCAACCGCAATCCAACGTGATCTCGATTGAGACTTGTCAACTCGACGCCTTTTACCTCTTTTACCCTTTCTAGCGGCTACGAGACCGCTTGCGCCGATCATGGCGCTAACGCAACAGCCAGTACTTTGGAGGACCTGTCTTCTGGTTTGTCTGTTTTCTTCAGACAGCACAAAATATAATATACCGAATATATAATTTCCAGATTCAATTATGTATTCTGAGCGTTGCGAAATACCGTTACCCAGCGAGTATCCTACTACGGAAAGTACCTGATCCAGAACGAAGACGGCAAGTGGGTTCGAAATCCGGCCTACGAGGGAACTGAGCGGAATCGGACACCCTACGAGTACGTCGGTGGTGCCGACAGTCAAGAAGTGGTGGACTCCGGAGCGAATGGGAACCCCGAAAAGAGCGAGCAGGCGGCGACCGACGGTGGCGATCCCACGTCAGACGGGATCGATGATTGAGAGCCGGATTGTGTTTGGGCAGTATCCTGCTGGCAACGAATCAGTCCCTTGAAGTCATCGGCGGGCATCCCTCAGCCCGTATGAGTGACTGTCCAGAATGCGGGGCCGAGGTCTCCCTGCACGATAACGTCGAAGTGGGAGAGATCGTCGACTGTGCAACCTGTGGCGCAGAACTGGAGGTCGTCGCCGTCGATCCGGCGACCCTCGAGCCCGCCCCGGAACTCGAAGAGGACTGGGGCGAGTAACGCCGCAGGATTTCTGCAGAGAATAGCCGAACCAATCTCAGCCTTCGCGCCAGATCACCGTCACCGTCGCATCGTCGGTCTCGACGGTGTCGTGAGCGAGGCCGCGGTCCTCGAGTTTCGGGTAGAGGTGCTGGGGTTTGCGGTCGTTGTACTGGAGGAGTACCGCGTCGTCCGCGAGGTCGGCGGTCGCTTCCAGGGTCTGCTTGAGCGGTTTCGGCGGGCCGAGGTTCCGGACGTCTAGTTCCACCTGCGAGCGACCGTCGGGAGCGTCGCTCGCGGCGACGGGATCCGCGTCGCTCACGCCGACTCCTCCCCCAATGCGTCGGGGCCAGGGACTTCATCCGTCTCTTCGAAGAGTTCTTCGAGACGCTGGAGGTCGTCGTTCAGCGACTCACTCTCGTTGTGCATCTCGGCGACCCGGACCCGAACGAGGTCGTAGTCGTGGCGCTCGGGAAGGCCGTTCCAGGCACGGAATGCCCCGATCGCCAGGGAGTTACCGGCCGGACAGAACTCGGTAGTCGGGGTGAACTCCGCCCGGAGGACGCCGTCTTCGTCGGCGTCTTCGGCGTAACGAAACCCGGCGTTGGGATGACGCGTATCGAGGTTCAACTTCGCCAGGTTGTACCCGAAAGTCATGTCGTAGACGCCCCGTTCCTCGAAGATGTCCCACGTCGTCGCGTGGAATTCGGTGTGGTCGTCGTCGGTCAGCACGTCGTGACCGTCGAGAAATGCCCCCGGTTCAGGCAGGTGTTCGGGCACGAACGTCCCCTCGTCGTCGAACGTGTCGCCGGTCGATCCGAGCCGTTGCATACCTCATTGTACTATCTCCATCCCCCCGGCATCTTCCCCGAATATGTTCGTCTGAGGTTCCGGGTCAGGCGTCTTCCGATCGTCCGAGCGAGAGGGAGGGGACCAGCAATGCGCCGGGCGAGTGCGGGCCGTGACGCACGACGACCTGCCCGAGGTTCACGGCGACGACGACGAGGCCGAGCCCGACGGCGATGGGTCCCGCGAGTTCGACGACGGCAGGAACCTCGATCGCTCCAGCGACCGCATTGAGGACCGTCCCGGCCAGCAGCAACAGGAGATCGATCCGGGCAAGGCGGGCGTCGTAGAGGTCTTCGACCATCGGGACGGACTCGTAGCCGATGCGGTCGCTGTAGGTCTCGAGCCAGACGAGAAATGGCACGATGTGATACAGCGTGCCGACGACGACGAACCCGAAGACCCCGACAAGCAGAATCGGCTCGCTGGCGGACGTTCCGAGGACCGTCAATCGGTTTGCGGGTTCGGCCAGCCAGGCCGGGATCGTCACGATTGCCCAGGCGACCATCGCGACGGCGACGACGGCGTACCGAACGAGGACCGTCGAGACCTCGGCCCGCGTGCGGGAGAGCTTTCGGGCGAGGTAGACGCCGACCAGCGCGATCGAGGCAGTCACGAGCACGACGCCGATCCGGGCGAGGATGGCGTCTCCGAGAAGGCGACCGACGGCGAGAGCGAGGACGCCGACGGGGTAGGCGAGCAGTTCGACACGCTGGATCCCAC
This sequence comes from Halorhabdus rudnickae, assembly GCF_900880625.1. Taxonomy (NCBI): domain Archaea; kingdom Methanobacteriati; phylum Methanobacteriota; class Halobacteria; order Halobacteriales; family Haloarculaceae; genus Halorhabdus; species Halorhabdus rudnickae. The sequence goes on from NZ_CAAHFB010000001.1 coordinate 1,333,260, forward strand.
GATCGAGTCGGTCGTCGTCGGCCTGGGTGAACATCTCGCCGAGCTGGTAGAGTGCACCGAAGACCGTCGTCACGAACGCGCCAAAGACCGCAACAGTGGCGTGAGCGCTTGCGACGGCGGGTCGAGTGACCGAGACGCCCGCGAACAGCGGCTGGGTGAAATCGAGCGAGAGCAGATAACCCAGGACGGTCAAAACGAGGAACGCCCCCAGAGCAATCACGAAGTGAACCTCGGTGACGTCGAGGGGACGCGCACGCCATAGCGTCCGGGCGAGGTTGTAGACGAACACCCAGATCCCCGCAACCAGCAGCGTCCCGGCGACGTGCAACAGCGCCAGTTCGGCAGCTACCATCGTCGCAACGAACCCGGTCAGCCCGGCGGCAACGAGCCACGCCTCAAGGGCGGCCAGTCGCTGGGAGTGGAGGGGAACGCCGGACCAGACGGGGACGAACTGCGTCATCGAACCCATGATCGTCATCCCGACGAACCCAGCCAGAAAGAGGTGCGAGACTGCGATCCCCGAGAGCCCGATCGGGTTCCCGACGGTCGCCGCAGCCAGCAACTGACCGGCGAGTGCCAGCGCCACCGCGAGGACGATATGCTGCAGCGTCACCGCCAGCGGCGGGCCCCGATCCGTGTCGACATCCTGCGTGAGCGTTCGCATGCGTTTGCGTTCGACCGTCTCTCCCCTGCCACCGTCGCCGAACATGTTCGCCTAGCCGGCGGTGTATGGGCGAGTAGCCGACTGATTACAGGCGCGACGATTAGGCGTCCTCGTCGGGTTCGGGGGCGTCGATGGCGACAGAGGGTTCCTCGGCCTCGTCGTCACAGCTTTCCAGCACCAGTCCCGTCAGACCCGCGGCGATCAGTCCGATTCCCGTGGCCCGCACGGCGGTGAGATACCAGGGTTTCGCCTCGAGGTCCTCCGGGTTCTCGAAGCCACACAGCGAGAGTTTCGTCGAGAGGCCGAGGACCTGTTTAGGCAGCGCAGCCGCGAACAATCCCTGTAGTGCGATCCAGCCATAACCGAGGCGGCGGAGCATTCGGAACATCGGGTGAGAGTGGGGTCCGGACTCACCTCAACCTGTGGGTTGGCACGGCCCACCTGCACGTTCGACCGACCGGAGCGACCACTACTGTCAAAGGTTCGCACGAGTTGCCGAATTCTACCGTCTCGAACTCGAAAACCGGCAATCCACTACACACCCAGAGGCCATTTAAGTTCATGAAAAAGAGATGGTACATGGACCAGAATGTATCGCGGGATAATACCTCCCGGCTCGAGAGGCGTGTTCCGAGCAATCTCACCGAGCTGTTGGCGCGGTGGGAACTGACTCCCGGACGTATTGCCGCAGTGTATCTTCTCTTCGGGTTCGTCGGGCTGTACGTCTCGGACGTCATCTTCGTACGCGTCTTCACCGAGCCACTCGCAAGTCAGGTCCAGGCAGCCAAGGGGGGCCTGGAGGTGGTCGTCACTGCCGGATTCGTCTACGCGATCAGCGTCGCGAGTTCCAGACAGCACCAGCAGACGAACGAGCAACTGCAACGACGCAACGAGGAACTGCACGTCCTCCATCGAGTGTTACGTCACAATCTTCGGAACGACCTCAACGTCATCGAGGGCCACGCCGAATACGTCGAAGCCACCCTCGAAAACGACGCTCTCGCCGATACCTGCGGGACGATCACTCGCAAGACAGAGGCCATCATCTCCTACATCGAACGGGCCGGCCAGATCAGACGCCTGAGCGAGAATCAGTCCCTCGAGACCTTCGACCTGGCCCGGATCGTCCCGATGATCGTCCGTCGACACGACAAACTGACCGACAACGTGACGGTGACCGTCGACGTGCCCGACGCCGCACCCGTCGCTGCCAACCACATGCTCTCGGCGGCACTCGAGGAACTGCTCACCAACGCCGTGGTCCACGCCGACAGCGACACGCCAACGGTCTCGATCAGGGTCTCGACCAGCGACGCGCCGCGAGGAATGACCTGTATCGAAGTCACTGACGACGGTCCGGGCATCCCCGAGGACGTCAGACGGATCATCGAGTTCGACGAACGCGATCAACTCGCTCATCTCAGTGGCCTGGGGCTGTGGTTCGTCCACTGGACCGTAACTGATGTCGGCGGCTCGGTGTCCTTCGATGTCGACGAAAACGGATCCAGCGTTCGGGTTCTCGTGCCGACCGCCACGGATGAGTGACCCCGTTTTTTCGATGACGGATCGCGATCGCATCGACGGTCGTTTCTGCTCCCTTCACCCGGTCTCGCCCCGATTGTGGGTCCGATACTGTGCTCCAGAGAAGCGGCAATATATGCCTACTATTTCGACGCCGCTTCTGGCAGGCCTGCCGGAAACCCCGAGACGATAACGAACTATCGATCGCGTTACGGAGCGTGATCGCTGTCGGCTATCGCTTGTAATGACCCCCAATAAGGGGGGTACCCACTCATCACAAATTCGTTCGCTCCGTCGAGTTACTCAGCCGGACGATCGTTGCCATCCCGTTTGAAATGGATGGATAGAATATTTTCTCGATTTTGTAGCCATATCCAATATTCTGAGGGAATATATCCACATTTGTGTTGTCACTGAGGGCGGCAAGAGATGGAACGAGAGCGCGCGTTATGGGGGGCGATGCCTGAATGACGGGTACTCACGCATGAATCTCATCGAATTTTGTTCGGCGAGCGAACTCGGCGATCGTGAGGCAGCGATCGTCGATGTGCGCGAGGCTTCGGCCTACGCCGATCTCGGTCACGTCCCCGGCGCGGTCAATATCCCCGTCGATCGGTTCCGGGATCCCACCGGCATCGCGCGAGGGATGCTACCCGATCCAGCCGATCTAGGAGCGTGGCTCGGCGACGCCGGTATCAGTCCTGAGGACCCGGTGGTCGCCTACGACGACGATCGGGGCGTCTACGCAGCGCGCTTGCTGGCAACGCTCGCCGCGTTCGGTCACGAGGGCGACCTGTACCTGCTGGATGGCGACTACACCGTTTACGAGCGCGGCCACGAGGTCACGACCGGCCAACCGGACGTAGCTCCCGTCGAGTACGAACCGGGCGACCTCGACGACGACCTGGTCGCCGATCGCGAGACCGTCGAGGCGGCCGTCGAGGGCGAGGCGGCCGTGATCGACACCCGGACGGAACCGGAATACGAACAGGCCCACATCCCCGGAGCCGTCCAGATCGACTGGGAGGCCTTCGTCGACGGGGCAACCGGGCAACGTCGCTCTGACGCGGAGATCGAATCGCTCCTCGCCGAACACGGCATCGAACGCGACCGGGAGATCGTCCTTTACTGTAACACGGCCCGGCGACTGAGTTACGTCTTCGCCGTTCTCAGTGACCTCGGCTACGAGGACGTCCGCTTCTACGAAGGAAGCTTGGAGGACTGGCTCCGCACTGAGACCGACGACTGGGATCCCGCCGAGATCAAACGTCGCGTCCGGGAACACGCCAGCGATGGTCCCGAGGCAGTCAAAGAAGCCCTCGGGGAGGACGCCGCGGCGAAGCTCAAGCTGGTCGGCCTCTACGGGCAGAAACAGACCGGCTACTTCATGTTCCGGACGAAGATTCCCGGCGGCGTCCTCACCGCCGAGGCGGCCCGCGCGCTGGGGACCGTCGCCGAGGAGTACGCCACCCTGCCAGACGATCGCGACCCCGAGCGGTCGCCCTTCGGCGACAGCTATCTCGACGTGACCACCCGACAGGACATCCAGTTCCACTGGATTCGGATGGAAGACGTCCCCGAAATCTGGGACCTGCTGGATCCGGCCGGCGTCTCGACGTTCCAGACGGGCGGCAATTCGGTCCGGAACGTCGTCTCCTGTCCCGCGGCGGGCGTCGCTGCCGACGAGATGCTCGACGCCCGGCCGGTCGCCGAGGCGATCACCGAGGCGTTCCTCGCCGACCGCCGATACGCGAACCTCCCACGGAAGCTGAAGGTCAGCGTCAACGGCTGTCGGGGAGCCTGTGCCCAGCCCGAGATCAACGACCTCGCCTTTACCCCCGCCCGGAAGGGCGACCGCCTGGGCTTCAACCTCGCCGCCGGAGGTGGCCTCTCGGACAGTCCGCGCATCGCCAGCGACCTGAACGTCTTCGTCGAACCCGAGCAGGTCGTCGACGTGGTGCGCGCGACGGCCGATCTGTTCATCGAACACGGGAGCTATCTCGACACGGCGGTCAACCGCCTGCGGTTCCTCGTCGAAGAGTGGGGGGCCGAACAGTTCCGGGACGAACTCCAGCGCTTTGCTCCCTTCGCGTTCGAATCGGCAGGCGAGGACCTCGTCGATCATCATCACCCGGATCACGTCGGTGTCCACGACCAGGCCGACGGGGCCAACTACGTCGGGCTCTCGATCCCGGTCGGCCGGATCGACGGGACGGAGTTCCGGACGATCGCCGATCTCGCCGAGACCTACGGATCCGGCGAGGTTCGGCTGAGCACCCAGCAGAACCTTCTACTCCCGGACGTGGCCGACGCCGACCTCGAGGAGCTGCGGGCCGAGCCCATTCTCGAGACGTACTCGCCCGATCCCGGACCGTTCACGCGCGGGGTCGTTACCTGCACCGGGCGGGAATACTGTAATTACGCCCTCGTCGAGACGAAGGCCCGAGCGAAGCGCTGGGCGGCCGAGTTGGACGAACGGGTCGACATCGACCAGGATCGCGTCGGCCTGCGCTTCAGCGGCTGTACGGCCTCTTGTGCCCAGCCCCAGATCGACGACGTGGGGATCCGCGGGGAGACCCGCCAGACCGACGCCGGTGTCGAGAGCGCCGCCGACATCGCCGTCGGGGGAAAACTCGACGCCGACCCGCAGTTTGCCACCTGGGTCGCACCGCGCGTTCCGATCGGGGAAGTGCCCGCCGCGGTCGAGCGACTGGTCGCCGTCTTCGAGCGCGAGGGCCACGACGACGAGAAGCTCCACGAGTTCTGCCGGCGGGTCTCGGAGGACCGTCTCGAGGACGTGCTCACGCCTGCCGGGGCCGAGACAGCGACTGCAGCCCAGCCAGGAGGGTCAGACTGATGGCACAACAACAGCCCCGTGCGCCCGCCGTGGGCGACGATCCGCGGGAACCGACGACCGACGTATCGCCGCCGGACGGGAAGGTCCGCTTTCGTCACCTCGACGAGGCGGTCATCGAGGCCGACCGCTGTGTCCAGTGTGGGACCTGCGTGGCCGCCTGTCCCTCGAACTCCATCGGAATCGCTGACAGTGATCGGCGGCCGACGCTGGTGAAAATGTGCACCGGCTGTTCGCGCTGCTGGGACACCTGTCCCCGGGCCGGCTTGCGCTACGAGCGCCTGGCCACACTCGAGGGAGCCGACCCCGAGGACGTCGCCGACGGGATCGGCCACGTCGAGGACGCCTATGCCGCGAGCGCCGCCGAGGACGTTCCCGACGCCCAGCACGGCGGGGTCGTAACCGCGCTGCTGGCCGCGTTACTTGACGATCCCGAGGGGATCGACGGCGCCATCGTGGCCCGGGAAGCCACCGACGGGACCGGCCTGGCTGCGCCGAAACTGGCGACCACGCCCGCCGAAGTCCGCGCGGGGGCGGGCACGCTGTTCACCCAGCCCCTGCAACTCACCGAACTCCGGGAGCTGATCGCCGAGGCCGACCTCCCGGCCGATCCCAGTCTTGGGCTGGTCGGCACGCCCTGTGTGATCGAGGGCGTCACCGCACTCGACCGGAGTCCCTACCGCGAGACGCGCTTCGACGAACCCCGGCCACTCGATCACGTCGACCTGACGATCGCACTGACCTGCACGCAAGCGCTGGACGACGAGGGCCTCGAACACGTTCTCGCGCGGGAGTACAACCTCTCACCCGATGAGGTGACTGGCCTCGATCTGGTCGGCCAGGGCATCCGAATCGACCTGGCTGACGGCGGCGAGGAGCGCGCACCGCTCGCGGACTTCGCGGGCGCGATACTTTCGGGCTGTCTGGAGTGTGCCGACGCGACCGGACAGACGGCCGATCTCACGGTCGGGACCGTCGGCACCGGCCAGGGAGAGTCCACACTGCTGGTCCGGACCGAACGGGGGGAAATAGCGTTCGATCGCGCCGAGTCCGCCCTCGAAACTCGACAACTGGACGATCTCGGGCCGGTCGAACAGCTCGCCGCGTGGAACGCCGATCGTGCCCGCGAAGCGATGGCCCGCGAGTACGACCCCGAGGGAGAGCTGTCGATTCCCCACATGGCCCACCGGGAGGCCTACGACGGAACAGATCGCGCGCCGGTCGCGTTCAATCCCGCGCGCGTCCACCAGTACGAGGAGTGGTGCTGAATGACTGAGACAGAGACAGAGACACGATCGACGAGCGAGGACGACGAGACGGAGGAGAACCGCCAGAACGATCACCTCGACGGCGTCGAGGACGGGTGTGGCTGTGCCGAGGTCTGGGAACACCTCTCTGAAGAACGCGGGGACGACTGATCGCTGCAGCCGTCGCGGTCGGCGTCACGAATGCGAACGGCCTCTCACTCTAGTTCCGCAGCGATGACCGACCGGAGGTCGGCGATCGTCGCAGCGTCGTAGGTCAGCGTGTCGTCGCCGATCGACAGCGACAGCGTCCCCGACCTGTCGGCCTCGCCGATCGAGGCGACTGGTGCGACGCCGTCGAAGGCGTCCCGGACGGCATCCGGATCGGTCGTCTCGACGACGACTCGGCCCGGCTGTTCGTGATACAGTGCGCCGACGGCATCCGCGGCGTCGATCGTGACGTCGGCACCCGCCCCCTCGTGGACCATCTCGGCGAGGGCGACCGCCAGGCCGCCGTGGCTCACGTCGTGGACCGCCAGCGTCCCCTCGTGATCGGCGACGGCGGCCAGCGTCTCGACCAGCGCGGCGGGGTCTTCCGGAAGATCGGGGAAGCGGTCGGTCCCGCCCTCGCTTTCGAGCAGTTGGGAGCCACCGAGGCGGGGCTCGCTGTCCCCGGCCAGCGCCAGGTCGCCAACCAGTACCAGCGATCCCTCGCCAGCCAGTGACAGCGGCGGGGCGTCGTAGCCGTCCTTGGTGCCGACCATCGCCAGGGTCGGCGTCGGGGGGATCGGCCCCGTCGCGGAGTCGTTGTACAGCGAGACGTTCCCGCCGACGACCGGGACCGACAGCTCGGCACAGACGTCGGCCAACCCGTCGACGATCCCCGTGAACTCGCCGTAGACTTCGGGCTTCTCGGGGTTGCCGGCGTTCAGGCAGTCGACCGCCGCCAGCGGGGTCGCGCCCTTGGCGGCGATGTTCGTCGCGTTCTCCAGGCCCGCGGCCCGCGCCCCCTCGTAGGGCGCCGTCTCGGTCCAGGTGGGCTCGGCGCCGGCCGAGATCGCCAGCCCCGTCTCTGCCTCGCGGATCGCCAGCAGCGCGGCGTCGTCGCCCGGCCGCATGGCGGTCCGGACCTGGACCTCGTGGTCGTACTGGCGATAGATCCAGCGCTTGCTCGCGGTGGTGGGATCGGAGAGGACCGTCTCGAAGGCCGCGTCGGGGTCGATCTCGGGGCGATCGGGTTCGGGCTGTTCGGGTTCGATCGCACTCAGATCCGCAAGCGGCGCGCCCTCGCCGACGAACTCGGCGGGCACGTCGACGACGACCTCGCCGTCCTTTCTGCAAACGTAGTTTCCGTCCTCGGTCACGTCGCCGATGACCGCCGACCCGAGATCGTAGCGCTCGGCGATCGCCTGGACGCGGTCGACGTTCTCCTTGCGGACTTCGTAGACGATCCGCTCCTGGGACTCGCTGAGCAGCAGTTCCGTCGCCGTCAGCCCTGGTTCGCGCTGGTGGATCGCGTCGAGGTCGATGTCGGCGCCGAACCCACCCTTGGCAACGAGTTCGGTGGATGCCCCGCCGAGGCCGGCAGCCCCCAGGTCCCGGGCGGATTCGACGAGATCCTCCTCGATGAGTTGCTCGTTTGCCTCGATGAGCAACTTCTCGCGGTAGGGGTTGCCGACCTGGACCGCGCCGCGGTCCTCGGTTTCGGCGTCTTCCGCGATGTCCTCGCTGGCGAAGGAGGCCCCGCCCAGCCCGTCCCGGCCGGTCGAACTCCCGACGAGGACGAGCTTGTTTCCCGCCCGCTGGGCCTGTGCGGTAACGAGCCGGTCGGCCGAGAGCAGGCCGACGCAAGCCACGTTCACGAGGGGATTCTCCTCGTAATCCTCGTGGAAGGTGGTCGAGCCGGCCACAGTCGGGACCCCGATGGAGTTGCCGTAGTCCGAGATGCCCTCGACGACGCCTTCCAGCAGGTACCGGGGGTACTCCCGGCCGAAGTCACCGAAGTAAAGCGAGTCAGCGAGTGCAATTGGGAACGCACCCATCGAGAGGATGTCCCTGACGATGCCGCCGACGCCCGTCGCCGCGCCGTCGTAGGGATCGACGTAGGAAGGGTGATTGTGACTCTCGATTCCCATCGCGAGGTAGGTGTCTTCGGCCTCGGGCAGCGAGACGACGCCGGCGTCGTCGCCCGGCGGGACGACGACGTGTTCGCCGTCGCTCTCGAAAGCGCCCAACAGCGGACGCGAGGAGCGATACGAGCAGTGCTCGCTCCAGAGGTTCTCGAACAGCGCCGCCTCGGGGGGCGTGGGATCGCGGCCGAGTTCGTCGACGACGACCGCGCGATCGGACTCCGATAGAGCCATTGGCGGTCTCTCGCCGCCCGGGCCGCTTATCGCTTACTATGCGAACGCGGCACGTATCGTGCCGCAACCTCACTCGACGATAATTGCACCTTTCATGCCGTTGATGCGGTGCGGAATACAGACGTAGGAGTAGGCTCCCGGTTCTTCGAAGGTGTACTCGTACGTCTTGCTACTGCTGGTGATGGCAGTGCCGCTGTCCAACGGATCACGGTCGTCTTTCGAGACGACGTTGTGGGCGCCACCGCGACCGTTCCACTCCCAGACGACGGTCGTTCCCTGGCTGATCGCGACGACGGGCGGACCGAAGGCGTAGTTGGCGCCGTTGCCCTGCGCGCCGACCGTGACCGAGACCTCCGCGGCGTCGGTCCGATCGACGCCAGTCCCGTCGAAGTTACTCGTATCCGAGAGGTACTCCGTGACCGAGTCAGGGATGTCGGTGTATTCCGAATATTGACTCTCGGTTTCCGTACTCGACCCGCTCGAACAGCCAGCCAGCGAGCCAGCCGCGAGGCCGGCCGCGAGCGTGGAGAGAAACTGCCGTCTGCCTTCCATAATGGAGAGTCGGGGCTCGTCGCTGAAAACCGCGTCGGGATGGGACGATCTGGCCGTCGGTTGCTGCCGTCACTTGGCACGCACAACCACAGGCGGTCAAGGGGAAAAACTATCGCGGGCACCGTCAGCGTACAGGGCATAGACGACGACCACGAACCCCAGCGCGGTGAACGCACTGTCGATCCCGACGCTCACGTCGAAACTGAACGCGCCGAACTGGTGGAGCACACCACCAAGCAGGGAGCCGAAAGCGACCAGCGCCAGTCCGACCATGAACGTGCGCAACGAGGGAGAGCCTGTCCGCCGGTAGGCCCGAAAGGCGAGATACGCGAGGATACCCGTACAGCCAAGGACGATCATCTCGGCCGCGGTGACGACGACGACGCTGCTTTGCATTCTCAGGCTCTAGACGAACGTGTGGTTGCAGTGGTGATATAATCGCCAGCGGATTTCCACGTCGTGGGAAACGATCGCAAAATCGACGGCACTGAAACTGCGGCCCGGAAGGCGGTTCAATCGCTGGTATAGAGCGAGTAGACGATGACCGCGAAGCCACCGGCCGTCAGCGTCGACTCCAGCAACAGCGTCTGCTGGATCGGCAGTTCGACGATCAGGTCGCTGATACCCGCCAGTAACGCGCCCAACGTCACGACGGCGAAGCCAGCGGCGAGCGCGCCCAGGGACTGTGAGTGGGTCCGCCGGTAGGCCCGATAGGCCAGGAAGGTGATCAAGCCACCCAGCAGGAGGGTGAGCGTCTTCAGTGCGATGACCGTTATCGAGACGTGTGGGCTCATGTTTCCTTGCGCACCTCCGACCACAGGTTCTCTAAGCGTTCGTCGGCCGTCCGGGCCCGGCGAGCGATCTGGACCTCGCACTCCCGGTCGTCCGAGAGGCCGATGATGACTTCCTCGAAGGCCACCTCGTAAGTCGAGGCGTGTTGACCGTCGGGCCGAATCTCGACGCCCTCGGTCAACAGCGAGGCCTCGGTCAGCAGATCGAGTTTCCGGTAAGTCGTCGAAAGGGGGATGTCACTCGCCTCCGAGATCTCCGATGCAGTCATGGGTTCGTCAAGTTCCTCGACGATACGCCGACACTCCGGGTCGTCCAGTGCGTCCAGTACGTCCTGGAGATCGGGCGCCTCGTCGGCGGCGAACGGATCGCGGACCATTTCATTCCGGCCCTCCCCGTCTTGGGGATCCGGCGATGACGGTCTCGCACGATCGTCGCGACGGGAGCATACCCTACTCTGGGCGCTTCCCCTGAATTTGTGTTTCGGTTTCGGCCGTCCGAATAGATAGTGTTTTCGCGTGTCGCCTGGATGAACATGTTCGCCAGTCGGTTGACCCGTCTGAGACACAGTGTTTTAGGCATGCCTAATTCAGACGGCATCCTGGCGACGACGCGGCGGCGACTGCTCGGCGCGATCGGTGCCGGCGGGGCGGCGTCGATAGCCGGCTGTCTGGCCGCACCGGACGCCGGTGACCTAGCCGAAGAGACGACCACGACGCCACGACCACCCCGGGAAACCGACGCCGATAGCGTGGCGGCCGATCCGACCGACATCCCCGATCCGATCGACCGCAACGAACCAACAACGCACGAGATCACTCTCGAGGCCGAGGAGGTCACTGCCGAGATCGAACCCGGCGTAACCTTCGACTACATGACCTTTGGTGGGCAGGTTCCGGGGCCGATGATCCGCGTCCGACGGGGCGACACCGTCGAGTTCACCATGGATAACCTCCCGGAGAACGCCATGGTCCACAACGTCGACTTCCACGCCGTCTACGGCACCGGTGGCGGATCGATCGCGACCAACGCGGCGCCGGGCGCAGAGAACTCGATGCGCTTCCGGGCGGAGTACCCCGGTGCGTACATCTACCACTGTGCCGTGCCCAACCTGGATTACCACATCAGCGCGGGCATGTTCGGCATGATCCTCGTCGAACCCGAAGACGGGCTGCCCTCTGTCGACCACGAGTTCTACGTCGGCCAACACGAAATCTACACCGACCTGTCGACCGGTCAGGAAGGCCACCACGCCTTCGACATGGAGTCGATGGCCGCGGAGAATCCCTCCTACGTCCTGCTCAACGGCGAGAAGTACGCCTACGCCGCCGATCGATACGGCCCCCTCGAAGTCGAGACCGGCGATACGGCTCGCGTCTACATGGTCACGGGTGGGCCGAACCTCACCTCGAACTTCCATCCCATCGGCAACGTCTGGACCGAGGCCTGGCCCAACGGTGCCGTTGTGTCCCAACCGGACAAGTTTGTCCAGACGATGGCGGTCCCGCCGGGCAGTTGCTTCGTCGGCACCATGGAGTTCCCCGTCCCGGAACGCGTCAAACTGGTCGATCACGCTCTCTCGCGGGTCGCCCGCAAGGGCCTGATGGCCGAGATCGACGCCGTCGGTGAGGAACAGCCCGACACGTTCGACCCCGGCTTCGGCGGTACCGACCACGAAGACCCGCTGTACGAATGAATCTCCTGCAAGTCAACTCGACTCACTTCGGCCGTCTTCCGTCCCCCTTATCTAAATTTATCTGATATAAATCACAACAACCGGACTATATTGCTCCTTTTGGCGATATTATTCTTGGAGTAGACGGCTCCTATCGGCCGTGTCGACGGAATCATCCTGTTCCCAGCACGTGGGAATCCGCGGGAATCGTTTGTAGGTTTACGGAGAAGTGGGTGGTAATGACGGACGACGCGAACACGTTCGAGGAAGGCAACCAGCCGCGAGGGCGGCAGTCCCGCGAGTGGGAAGTCTTCGCTCGCGAGGCAGCCGAGGAACCGCTGACGCACGTCGGCAGCGTCACAGCCGACGATCGAGAAACGGCACACGAACAGGCGGCAACGCTGTTCGAGGACCCACTCGCGCTGTGGCTGACGCCCGCGGAGGCGGTGGCCCGATACACCGATCCGGCGCTGACACCGGGTGAGACGGCATGATCCCGGTCAGTGCGCTTCTGGGGACCGAAGACGACGACGCGGCGTCCACGATTCCTCTGGCATCGGCGCGAGGGGCGACTGTCGTCTGGCACGTTACCGGTGGTGACAACCTCGAGTGTGCGTACCGCGAGCCGGCTGGGCCTGGCCGTGCCGAAGGCGAGCTGACGACAGCCGAAGCGAAGGGATTCATCGACGATCTGGCCGATTACGGTGTCGAAGTGCTCCGAATTTCCGGCGGGGAACCCCTACTGCGTGATGACCTGGCCGAATTGGTCGCCCACGCGACCGCCGCGGGACTGGAGACCATCCTCGAGACGAACGGCACGCTGCTGACGGCCGAAAAGAGCGAGGCGCTGGCCGAAGCCGGCCTCTCCTACGTCGCCGTCGCCGTCGACGGCCTCCCCGAGCGCCACGACGAGATCTGGGGTCGAGAGGGCGCATTCGAGGATGCGCTCTCGGGAATCGAGGCCGCCCAGGCCGTCGATCTGCCTGTCGCGGTCCGGTTTACCATCACCGACGAGAACGCGGTTGACATGGAGGAACTGCTCGACATGATGGATCTGGAGGGCGTCGAGCGCTTCGAGTTCGCCCACTTGGAGTACGACGACGCCGAGATCATGGACCTCGACGTCGACCATGACGCGCGTCGCCGGGCCGTCCGGCGGGTCTGTGACCAGACACTGGACGCTCACGAGCGTGGTCACAACATCGAGACACTCCTCACGGGCAACTACGCCGACGCGGGCTACGTCTACCAGTACGCTATGGAGGAACTCGGCGAGGACCGGGCCACGTCCGTCCGGGAAACCTTAGAGGACATCGGCGGCGACCAGGCCGGCGACGCGATCGCCGATGTCGACTACCAGGGCAACGTTCACCTCACGCCCCACTGGCAGCGCTACGCGCTGGGGAACGTCCGGGACCGCCCGTTCAGCGCCATCTGGGAGGACGAGTCCAACCCGATCCTGGCGAAACTGCGTGACCGGGAGGATCACGTCCCCGACCGGTGTCCGGACTGTGACTACTACGCGATGTGTCGCGGTGGGTCGCGCCACCGCGCGCTCGCGGCGACCGGCGACCTCTGGGCGCGGGATCCGCAGTGTTATCTCACCGACGAGGAAATCGGACTCGAGGATCCGGCGTCGGCGGACTGAGCGCCTGAGCGATTCCGGACTGCCGACGTCACGAGGATCAGTGACCGTTTTGGCGGGATCGGTCGGAGACCGGGGGCCTTTTTGCCCCGCCCAGTTAACCAAGAGTCGTGCTCTCCGTCGAGTTACATGCCCACTCGTCGCTGTCCTACGACGGCCGCGACCCCGTCGAAGATCTGCTCGCCAGGGCCAAGACAGCCGGACTCGACGCCCTGGCAGTGACGGACCACGACGAGATCGACGCGAGCCTCCGGGCGGCCGAGCTCGCCCCGGAGTACGGCCTGCTCGGCATTCCCGGTATGGAAGTGACCAGCGCGGCCGGTCACATCCTGGCGCTCGGCGTGCGCGAGCGGATCCCCGAAGGACTCACCTTCGACGAGACACTTGGCCGGATCCACGACCGAGAGGGTATCGCTGTTGTCCCTCATCCCTTTCAGGAATCCCGCAGTGGGGTGATGGCGAACGTATCGCGAGTCGAACTGGCGCGGGCGGACGCCATCGAGGTCTACAACTCCCGGTTGCTCACCGGGCTGGCCAACCGCCAGGCCCGGACGTTCGCCCGCGAGCACGGCATCCCCCAGACTGCGGGCAGTGACGCCCACATCGCCGAGATGGTCGGACGGGCTATTACGCTGGTCGACGCCGACGAACGGTCGGTCGACGCGATCCTCTCGGCCATCGTCGAAGGGCGAACGCAAACCGATGGCCGGCGGACACCCTGGCACATCAGCTTCCGGCAGGCCGCCGGCGGAGCCAAACGCCGAGTCCGCAACCGTCTCGCCTCACTTTTGGAGTGACTATGGCGGGCGGATTGACGGATGAAACTGCTGTGACGCTCCGTGGAGCCGATTCCGATACCGTTCGGAGCGCCCTCGAGACCGGCGAGTCGCTCCCGGGAACACGCGGGTTCGCGGGAGAGATCGACGGCCATCTCGTTCGGGACGTGCTCGGTCGCCAGCCGCTCTTCTTCGACGGCGACGATCCCGACAAGTGGGCGTTCGATCGCGCGACCCTGACCGATCCGACACCGCTGTCCGCGGGTCACGTCGTCGAGCCGGACGGAGGCCAACGGGAGGTCTGGTCGCTTCCGACGCCTGTTGCCCACGATGGACCGGCGGCGGTCACGGGACTTGGCGAGGCAATCGACGCGTCGCTCGGGAGCGTCGAGAGTGACGGACTGGCGATTGCCTTTTCCGGTGGAATCGACTCGGCACTGCTGGCCGCTCGGCTGGACGCCCCTCTTTACGTCGCCGGGTTCCCGGACAGCCACGACGTGAAGGCGGCACGAGAATCTGCCCGGCTACTCGGTCGCGAGGTTCGCGTCGTCGAACTCGACCACGACGCGCTCGTCGAGACAGTCCCCCCGGTCGTCCGGGCGACGGGCCGGACGAACACCATGGACGTCGAAATCGCCTTGCCGCTGTATCTGGTCGCTCGACGGGCGGCGGCCGACGGGTTCGATCGGCTGGCGGTCGGCCAGGGCGCCGACGAACTGTTCGGTGGCTACGCGAAGGTGGCCCGGGCGCCGGAGGATCCCCGTGTCGAAGCCGACACAGTACGCTGTGCCCGCCGGGAAATACTCGGATCGGTGCCTGCACAACTCGAACGGGACGTTCTCGCACTACGTGGCGCGGGCGTCGAGCCCGTCGCGCCGTTGCTCGACGATCGGGTTGTCGAGGCAGGATTGGCGCTGTCCGGACGGCTGCTCGTCTCCGACCGGGGCGAACGGAAGTACGCCCTTCGGCTGTCGGCCCGCGAGTGGCTGCCGGATCGGATCACATTCCGGGAGAAGAAAGCTCTCCAGTACGGAACGCTGGTCGCTCGCGAACTCGATCGCCTGGCCAGACAGGCGGGGTTCAAACGGCGGATGGACGATCACGTCGGCCAGTACATAGAGTCGCTTGTCGAGTGAACGCGCGCGGGTTATGTTCCATGCCGACTTTGGTTAAACAGTGTCGGCAGTTATCGGTGGATGAAAATCACTCACAGGACCAAGTGCGACCCGGTGGTAGTGACAAGCGCAATGGCAGACTACGATTTTGCGGACAAAACCGCAGTGGTGACCGGCGGCGCATCGGGTATCGGCCGCGAGACGGCAATCCAGTTCGCCGAGGCCGGGGCGAACGTCGTCGTCACGGACGTCGACGACGAGCGCGGTGAGGACGTGGCGAGTGAAATCAACGACGAGACTGAGGGAGCGGCCGTGTTCGTCCACGTCGACGTCACCGACATGGACGATGTCGAGGCGATGGTCGAGACGGCCACCGAGGAGTTCGGGGGCCTGGACATCGCGTTCAACAACGCGGGCATCGGCGGCCCGGAGGCCCACGCGGGCGACGTCGAAGAAGACGAGTGGCTGGCGACGATCGGCGTGAACCTGAACGGCGTCTGGCGGGCATTGAAGGCTGAACTCGACGCCATGACTGATCAAGAGGAGGGCGGAACGATCGTCAACATGTCCTCAGTCCTCGGGCAGGTCGGCTTCGAGGGCTCCTCGGCGTACGTGGCGGCCAAGCACGGCGTCCTCGGACTGACAAAGACCGCGGCCTGGGAGTACGCCGGTGAGGATGTCCGCGTCAACGCAATCTGTCCCGGGTTCATCGAGACGCCGCTGCTCGACGAGGCCGGCATCACGACCAACGAGGAGCTACAGGGCCAGATCGCCGGGATGCACTCCCAACAGCGTCTGGGCAAACCCGAGGAGATCGCCGACGCTGTGCTGTGGCTCTGCTCGGAGGGCGCGTCGTTCACGAACGGCGAGGCGTTGACTGTCGACAGCGGCTTCACCAGTCGCTGACACGAGGCCGACTCCGTGTTCTCCGAGCGACGATGTCTCGGAACACGGTCGAAACGAAAGCAACGACGCGTCGGGTTCGCGAGCCGGGGGGACCGCGAGAAACCAGAGCGATCGAAACATCCTCGGAGTGAACCGACTCGCGACCAGCGACTGACCTTCGTGCAGTACGTATAATTCAATTTAAATTTTATTGAGGAGTCGGTCATCCTGAGACGGTCCGGTCGACTGCCACTGTGGCAGTGGTCTTTTTATACTTCGTGTGATAATTTCACACGGAGATTAGTCAGTCATGAGTTTCTCGACCGACTCGATGGTCGTGCTCCTCGTCGATGACGATGTCGAGTTTCGGACTGTGGCCGCGGATCTACTCGAGGAAGAATCGACTCGCATCAAAGTAGAGACCGTCAGTGACGCCGAGACCGGGCTGGAACAGCTCGATAAGGGAGATTTCGACTGTGTCGTCTCCGATTACGAGATGGCAGGTCGGGACGGGATCACGTTCTTGGAGACCGTGCGCGAAGATCATCCTGACCTTCCGTTCATCCTGTTCACGGGGAAAGGCAGCGAAGAGGTGGCAAGCGAGGCCATCTCGGCAGGCGTGACCGACTACCTCCAGAAGGGGGGCGGCGTCGATCAGTACGCGATCCTGGCCAACCGGATCGAGAACGCCGTCGAACGACGACGCGCACGGGTCCGACAGCGACGAGCCGAGCGTCAGTTCCGGGCGATCTTCGACGATCCGGACAAACTCATCTCCGTGGTCGACCCAGACGGGCGGGTCATGCGGGTCAACGACACGACCATGGAGTACGTCGACGTCGACCGCGAGGACGTGATCGGCGAACCCTTCTGGGAGACGCCGTGGTGGGCCGAGGTCGACCGTTCCGAGGCCAGCGAACTGGCCGAACGTGTGGCCGATGGCGAGTACGTCGAATACGAAATCGAACGGTCGCCGCCGTGGCGTGATCGGTACGTCCTCTCGGGAACGGTCAGGCCGGTCACCGACGAGTCGGGATCGGTCGTCGCGTTCGTCGCCTCTGGCAGTGACGTGACCGAACAGGAGGAGCGAAAGCGCGAGCTCCGGCGCTACGAGCGGATGGTCAACACCATGCTGGAGGCTGCCTGTATCTACGACGAGGACGGACGCTTCGCGCTCGTCAACGAGTACCTGGCCGACTTCTACGAGACGACACGCGAGAAACTGGAGGGCGAGGAGAGCCACCTCATCCCGAAAGTCCGGGAACAACACGACGGCGATCCCTACGCCGAACTGCTCGCAGGCGAGCGCGAGGCAGTCAGCGGCGAGGTGGCGGGGGAGTTTCCCGGCCACGGCCACGAGGCCCTGGAGTACCACCTGACGCCGTTCCGGACCGATGGCGAGATCGAGGGCGTCGTCAGCGTCACCCACGAGATTACCGAGTTGAAGGAGCGTGAGCGGACGCTACAACGACAGAACGAACGCCTCGACCAGTTCGCCAGTTTCGTCGCCCACGACCTTCGAAACCCACTGAACGTCGCGACAGGACGGTTGACACTGGCGGCCGAGGAGTGTGACAGCGACCACCTCACGGATATCTCGGACGCCCTCGATCGCATGGAGACCCTGATCGACGACCTCCTCACGTTCGCCCAGGAAGGCCAACCGGTCGAGGGGACCGAACCCGTCGCGCTCCGCCCCATCCTCGAGGAACGCTGGCGAGGTCTCCCGACGGGAGAAGCGAACCTATTGATCGAGACGGACATCACGATCCGGGCGGATCCTGACCGACTCGCCCAATTGCTCGAAAACCTGCTCGACAATGCCGTCACGCACGGTGGTTCGACCACGACGATTACAGTCGGCGAGATCGGCGATGGGAACGGCTTCTTCGTGGCCGACGACGGCCCCGGAATCCCGCCAGGAGACCGGGAAACAGTCTTCGAAGCCAGCTACTCGACGACCGACGAGGGAACGGGGTTCGGCCTCAGTATCGTCGCAGAAATCGCCGACGCCCATGGGTGGGACGTGGCCGTGACCGACAGCGAGTCCGGCGGCGCCCGCTTCGAGATCACCGGCGTCGACGCGGCCTGAGCCCCGACGGCCGATGAGGACATCCCTCTCTCCCGGTAGCAAGAGGAGCGTCGACGGGAGCAAAATCCCCAGGATTCGCGGGTCGGTGACCGTATGTTCGAACCAGCATGATCCAGATGACGACGGCGAAGCGCCCGAAGAACAGACGTGACGTCCGCGAGCAGTCGACGGTCGCCCCTCCCACGAGCGACGCCTATTTTCGGACCGAACACCAAGAGCGGAATGATGGCTGGCCTGGGCCTCTTTCGCGACCGTCTCAACGTCCCGTCGCTCCGCCGGGACCGGACTGTGCTGGCACTCGTCATCTTCGTCGTGCTGTTCGCACAGGTCCTCCTCTACCCGGGCGTCGCCGACCTGGTCGGGCGACTCGGCGCGACGGGCGGGCTCGACGCGAGCACCTGGTTTTTGGCCGTCGAGTTCCTCGCGTTCGTCGTCTTCGCCGGGCCGTGGGGCGCCCTGAGTGACCGTGTCGGTCGTCGAGCCCCGTTCATCGTTTTCGGGGCAGTCGGCAGTGCGATCGGGTATGCAGCGATCGCCGTCCTGGGTGGAAACGGCCTGCTTCCCTTCGAGGGCGTCCTCGTCCTCCGGTTCCTCCAGGGAACGCTCACGGTCGCTGCCTTTTCCCTGGCGATGACGATGCTGACGGATCTGGACGGGGGACACGGCCGGAACATGGGGGCGGCCGGGATCGCTATCGGCCTGGGAACGGCGCTGGGCGCGCCCGTTGGCGGCGGGCTATCCGCCGTCGGAACGGTGCTCCCACTGTGGGTTGCCAGCGGCGGCCTGTTGCTCGCCGGACTCCTCGCACTCGGGCTCGAGGATCGGGTCCCCTCGGGGCACGAGTTGAGCTTGCGGTCGGTCATTGAGCGAGTGCGGGCCAGCCCAGCGCTCGGGTATCCCTTCGTCTTTGGGTTTGTCGATCGACTGACGGCAGGCTTTTTCGCGTTGATCGGGACGGCGTACTTCCGGGACGCGTTCGGCCTCGACGCCGCCGCCGCGGGCATCATGCTCGGACTCTTCTTTGCCCCCTTCGCCCTGTTGCAGTACCCCCTTGGCGTGTTTTCGGACACCGTGGGTCGGAAACGCCCGATCGTGCTCGGATCGCTCGCCTACGGGATCGCCATTCTTGCGGTGTATCTGGCACCGACGCCGCTGATAGCCGGCGGATTGATGGTTACCCTCGGCATATTCGGCGCACTCATCTCCCCGGCGACGATGGCGCTGGTCGGCGATCTGGCCGGGGAGGTTGAGCGCGGGGTGGCCATGGGCGGGTTCAACGTTTTCGGCAATCTGGGCTTTCTTGCCGGCATGGTCGTCGGAAGCGTCGTCACCACTGCGATCGGGTACGCGCCCGCGTTCGTGGTTGTCGGTGCACTGGAAGCCGGGATCGTCGTCGTGACGCTCCCGCGCTTCCTCAAACTCGAACTACCCGATACCCAAGTCTTCAGTGGCTGACGAACGGGACCAGTCTCACTGGCCGCGAAGCCAACCGCACATCAGCGGCGTACGCGGAGTGCATCACCAATATAAGTCTTGATTGTAAATGTCTGACATGTGCGACCTGCGCGGTTCGTCACGCTGTGTTTCATCTACAGTGGACTGGTTCTCCTGGCCCGGTACGTAGTCGTCTACCAGTTCCGAGTAGACGTGGCCGCGCTGGCCCAGTTGGATGTGGCGCTGTCGATCCTGGCTAGCGGAGTCGTCCGGGTGTGGGTTCCAGAAGAAGAGGCGCAAAATCCGGCGGAATGGGGGGATCTTCACGTATGGAATGGGCGCACTTTGTATCGCACTGTCCGCGATTTTTCTGGCTCAGCTCGTTTTGTTGTGAGAGGGTTTTAGAGCGCGAGACAGGGCGCCGTTTAGAATAGAGATATACCTCGACGAGCGAAGAGCGGCTTCCAAACGCTCGTTGGCTGGGCTCGCAAGAGCTTGAGATGGAAAGCACTGGTAGACAATCTTGCTCGCTCCGCTGTACGGGCCTGGGACCGCTAAAACCCCGCGTCGAACAATCAGGAATGCGTTACTCGAGAATTCGTAAGCAACGACGAAGATGGACGTACCGGGACTGAGCGAATCCAAAGGGATCGCGAGGGCCGCTGAGGGAACGAGACGAACGAAGTGAGTCGAGTAGACTCGGCGAGAAGTCCTGTTCGACACCATTCTGGTCGGCGAGTGTCCGAGCGTGGGTGGCATGAAGGGGCTCACCGACGGCGTAGGCGATGTTGTCGGCGAGTCCGTAGGATGTGGTTTAACGGCCAGTCTTGGGGATGGGACCGATTGAGCACGGGCGGCGGTGGGTACGGTCTGGTATTCGTAACTGGTGGTGAGACAGGTGGCGACAAAGGGATCTTGGGAGTGGGAAATTGTGCCGCCGGTAACTAGAGACTCCTTCGGCCGACGCTGGTACTATCCCCGTACCACGACAACCAACAAGCGTTTCATCGACCCCCCGGGTTCTGGAGGGTATTACAGGTCGACGACAATCTTGATGTGTCGTCGATGCTATTACCCGGGTGAGGCCGGTGAATCGGCCATGGTTTCAGACGGACCCTCGTGGGGTTGAAGCCCAACGCGAGGAAGCCCCACAGTGCAGTTACGGGCTGTTTCAGACGGACCCTCGTGGGGTTGAAGCGAGCGCGTCGTGGATCGCCTTAGTGTCCTCGTCGACAAGTTTCAGACGGACCCTCGTGGGGTTGAAGCTTCCACAACCATCTCGTCAGTCACTCCAAGTTCCGGTTTCAGACGGACCCTCGTGGGGTTGAAGCAGGCTTACGTTGACGGGGACAACCAGTCGGCAGCGAGTTTCAGACGGACCCTCGTGGGGTTGAAGCTCGAACTCAAACGAGGACGGTGATTCCAACATGATAGTTTCAGACGGACCCTCGTGGGGTTGAAGCTTCGCTAAACCCGCTGTCAGCCCCGACAGGGTAGAGTTTCAGACGGACCCTCGTGGGGTTGAAGCCTCCCCGACGACGGCCTCGAGAAGATCAAGGCCCAGGTTTCAGACGGACCCTCGTGGGGTTGAAGCCTCGTCCTGCTTGTCCTGACTATGCTCAACTAAAGTTTCAGACGGACCCTCGTGGGGTTGAAGCCATATGATCAGCCAGCCGCTGATCAGCCTCGGAATCGTTTCAGACGGACCCTCGTGGGGTTGAAGCCGCGTAGTACCGGGCGCGGTCTTCGGCGACGATACGGTTTCAGACGGACCCTCGTGGGGTTGAAGCAAGCCCTGCCTCACCAGTAACACTCGGCTCCCTTCGTGTTTCAGACGGACCCTCGTGGGGTTGAAGCACGATCTGAAGTGCCACTGTGTGGCGGTGTGTTGGCGGGTTTCAGACGGACCCTCGTGGGGTTGAAGCTGGTATGCCTGGATCGCTCTCGGCTTGCTGTTCCTCGTTTCAGACGGACCCTCGTGGGGTTGAAGCCAAGCTAATCTGTATCCCGACGGTACTCCTCTTAACGGTTTCAGACGGACCCTCGTGGGGTTGAAGCCAAGCTAATCTGTATCCCGACGGTACTCCTCTTAACGGTTTCAGACGGACCCTCGTGGGGTTGAAGCCCGACGAGGCGGAAGACGAGGCGATCGGAGGTCACATGTTTCAGACGGACCCTCGTGGGGTTGAAGCCCGGCACTCCAAGACACGCTGGCCCAGCAGCCGGCGGTTTCAGACGGACCCTCGTGGGGTTGAAGCGAGCGCGCTGTACAGCGCAACGTCGGAGTACCCCGCGTTTCAGACGGACCCTCGTGGGGTTGAAGCGAGCGCGCTGTACAGCGCAACGTCGGAGTACCCCGCGTTTCAGACGGACCCTCGTGGGGTTGAAGCCGGTACAATCTGGACCTGTTGATTGTGTCCAACCCGGGTTTCAGACGGACCCTCGTGGGGTTGAAGCCCAGTCAGTCCTTCCAGCATGCCACCGACCCAGACCGTTTCAGACGGACCCTCGTGGGGTTGAAGCGCGATCGAGCGCCGTGTGAAGGAAGTCATCACGGAGTTTCAGACGGACCCTCGTGGGATTGAAGCGGTTAGACATGAGTTGGCTATAAGTTAGGCAGGAACAGTGTCAGACGGATCCCGGAAGATTCCCTCCGAGTTCAGTCGTGACCAAGACCGGGATCGCGCCGACATCGACGGCAGCAACGACACTCCCGTAGTTGCAGTTGCCTGTGCGATCGTCAGAACCAAACGCAAAAGAGCCAATCACAGATGTCAGTCCGATCCACTGTTAGCAAGATCGACCTCGGTCAAGCTCACGCCAACCACTCCTGTCCCCTGGCGCGCATCGACAGACATGGAGGGGCGCGTTCGGGCCCCGAACGAAGTCTCCCCTCACAGGGAAGATATGTTTTCTTGGAATCGGCCCCAGAGAGTTCCGAATGACGGAGAATCAGCACTCTGATGAGCCCTTGTTGCGGCAGTAAGTTCTGGATGGACTCGGCGGGACTGGGCAAATCCGGAGGATTTGCGAGGGTCGCCGAGGGAACGAGTGACTGACCGAGCGGAGCGAGAGAAGGAAACGAGTGGACTCGGCGGGATTTGAACCCGCGGCCTTCCCCGTGCCAGGGGGATGATCTACCGCTGATCTACGAGCCCGCGACGCATTGAAGGGTACCCGATGCGATTTCTTAAACCCATCGAAGCGAGGGTGACGGTGATCACAGAACGACGCTTGCTCCTCGATCGGATGACGATCCACCCCAGGCCCCTACGCAATAGGGTGGTGAGACGGTTGTAGCGTTCATATGCAGGGGCTTGGAATGTGTTCGCTCAACTTGGACCTGTAGTGTCCGAGTAGAAACCGTTTAGTGCGCGAACACCGACATCGGTGATGGGAACACACGACCGCAAATCTGACTCGTCGCGCGGGCGTCCCGGTGATGCACCGAGACACCCCAGGCCTCTTTCGCCGTGCGCGACTCGGGATTGCGGACGTGTCCGGCCGTTCGGGATCCGGCTTCCGGACCCGCGAGCGGCCACACGTAGCGGTCTGTGTCGTTCCAACCATCAAACTATGGCACGAATGCACACACGCCGCCGCGGCTCGTCCGATTCGGACAAGCCGGTGGCAGATGACCCGCCGGAGTGGAGCGACGTAGATAGCGAGGCCGTCGAGGAGTACGTTGTCGAACTCGCAGAACAGGGCCACAGCCCCAGCGAGATCGGCATCAAACTTCGCGACGAGGGCGTCCAGGGCACGCCGGTCCCGGACGTCTCGCTGGTCACTGGCAAGAAAGTGACCGAGATTCTCGAAGCGAACGACGCCGAACCCGAGATTCCGGAGGATCTCCGGAATCTGATGGAACGGGCCGTCCGCCTGCGCGAGCACATGGACGAGAACCCCGGCGACCACCAGAACAAGCGCGCCCTGCAGAACACGGAGGCGAAGATCCGTCGCCTCGTCGATTACTACCGCGGCGACGAGCTGGAAGAAGAGTTTACCTACAGCTACGACGTCGCCGTCGAGCTCCTCGAATAGATGGCCGCTACCGGTCGTCAGACAGCCGCCGCCGACCTCGCCGCTAGCCTGCGGGAGGCCGGATTCGTCCGCCTCGCCCCGGCAGCGACGGGTGACGGCGTCGCGGCCGCTGGCGTCCTTGCGCGGAGCCTGAGCGCGATCGACATCCCCTACCAGATCGGCGTCGAGACAGGCGAGACGAGCCGTAGCACAGAGGCCGACGTGACACTCGCGCTGGATCGTGACCAGCCCGGCGTCGACGAGACGCTCGGCACCGCGCGACCCGCGAGTGCGGCTGCTTTCGAGGTTGCCCGAACGCTTGACGACCAGTCTGCAAGCGTAGCTGTTGCCGCCGCGGGCGTCCTCGCGTCCGGCAAGGAGCCGACCGGCCAGCTCGTCGAGGCAATCGCCGAAGCGGGAATCAAACGCCGGCCCGGTGTAACCGTCCCCACCGACGACCTCGTCGATGGACTGGCGCATTCGACGCGACTTCACGCGCCGTTCTCGGGTGATCCGGACGCCGTCCGGAACACACTCCAGAACGTATCGATCGAGCCGCAGGACGATGAGGAGCGCCGTCGACTTGCCTCGATCGTGGCATTACAGGTCGCCGACGCCGGAGATGCCGCAACACGGGCGGCCGAGTCGATCGCGGACGCACTCCGTCCGCACGCTGGCGGCCCGCTTGTCACTCTCGAAGGGTACGGCGACGTGCTCGACGCTGCCGTCCGGGAAGACCCCGGTGCGGCCGTCGCGATCGCGCTCGGCCACGAGGATGCTCGTGCGGATGCCCTCGATGCCTGGCGCTCACACGCCAGGAGTGCCCACGAGACACTCGCCGAGGCGTCGATCCAGCGCCATTCGGGGCTCGTCGTCGCCGAGATCGAGGGACCGATAGAGACCATCGCCCGCTTACTTCGGGATTACCGATCGCCCGAGCCGCTGGCGCTAGTCGCCGACGAGGACCGTGTCGCCCTCGCCGCCACCGGGGAGCACGACGCCGCGACCGTCCTCGAGACGGCGACGGAATCCTTCGACCTCTCGGGACGGGTCGCTGGCGACGCAGATCTGGCGACACAACAGTACCCGGGCGATGTCGAGCGCCTCGTCGCGGCGATCCGCGAGGTGAACCGCGATGCGTGAGGCGACGATCAGGACCGACCACGGCGAGGCGGAGACGGCCGCGCGTATCGCCGCGGCACTGCGACCGGACAACACCGAGGAGATGTCGACGACGACCGACGGCGCGACCGTCGAGACGCGGATCGAGCGACAGACGACCGGCGGACTGGCTGCGACAGTCGACGACTACGTCGTCAACCTCGCGGTCGCCGCCGACCTCGCGACAGCCGACCGAGACACCCATGAGTGAACGATCAGTATCACGACAGCGACAGGAGAAACAGTGGTACACCGTCCTCGCGCCCGAGGAGTTCGACCGGGCGGAGATCGGTGAGACACTGGCAGACGAACCGCAGAAGGCGATCGACCGGACCATCGAGACGACCCTCGGTGACCTCCGGAACGACGCCGGCGAGAACAACACCAAGCTGACCTTCCGGATCACGGACATCGGCAGCGACACGGCCTACACGGAGTTCATCAAGCACGAACTCACGCGGGATTACCTCCGCAGCCTCGTGCGCCGTGGCTCCTCGAAGGTCGAGGCCTACGTGACGGTGCTGACGACCGACGACTACCGCGTCCAGATCCAGCCCGTCGCCCTGACGACCAAGAAGGCCGACGCCAGCCAGGAGCAGGCCATCCGCGAGCAGATGGTCGACATGATCGAGGAGGCCGCCGAGGAGCGCACCTTCGAGGACCTCATCGACAGCGTCGTCGAGGGTCGCCTCTCGAGTGCGATCTACAACGAGGCGACGACGATCTACCCGCTGCGCCGCGTCGAGATCCAGAAGGCGACGCTGGAAGCCCACCCCGAAGAGGTGGCCGAAGAAGAGGAAACCAGCGTCGAAGTCGAGGAATAGCCGCGCTGCTTTCGCTTTTCGACGCCAGTCAGGGCACCCAGCATCGCGTATCGCGATCGGGCTGATTCGGTCCAAGACGATTCGGTCATTATCACGATAATGATTATCCAGATAATGACCTTCGACGGGCGGTTCGGATCGTTCACAGGGTTGCTGCACCGAAGTCCTGGCTGAGGCGGGTTCTTGATCCGTGATGGCCTCAGAGCCGACGTCGGACCTCGTCGATGACAGTCGGTGGCAGGTCCAGCGTCGCCAGGAGGTTACGCTGCTGCTGTTCGGTTCCGTGGCCGGCAGCGAAGCCGTTGAGGCGGGCGGCAACCGTCGACGCAGGAAAGGCATCGCCGTACAGGTCCTCGAGTTCGTCGGCCACGACCGGCAGCGTTCGGAGTTCGTACTTCTGGTGATAGTCCTCGGCGGGATAGAACTGATCGAGTGACTCCACCGCGGTGTCGACGGACTGTCCGGTTCGATCAGCGAGTCCCGCCCGCGAACGCTCGGCGATCTCACGCTGTGTGTCGTCGTGGGCGAGAAGTACACCGCGGTACTGGCGCTTCTGGGACGTTGTCCAGTCGTGATTCGCCCAGACGATTTCCAGCAGTTCGTCGTACGTCCAGGTTTCGGGATCGTATTCGATCTGGACCACTTCGGTGTGATCACCCAGGGCGTAATAACTCGGATCGCGTGTGGTGCCACCGGCGTAGCCCACTCGCGTCCTGACGATCCCCTCTTTGGCTCCGAACAGGGCGTCAGGACCCCAGAAACAGCCCATGCCGAACGTCGCCGTCTCGGTTTCCGCGGGCGCCAACGCTTGGGCATCACGAGCCAGCGTCGTCGTCTGGCTGGTGGGCAATGCGATACCGGACATACCCGTTCCAGTGTCCGATGAACTATGGGCTTGTCGCCGTTTCAGGTCTACAGTCCAAAGAACGACAATCCGCGAGAGGAATCGTCGCTCGGCGTCGCTGTCGGTCAGAGTGACCGTCACACTTCAGGGAGGTCAAGAAACAAACAGGAGGTCACGGCGACGACAGACGCTCAGCACGAAGGCGACGAGACGCGACGGCCGCTAGGGCGTTGCGAACGCACGAATCGTATCGGGTTTGCCGGGTTTCTCGAGTAGTTGTTCGAGTCCGAGTTCGGTGAAGACACGTCCCCAGTGGCGACGAAAGATCGGGAGCTCGCCGTCGGCGGAGTCGACCGTTCCGTCTGTTCCATCCCTGCCCGGATCGGGCCCTTCGTTTTCGACCGTCACCAGCAGATCACCGGCGATGCGGCCGAGTTCTTCGAACACCCACTCGTCGTCGGGGTGAACGTGCTGGAGTGTCTCGACCGCGTAGACGACGTCGAAGGCGTCGTCCGGAAATTCGGGGACGAGGTCCTCGAGTGCGCCCGCATGGAACGTTCCCGCCTCGGCGAGAGCCGGATAGGTGTCGGCCATCACTTCGAAGGCGTCGTCGTTGATATCGATTCCCGCGAGATCATCGAACCCGTTCTCCAAGAGGTGTGCCAGGTGTCGCCCGGAACTGCAGCCCAACTCGAGGATTGAGGCGTCCCTGCTGGTGAAATGATCGAGCAGGGTGACGAGGCTAGCGCTCACCTTGTTCGAACCAAGGTCGGCGTAATACGCTGGCGAAAACTCGCCAGTCCGCTCGGCCCACTCCCGACGGTTCCGCGACGGATCCATATCCCGGAAACGGGACCAAGACAGGAAACGTCGTCGCTACGCAGGCAGGGGACAACCATCTACCGAAGCCGCGAGAGAGACTCACTGCCCGGTCACTGTATCGCCCTCGCTCTCCTCGACGATAATCATGCCATCCATCCCGTCGGACTCGTGTGGGAGACAGACGTAGGGGTAGGTTCCGGGTTGCTCGAACGTGTGAGCGTAGGTCTCCCCGGAGTAGATCGCGCCGCCACCCGACTCGAACCAGGCCTCGCGGGCTGCGTCCTCGTCCGCGTACTCGCCGGACGCAAAATAGTCTGCTTCGTCCGGGAGTGAGGCGTCGTAAGCCGTGACAGTGTGAGAGCGGGCGCTCGTGTTCTTCCAGACGACCGTCGTCCCCGGCTGGACGCGATACTCCTCGGGGAGAAACCGCGAATCGGACATGCCGATGTCGTAGTCCCCATCGTTGTCCCCCATGGCGAGACAACCGGATAACCCGACAGCGAGCGCACCCGCACTCGCGAGGAACGCACGTCTATCCATTGTCCTGATTTGGGCGGGGATCGACAAATGCCCCCCGGTTCCCGTCGAGTTCACCGGCACGGTCCGGTCGGATCCTTCGGAGGGCACCGGCAGATCGAACGGACTAAGACAAACCTCGCCGACCCCACGGATATGGATCTCCGGCCGCGCTTCCTGGGTCGGCTTGGCGCCGCCGACATCGTGACGGTCGTCAATGCCCTGGTTGGGTTCGTGGCGGCCGTCCTCGCGCCGTTCGAACCGCGGCTGGCCGCCCGGCTGATTCTCCTGGCGGCGATCGCCGACGGCCTCGATGGGCTGGTCGCGCGGCGGTACGGCTCGACGCCCGTCGGCGAGTTCGTCGACTCGCTTGCGGACGCCGTCTCTTTTGGCGTTGCTCCGGCCGCGATGGTTGTCGGGCTCGCCCGCGTGCAGTGGGGCAACGGTGGGGAACTGCTCGGGATTGCCGACCCGATCCACCTGGCTGGGGCCGTGGGGGTTCCAGCGCTAATCGTCGCGGCGGCGGTCGTCCGCCTGGCGATGTACACCGCCTACGACGTCGGTGCGCGAACGACTGAAGGTGTCCAGACGACACTCGTCGCGACCGTCCTCGCGGCCGCGACGCTCGCGGGGGATCTCCGGGTTGGGTGGATCTTGCTTGCGAGTTTCGTCCTCGCGTACCTGATGGTCACGCGGATCCCCTATCCCGACCTGCGGGCACGGGACGCCCTTGCGATGGGCGTGGTTCAGATCGGCGCGGTTGCCTTCCCTGTCGTCTTCCATCGGCTCTTCCCGCGGGCGTTGTTGCTCGCAGCGCTTGCCTATCTCCTGCTCGCACCGTGGCTGTATCCCCGTGTCGAGTCGTAGCTTTCGCCGCACACGCCGTATCGGACCGCATAGTCCGGCATCGATCGCGGTGATCCATTGCAGGAAGGGAAACGCTCTTGGCCGCGAGCGCCGCAGAACGAGCCATGAGCGACGAGGACAGCGAGGCCGACGGGGACGGCGAGGCCGACGAGGCGATCGACGCCGAGCCAGGGACGGTCGAAGCCTTCGAACAGCGCCTCGATGTGGCCGAGACGGCACTCGAGGACGCCGAGACCGAGGCCGACCTCGACGAGGTCGAGTCGGACCTCGAAGAGATCGAGACCGATCTCGAAGACGCCGATCTGCCCGAACCCGACGAGGACGAAGACGATCCGCAGGAGGAGCTGGAATCACGTCTGTCAGATCTCCGTGACGATATCGCGGACCAGCGCGGTCCCTACGTCGAGGACGTAGCCGACGAAGTCGAGGCAGCCGCGGGCACCGTCGCGGATACACGCTGGACCGACGACGGCGAGGCACAGGTTCTCGATGCCGTCGCGGGGTTCGGCGACACCGTTGGTGACCACATCGACGTGGCAGCGGCCGACACCGTCGCGCAAGCGGACGACGCACTCTCCGCGGCAAGCGAGGCAATTGCCGGGTTGGACCTCGATCCCGACGAAGACAGCGAGGCCATCGCGACGCTGCTGGACGCGGCGGAGACGCTGACCGACGCTCTCGAGGCTGCCGAAGGGTACGACGACCTCTCAGTCCGACGGAAACTCGAATACGAAGGGTTCTATGACGTCATCGAGGGCGAACACCGCAAGGACTTCCCGCCGGAGTTGAATGCCGTTCTCGTCTGGGAGAAGCGATACAAGGAGAGCCGCGACCCTGCAGACGTCGAACCGATTCTGTTGGCGCTCGATCTTCTGGATTCGGAGTTCATGGAGGAGAACATCCTCGATACCTTCGAGCGGATCGCCCCGCCGGAGGCCTTCGAGGCGGTCGAACAGCGCGCGAGTCGCCGGGACAAGCAGGCTGTCCGCGTGCTGGGGAAGATCGGCGACGAGCGAGCGATCGAGACGCTCGTCGACTTCATCGACGGCGATGGCGATCCCGCGCTCCAGCGAGTTACGCTGCAAGCGTTGGGCGAGATCGGCGATCACGAGGCCACGCAGGCGGTCGCGAACCGGCTGGCAGCCGAGAATAGCGGCGTCCGGAGCGCGGCCGCTCGCGCGCTCGGCCTGCTCGGGGACACCCGTGCAATCGATCCACTCGCAGATGTCCTCGACGAAGACGACGTCGACGAGGTGCGGGCCAGTGCGGCGTGGGCGCTGACCCAGATCGGTACCGAGCGGTCGATGCACATTGCCGCCGAGTACGCCAATGACCGCTCGTACGTGGTACAGGTCGAAGCCGAGAAGGCGGCAGGCGTCTGATCTGGTTTTGTGTCAGTCCTGTTCCGGAGAACAGTCCTCGGGTTCAAGTAGGTGACCGGAGCCAGACGCCAGCGTGCGTCGTGTGGTCGTCGTCCTGCTGATTGTGGGGGTCCTCATCAGCTGCACACCAATCACTGCCGGGAACCCGGATTCTACGGGGGCCGAAATCGTCGCCGTCTATCCCAATCCGGTCGTCGACGGCGACGCGGGCGAGTACGTGATCCTTTCTGTCCCGGAGGACACCGACCTGACAGGCTGGACGCTATCGGACGACGACGCCACCGTCGCCCTGCCGAACGTGACGGCGTCGGGACGGATCGCCTTCTCGACGGACCCCGACAGAGCGAGAAGTCTGACCGACGCGACAGTATACGGACTCGATGGACACCTCGCGCTCGCCAACAGTGGCGAGAACCTGACAGTCAGTGATGGACGGGAAGTCGTCGCTCGAATCAGCTACAGGGATGCCCCGGAAGGCGAAATCGAGCGCGTCGAGGACGACCGGATCACGTGGGAACTTCTCGGCGGGACGGACTTTCCCATCCGGACTGCGGGTCCCGGACAGGTACGGACGTTCGTGTTGCCCGACGCGGGCGGCCTGCCGAGCGACGTGCTCGCCAGCGCGGACGATCGTATCCTGCTTGCGGGATACACGTTCAGTTCCCGAACGGCGGCGAACGCACTGATCGCCGCAGAAGAACGCGGCGTCGACGTCCAGGTACTGCTCGAAGGTGGCCCGGTCGGGGGGATGTCCACAGCTCAGGCAGAACTGCTCGATCGGCTCGCGGCCAACGGCGTCACCGTCCGGATTGTCGACGGGCCGTACGCTCGCGTCGATCACCACCACGCAAAATACGCCGTCGTCGACGATCGAGCGCTGGTACTGACGGAGAACTGGAAACCCGCGGGGACGGGGGGAGCCTCCAGCCGCGGCTGGGGCGTTTTGCTCACCCAGCGGAACCTCGTCGCTGACCTCGCGGCGACGTTCCAGGCCGATTTCGGGTGGCGTGACGCCGTTTCCTGGGAGCGGTTTCGCGAGGGAGAGAAGTTCAGCGAAGGAGGGCGAACAGATGGAGAGTTCGGTCAGCACTATCGACCGGAGACCCATCGGGCGACCGGCGCGGCGTTGCTCGTCGCCCCCGATAACGCAGAATCATCCGTTATCGACCGTCTCGACGCCGCCGAGGCGTCGATCCACGTCATCCAGGTCGGCGTCGGCGGTCCCGACCAGGCCTTCGTACGGGCGCTGAAACGGGCCGCCGAGCGTGGTGTCGATGTCAGACTCCTGCTCTCGCGGGCGTGGTACGCCGCGGAAGAGAACCGGGCAGTGGCCGAGGACCTCGAACGCTGGGCCGACCGCGCTGACGCATCACTCTCGGTCAGGCTGGCCCGGCCCCGCGATCGCTTCGAGAAGATCCACGCGAAGGGCGTCGTCATCGACGGCGAAGAAGTGTTAGTGGGCAGCCTCAACTGGAACGACCACTCCGCACGGGAGAATCGGGAAGTCGTCGTCGCCCTGGAGGGGCGGGGGCCGGCCGGATACTACGAGCGGGTGTTCCGTGGCGACTGGCGGGCCGCAGTCTGGCGACTCTCGATCGGACTCGCCGCGACCGTCCTCGTGGCAATCGTGGTCGCGACGCTGGTCGGCCGGCGAATCGAGTTCAACGGGAGTGTCGGGGTCAGTGCCGCGAGAGAAGACGACCCCGTCGACGCGGCGATCGAGGAAGGATTTTGACGACTCGGGCTCGCCGGTAGTCAGACCTCGTCGGCGAAGGCCGCCGAACTGTGCAGTTCTTCGTCGATCTCGGCGGCAGCCATCTTCCCGACGAGGGCGTCGATGACGTCTTCGCGCCGTCCTTCGACGAACTTGATAGAGCCGACGACGAGATGACCGCCGCCGCTGACGCCGCCACCGGGGATCTCCTCGCGCAACTGTTCGACCATCTCGGGGATGTCGAGTCGGACGCCGTCGCTTCGGAGGACGGCGAAGTCCGGGCCGTACCCGATCGTGATGACGGGATCGCCCGTCTCCTCGACTTTCCGATCGTGGATCGTACCCGTCGTCTTGCCCGGTGCAGGATAGGTAAAGCGTCGGGCCGCGTTCTCGACGTCGATCCGATAGAGCTGGGCGCCGTTCTCCAAGGATTCGTGTTCGACGTGATCCATCGCGGCGTCGAGTTGCTCTTCGACATCGCGCTCGGCCCGACTTGCGAGGAAGTCGACGATCTCCGCGTGGCGGTCGAGGTCCTCGCAGTCGACGTTCAGCACGTCCCTGATGAAGGGCTCGCCGGCGTCGTAGCGCAGCCAGTGGGTGGCGTAATCGAGCGCCTCGCCGACCTCTTCGAGACGCTGGCGGTCGTACCCGGCCTCGGCTGCGAGATCGAGGTACTCGGCCATCGCGTCGGCCTCCGATCGGTCCGAGAGGCCGGCGACCGCCGGCACGTGTTCGAGGTCCTCGGTGATCGACGGATCGAGCATTCGCGCCAGTTCCACACAGAGCATCCCCGTCGTGATCCGGTAGTCCTCGCCGTGGAGATAGGGGTTGACGTGCTCGGCGACCAGATCGTCGACGGCCTCGGGATCCGGGTGGTGGTGGTCGACGACGACGATCGGGACATCGTAGTGAGCCAGGTTGCGGTAGGCCGGAGTGTCCTCTTCGGTCGAGCCGTTGTCCAGCATCAACAGGAGCGGGAGCTTCTGGCCGTGGCGTTCGCGGCTCTCCAGGGCGTGGTTGAGGTCGCGGGTGACGTCCTCCATCTCGTAGTAGGGCGCCTTCGAGGGGAGTCGTTTGAGGAGGTGTCGCGTGGCGTCGCCGCCAGCGTGGACGTCCTCGATGACGTTCTCCAGTGCGATCGACAGCGGGACGCTCGCACAGATCCCGTCGCCGTCGGCGTGGTGACGCATTCGGATCGGTCGGCCCTCGATGACTGCTTCGCGGAGGCGACGCGCGACGTCTTCGAGGTCCGAAAGCAACGGCTCAAGGGCCGGCCATTCGACGAGCGGGTCGACATCGTGGGGCTCGGCGGCCTCACGCTTGGCGGATGCAAGGCGCTCGCGGACATCGTCGGCGGTCTCGCCCTCGAGCACTTCGAGGGACTCGACCTCGATCTGGTAGGCGTCATCGCGTTCCTCGACGCGGCCCCGGACGGTCACCAAGTCCTCGACATCGATGTCGGGATAGGCTCTGACACCGGCCTGTTCGAAGGCGGCACAGGGAACGATTCGGGCGCCGTCGCGGACCTGAAAGATGGTCGGACCGCCAGTCTGGCGGACCTGGACGACCTCTCCCTCGAGGCTGACGGACTCGCCGACCGACGCCGCGAGGTCGTCGCCGTTGACGCTGTCGTCGAACTCGACGGCGACCGTCCGGTAGTCGTCGGGTCGGCGCTCGGCGAACGCGAGATCGCCGTCCTCGCGGACGGTCTCGAGTTCGACGATCAGTTTATCGCCGGTCGAATACGAGGCCTGCAGGTTCGACTCGTGAACCAGTCCGGAAACCTCCTCCGAGAGGTCGACGAAAACACCGTACTCGACGACGCCGTTGACTGTCGCGTGGTACATCGCACCCTCTTCGACATCGTCGAAGGGACAGCGCGGATCGAGGTCATAGACGACCGGACGGTCGTCGTCCGACCCCTTGGCCTCGTCTTCGGAATTAGACGAAATCGACATTATAGGTCCCTTTCGGCGTCGTCGGGGTTTCAAGCTTTGGAAACGCCAGTCGGCGTCGTCGGTCGTCGGCGTCCGTTCCGTCCGCATCGGAACCCTTAGAAGGCGTCCGACCGGACCCTGGCCCATGCGGCTGTTTCGCTCTGAAGGCGTGATCGGCATCGCCGAGGCGGCGCTGTCGTTCGCCATGGCGGCGAGCCGGGACAGCCATCCCCACGAGTACATGGGCATGCTGCGGGGCGAAGACGCCCGTTCGCTCGGTCTCGACCGCGACGGGACGGTCGTCACGGATGTACTGATTATCCCGGGCACCGAATCCAATCCCGTCAGCGCGACCGTCAAGACGAGCATGATCCCCAACGACATCCAGAGCGTGGGATCGATCCACTCCCACCCCAACGGTGTCCTCAGACCCAGCGACGCCGATTTGGCGAGTTTTCAGCGCGGTGACGTCCACATCATCGTCGGCGCCCCCTACGAACGCGACGACTGGCAGGCCTTCGACAGTCAGGGCGAGCCCATCGACCTGGACGTTGTCGACATCGACCCGCCCGAGGAGTCCTTCTTCGACTTCACTCAGGCGGACATCGACGAGGAACTCCGCGAGGAGAGCGAAAGCCGGGAGGGCTGGCGATGATCCCACGGTGCGGGTGGACCACCCGCGGTGAGGTGACTGCTCGATGAC
Organism: Halorhabdus rudnickae; assembly: GCF_900880625.1. Taxonomy (NCBI): domain Archaea; kingdom Methanobacteriati; phylum Methanobacteriota; class Halobacteria; order Halobacteriales; family Haloarculaceae; genus Halorhabdus; species Halorhabdus rudnickae. Next base: position 1,367,659 of record NZ_CAAHFB010000001.1, read on the forward strand.
CGACGTGCTCGCCCAGGGCACCTTCGATCTGTTGCACCCCGGCCACTTGCACTATCTCCAGGAAGCGGCCGGCAGAGGCGATCGACTGCACGTCATCGTCGCCCGTGGCGAGAACGTCACGCACAAGCAACCGCCGATCCTGCCGGACCGCCAGCGCCGAGAGATGGTCGCCGCGTTGGAGCCCGTCGACGCGGCACACCTCGGCCATCCGGATGACATCTTCGTCCCCGTCGAGCGGATCGACCCCGACGTGCTGGTATTGGGCTACGATCAGCATCACGACCGCAAGGACATCGCTGATGCGCTCGCCGAGCGCGAGATCGACTGTACAGTCCGCCGTGCCAGCGCGTACGAACCCGACTACGAGGGTGCGGTGCTCTCGACGGGCCGAATCGTCGAACGAATTCTCGCGAGACACGAGTGAGGCGAGTCCCAATCACTCGAACACGCAATAGCAGGCCACAACGTTTAGGTAGCGTGCTCATGCAGTCAGCCACATATGTCAATGCAGACAGGGTATTCCAGTGGGCGATTCGATGCCGGAACGGGACTGATCGGAGTCGGTGCGCTGGTTGCGGTGGTCGGGGCCGTCCTTCCCTGGCTCACGATCACCGGCGGCTTCGGTGACGGGCAGAGTGCGAACGGTTTCGACATGATTTCGGACGCGGTACTCCCACTCTTCAGCCCGATCCTGACGATCGGGCTGGCGGTCGTGGCCGTCGTGTTGACCCTCGGCGTGCCGGACAACGACCTCGCTCGTATCGGTGAGATCGTGGCCGGCGTCGTGATCGCATTGGTCGCCGTGATCTTCGTCGTCTCGCCTGGAGCCGTCTTCGGCGGTGGCATGGAAGGGGAACTCGTCGGGGCGTTCACGGATCCGGGCATCGGGATCCTCGTCACGCTTGGGGCAGGTAGCGCTATCGCTGCCGGCGGGGTCGTGAAGCTGGTCGGCTGAGAGAGAACTACAAGAGGTCCGCCTCGGCCAGTCGCTCGACGCCCTCCCGAAGCCGTTCTCGACTCGCAGCGTAGGAGAGTCGAACGTACCCCGGCGTCCCGAACGGGCTGCCGGGCACAGTCGCGACATGAGCCTCCTCGACAGCTTCCTCGGCCCATGCTTGATCGTCTTCGCCGACGGGGAGCATCATGTAGAACGCACCTTCCGGCTCGGGGACATCCTTCCCGTACTCGGCAAAGAGCTCAACCAGCATGTCCCGGCGCGCTTCGAACGCCGAACGCATCTCATCGATACTCTCGTCGGTGTTGTTCAGGGCCTCGACCCCGGCATGCTGGACGAAGTTGACTGCACACGTCACCGAATGAGAGTGGAGTTTTCCGGCCTGCTCGACGAGTTCCGCTGGGCCGGCGAAATAGCCCAGCCGCCACCCCGTCATCGCGTAGGCCTTCGAGAACCCATTGAGCGTGATCGTTCGGTCTTCCATCCCGTCGAGGGTGCCTAGACTGGTCGCCTCGTGGCCGTCGTAGGTGATCTCCTTGTAGATCTCATCAGAGATGACCGTGATGTCGTGCTCGACAGCCAGGTCCCGGACGCCCTCCAGGGCAACGTCGGTGTAGATCGAGCCATGGGGGTTGCCGGGCGAGTTGACCACGAGCAGTTCGGTTTCGTCGGAGACAGTCGCTTCCAGGTCGTCCAGTGCGGGTTCGAGATCGAAACCGTGAGCGGCAGTGTCGACGCGCGCAAGCGATCCACCGGCGAGTTTGACCATCGCTTCGTAGGAAACCCACGCGGGATCGAGGAGACAAACCTCGTCGCCAGAGCGGGACGAAGTCCCGCTAGCTGACGGGCCACGCCCGTCAGCACCGTCGATCAGCGTCTGGAAGACTTCGTAAAGCGCCTGCTTGCCGCCGGGCGTCACGAGGACGTTCTCCGTGCCGTACTGCGTGAGACCGTCGGCGTGCAGTTTCTCGACGATGGCATCCTTGAGTTCGGGGATGCCATCAGAGGGCGTATAACCCGTCGCTCCCGCGTCCATCGCCGTCTTTGCGGCGTCTTTGATATTCTCGGGCGTATCGAAGTCCGGTTCGCCGACGCTCAGGTCGACAACGTCGACGCCCTCGCTCTCGAGTTCGGCGGCGAGGTTGCTGATCGCGATGGTCGCGCTCGGTTCGACTCGTGTGACGCGCTCGGCGAAGTCCATGTGCATAGTGTCTCCCTGCGGGGTCGCCGATCACGCTCGGGGGACCGGCACACCCGTGGTCGTGCTCTGTCCTGGCTCCGCGGCGCTAATAGATGTACCGCTCCGATGGGCGGCCACACCTCGAACGGGTCCGTTTTTCGAGAAGCGCGATACCAGAAGGATTCTAATCCCCCGGCGCACAGCAAGCCAATATGTCTGAGTCTGCAGACGCCGCCGACGCCCCCGCTCCTGGCGGCGCCGTCGGTCGGATCACTGCGTTCGTCCGCGCACGTCCGGTCGTCGTCGCCGTCGTCGCGCTGACGATCGCCGGACTGCTCGCCCGCTTTGCCTTCCTGGGGTTTCGCGTCGCCCACTGGGACGAGGCTCGCGTGGCCCACTGGGTGGATTACACCCGCGAGACCGGTCACTTCACCTATCGGTACATCATCCACGGCCCGTTCATTCAACACGCTGGTCGCGTGCTGTTTGATCTCCTCGGAACGAACGACTTCGCCACGCGCGTCCCGGTTGCCATCGTCGGGGGACTGCTCCCGCTTACCGCCTTGCTGTACCGCGACCACCTCGACGACATCGAGACGGTCGTCCTGGCTGCATTCTTCTCGGCGAACCCCGTCCTGCTGTACTACTCGCGGTTCATGCGCAGCGACCTGCTGGTCGCGACGTTCATGTTCGCCACGTTCGGCTTCCTCCTGCGCCTCCAGGCCTCGCGAAAGCCGCGGTACCTCTATGCGGCGATAGTCACCCTGGCGCTCGGCGTCGCCTCGAAGGAGAACGCGATCCTGTATGTCCTCACGTGGCTCGGGGCCAGCGCGTTGCTGTTGGACGCAACGATGTTCCGACCGCGGAACTACCGGAGTGGGTTCGGATTCGCGGCGAGCAAGGTGGCAGCGGCACGCGAACGAGTCGCCGCCCTGAACCGTCCGACTGTCGCGCGATACGTCGGCCACACCATCGCGCTCGCGGTGGTCTTCGTCGGGTTGTTCGTGCTCTTTTTCGCACCGCGTGGTGCCGGACTCGACGGACTCACCTATCCGCCCACTGATCCGAGTTCGAACGTTGGGCTGTGGGACGCTGTCGGAGATCCGACGAAGCTCCCCGAGCTAGTCGGGCACACACTCACTTACGCCGTCCCCGAATACGTTTCCTGGGGCGGCGGCGTCCAAGAACTCACGGTCGGCGACTATCTGACGCGGATCGGCGGGATGGCCCGGGGGATGGCCCTCAAGGCGGCCCCGCTCGTTGGGTTCGCAATCGTCGGCTTCCTTCGAGAACGATACGCCGTCACCGAGAGCCGGCCGCTGGTGTTGTTCATGTTCTATGCCGGCGGGGCGTCGATGGTCGGGTATCCCCTGGCGCTGTCGATCGATACCGGCTGGGCGTGGGGGATGACCCACGTACTGGTTCCGCTGGCAATCCCGGCCGCGGTCGGTCTTGGGATGGTCAGTCACTGGGGACTCGACGCCGTTCGGTCGAGAGATCGAGTCGACGCCAGCCTCGCGGTGATGGTCGTCGGACTCGTTGGACTGGTGGTCGTCTCGACGGCACTGACTACGGCTTACGCACCGAACAACCGCGCCGAGGACAACCCGATCGTTCAGTACGCCCAGCCAGGGGACAATCTTCGGCCAGCCTTAGAGCAGCTCCAGACGATCGCTGCCGAGCACAACGGGACGGACGTACTCATCTACGACGGGAGTACAGACGACGGTGGCTATCTCAGAGACGATCCCGAGAGTGCCGACTTCAATTTCAGGCCGGTCTGTACCGAATGGGGCAACACGCTCCCGCTGAACTGGTACCTCGTAGCCTACGACGCCGAAAGCGACTGCGTCAACGACACCGGAACGCTCTTCGAGCGGACGGGCGGCGAAGATCCCGTCCCCGTCGTGATCACCCGCGACGCCGATAGCACTCTCTCGGACGACGCGCTGGCGGAGGACTATCGCGATCTCACGTACCGGCTCCGGACGCACGGCTCGGAAGCCACGTTCTGGATCCACGAGGACTGGCAGTCGGACTGATCCGGCGTCGCCGCCGCGGATCGAAAACCGTCGTTCACCCGGTTTTGAAACGCTTAACCGTCACCGCTTGAATCCCTCGCACATGCAAACGACCCTGCCCGGCCCGACCGTCGGCGTCGTCGGCGGCGGCCAACTCGGACGGATGCTCGGAGAGGCGGCCCCACCACTGGGGATGGATCTGATCGTAATCGATCCGACACCCGAGGCCCCGGCCGCGCCCGTCGCCCGCGAGCAACTCGTCGCCGACTTCGACGACCGGGAGGCACTCCGTGAACTCGCCGAACGCGTCGACTACCTTACCTACGAGATCGAACTCGCCGGGACGGGCGTTCTGGAAGCGGTGAGCGAGGAAACGGGGACGCCGGTCCATCCCCATCCCGACACGCTCCGGACCATCGAAGACAAACTCGTCCAGAAGCGTCGCCTCGAGGACGCGGGAGTTCCGGTCCCGCGGTTCCGGGGCGTCGACTCCCTCGAGGAACTCCGGGACGCACTCGGGGAGTTGGGCTATCCGGCGATGTTGAAGGCCCGCGAGGGCGGGTACGACGGCCGCGGGAACGTCCCGATCGAGTCACCGGACGACGTAGCGGGCGCCTTCGAGACGATCGTCGAGGCCGCTCCCGACGCGAGCCCGGCGGATCCGTCTGGCGCGGCGATGGTCGAGGCCTTCGTCGATTTCGAGCGTGAGCTCGCCGTTATGGGGGTCCAGGGCGACGGCGAGCGCGATACGTTTCCCGTCACCGAGACAATCCACCGCGAGGAGATCCTCCGGGAGACGGTTTCGCCGGCCCGGGCCGATCCCGCGGTTCGTCAACGCGCCCGGGAAGTCGCCCTGGACGTCCTGGATGTGATGGACGGCCGGGGAGTTTTCGGGATCGAGTTGTTCGAGACGGCGGACGGTGACGTCCTGCTCAACGAGATCGCTCCGCGACCGCACAATTCGGGACACTGGACGATCGAAGGCTCGCTGACCTCACAGTTCCAACAGCACCTTCGGGCGGTCGCTGGCTGGCCCCTGGGGGCGACCGACCGCCGCTCGCCGACGGTGACTGCGAACGTCCTGGGCGACGTCGAACAGCGCCAGGACGCGACGCTCCGGAACGTCGATGTCGTTCTCGAAGCCGACGGCGCGGCAATGCATTATTACGGCAAGCGGGAAGTTCATCGCCTGCGGAAGATGGGGCATATCACGGCTGTCGGAGACGACGACGCTCCAGACGAGCTACTCGCACGGACGCGGGATATTCGAGACAAGTTGACATTTCGGTCGGACTGATGTCTCAGGTGCGGTCGACTGATCCCGACAGAGTTAGGCACCGTCCACGAACAGACTCCCGCATGACGACCGCCCAGAGCGTCCACTCGTTGATCGACCAACTCGAAGCAGAGGCCAGGATGGACCGCCCGACAGAGGAAACACCGGAGATCGGGATCATCATGGGGTCGGACTCGGACCTCGACGTTATGGCCGGTTCCGAGGCCGGCCGGCCGGGAGCCCACGATGTGTTGACCGAAAAACTGGGCTTCGAGGAACAGACCGATTACGAAGCGCCGCCGGAGGCGCGGTTCAGCTTCGAGACGTTCGTCGTCTCGGCTCATCGGACGCCCGAACTCATGTACGCCTACGCCGAGACCGCCGAGGATCGTGGGCTGGACGTGATCATCGCAGGCGCGGGCGGGAAGAGCGCGGACCTGCCGAACATGACAGCCTCGATCGCCTATCCGCTGCCAGTGATCGGCGTGCCGGTCCAGGAGAAATCCGTCGATTCGGTGATCGGGATGCCACAGGGCGCGCCGCTCGTGGCCGTCGACGCGGGCAAGTCATTCAACGCTGCCCTCTCGGCCGTCCAGTTGCTCGCTCGAAAGCACCCCGAACTTCGGGATCGTCTCCTCGACTATCACGACGGTCTCCAGCAGGACGTCGGCGAGGTTTCGCGGACTCTCCACGAGAACGGGACGCCGGACTTCAGAGACGAGTGACTCCACCGTAGTGTGGTTTTCGGCAAGGGGTAGCGACCACAAGGCACTTTCTGCCGGTGGCCCCAGACGCGTCCAATGCCCTCCAAGCACTCCCGGCGGGCGATCCTCCAGGGGACGGCGGCCGCCGTCCCGGCCGCGCTCGCCGGCTGTTCGGTCCTCGACTCCGAGTCGAACACCCTCTCGGTCTCCGTGGGAAACGCCGACGATCGGGAACATCTGATCGCCGTCTCGCTGCTCAGACGCGATCGCAGGGAGTTCGTGGACGCCCGGGTCAAATGGTGGCACCACCAGCTTGCACCCGGCGAGCAAGCCGAACACGACAACGCCGTCCCCGCGCGTCGCTACATCGTTCGCGTTGCAGTCAACGGAAACTCCCTCGATCACTACCACTACTATCCGTCCGGCTGTGCAGACGACGTCGAGAACCTCACCGTGTGGGTCGATCGACCGAGTGGCGACGACGCACTCGCGGCCGACTTTGTGCAAAGTTGGTGTTAGGTTGACCCGACAGTTCGATCCATCCAACATCCCGAAAACGGCAACATAGCCCGCTACTGCGGGCGATTCCCGCTGAAACACTGAACCCTTATGTGGGACCGCTCCCAAACCGATCCAGAGAGACCGAATGAGCAATCCCTGGATCGCGATCGGGGCCCTGGCGGTGGTCGGCCTGGCCATCCCACTGGCGATGATGGCCGTCTCGGCCCTGCTCCGCCCGAGCGTCCCCGAACAGAGCAAACGAGCCACCTACGAGAGCGGCGAGGTGCCCACCGGCGACACGCGGATCCGGTTCAACATCCAGTACTACATGGTCGCGTTGCTGTTCGTCGTCTTCGACATCGAGACTGTCCTCATCTTCCCCTGGACGGTCATCTACAGTGACGCGGTCGACGCCGTCGGCCTCGGCCCCGCCCTGCTACCGATGGTGGTATTCATCGGTATTCTGGCCGTCGGCCTCGCCTGGGCGTGGCGTAACGGCGCAGTCAGGTGGGTGCGCAGTCCGCGCGCACAGCGACAGTACAGCGAGTGACACATGAGTAGCGAGCATACACCGCCGGCCGACAGCATCGAGACGAAATCGACTCGTGAGGCCCGTATGGGCGAGGGGGTCGACGACCGCTTTAACTCCCGGCTTCGGGAGGCCTTTGGCTCCTCGCCGTTCATCCTCACGAAGTTCGACCAGTTCATGAACTGGGTCCGGGGCTCGTCGATGTTCATGTTGCAGTTCGGGATCGCCTGCTGCTCGATCGAGATGATGCACACCTACGCGGTCAAACACGACCTCGATCGCTTCCACGCGGGCGTCCCCCGTGCCTCGCCCCGGCAGGCGGACGTGATGATCGTCCCAGGGACGATCGTCTCGAAGTTCGCTCCGCGGATGAAGCGTGTCTACGACCAAGTGCCCGAACCGAAGTTCGTCATTGGCATGGGGTCGTGTACCATCTCCGGAGGTCCCTTCCAGGAAGGGTACAACGTCGTGAAGGGCGCCGAGGAGGTCATTCCGGTCGACATTCACGTCCCGGGCTGTCCACCCCGTCCCGAGGCGCTGGTCTACGGCGTCGCGAAACTACAAGAGCGCATCGCCAACGGCGAGTCCTCGCCTGTCGTGGTCAAGCCCTACGAACTCGAGGAGTTCGGCGATCTCGAGGAGGACGAACTCGTCGAGCACCTCGCCGATCAGATCGACGAAGACGATCTAGTGATGCGGTACAACTGGGTTGATTCGCCATGAGTTTGCAGGATCGTTCCCCCACAGAGCCCGATGTCGGCGTCGACGAGGACGGGCTGGACTACGACGAACTCGAGACACTACTGGACGGGCACGTCCTCGACCGTGAGACCCACGAAAACGCCGAGGGGTTCGTGATCCGGCCGGACGAAGTCCAGGCAGTCCTCTCGACGCTGAAGGAGGAGGCCGGCTTCGATCACTGTTCGGCGGTGACGGCCCAGGAGTACGACGATCGCTTCGAGTCGATCTACCACCTCAAGAAGTTCGAGGATCCGACCCAGGAACTCAGCGTCGTCGTCCCGACCAGCAAGGACAACCCGGTCAGCGAATCGGCTGCCTCGGTCTACGACACCGCGGACTGGCACGAGCGGGAGGCCTACGACCTCGTCGGCATAAACTACGAGGGCCACCCGGATCTGCGACGGATCCTCCTGCCCGAAACCTGGCAGGGACACCCCCTCTCGGAACGCTACAACCAGACCCAGCCACAGGTCGTCCCGCTGCGAGAACACGCTAACCCACTTGAGGAAGACCATCGCGGAGACGGCGAGGACGCGGACACGATGTTCGTCAACATCGGTCCACACCATCCGGCTACTCACGGTGTCCTGCACGTAAAGACGGTCCTGGACGGCGAGCAGATCGTCGACCTGGATCCCGACATCGGCTACCTCCATCGCTCTGAAGAGCAGATGTGCGAGCAGGGCACCTACCGCCACCAGATCATGCCCTACCCCGACCGGTGGGACTACACGCCCGGCGGATTGCTCAACGAGTGGGCCTACGCGCGGGCCGCCGAGGACCTCGCGGACATCGACGTCCCCGAGTACGCCCAGGTACTGCGGACGATGGGCGCCGAACTCACGCGGATCGCCGCGCATATGCTCGCCGTCGGGACGTTCGGCCTGGATCTGTACGGCGACTTCACGGTCATCTTCATGTACGCCATCCGCGACCGGGAAGTCGTCCAGAACCTACTGGAGGACCTGACCGGCCAGCGGCTCATGTTCAACTACTTCCGGTTAGGCGGAGTCGCCTGGGACCTGCCGGAACCCCGCGAGGAGTACCTGGATAAAGTCCGGGAGTTCACGGCAGAGATTCCGGACCGCCTTGAGGAGTATCACAACCTCATCTCGGGCAACGAGATCTTCCAGATGCGCTGCGTGGACACGGGGATCCTCCCGCCCGAGACCGCCAAATCCTACGGCGCGACGGGGCCGGTCGCCCGCGGATCAGGGATCGATTACGACCTCCGGCGGGACGACCCCTACGGTTATTACGACGAACTCGACTGGGACGTCATCACGGAGGACGGCTGTGACAACTACGCTCGACTGCTCGTCCGTCTCAAGGAAGTCGAGGAGTCGGCGAAGATCATCAGGCAGTGTGCCGACCTGCTGGAAGACTGGCCCGAAGACGACCGAACGATCCAGTCGAACGTCCCCCGGACGCTCCGACCCGACCCGGACAAAGAGATCTACCGGGCCGTCGAGGGTGCGAAAGGTGAACTCGGTATCTACATCCGCAGCGACGGCACCGACAAACCCGCGCGCTTCAAGATCCGCAGTCCCTGCTTCTCGAACCTCCAGACGCTGCCGGTCATGTCCGAAGGCGAGTACATCCCGGACATGGTCGCCTCGCTGGGGAGCCTCGACATCGTGCTCGGGGAGGTTGACCGATGATCCCGTTGCAGGCCTTCACGTTGACCGACCGCATCCTCGACCTGCTCGGCCTGGGGACCGGCAATCCCCTCGTTGTTTTCGGTATATCGATCCTCGCGGCAGGACTGGTCGGTACGTTCGTCCTGTTGAACACAGCAGTCGCCGGTCCCTACGCCAAGCGAAAGATCACTGCCGCCTTCACCGACCGGATTTCAGTCAACCGGATCGGGCCAGCCGGCATCGGGACGATCGTTGTCGACTCGGTCCGGTTGCTCTCGAAGGAACTCATCATCCCGGAGAACGCTGACCGCCCGGCCTACGATCTGGCCCCGATCGTCCTCGCGGGATCTGCGTTGCTCGGCTTCGCCGTGATCCCGATGGGCTCGGGCATCCAGGTAGCCGATCCCGAGATCGGACTGGCGTACGTCTTCGCAGTCGCCTCGATCGCCTCGCTGGGTCTGTTGATGGCGGGATACGCCTCGAACAACAAGTACTCGTTTCTGGGCGGACTGCGCGCCGTCGCCCAGAACATCGCCTACGAGATTCCCCTCGTGTTGACGGGGGCCTCGGTCGTTCTCTTTGCGGGATCGCTCCGACTCAGCGAGATCGTCGCCGCCCAGGAAGGGACGCTGTTGGCCCTCGGGCCCGTCGCGATTCCCAACTGGTTCGCGTTCGTCAACCCCTTCGCGTTCGCGCTGTTCATGGCTGCGAACCTCGCTGAAGTGGGCCGGAATCCCTTCGACATCCCCGAAGCGCCGACCGAGATCGTCGCCGGATACCAGACGGAATATTCCAGCGTCTACTTCGTGTTGTTCTACCTGGGGGAGTTCATCCATATCTTCCTCGGTGGGGCGATCATCGCCACGCTGTTCCTCGGCGGGCCGGCCGGGCCGGTCCTGCCGGGCATCGTCTGGTTCACGATCAAGATCTGGTCGGTATTCCTGTTCACCCAGTGGGCCCGCTCGGCGGTGCCCCGGGTGCGCATCGATCAACTGATCGAAATCGGCTGGAAGGGCCTGCTCGTGCTCTCGCTGCTCAACCTGGTGTTGACGGCCGTTATCGTCGGGGTGATCGCCTGATGGCACCCCCGACGGTCCCTCTCGGTTGGACGACCACCGACGCCATCAGAGGTGATACGCAATGATCGGCATTCTCAAAGGACTCGCGACGACGATGAAACACGCCCTGGACGGCAAGACCTTCACGGTGAAATATCCCGAGACTGCGCCGGAGGTCAGCCCCCGGTTCCGGGGCGTCCACAAGTACAGTCAGGAGCGGTGTATCTGGTGTCGCCAGTGTGAGAACGTCTGTCCGAACGACACCATCCAGATCGTCATGGATGACCAGCGCAACGGCGAGCAGTACAACCTCCACGTCGGCCAGTGTATCTACTGCCGGCTCTGTGAGGAAGTCTGCCCGACCGATGCCATTCTGCTGACCCAGAACTTCGAGTTCACCGGCGACACCAAGGACGATCTGGCCTACAACAAAGAACAACTCAAGAACGTCCCCTGGTACAAGGATATCGACCCGCTGGAATCGCGGGAACCGGACCGTGGTAGCTGGGTCGGCGAGGGCGAAGGCGAAGTGGATTACCAGTAGAAAGCGTACGCGGCCGAAGGCCGCGTTTCTCAGTCCCGAACGGACGTGAGGGACTGTCATTTTTGGTCCAGATTTTTGCCGCGAGAGGTTCGCGCTTCGCGCGAACCCGAGCGGGAAAAAGGTGGAGGGTGTCGACTCGCTGGAATCGCAAGAACCGGATCGCGGGGCCTGGATTGGCGAGGAGAAGGCGAAGTCGACTATCAATGGCATCCGCGGCGCGAAGCGCCGCGGTTCACTGGCACGAACGGAGTGAGTGCCAGGGGTTTTTGGCCCACGTTTTTCAAGTCGAGCGGGACCGAAGGTCCCGCTGACCATGCGAATAGCGTGGAAGCTTCGCTTCCACGTACATGCGAGCGGGCCATCGGCCCGCGAGCATACGGCGGCTTCGCCGCCGTGAGCAGAGAGAGGTTCACGCTCCGCGCGAACCCGACGCAGAAAAAGGTGGTGGCCGATCAGCTGAACGGGTCGGCCGCTGTTTCGAGACGTGTAATGTGCTCGACGACATCGAAGTCGTCATCGAAGGAGTACAGGTACTCGATCCCCTCACGTTGCATGTACGCGGCGATAGTTGCGTCTCCGAACGACAGTCCTGTGTGGGTTCCGAAGAGGTTCAAAGCGCTGGTGAAGTCCTTCTGTGCCGCGTGGAGTACCTCGAATCCAGCAGACTGGTTCAGGCGTTCGTACGTCTCTACGGCCTTTCCGTGGCGTTTCCGTGAGTGGATCCAGTTCAATGTTTCGAGCGCAACGTAGTTCGTCACCCGGCCGGTTGGGAGGTCACCACGATCCATTCCACGGACGATCTCCATGGCGACGTCGTGGTGTTCGTCGTCGGCGTCCGCCATTGCGACGAGAATACCTGTATCGACGACTGTGGCTGCCATCAGTTCGTCTCCGAAAACGCCGGTTCGTCTTCGTGACCGGCGAGATCGTGCGTTTCAGACCCGCCTCCACCCATTGATACCGGCTCGAAATCGTCGAACGCGCCGTAGCACTGTTTCACGACTTCGACGGAAAGATTTCCTTTTTCATCGGTGTCCCATCGGAGTTTGTCACCCGGTTCGATGTCGAGTCGGCGTCGGAGATCCGCCGGGATCGTGACCATACCCCGGTCGCTGACCGTGGTTTCCTCGGGGACGCTTTCGGTTGCCATACGCGATAGTACAGATGCTCGCGTTATACATGTTGCGCCACATGTGAGTGTCTTCCCGTGCCATCAGATGACGAGAACAACGAGAAACGCCACCAGCATCGACAGCGTTAGCACGAATTGCATCACGCTTGAGCCGAGCGTTCCGATCAAGGCGTACCCGGCCGCCCGCAGGCTCTCGTTGCTGGCCCGTCCCCGGTAGAGTTCGAGTGCGAACACCGTGGCGGTGATGCCGAGGACGATCCCCACCGGCCCGAGGACAAAGAACAACAGGAACCCGACGACGGCACCGGCCAGACTACTCAGTGTCGAGGCACCGCCGGCCTTGGCGGCCATCGCGCCCGCCAAGTAGTCGACAGCGACGACGACCAACCCGACGGCGACGAACCCGACGAGCACGAGCGGTCCGGGGGTCACGTAGCCCGTGCTCCACCAGTACACGACGATTCCGCCGATCGAGAGCAGGCCTGCGGGAACCATCGGAACGAAACTCCCTATGACGCCGCCGAGAAGCAACGCCAGCGCGATCAGGAGGAAGAGGGTGATTTCCATACGTCACGTCGTCGCCGGGCAGGGAAATCTCCACCGACGGGCCGTGAACGTGACGACAGTCCCGTGGTGACGTTTCGTCGCCGTGCAACAGCACCCTGTAGCAGTGTGGCACACCATGTGAGCCCTTTTCACGCTGGGACACCAACTCTCGGGTATGTCCGATCAACAATACGTCTACACAATCCACGAGACGGAGACGACCAGGGAGGCGATGGGCGACCTGGATGCGATCATCAACGAGTACGCCAGAGAGGGCTGGCAACTCACCGAGACGATCGCACGCGAAGGGACGACGGTCGGCCTCATTTTCGAACGCGGGGTTTCCTGACGACCACGACGGGATCCTGGCGGATCGACTCGCGTGTCACTCCTGTTGTACCACCATCCGCTGGACTTCGACGGGGTACGTGTGGGTAAGCGAGTGCTCGCCGATGTCGATCGTCATAGTCACGTTCGTCGGCGTGACTGTCTGTACCCGGTCGAACGTCACGTCCGGGCTCGCGAGTATCTCGCCGTCCCGGGACAACAGCGTCCGGGTCGCCACGGTGACCCTTGTCCCGTTGTCCGTCGCGGAGACGCCGGTCGAGAGACTGTGAGTGCCCTCGAGTCGGGACGTGACCCGCTCGTGGACGGCGTCCGCGCCGGCGTAGGGCGCTTGCACCGCCAGCCACTCCTCGACGGGGACGAACTCGTAGACCGGCTCACGATCGGGCGTCTCCGTCCCGTTGGGGACCTCCTCGTGGTTGGTATGGCGGTAGGCAGCCACATACCGGATCGTGTCGTTGTCGGGGTAGTACGTAATCTCGCTCCGGTCGAGCGTGTCGTTCGTCGCAATCGGGTCGGCCAGACCGGGACCGGATCTAGAGTCGTTCAAATCGATCGCGGTTTCGCGTGGGCCGTCGTCGCTATCCGAGTCCGTGTCGTCTGGGGCTTGCTGTGCGAGATCGTCGGTCGCCGTCGGTGTGCCCTCACCGGCGCTTCCGATCGGACCGAGACAGCCCCCAACGACGAGGACAGTGAAGAGTGCGAGTGGAAGGACGTGTTTACGCTCGAACGCCATATATGCACTGAGAGCGATTTCGGAAAATACGTTCTGGAGAGCCAAGTCGTTGTTTGACCATCCACGGAGCGACGATCACGCAAACGCCTCGCCGAGATGTGAGATACATTTACCAGGACCGCTGGACAAAGCCGAAACGGAATCGATGACTGGTCCCCCACAACAAGCGAGCCAGCACTCCTCTCGGGATCGTCGCTCCGGTAGTCGACCGACCCAACAGCCCCGGAGCGATGCCGAAACGCCGGCCCTTTCGGTCCAGGGACTCTCGAAGTCCTTCGGGAGCGGCGCGGACGCGGTTACCGCAGTCGAGGACGTCTCGTTCACCGTCGAGTCCGGAGACGTAGTCGGGTTGCTCGGTCCGAACGGTGCCGGGAAGACGACGACGATCAAGTCGATTTTGGGGCTCGTTCGACCTGACGCTGGTGCTGTTCGAGTCAACGGGATCGACGTCGACGAGCATCCGCGGCGTGCCTACGAGCACGTCGATGCGATGCTAGAGGGGGCACGTAACGACTACTGGCGACTCACCGTCCGTGAGAACCTTCGATACTTTGCCGCCATTCGTGGCCACGATCCAAATGCCTTGACGGAGCGCCACACCGAGCTGCTGGACGCCTTGGAGATCGCATCGAAAGCAGATACACAGGTCAGGGATCTCTCCCGGGGCATGAAACAGAAGGTTTCGCTGGCGAGTGTCCTCGCTAGTGACGTCTCGGTTGCGTTTCTCGACGAGCCGACGCTTGGGTTAGATGTCGAGAGTTCCATGACGATTCGGCAGGAACTGGTCCGTCTCGCTGGGGAACACGACCTGACGCTACTGGTTTCAAGCCACGATATGGACGTTATCGAGGCGGTCTGTGATCGTGTGATCATCATGAACGGGGGGCGCGTCATCGTCGACGATACAGTCCCGAACTTGCTCGATGGCTTCGAAACCACAGGGTATCGGATCAGGCTTCGTCATATCGAGGATTCACTGGTCGAGGCGCTCCGCTCGGAGTTCGACCTCACGAGCGTCGAACAGCGGGGCGATCAGGTTACTTTCGAAGTCGCGGCGGACTCGGATCGGTTCTATCGGCTGATGGAACGATTGCAGGCAAATGACGTGGTACTCGCTGGCGTCGAAACGGTGCAGCCCGACCTCGATGACGTCTTCCTCGAGATCACGAGCGACGATGACGGGACGAGTTCGTCGCCACCTGCCGTCGATCGGGGGCCCAATCCATGACAACTGCCGAACGTGACGGTCGAGAGGGTGGTCAGTCGTCCGCTGGTGGGTACTATCACCTGATGCGGGCCGTGATCTATCGGGATTTGTTGATCTGGCTCCGATACCCGGTCAATGCTGTTCTCGGGCTCGTGATGGGCGTGTTCTTCTTCGCGCTGATGTTCTACGGCGGGCAGATGATCGCCGGACAGGCCCTGACTGATACGATCGAGGGGCTGATCGTGGGCTATTTCCTCTGGACACTCTCACAAGGTGCCTACATGGGCGCGATGAGTGCCGTCCAGTCCGAAGCGAGTTGGGGAACCCTCGAGCGTCACTATATCACACCCTTTGGCTTCGGCCCGGTGATGGCGGCCAAGGCGGTCGCCGTCGTGTTCCGAACGTTCCTCACGTCGTCGGTGATCCTCGCGTCGATGCTGTTGATATCCGGGACGGGCCTGGATGTGAACGTCCTGACGGTGGTCGTGATCGCCGGGTGTGGGATCGCGTCTGTCCTGGGGATCGGCCTGGCGATGGGCGGGCTAGGCGTGCTGTATAAGCGCATCGGGAACGTTACGACTCTCCTGCAGTTCGCATTCATTGGACTGATCTCGGCCCCGGTGTTCGAAATATCCTGGGCCGCGTTTCTCCCGCTCGCACAATCGAGTACGATGCTCCAGCAAGCGATGACCGATAACGTCCGTCTCTGGGAGTTTGAACCGGTCGCCCTGCTGATTCTGTTCGGCACGGCAATCGGCTACCTCGCGCTTGGCTATCTCGGATTTGTCCTGACGACCCGACGGGCGCGCCGTCTGGGGGTTCTCGGGGACTATTGAACAGGTGCCCCCGGCGGGTTGGGACGGAGATTCGGCCGTATCACGGGCCAGCACGCCAGAAGCCGGCCTCATTTGCCGGATTATTTACGGGATAAAGAAATCTTCAAAGGGCGGGCGGGCGCAAAGAGACCTAGCATGGGAGTACTCGAGACAGTCACGTTTGGGCTTTTTGCGCTGACGACCGTCGGGGCAAGCCTCGGCGTCGTCCTCGCCCGGGACGTCTGGCACTCGGCGCTGTTGCTCGGCGTGGCGCTGCTCAGTGTTGCCGTCCACTACGTCATGGCCCAGGCGCCGTTCGTCGCGGCGATGCAGGTCCTGGTGTACGTCGGCGGCGTCCTCATCCTGATAACCTTCGCCGTCATGTTGACGCGAGGGAGTGATGACGATCCGGAGATGGATCAACGTGGGGTGAGACAGTGAGCCGCCCGCGGATGGTCCGTGATCTGAACCCGGTGGGCGCGGTGGCCGCGCTCGCGTTGTTCGGCGTTCTCGCGGCAGTGTTCGTCAGCGCGACGTTCCCCGACGCGGCCGGCTTCGAGGCCGGGGTCAGCATCACGGCGGGGATCGGCTACGCGCTGTTCGACATGGCCGGGCAGTCCCCGATCGTGACTGAGGGCTTTCTCGTCTCGTTCGTCCTGATCGCGATCGCACTGGACGCCGCCCTCGACGGCGCGATCCTGCTGGCCCGTCGGGAGGATGGCTCGGTGCTGGATCGCGTCCGTGAGGGGGGTGAGAAGTGATGGTCGGCATCCTCGGCTATCTCCTGCTGTCGGCGGCCGTTTTCGCCATCGGTGTCTTTGGCATCTTGACCCGCAAGAACGCCCTCATGTTCTTGATGTCGGTCGAACTGATGCTCAACGCCGCGAACATCAACTTCGTCGCGTTCTCGTTGCATTACGGCAATCTCACCGGACAGGTCTTTGCCCTGTTCGTGATGGCACTGGCAGCCGCCGAGGTGGCGATCGGATTGGGGATCATCCTTGTCTTGGACCGGAACTTCGGTGGCATCGACGTGACGGTGCCGACGACGATGCGGAGGTAATATGACAGGAGCATTCGATCTCGCGCCGGCGATCGCACTGTTACCGCTTGCAGCGTTCGTGGTTGCGCTGTTTGGCGGGAACTACCTCCCGAAACGTGGCGCCCTGGCCGGCATCACCGCCCTGGCCGGCTCGCTCGTTCTCTCGATTTGGGCGCTGGTGACCGTCGCGGGTGGGGAGACGTATCACGCCGATCTCTATACCTTCGTCACGGGACAGGACACACTCTCGCTACATCTGGGCATTCTCATCGACCCGCTGTCAGCGTTGATGCTCGTGATCGTCTCGCTGATCGCCCTGCTGGTCTTTGTCTTCTCGCTGGGGTACATGAACGACGAGGGCGAGACCGGGCTCCCGCGGTACTACGCCGAACTCGGCCTGTTCTCCTTTAGCATGCTCGCGTTCGTCTTCGCGGACAACCTCCTGATGGCGTTCATGTTCTTCGAGCTGGTCGGTCTCTGTTCGTATCTGCTGATCGGCTTCTGGTTCCGCGAGGAAGGGCCATCCTCCGCGGCGAAGAAAGCCTTCCTCGTCACCCGTTTCGGGGACTACTTCTTCCTCGTCGGGACTGTCGGGATCTTCGCGACCTTCGGTACCGGCCTCTTCGCCGGGGCCGAGAGCTTCCCGCACATGGCCGAGCAAGCCCTGGCAGGCGAGCACAGCGTGACGACGTACTTCGGCCTGGGTGAACAGGCCTGGTTCACGGTGCTCGGATTGCTCGTGTTGGGCGGCGTGATCGGCAAGTCCGCCCAGTTCCCCTTACACACGTGGCTGCCCGACGCGATGGAAGGTCCGACCCCCGTCTCGGCGCTCATCCACGCCGCGACGATGGTCGCCGCCGGGGTTTACCTCGTCGCGCGGATGTACGGCTTCTACCTGCTCAGCCCAACGGCGCTGGGCGTGATCGCGCTGGTCGGCGGCTTCACCGCGCTGTTTGCGGCGTCGATGGCGCTGGTCAAACAGGAACTCAAGCAGGTGCTGGCGTACTCGACGATCAGCCAGTACGGCTACATGATGCTCGCGCTGGGTGGCGGCGGATACGTCGCTGCGGTCTTCCACCTCACGACACACGCGATCTTCAAGGCCCTGCTGTTCCTGGGGGCCGGTGCAGTCATCATCGCCATGCATCACAACGAGAACATGTGGGACATGGGTGGGCTGAAAGACCGGATGCCCGTCACCTACTATGCGTTCCTCTCGGGCTCGCTCGCGCTGGCGGGCATCTTCCCCTTCGCCGGCTTCTGGTCGAAAGACGAGGTGCTCTACGAGACCCTGATCCACGGGCTGGGCGGCTCGCCGCTGTTGCTCGCTGGCTACGCGATGGGTCTGCTCGCCGTCGCCTTCACCGGCTTCTACACCTTCCGGATGGTCTTTCTCACCTTCCACGGTGAACCCCGGACCGAAACCGCCGAGGACCCCCACGGCGTCCGCTGGAACGTCAAGCTCCCGCTCGCTGTGCTTGGAATCCTGGCGGCTGTCGCGGGCGTGATCAACCTCGCACCGGTCGAGAAGGTCACGGGCATCCACCTGACGTTCCTGCACGACTGGCTGGACATGGCCCCCGATTCGTTCGGAACGTCCGTCCACCACTACGGAGACCTCCTCCATCACTACGCGGGCTACACGGCCACGAATCCCCTGGGAGAAACCGGAACTGTCCTCGCGGGCGCCGCGGTCTCGCTCGGATTGGCCTTGCTCGGCGCCGGGATCGCTTACCGTCTGTACGCCGTCCCGGACCCCGAGGAACACACGGACAAACTCGGCTCGCTGAAGACGTTGCTCATGAACAACTACTACCAGGACGAGTATCAGGTCTGGCTCGCACGTGACGTGACGCTCCCGCTTTCGCGGGCGGCGGACACGTTCGATCAGAGCGTTATCGACGGCATCGTCGACGCGGTCAGCAGCGTGAGTCTCTTCGGCGGCGAACGCATCCGCCGGATCCAGACGGGGCTCGTGACTCACTACGCGACGCTGATCACCCTCTCGCTGGTCGCGTTGCTGGTCGCCTTCGGACTCCTCGAGGGGTGGTTCTGAATGCTACTGGAAGCACTCCTCGCAAGTGTTCTGGTCGGTTCCGGGATCGTCGCGCTAGCGCCGAATCGCTACGCCGGGAAACTCGCCGCTCTCCTCAGTCTCGTGCCACTCCTTGGGAGTCTCTACCTGTGGTCGGCCTTCGACGGGGTCGCCAATGCGTTGCTCTCGGGTGGCGAACCAGCCTTCGAGACCACGATGGGATGGATCGATCTGGCGGGCTATCAGCTACAGTGGCACGTCGGCCTGGACGGCGTGAGCATGCCGCTGGTAATCCTGACGACGATTCTGACCACGGCGGCGATCGTCTCGGCCTGGACGCCGATCGACGAGCGTCAGTCGCAGTTTTACGCACTCGTGCTCTTGCTCGAGGCGGGACTGCTCGGCGTGTTCGGGGCGCTTGACTTCTTCCTGTGGTTCGTCTTCTGGGAAGTCGTCCTCGTCCCGATGTACTTCCTGATCGCCATCTGGGGCGGTCCGCGCCGGAAGTACGCCGCGATCAAGTTCTTCGTCTACACCAACGTCGCCAGCCTGGCGATGTTCATCGGCTTCATCGCGCTGGTCTTCGGGCTGGGCGATAGCGTCACGACGCTGGGCCTCCCGGAGATCGCCCAGGCACTCAACGCCGGTGCACTCGGCGAGTTCGCGGGTCTCGGGCCGGGCGCGTTGAAGGGCGCGGCCTTCATCGCCATGTTCGCCGGTTTCGCAGTGAAGGTCCCGATGGTGCCGTTTCACACCTGGCTGCCGGACGCCCACGTCGAGGCGCCGACGCCGGTGTCGGTCCTGTTGGCGGGGGTCCTCCTGAAGATGGGGACCTACGCACTGCTGCGATTCAACTTCACCATGCTGCCAGAGGTCGCGAAAGCCAACGCAGAGATCATCGCGATCTTCGCGGTGGTGAGCGTGATTTACGGCGCGCTGCTCGCGCTGGCCCAGCGCGATCTCAAGCGGATCGTCGCGTACTCCTCGATCTCGTCGATGGGGTACGTCCTGCTGGGATTGATCGCCTACACCGTCCACGGGCTGGGCGGGGCGACCTTCCAGATGGTCAGCCACGGGTTCATCTCGGGGCTGATGTTCATGGTCGTCGGCGTGATCTACAACCAGACCCACACGCGGATGGTCGGGGACATGTCCGGACTCGCGGATCGAATGCCCGTGGCGGCCGGTATCTTCGTCGCCGCCGCGTTCGGGTACATGGGCCTGCCCCTCATGAGCGGGTTCGCCGCCGAGGTGCTGATCTTCCTCGGGGCGTTCCCCTCGACGGTGCTGCCGGGTGCGCCGATCTTCACCGCTCTCGCGATGTTCGGGATCGTGATCGTGGCGGGCTACCTGCTTCTCGCGATGCAGCGGACGCTGTTCGGACCGTTCTCCCTGGAGACCGACTATGAACTCGGGCGGGCGCCCGTCCACGACGTGGCGCCGCTCGTGGTCCTGTTGGCCTGCGTGATCGCCCTGGGGGTCGCTCCTGACCTCTTCTACGGGATGATCCAAGACGCGATTGGTCCGATCCTCGAACTCGGAGGTGGTGTCTAATGGCTGTGATCGATCTCCCGACCTGGGCCGCGCTGGCACCCGCTCTCGTGTTGGGGGCGACGGCGCTGGCTCTGTTCGTGATCGACAGTATCGAACCGGAACCCGACACGACGAGTCCGGCGTTGCTGACCGGCGTCGGCCTGCTCGGGGCGCTTTCCGCCCTCGGGTTCAACGTCTGGTACCTGCTTGCGGGAACGGGTCAGACTACGCCGATCGACCTGTTTGGCGGCCAGTTGCTGGTCGACGGCATGACGCTGGTGCTCGGGACGATTGTCGCCAGCGTCCTCGCCTTGGTCGTGCTCGCGAGCTACGACTACATCGACGGCGAGCCCTACCAGGCGGAGTACTTCTCGTTGCTCTTCCTTGCGGCGACCGGCATGACGCTGCTTGGCTCGGTCGATAGCTTCGCGACGGCCTTCATCGCGCTGGAGCTGTCGAGTCTGCCCTCCTACGCGTTGGTCGCCTACCTCAAGGACAACCGCGGCAGCGTCGAGGGCGGACTGAAGTACTTCCTCGTCGGGGCGCTCTCGTCAGCGATCTTCGCCTACGGGATCAGTCTGGTATACGGCGCGACCGGGTCACTGCAGTTCGACGCCGTCGCAGGCGCGGTCGATCCGACCGCACTGCCGGGGATTCTCGGCGTCGGAATCGTGATGGTCGTCGGTGGCGTCGCGTTCAAGACCGCCAGCGTCCCGTTCCACTTCTGGGCGCCCGAGGCCTACGAGGGCGCGCCGACGCCCATCTCGGCGTTCATCTCCTCGGCGTCGAAGGCCGCCGGATTCGTCCTGGCCTTCCGGATCTTCACGACTGCGTTCCCGCTGGAGGCCGTCGCGAGTACCATCGACTGGCTCGTCCTATTCCAGGTGCTTGCGGTCGCCACGATGATCCTGGGTAACTTCGCGGCCGCCACCCAGGAGTCGGTCAAGCGCATGCTCGCCTACTCGTCGGTCGGCCACGCCGGGTACGTCCTGATCGCGCTGGCGGCACTGACGCCGACGGCCAACGCCGACCTCGTGCTCGGGGCTGGCATGCTACACCTGCTGGTCTACGGCTTCATGAACACCGGCGCGTTCCTGTTCGTCGCCCTGGCGGAGTACTGGGACGTCGGCCGAACGTTCGAGGACTACGCCGGACTGGCCACGGAAGCACCGGTCGCCTCGGTGGCGATGACGGTGTTCCTGTTCAGCCTCGCCGGCCTGCCCGTCGGGGCAGGCTTCCTCTCGAAGTACGTCCTCTTTGGCGCCGCGGTCGGGGCCGGCCTGTGGTGGCTGGCCGCGGTCGGGGCGATCGCCAGCGCCCTCTCGCTGTTCTACTACTCGCGGGTCGTCAAGGCGCTGTGGGTCGAGGAACCGACCCAGGAGTTCGAGATCGAGTCCTATCCTGTCGGGCTCTATGTGGCCATCGTCGTCGCGGCGGTCGTCACGGTCCTATTGCTTCCGGCCTTCGGGCTCGCAAGCGACCAAGCGATCGCCGCTGCGGGCGCGCTGGTGTAGGGCCGACCGGATAGAACCTGCAAACCGTCATCCGCGGCACTCCACGTTCGCTGTCGGCTCCGTCGGGACGGTCGTCGAGTGGTGCTCGGCGGATCGTCGTTTGATTTCCGAGTGGAGATCGCGCTGTTCACGCAACGAATCCGAACCGGCCCCGTCGCTTTCGGAGGGCCGGACGGGTTTCCGATTACGCGGTATCTAAGTGCCGGCAGGAACACAAGCGGGTATGAAAGCGACAGCGACGGCCCACCCGATCCAGGGACTGGTGAAGTACCACGGGATACGCGATCCCGACCTGCGGACGCCGTATCACGATTCGATCAGTCTCTGTACTGCACCGAGTAACTCCACGACGACCGTCGCCTTCGAACCCGATCGCAACGAGGACACCTACGTCATCGACGGCGACCGCGTCGACGGGCGTGGCGCCGAACGCATCCGGACCGTCGTCGATCACGTCCGCGAGCGGGCCGGGATCGATCACGCCGTCCGGATGGAAAGCGAGAACAATTTCCCGACGAACGTGGGGTTTGGCTCCTCGGCGTCGGGCTTTGCCGCACTGGCGACCGCCCTGGTCGAAGCCACCGACCTTGAGCTCACGCACCCTGAAATTTCGACGATCGCTCGTCGGGGATCGACGTCCGCGGCGCGGGCGGTCACGGGCGGGTTCTCTGATCTCCGAGCGGGCAGCAACGATGCCGACTGTCGCTCGGAACGGCTCGATGTCGACTTCGAGGACGACGTGCGGATCGTCGGCGCAGTGATCCCCGCATACAAGGAGACCGAGGCGGCCCACGCAGAGGCTGAAGACAGCCACATGTTCCAGGGCCGACTCGCTCACGTTCACGAACAGCTCGCGGACATGCGCGACGCGCTCGGCCGCGGCGACTTCGAGCGGACCTTCGAGATCGCCGAGCACGATACGCTCTCGCTGGCGGCGACGACGATGACCGGCCCGAGCGGGTGGGTATACTGGCAGCCCGAGAGTCTGGCGGTCTTCGAAACCGTGCGGAACCTTCGCTCGGACGGCGTCCCGGTCTACTTCTCGGGCGACACCGGCGCGAGTATCTACATCAACACCACAGCCGAGCACGTCGATCAGGTGGAGTCGACAATCAGCGACCTCGGGATCGAGACGCGTGTCTGGCGCGTCGGCGGGCCCGCACGCGTCCGCAATGCCGACGCAGCGCTGTTCTGAGGGTCACCACGGACGCTTGAGTCGATTCATTCCCACGAAGCGCTGTTTCGGCGGGTTTGGTGGGGACCCGACGAAACGGGTCCGTGCCTTTAGGCTACTGGCGTGCCAATCAAGCCCATGCGTGTCGCCATCTTCGGCGGAGGGTATGCCGGCGTCAGTGTCACCCGTCGGCTGGAACGATCGCTGTCGTCCGACGACGAGTTGCTCGTCGTCGACGAATCGGGGACTCACATCGTCCGTCACCTGCTCCATCGGTCGATCCGCCGTCCCGAGGTCCTGGGGGACCTCACGCTGTCGCTGGAGGAACTGTTCGATCGGGCGACCGTCCGAGAGGCCCGAGTCACCGACCTCGATGCCGAGACCGGTGTGGCGACGCTGGCCGACGGCGAGACGATCGAGTACGATGTCGGGGCCGTGTGTATCGGTTCCGAACCGGCGTTTTACGGACTCGACGGCGTCGCCGACCACGCCGTCACACTCCACCGGCCCGGCGACCCACAGACAGTCAGATCGGCGTTCCTCGAGTCGCTGTCGGACGACGGACGGGTAGTGGTCGGAGGCGGCGGACTCACAGGTGTCCAGGTAGCGGGCGAACTCGCCGCGCTGGCTGGGGAACGTGGCGCTGCCGACCGTCTCGACATCCGGCTTCTCGAAGAGGCTGATTCGGTCCCGCCAGGCTACGACGATCGTCTCCAGGACGCCGTCCGCAAAGCGCTCGTCTCGGCCGGCGTCACCGTCGAGACCGGCGTCACGATCACCGGGGCAAGTGCAGACCGGATACAGGTCGCCGAGGGCGGCTCGATCGAGTACGACTGTTTCGTCTGGACCGGCGGGATCACGGGTTCGAGCGCGCTCGGTGACGAACGGCCCGACGTGCGAGCGAACCTACGGGTGGGAGAACGCACGTTCGCGCTGGGTGACGCAGTGCGGGTGATCGACGCCGACGGACGCGTCGTGCCGGCGACCGCCCAGGCGGCGACCGGACAGGCTTCGGTTGCGGCCCGGAACGTGGCGACGATTCTCGAGCACCGCCGTTCGGGCAATGCGGACTTCGAGCCACGGCTAGAGCGCTATCGCTACGACGAGTCGGGATGGACGATTAGCGTCGGCGACGACGCCGTCGCCAAAGTGGGGCCGAAAGTACTGACCGGGACGGCGGCAGTCGGGATGAAGACACTCGTCGGCGCCGAACACCTCTCGCGTATCGGTGCCGTCCGTGAGGCCGTCGAACACGTCAAAGAGGCCCTCACAGAAGCGTAACCGACGAGGGACGCTACGCGTCTCCGTCGACGTCGAGTGCGAGTTCCGGCGTCGTCCAGATGACGAACTCGTCGTCGCGCTCGATGACGCCGTTGATGTACGGTTCCTGAATCGGTGACTCCTTGACCTCGCTCTCGGCGATCGGCGTCACCTGGTTGACCTCGTCGACGAGCCAGCCGATTGCGCCGTGATCGTCGAAGGTCTCCGCGTCGAAGACGACGATGAGTTGATCGTCGTCTGTGCGTTCCATCCCGATCGACGTCTTGGGATCGAGGATCGTCGTGATCTGCCCGCGAAGGTCGACCACGCCGCTGACGTAGTCCGGGGTGTTGGGGACGCGGGTAACTGTTTCCTCGCGGACGATCTCCTCGACGTACTCGATATCCAGACAGTAGAGTTCCTCACCCAGACGGAACTCCAGAACGCGAGTCTCCGCTTCAGTGGATTGGTCGACCTCCGCGTCCGCGACCGTCGCTCCGGCCGGTGTGGCTGTCTCTTCCTGTGAATCCGCGGGTGAGTCGGCCGTAGTCGTGGCGGATGCCGTCTCTGCAGCCGCGCTGTCGGCCTCCGCCGAGACATCGCCATCCCCCTCGAACTCGCTCGCAGCCGCGGCGGCCGCCTGGGCAGCGGCGAGGGCGCTGTCCTCCACGCCGTCGCCATCCGACGGGGCTACCGTCTCCGAGGGTTCGGCGTCATCATCCAGCTCCGAGTCGCCCTCCCCGGGTGCCGGTGTCCCTTGACCGGCATCTTCGGCCTCCTCACTGGTCGCGCTGTCCGGTTCGCCAGCAGCCGTCTCTCCGTCGCCGTCGTCACTGCCCTCACTCGCGTTGGTCTGTCGATCGTCTGGGTCGCGCTCGGCGGCCTCGTCGCTTGCGCTGGACGCACCAGCGTCGTCGCTCTGGACCGGCCCGTCGCCACCGTCCGCGGACGGTTCGCTCCCGTCGGAAACAGTCGCATCGGCGGAGTTACTCTCCTCGTCAGGGGCGCCGTCGGACGCGTCACGATCGTCCCCATTCCCGCGACCGCGCGTTCCCTCCCGTAAGTCTCGGATTCGGCGCGCACGATCCATCCGTTCGTCCTCGTCGTCGCTCATGCTGTCACCTCAGGGGCAGTCGTCTCGAAGTGTGTCTCGAAGTGCTCGGCGATGCTGAGAAAGACGTCTTCCATGTCCACGCGTTTCTCGTAGGCGAAGATAGATGTACCGGCCGAGAAAGCCCGCTGGAGGGCAACGCGCTTGCGCACTTCCCAGACAGGGTAGTCGGCGAACACCTCCTCGAGCCACGAAAGCATCGTGGCGTCCTCGTTGGTCTGTTCGACCCGGTTTGCCACCACACCCACGGTGTCGACGGTGATGTCGAGTTGCCCCTCCAGGGCGGCGATCTGATCGATCAACAGTTCGATCGCCCGCTCGGAGGTCGCCTCCGTCAACGCTGGCACGAGAACGTTCTGAGCCGCAAAAATGGCTGTGTCGGTGAGTTTCCCGTAAAACGGGGGCGAGTCGATTATCACGAAGTCGTACTCGCCATCGAGTTCAGCCAGCGCCAGCGCGAGAGTATCAAGCGCGTGCTCGCCGGTAACCCCGTCGGGAGTGACGTTGATCGCCAGGTCGCCCAACGCGTCAGGATCGACGGCCACCGAGTCGTCGGTCTTCGTCCAGGCCAGCAAGTCGGCGATCGTCAGTTCGTGTTCGGCCTGCAGCAGGTCGATAGAACTCGGCAGAACGTCCATCTCCTCGTGTTCGACGATCAGATCACCGACGTTCGCCCGGGCCTGGTGATCGGTCAACACGTCGAACAGCGTCGGCGGCTCGGCGTCGTAGGCGTCGAGAAGACCGAGCCCTTCCGTCGCGTTGCCCTGCGGATCCACGTCGACGAACAGGACATCGTGTCCCCGTTCGTTGAGCGCCCCCGCGACGTTGATCGCGATGGTCGTCTTGCCCGTTCCGCCCTTCGCGTTGGTCACACAAACCGTGGGCGGACGGGCCGCTGTCTCGCTGTTCATTCTCGGATGGGCGAACATCGGGTTCGACAACTAATAAAAATACGCTCGCGGGTATCAAATGCTGAAATCGGGTGACGTCGGTGCGGTGGCCGGGAAACGGACAGCGGCCGGATTCGACGGCTTCGGGCCGTCAGACGTGCGTCCGACCGTACTGCAACATTTAACATAGAGTGGCCGTAACGTTTCGGTAGGGACGACTATGACGATCAATCCGAAGGATTACGACCTCGACGAACTCCGGAAGATGGCCCGCGAGCGCGGCGGCGCCACGATCCCGGTCGGCGACGAGGACGTCGAGGCGGAGACGCCGACGTCCGGGCTGGAAACCGGGGGTCTCGGCGGCGACATCCTCGGCGACGATGGGTACCGGTCCCAGCTCTACCGGCAGTTGCTTCCCATGGAGAGCATGGTCGGTGGCGAACTGGAGAAGCCGTACCTGCGTGGGCTCCCAGAGAGCTATGCTGGCGAACTCGTCGTCTTCGAGTGGCTGGCCTTCCTGCTGGAGACGGCCGGGTTCCGTGGGGCCAACGAGGCCATCGACTACTACGCCGATGTCGGCTGGATCACCGACGACGTCAGCGACGACCTGGAGGACTACTTGCTCGGCCTCGACGAGAAAGCAGGAGACGGCGAGGATCTCTCGATCGACGACCATCTGTTGAGCCTGGTCCACATCGCGAAACTCACGTCGATGCAGTGACTGGGACGTCGAACCGCCCAGCCCGTCAACGAACCGTGGTCGGCCAGCCCGTCGAGGTCCGCCGATATCAGGACTGAATTTTCGACACGTAGTTATATACTGCCGCGGAGACAAGCCGCCACCGTATGAGTGTCGACGACGCTGAAACAGACGACGAGCGTGACCCAGCGGACGAGGAGGAAGCGGCCACGGCCGAAGAGTCTGCCGAGGAACCCAACGACACCGAGGCCGATAGCGAGGCGGACACGGAACCGTCCGGGGATCCGATCCCGGTCGGCGTCAAGCTCGGCTCGACCAGGACCGTCCTGGCGATGCCGGGCGCGGACGGCGACCTGGAGACCGTCCGGACGCTGACCTGTCTGGCGACCTACGAGGACGCGATCAGCGGCGAGGAGCAGGTTATCTTTGGTGAAGACGCCGCTGAACAGTACCCTGACCGCGTTCAGTTCACGCTGCGCTCGGGCCTCCCCGAGGACGAGGCGGGTGCAGATCTCACCCGTCGGTTCTTCCAGTCGGTCATCGAGGCCAACGATGTGCCCGCGAACAGCGGCGTCGTCTACGCCATCCCGACCATCGAGAACGAGCGGGGGCTGGCCAACCTCCAGTCGGTCGTCGAGGAAAGCGGGATCGGCGAGGACTTCATCCAGAGCTATCCCGAATCGCTGTGTGGTGCGATCCCCGCGTTCGGCGACGACCTCGAGGCCATCAACGAGATTTTCCTCGCGGTAAACATGGGCTCGACCAACCTCGAGGCCTCCGCGTACCGCCGTGGCGAACAACTCGCACCCTTCACGACTGGTGCCGTTACGGGCAACGAGATCGACCGACGGATCGCAAACTACGTCGAGGCCGAAACGCAGGGGCGAGTCAACATCGACGCCCAGACGGCCCGCGAGTACAAGGAACAACACGCTGATTTCCAGAACTTCGAGCCGTTTACGGACGTGATCCAGCAGCCCGGCGGCGGCGCCCACGAGTTCACGATCGAACGCTCCGTTATGGACGCCGTCGACGAGTACGTCGACGAGGTCGTCGAAGAGTTCGCCAACACGTTCCTGCCCGAACTCGCCAACGACCACATGAAGGTCTACCAACTCGCCCTGGACCAACCGATCGTGCTCACCGGCGGCATGGCCTGCATCCCGGGCATCGTCGACGAGTTTTCCGAGCGAGCCAGCGAGGCACTCAACCG
This sequence comes from Halorhabdus rudnickae, assembly GCF_900880625.1. NCBI lineage: Archaea > Methanobacteriati > Methanobacteriota > Halobacteria > Halobacteriales > Haloarculaceae > Halorhabdus > Halorhabdus rudnickae. Next base: position 1,396,061 of record NZ_CAAHFB010000001.1, read on the forward strand.
TGACGTCGAAGCGATCGCCCCGCCGGAACCGGATCTGGCCGCGACGATCGGTGCCCAACGCATCGCCGCAAGATCGACCGAGAACTGAGACGGATCTCCGACTGGTTTTCAGCCCCCGCAGGCGGTCGTGCGATCACTGTGATCTTACCATTATATCTCTACGCTCGTGACCACAAGATAGATCTTCCCTCTCCCATGCAGGGAACCGCCTCGGGGTCAAGCCCCGAGGCACTCGGCCTGCTCCGCCTGTAGAGCGTCCGTTCTATCGCCGGTCGGCCCCGTCCGTCCAGCACGAAAGCCACTGTTCGATCCGTGGCTGATCGTCAAGCCCGTCGTCTGGATGTGGCCGGTCAAGTGAACGACAGTCGGCCGCCGAGTCGGTCCGGAACGCCCCGTCCGACCGGGGTGTCCGTCCGGGGCCCAGTTCCGTCGGGAGCGACAGTACGAGCCGTGGCATTACACCCGTATTCCGACAACACCCACGTAAATGGCTGTCAGACAGCCGTCCGTCGGTCAGCCGACGTGCCGGCCTGTGCGGCAACGAGCACCGTCCGAGTAACTGCTGAGACGGCACAATCGATGTCTTCACTGACGGAAAAGCCACCCGTAGAACCATTACACGGCAGATGGAATACCTTGATATGACGGCCGACGACGGGGGCATCGTCGACGACGCGCTCCTGACGGAGACCGGAAGCGGCGGATTGCTGGGGGAGGGATACCTCGCCGAGCGACCACTGGAAACGTATCTCGACGCCGCTGAACAGCCGCGGATGGCCTTCGCAAGTGGCCATCGGGGCATCGTCCAGGAAACGGACGGGACGGAGACGGTACATAGCCCCGGCTCGGGCTACCGAGCACTCCTCGCGCTCACGGGCCGACGAGCGGTGATGGTCGTCGGTGACGGCGACGGCGACCGGTCGTTCGAGGTATCGTTCGACGCTGTCGAAGACGTCGAATCCGAGACGGGATTCCGTCGCTCTCGAGTGACCCTCCGGACCGAAAGCGGAGTTACTTGGCACTGTTATCCGGAGACAGTCGACGCCGAAGACGTCGCGTCGTATATCGAGACGGCTGCCGACGCCTGGGCACGGTTCGAAGCCCACCTCACGAAAGCCCGAGACGCTGTTTCAGCGGCCGAGAGCGCCAGAACGACCGAGGACATCGAAACCGCAAAGGAAGCCTGCGAACGGGCCCAGACGGCCCTCTCGACCGCCCGGGACGTCCAGGAGACGTTCGATGATTCCGTCCCGGCCATGGAACAGCGGTTGACGTCAGTACGAGAGGCATGGCTCGAGGAACAGCAAGACCTGGTCCGCGATCGCGCCAGATCACACGTCAAACGAGCCGAGCGACGCTGGCACGAAGGGGCCTACGAACAGGCGGCCGACGGCTACGAACGTGCACAGGGACTACTCGAGTCGGTACTCGAGGGAGACCTTCCGGAGAAGATGGCAACACCGGTCAGGGAGGATCTCGCCGCTATCGAACGGGACCTCGAACGGCTTGGGCAGGCACCGATCCGTCGAGCACTCGCGACCGAGCGGGCCGCCGAACGGGCCGAGAACCCCGAAGTGGCGATCGACCACTGGCGGGACGCCCACGAGCAGTTCCGGACAGTACTCGAACTGGACTGGGGGCGCGAACAGTCTCGCTTCGACGGCGAGTCCGAGGGTATCCGAGACCACCTCGAAACGGCCGTTTCCGGATTATTGACGGCCCGAAAACACGCAGCCGACCAGCGGTGTCAAGAGGCGAACCGCCGTCTGGAGGAAGGACAGGTCGAGGCGGCACGCGCCGCGTTCGCCGACGCCGTCGACCACCTGGAGGCGGCGATTTCGACGGCACAGCAACTCGCCCCGTCGGCGGTCGACGCACTCTGCGACCGGCTCTCGGACGTCGAATCCCGAATCGACTCGCTCGGGGACGACGAACGGGACTCGGTCGACGACCCGGAAACCGAAGACGGTGGCGGCCAGACAGACGCCGACGAAGTTTCGAAACCCGAGGCCAGTGACGGCGAGGAGGCCACCAACGAATCGGACGCCAAGCCAGAGGACAACGCCGACGAAACAGACGTCGATGGGGCTGCAACGCTCGAAAGTTCCCATTACACCGTCGAGTCCGGGAACGGGGACCAACCCGCCGACGAAGCGGCGGTTCGGGGACCGCCCGGTAGGACCGAAGAGACAACCAAATCCACTGTCGACGAGGCGGTGCTGGAAACGGCCGTTGACATCTGGAAGGTGCTTGGGTGGTCGGTCGAACGGATCGACGACGATACGGCCGACGGTATCGCCAGGCGGCCGGACGAATCGCGTCCGATACTCCTGTCTGTTCGGTGTCAGAACGCGCCGCTCGGGGCCAGGGACGTTCGTCGACTCGACAGCGTGGCCAAAGAGCGCAGTGACGATCCCACGCCGGTACTGGTGACGACCGATCCGGTCGATCCGTCGGCATTCGAGACGGCGATGATCCGGCGTATCACGCTGATTGACGCCGCTCGACTCGACGAATTGGCTCGCTCGACCGGTGTAGATTCCGCGATCGACGTCGACAGCGTCCCCGAAGGTCACTCACAAGGGTGAATCTTCAAGTCCACGTCGACCGACGTCGTCGTATGGAAGACACGTCCGGTATCGTCGCTCGCGAGGTCGCGTTCCTGAACCGGGCCGTCCAACTCGGGTTCGCAAGCGGCCGCGTGATCGCCGTTTCCTTCCCCGATTCACCGCCGGCAGACGCCGACGACGAGCACCCGCTCCTCGAGGAGATCACCGCCTACTTCGAGGGCGAGGACATCGACTTCTCCGGTTGGGAAGTAGCGCTGACGATGCCGACCGACCGTCGGGACGTGCTGGAGACGCTCCGGTCGATCCCCTACGGCGAGGGAGTCAGCGTCGAGCAACTCACACGAATGACACCGGGTCTCGATCCCGAACGCGGAGAAGATGTCTCGCTCGTTCGAACGTCCCTGGCCGAGAATCCTGTCCCCCTGCTGGTTCCCGACCATCGCGTGGCCGACGGACCGAGCGGAGCACCGCCGGCCGTCGAACAGCAACTGTGCTCGATCGAAGGGCTGGCATAGGCGATCAGCCGCCGATCGGATCGACGCCCAGTCCCTCCTGGACGAGGAACTCCGTCGCGTTGAGAACGTAGTGGGCGACGATCACGACCAGCAGACTCCCCGTGGAGACGTACACACCGGCCAGCGCGAGGCCGAGGAGACCAGTGACGAGTACACCGGCCTGTCCCTGGATCCCGTGACAGAACCCGAAGGCGACCGAAGAGACGATCGCCAGCACCCACGGCGAGGTTCCCAGCCCGGCCGCGGGAACGCCGATCGCCGCCGCCCGGAAGAGCAACTCCTCGCTGACGGCAACGATCGGTAGAGCGAACCCTAGCAGGGCGAGCCATCCCCCGGTCGTTTCAGGGGCTAGCAGTTCCCGGAGCCCCTCGTCGGTACCGAACCCGGCCGCCTCACTCAACGCCGTCATGACCTCGCTACCAAACCAGAGTACGACACCGACGACGAGGCCCGTCAAAACAGCCCGGAGACCCACGCTGGCAGGGGCGGCAGTGACGCCGAGCGCGTCGAGCGGAACGTCGAAGTACCACGCGCCAGCCGCCACGACGACCGCGACTGTTCCCTGCGTGAGTGCGACGTTAGCCACCAGTGCGGCGGTCGATAGCGACTCCGCTGTCCCAGTGGTGGCATCCGGACGGTCAGTCGAACCGACCACGGTGCCGTCGTCGAGTGATGACACCCCAACAGATTCGTCTTCGCTCGGAATCGTAGGCGAGTCGTCTGCTCCCCGACCGGCGGAGCCCGTCGATTCGGCGGAGTCCCGGAATTGCGGATCGGACTCGACCAGCCGCTGTGTGAGACGTGTCAACACCAGCAAAACGGAGATGAGCAGCGCGGTCAGGCCGACGAATCCGGCCCACCGGGTCACGCTACTGCGGGCTCGGGTTGGTCGGGCCGACCTTCCGTTCGAGGGCCTGACCAGTGATCGACTTCAGCCGGTCCACCAGGCTGTCCTTCTCAGGTTCACCCGCGAGTGCGACCTCGAGCACCTCAGAGAGATGTGAGACCGGAATGATCTCGATCTGGTCTTTGTACTCGTCCTCGATCATGACGTCCTGCTCGTTGGCCTTGGGGATGATCACCTTGTCGAGGCCGGTCTTGGCGGCAGCCTCGATCTTGTGGGTGACACCGCCGACTGGGAGCACGTCACCACGGACCGACAGCGAGCCGGTCATCGCGAGGTTCTGCTCGACGGGGATGTCCTCCAGCGCGGAGATGACGGCTGTCGCGACCGTCACCGAAGCGGAGTCGCCCTCGACGCCTTCGTAGGACTGGACGAACTGGATGTGAATGTCCTTCTCGCTGATGTCCTCGTCTGAGAACTTCTTGATGATTGCGCTGACGTTCTGGACGGCCTCCATCGCGATCTCCTGGAGTTTCCCGGTCGCGATGACTTCGCCCGGTCCCTGTGAGGGGGCGACTTCCGCCATGACGGGCATGACGATGCCAGAGTCTTCGCCCATAACAGCCAGGCCATTGACACGGCCGACCGCGCTGCCCTCGTTGACAGTCATCTTGTAGTCCTTGCGGCGCTCGATGTAGTTGTCCGCGAGCTGCTGCTCGATCGAGCGCGAGCGGTCCTTGGCCTGGAGGACGTCCTCGCGTTCGGTGTACTCCTTGTCTGCGGCACGCGCAATGTCGCCCGCCACGCGGACGAGACCACCGAGGTTCCGGAGTTTCAGCGAGAGGTGTTCCTTGCGGCCGGCGCGCCGGCGCGCCTCGAGGATGACTTCCTCGACAGCTTCCTCGGTGAAGTGGGGCAGGCGACCGTCTTTCTCGACTTCCTGGGCGACGAAGCGAGCGTACTTCCGGCGCATTTCTGGCTCGTCGTCGATGGTGTCGTCCATGTACACCTCGTAACCGTAGCCCTTGATCCGGTCGCGCAGGGCCGGGTGCATGTTCTCCATCGCATCGAGGTTCCCCGCCGCGACCATGATGAAGTCCGTCGGGACGGGTTCAGTCTGGACCATCGCACCTGAAGAGCGCTCACTCTGGCCGGTGATCGAGAACGCGCCCTCCTGGATCGCGGTCATCAGCTTTTGCTGTGAGCGGATGTCCAGGGTGTTGATCTCGTCGACGAACAGCACGCCCTTGTTGGCCTTGTGGATCGCGCCAGCTTCGACGCGGTCGTGGCTGGGCGTCTCCATGCCGCCGGACTGGAAGGGATCGTGACGGACGTCTCCCAGCAGCGCCCCAGCGTGGGCCCCCGTCGCCTCCTCGAAGGGCGCAGTCTGCTTGTCGGCGTTGTTGATCAGGAGGTTCGGAATCATCGCGTCGCTGCCCCGGGCACCGTAGCGGAACGCCAGGTAGATGACCCCTGCGGCGAGGATGCCGAGCAAGACCTGCCCGGCCAGGAACAGCGAGTAGCCGATGACAACCGCGATGATGATCCACATCAGGAACGATCGCATCTGGTTGCGCTTGCTAGCCTCTTCCTTGTGGGCGTCGACGATCTGTTCGCCTTTGCCCGCCGGGACGGTCCGGACCTTCGGTTCGTTGCCGTCGTCCGGGTTGTGATAGACGAGAACGTCCTGGAGGTCCTCCTGTGGGAGCAACTGGCTCATCGCCTTCGCGAGCATCGACTTGCCCGTACCGGGCGAGCCGATCATCATGACGTGGCGACGCTGCTTGGCCGCCTTCTTGACGATGTCACGGGCGTGGTCCTGCCCGATAACCTGATCGACCAGCCGATCGGGAACCTCGATGTCTTCAGTGGTCTCGACGTCCAGCCCGCCGAGTATGTCCTCCTCGTCGGCAGCGACGACCGCCTCCTCGTCGACCGTGACGTCGCTGCCGAGATCGTCGATCCCGTCGTCGCCCTCGGTTGTCGGACCGGCGTCCGCCGGGGACGAGTCCTCGGTCCCGGAAGCGGGGGACTCCGAGACAGTGTCCTCGTCGTCGGGCGGCGGATCGTCGGTATCGATGTTCTCGCTCATTTTGAACGGGTCAGTCATCGAAAGACAAGTGCTGTCGATTCATATACTTTCTCCTCACGACCCGGTTTGCCAGCCGGCGAAAACCGCAAGACTGCACTGTCTCGTTCCCGATAGCCGCCCCGCACTCTGACCCGCCGGGTTTATCAAAACTCCTCGCCTGTACTTGGATATGAGCCGCGGGTTCTACATCGGCCGCTTCCAGCCCTATCACAACGGCCACCACACGATGGTCGAACGCATCGCGGCCGATGGAGAGATCGACGAACTCGTTCTCGGTATCGGGAGCGCGGGCAACTCCCACACCGTCCACGACCCATTCACCGCAGGCGAGCGTATCATGATGGTCAACAAGGCCGTCGCCGAGTTCGGCCTCCCGACCTACGTCGTCCCCATCGAGGACCTCGAACGGCACTCGGTATGGGTGAGTCACGTCCAGAGCATGTGTCCGAACTTCGATCTCGCGTACTCGAACAATCCCCTGGTAATCCAATTGTTCGAGGAAGCCAACATCGAGGTGCGGCAGTCGCGGATGTTCGATCGCGAGCGCCTAGAGGGCAGCGAGATCCGCGAACGCATCATCGAGGGCGATCAGTGGCGCGACCGCGTCCCCGACGCCGTCGTCGAGGTCATCGAGGAGTGCAACGGCGTCGAGCGCCTCCGAACGATCTCCCAGTCGGACGTCGTCGAACGCTGGGAAGCGACCAACGGCAAACGCGGGGACAGCCACCGAAACGTCGAGTAGCCCGGACATCTTTCCCGGACACGCGCCTATTTCCCGCCGATGATCACACTCAGTTCCGACTTCGGATCACCCTATCCTGCGGCGATGAAGGGTGTCCTCGCCAGCCGGACCGACGCCAGATTGCTCGACGTCTCCCACGAGCTCCCCCGCCAGGACGTCCGGGCGGCCGCCTTCTGGCTCCGGGAAGTCCTGCCGTACTTCCCGCCCGCCGTCCACCTCGTCGTGATCGATCCCGGCGTCGGGACCGACCGGGCAGCACTGGCGATCCGCGCCGGCGGGCACGGCCTCGTCGGCCCCGACAACGGCGTTCTCCTCCCGGCCGCGCGCACACTTGCCGACGACACGGACGGACCCGGCGAGATCGAGGTATTCGAGTATACCGACGACGATCCGGAAAGCGTCACATTCCACGGCCGAGACGTCTTCGCGCCGGCCGCGGCGACCGTCCAGGAGACTGGAATCGAGGGACTCGAACGCCACGACCGGTTTTCCCCTGTCGAGGAATACGCAGACCTGACGTTCCCCGACCCGACGATCCGCGAGGACGGCGCCGACGGCGAGGTGCTGGTCGTCGACGACTTCGGCAATGCGATCACGAACGTCCCGGGCGAGGTGCTGGCAGATCGCTTCGGCGAGGCCGTGAGCATCAACGGCGCCTGGGCGCCCGTCCGGCGGACCTACGCCGAAGTAGACATCGACAACCGAGTCGTCACGGTCGGCAGCCACGGGAACGTCGAACTCGCAGTCAATCAGGGCTGGGGTGACGAACGATTCAGCGTCTCGACGGGGTCCCGGGTCCGACTCCGCTGGACGTGAGGCCGACGCCGTTAGATAGTCCGACTGTCGTCGATGGAGATTTCGCGTCCGAACAGGATCGTTATCTCCTCGTCGATGACCGCCCCGCTACGATTTTTGGGGATCCGCAAGTGGTACTCGATCCCGTCTGACCCCGAGACGAGGTCGAACCGCCAGACTGCGTCCGCCACGTTGAGCGTCATCTCCCGGAGCGGTGGAGTGTGGTCGTGTTCGATACAGTGGAGCACTCCCACGCTGTCGGTGTCCAGGGCTCGCTCCTTGAGTTGGTTCAGGACGCTCTGGTACGTGCCGCGCCGGTCGCTCGCCTCCAGTGGAGTCATGGGATCGACGATCACGTTCGACTGCCTATCGACCGTCCGTATCTCCTCGTAGATGGCATCGAACGGTGCCCGGGAGTCATCAAACGACATCGTGTACGATCGATCGCCGGTCAACTCAGCCACGAACTCGGTGTCCATGTTCGCGTGAGTTCCAACGTACCTGACGTCCGCGGCGTCGATGCCGCCGTTGGCACGGTCAAGGTGATCTTCGATGGCTGCCACGGGACGTAACGTCGAGAGATACAGCGACGGCCGCTCTTGCATGAGAACGTGCAGCAGTCGCTCACTCTCGCTGTCCGGCGGCGCCACGATCGCCAAGAGGTTTCCGGGCTGGAGTCCACCGTCGAGCCGTCGGTCCAGTCCGGTAATCCCCGTCGAAACGTTGTCCCTCATTGTCATTCACCCGCTCTTTCATATGAATTATACTGTGTTTACAACACACACGTGCAGATACCCCTATTTGATTGACATATCTGGACGTTCAGGTTCCCTCCCCTGCATACATTGAGAGACATTCACTAACAAAGTAGTGATGAAAGCGACAATTTGTGCTGGAAAGGGACGAACGGATACCCGGCGGGAGAACGCCGAGGCGCTCATCGCGCCGAAGGTGTCCTGAGAAGGGTGAAAGACCGGTGGAGATACGCCACAGGTCGTTGAACTGCGCAGTTAGCGGAGATCGTCCGAACGTCGGCTGTCCGGGAAAGCCGTCCGATAGGGCAGTCGATTACAGGCCCAGAATAGCCGCCCGTCAGGATGTCGGAACGAACCGACCGGCAGAAACGAGTCTCTCTGGATGTACTCCCATCATCTCACTGAAACGGCACCGCCAGCGCCGCCGTGGTCGAGCTGATCACGATCCAGCCGACGTAGTTCCACCATGGAACGCCACGGAATCGTGGTCCTGGGAAGTCATCAGTGTAGGTCCAGTAGCCGTCTGCGACGCCTCTGTGATCGGCGAGTAGATCGTAGCCTGCCGCGAGTGCAGCGGCGACGGCGACCGCCAGCCACTCCCCAGTCCCGAGCAGGGCCACGCGGAAGGCGACGTAAACGATTCCCGTCCAGCCAAAGAGGACGTAGACTGGCACGCCGTAGATTTTCGGGTCGACGTGGTGTTCGAGAAGTCCGAGATTGATCACGACGGCCTCGGCGACGAACGCGACCAGTGCTCCGCCGCCGAAGAGGGCAATCACGGCTTCGGGTGGCCAGGTGAGAAACGCATGGACGAGTGCGACAAAACCCACCACGACCGTACCGAGGGCGAACGGGCGAGTTGATGACACGTTCGTTCATAGAGCGTCCGGGGCTTTCAGTCGACCGCACGGACGCTCGGAGAGGAAGAGACGACGACAATCAGGAAGCAGCCAAAGGTGCGTGTCCGTCGAAACGGAAGACTGAGTCGGCGTTAGCTCGCGGCGATGACGTCGTCGATGCGGACGATCATCGTCGCGGCCTCGGTGGCGGACTCGACGGCCTCGTGCTTGACCGCGGCGGGGTCGATCACGCCGTAGCCGTCTTGCGATTCCCACATCACTACTGTGTGGATTCAGTCATCTATGACGTGGGGGCGTTCACCGTATGGCAATTTGCTTTATCGACGTAGTCACAAAAGTATGTTAGGGAGGCGCGTGTGGTTGGCAGTCACATTGTGATGGTACGTGCATCCCCCTTCTACGATATCAGTACCATATTGGAGTGCGTGCCGAGAAGGGTCTTGTTCCCACCAATCTACGGTTGTATACATTACTCCACCATGTCTTGCAAAAGAATACACAAAATCCATCAAAACTGTCGTCTTAACAGCAACAGAAACGTGTATGAAAGTCGGATCCCCCCGTCAGAAACGTGAAGATAGACCCACTTAGATCCGTAATAGGCTCGGATGAGAAACGACTGTGGCGACCCGCAGAGTCGTTCGCAAGTTAGGTGGGTGTCCTTGTACGTTTGTCCCGAAATCCGCCAGAAATCGGATTAGACCCGTGTGCGTACACGCGTGATTGTCGATCGGGAAAGAGGGTTCGACGGCCAGAATTTCTATTAGACACGCACCTGCGCGTGTGTCTCACGCAACACCCCTCTGGCAGAATTATCAACTTCTAATAACAAAGATACAAGAACGCCTCTGTTCCGCGATCAAAGAGTCTACTGGGGGTATATGGTCCTACAATCCCAGACTGAACTTGTTATCCGCAACTGTGGTACCACGGAATTTCACCCGTCAATTCGGTTGTTGTCTTGCGATTATACTAAAACCGTGGTGAGTAGAACCATTGGAATCACCAATATAAGTATCGAATTAAAGGGATGTAGGCGGGGGACCGTTTCATCAAATCAGCATTGGTTACAGAATCAAACCCTATACATCATTTTCCAGTAATAATATGAGGGGTCAAACGGTTCTGCCGTGTGGCGATTTCACTATTATACCAGATATATAATATAAATGATCAGTGTATTCAGAAATATTGCCGTAGAGAGGTCCTACCTCCCTTTTATTAGGAGGAGCAATAAGTGTCAGAACTCATATATATGGCCCGCCATTCAAATTCGCAATCCCGCCAGAAAATATGTTGCTATCGGTGATACCGCTCTAGAACAGGCTTCTGGCTACGTAGCGTATACTCTACAGCGAATTCCTCATACTTCAAGTCCCGAATTTTCTTGCCCGATTCAATGAGCTGAGAAGCAATGTCATCAATCGATTCTACATTCAGACATGCCTTTTTTGTATTCAGTTCAACTTTATCCTTCACTTTCGTCCATTGGACTTCCTGACCACATCCAGGACAACGCTCCTCTTCAATTGTCACTTCTTTCCTTCCTTCTCCACATTCACTACACTCTACGTGCCTTTCCACACTCACTACAATTGGCATGTCTTTCACATCCTCAAGAGCTGTTTGGGGCATACATTTATATATTAGTCTTTTATTCATATATAAATCTTTCCCCCCAATGATGTCCTATTGGCTATTACGTATAATGCGTAGTTTCATTGACCGTGACCTATGCCGATTGGAAACATCAATATCGGTGTGGAAATCAATTGCTGCAGCCACATCTGACATGAACACGTTGCCCCCCGTGTCAAGTCCATCCTGAATCAACATCGTGGTGGCATAGACAGAATTACCCCCGACATCTGGATGTTCATCTGCTTTCTCAACCAACTCACGTACTGCGGTTTCATCGCATAGAGTATCTCGTGAAATTGGTTCTTGATTCATTCACAGAAGATTATACGACTTTGCAGCACTACGAACGTCCGACTCGGTAACGTTCGTGTCGAGTCGGTCACTCAGGTATCTGGCAGTCTCTTTCACGCTAAGTCCGTCACTCGCAAGCAATTGAGTCAGCACACGAGGATCTTCATGAACGGGGGTCGTTAGGAGACTCAATTTCCAACTCTCGCCACTCGGGAACGTTAGCTCAGTCGGTGAACGATCGTCCCTCCCGTCATCACCCCCCTCAGAAATCTCTATGTCGTGAATCTCACACGCTTGACGTATGGCAGATTCGTCTGTTCTAATCTCGTTCGATGCGTCTTCAAGCGAGTTGATTTGCTCACTGTTGAACAGATTAGTGAGAAAGTCGTGCGCTTCGGGTCGGAATAAGTCGCTCCTCGTTAGATAGTCTTCATAACAGGGATCGACTTCCCCGTCGAGAGGCACCTTATCAAAGGACTCTACTGCGGGGGATCCTTCTTTGAAGCCAACACGTCGCCGCAGGTAAAGGTCATCACTCCTATCGGGGCGATCGTCACGCTTGTCCCCCGTGCAATTTTCTACCTGTTTTGCCGAGAGGTTCATTGAGAATCACCGTAAACAGACTTCGGCAGTGCATACCAGAGGGTTTCTGACATGACGCCTTGACCCGAGACGAATCCAAGTATAACAGCATTTTCGTGCAAATCGATTTCGTCTTGGTCAGGTGCGTTAGTCTCGGTAAGGAGGACGTGTTTTTTTTTCCTCTCCCTCAGAGATTGCTCGCAAACTTGTACCGTGTCCTGATTCGAGCTTTACGTGACTCAGCTTGCCAAACTCGATTACGTCGCCAACATCAATGCCAGTTTGCATTACTCTCATCTTCTATTTAATAAACTACTATTGTTGTATTTATACTTTAAATAGGGCAATAAGAGTATACGTAATGCAGGAGCCTCTCCGCTTCTGCATACGTGTTTGGTTCAATTCGAGTCTTCTGTTCGGGGCTGTGAACCGACCGTATCGGCCTTCTACAGGTCGTTAATGTCGATATTGAAGTCTGGTCATGCGGGTGAGAGTCCCGCCTTTGCAGTTGCATTCAGTACAGTCTGCTTGGGGTGACACTTGTTTTGTCACCCCAATCTCATACCCATTAGAGGTGGGTCTGTCGTTCGCTAATGGCATTGAACGCCTTGCGAACGGATTTGAGTACCTCACCGTCCGACATACCGAGTCCGTCAAAAACGTCGTCATTGACTTCATCTAAGAGCGTCTGAGTGGCGTCAGTAACATCATCACCAACAGCATATCCACAATATCCGACTACCATGGCTTTGTGCCCCCCGTCTGGGTTCCAAGACTTCTTTTCGGATTCGGGAGCATTACTCACGTCATAAATAACGTCATCGGCAAGAGCGCCATTACCCAAAATAGCTGACACCACTGCCTCAATTTCCTTATCGCCGTTTATTTTACTGGTTCTCATTTCCTTGCCCGTTGCCCCACGAACGTCCAACCCCATTTGGAAACGATACTTGTTTCCGTTTTTCTCCTGGCCCTTTCCTTTCTTATCATAGTCCCAACCCTTCTCTGGGTCAATTACCTCTCCCGCTTTCCAGTCTGTTCGAGCAGGAGAACTTTGCGGCGTTCGTGCGAGCGGGGAATCACTGTCTTGCTCTTCCCATTGACGTTTACTTGAGATTGAACGACCTTGTGACGCATAGGAATCATCAATCTTCGGGTCACCACTACCGACTTCATAACAGTCGTCTACTGACTCAGACTCACCGACATCAAGGTAGTCGCTATCAACGTCCACTCCCGTGTCGGTAGGATCGTCTTGAAACTTCCAATGTTCTACCATCGTTCACCTCAAACAAGAACCTCAATTACGTCACCGAGAGAACGCTTATGAGGATTTAGAAAAATATCGGATTTTAATTTTTCTATGACAACACGACATTCTTCTGACACGGTGACAGTCGTGTTATTTCTGTGATTTAATACGCGCCCCCTAATGCGATTATCTCCCTGCCACTCACCTGCGATGCGGGCAATTGCATGGCTGTACTTCGTATCAGGAAATTGACTATTCAACTCTTCAAGCGTCGCTCGTGAAATTCGTACAGTCTGCATAAATTTAATACGCTCCTCTTACTGCGATTATAATTTAATACGTGTTCCGTACAGCGATTAGAGATTATTCTCTCTGTAGAAGTCGATCAATTCAACAAGCATGGTATTGTGGCTCACTTCCGTTTCTGAGCCATATACCGCCCGTTCAAGTTCGTTCAACTCATTCAACTGTGCTTCCAAAACTCGAATACGAGATTCGTTCGATGACATCTCTGTTACCTCCTACTTACAAGTATTAATGATAATAGCGCCCTCTGGCGATTACGTATGTAGAGGGTAGAAAGATATACATCCCTTATAAACTATTTAAGGACAGTAGTAGTGTATATAGTGCGGGGACGGAGAAGAGTGATAGGTAAGATACTTTCTGTTAAATATTTGTGATGTTGTTGGAAAGACCTCTCTTCTTTCGGCAATCACGTCACCCCATCGCTCCGCATTCGATTCAAACAGCAAATCGAATGCGGACCGAGGGGCGACGTTCAGACAGCATGGGAAAGAAGAAGAGGTGTGTGAACTGGCTGCGGCATAGATCACTTTGACCCGCAGAGAATTGTTTGTGTTAGACATCCTCGTATCATGGATATTTGAGTGAAGAATTATCCCTCACTCGGTGGAGTAAGAAGAGACGTGCCTGTCACCAACGTTCAAAACAAATCGTCTCTCACCCGTCTCACGACTCTTTGAACGGGGGAGAGACGTTCCTTGCAGACGTTTGTGATGGGGGCAAGGTGATTTTTGTCGTTGTCAAATATACACTCTCCTCTCTATCCCAACTGCTGTCGGGGAGCGAAATTGCTCGCGTGAGCATTTTGATTTGCGGTTTGAATCAAAATGCGAACCGAGTGATGAGCGACCCGCGGGATAGAGGAGAGTTCTGTGTATAAGTACAATTGTATCACCGAAATATTCGTTGATAGAATATTTCAAAAAATAATTCTTCTCTGTTTAGAGATAACTGTAGCGATTCTAAGAGTTTTTCATCGTTCCCATGCTCACCACGCATGTGTCAAACAAACCGACTGTGGCGACTGTCAGGCGGGTTAGAATGGAAATGAGGGTGTCGCAATACACGTCTGCAGGGGAGAATCAGAGTAAGCTTGCTTCGGGAATATGCCTTCTCTCTCGATAGGTATGAGACAGATATACATCAATATATTTAATGTATCTATCACCTACCAATATATTGGTATGACACGAAAAGTATGATCCCTCCCCCGACAGTCCAAAAGAAAAAGAATTGGACAAATTCTGGACTGGCATCCTGTGGATAGATGTTTATAATAGCGTGCGAAAATAATAAAATAATTCCCAACAGGAGAATTGAAGGAAGGACAAGAACCACAAACAGCTTAATGATGTTTGTATTCTGGATATCACTAACATTCTCCAAAGATTCAATTTCTTCTCCCGTGTCCGTTACTTCCCGATCGCTCTGTGAATTCAGGTGGTTAGATGGTACAGACGGAGCGTCTGATAGCAGATTATAGTTCGATAAGATATCTTCATTGTCGTTCTGGACAATCATTTGAGCAAGCGATTGTCCATCCACTGTTTTGACATCTAAATCACGGGCCAGTCTCTTCGCCTGTGTACTAAAATCCCCCGTGGTAACGATCACGACCGTATCAACGTCACTCACCTGTTGATACAGGGTAGCGTATTTCCTCACTTCTTCGCTACCAATTGTATTCGAGTCAGCATACCGTTTGACCTGGATCAGGACTTTCTGTTGAAACGGTTGTTCTTTAATCGCTTCCACGTCAATGCCCCGATCCCCACTCTTTTGGCGAACAGTCGTATCATAGCCTTCTGCTTCCCATACGTCGGCTACCAACTTCTCAAAGTCGTATGGATCAATCTGTTGGAGCCGATGTTGAATCTCCCGAGCGGATAGTTCTGTCGCAGTCACTTGTTTTGCTATTCAAATTCATTCGTGTTGAATGTTCCTCCCCACCCATGCGGTCACTGTCGCATCACACCCGTCTGAAATACGGTAATGGTAACGCCGATCGGGGGAGGCGCGTATCTCCCACTCACCTCCTTGGATGTGCCTCTAATTGCCTACTCAAAGAATTGCCGTCGAGATTCAGTTTTCTCAGACTCGGAACGAACGTCATAGTGTTTATCAAGAATATCTTTACTCACGTTTGCCCTGTCGGATATCGCTCTAACGGGAATGTCCTTTGTCAGTAGATACGAAATTGCCCCCCGTCGAACATCGTGTGGTGATTGGGTCGATGGACATTGAGAGGCGAGTGAAACGATCTGCTTTGCATCACAGTCGTCGGGGTCACGGTCATGTGGACAGACATCACCCCGTTGGCAAGGACGTGTCCATCGGTACACGGCTCGTCGTAACGTCGATATCCCAGCACGCCCGTGTTTCGTCGTCAATAGTGGGTCACGCCCGTGTTCATCAGTTGTCTTCACACGGGCGTGTTCAATGTAATCGTCAAGTGTCTCTGTTGTTCGGTCGTCAAGTGCTAACAACCGTTCACCCCGTTTGCCGTTTTTCAACGATGTCCCTGTTTCGGGGCGATGGCGGACAGCAAGAGTCTCTGCGTCTGGGTCAAAGTCGTCCACGTCGAAGGATCGTACTGTCCCAACGCGGATCGCCGTGACCCACAGCAATCGGAGAAGTGTGTGATCCCGCGAGGCGTACTGGAATTTTCGAAGGTGTTCGAGTATGGTGTCAGCTACGTCAGTCTCAAGGCGAGTCTCACGAGTTTGTTTCTCCACCTGTGGCAAGACTATTCGCTCTGCAAGGCCAACTGAGGCGGCTTCAATCGACTCTGCAAAGCGAATATATTGTCGTAGAACGCCGAGTTGTGACCGAAGAGTATTCCCGTTCACTTCTTCTCGCCGTTCTTTGCGAAAGTCGTGGATGTCACGCCCATCCAAATCTGCCGTCGCTGTTACATTATTGTCATCACACCACACAAGGAACCGTTCAAGAACGTATCTGTGGGAGCGACGTGTACGGTCGGCTAAGTCCGTTTCCCTCTCAGAAAGGTATAGTTCCAGAACGGAGTGTGGGTCGATTCGATCCAAGTCCGTTTTCGGGTGTGTCGTTTCCATTATTGTCACCGCCATACGGCGGCGACCCGCAGTCATCAACGACTGAATCCCATCACGGGTATCGGACCGAGTTTGACCCGATTACCGTGGGTCAAACCGCCCGATTGTGGACGAATCTCCTTAGCTCGCGGCGATGACGTCGTCGATGCGGACGATCATCGTCGCGGCCTCGGTGGCGGACTCGACGGCCTCGTGCTTGACCGCGGCGGGGTCGATCACGCCGTACTCGAGGGGATCGGCGATGACGCCGGTCTGGCCCTCACTGATGACGCCTGAGAGGTCGTCGTCCTCGTAGGCCGACCGGAGGTCGACCAGAGCGTCGATCGGGTCCATGCCCGTGTTCGTCGCAAGCGTCCGCGGGACCACATCGACGGCGTCGGCGAAGGCTTCGACAGCGAGCTGCTTGCGGCCCTCGATGGTGGCGGCGTGGGAACGGACGTAGTCGGCGACGGCAATCTCGGTGGCGGCCGCGCCGGGAACGACGCCGCCGCGTTCGAGGGCGGCAGTCACGACGTCCAGGGCGTCCATGATGGCGCGTTCGAGTTCGTTGACGACGTGTTCAGTGCCGCCGCGGGCGAAGATCGTTACTGCCTCGGCAGCCGCGCCGCCCTCGACGAAGGTGAGATCCTCCTCGCCGTAGGCACGGACGCTGACCGAGTCCGCTTCACCGAGTTCGTCAGCTTCGAGATCCTGAACGGAGGTGACCCGGCTCGCGCCGGTCGCACCGGCGATGGCCTCGAGGTCGTCAACGCCGTCCAGAGCCAGCACGTCCTCTTTCGCGAGGTAGGCGGCGACGCGGTCCTCGACATCGCCGGAGACGAAGACCACGTCGACACCGAGATCTGCGAGCCGTTCGGCGTACCCGCGAAGTTCCTCCTCCTCGGCCTCGATGGCAGCGTTGAGCTGGTCGACGTTGTTGACGTTGTACTCGGCGTCGATGTTGCTCTCCTTGAGGTCGACATCGCCGTCGACGACGGCAATATCGGCGTCCTCAGCCGTCCGGGGCATGTTGTCGTGGACGGGCTCCTCGTCGACGATGACGCCCTCGACGAGTTCGGTCGCGCTCGAGGAAGAACCGACCTGCGTGTGGATCGTGATGTTCTCGCGCTCGACGCGCCCGTCACGGACGTGACGGATCGCCTCGACGACTGTCTCGGCCAGGGGCTCTGCAGCGACGTCGCCGGTCCCCTTGCCGGTCATGCTCGACTCGGCGACTTCGACCAGTGACTCGTCGTCCAGGTCCCCGTCAACGACGAGGTCGTCGATGGCCTCGCGGGCGAGGCGCGCGGCCTCGTGATACCCCTCGACGATCGTCGTCGCGTGGACATCGTCCTCGAGGAGATCTTCGGCCTTCGCGAGCAGTTCGCCCGTGAGGATCGAAGCGGTGGTCGTCCCGTCGCCGACCTCTTCCTCCTGAGTCTCGGCGACTTCGACGATCATGTTCGCCGCGGGATGCTCGATGTCCATCTCGTCTAAGATGGTGGCGCCGTCGTTCGTGATCACGACGTCGCCGTCGTCGGAGACGAGCATCTTGTCCATCCCGCGGGGCCCGAGCGTCGTTCGTACCGCCTCGCTGACTGCTTTCCCCGCCGAGATGTTCGAACTCTGTGCATCTTTCCCCTGTGTCCGCTGGGAGTCCTCGCTGAGAATAAACATCGGCTGACCGCCCATGCGCTGCTGTCCAGACTGTGACATAATTGGATCCTCGTATGAATGGTCGATTGCGGTTCTATATAAAAATTGCTATTCAGTGGTATTCGGCCGTGCCACCGAATCGACCACGACTTGCTTGCCCTCACAGTGTGGGTCGAGAAGCAGTTTTCAATAAATGACATATTTTTCCGTTTACGACCGATACTTACGGCCGGGCCGTGGCGTACTAGATGATGGTCCACACTCACGACGCGACGGGTGAGCCGGTCGGGGTGCGCGCCACGTACGAGTGCCCGGAGTGCGGTGCAGTCGTCACAGCCGAGACACATCCGGGCGAGTGCGCGATGTGTGGGAAACCGTTCCGGACGCGGTCAGGTACCGTTGAGTGACTCATTGGACTCTATGGTCACCACAGGCCACCCCGGGTTCGGACACCCAGGTCGACATCACTCCGCGACGGGAGATGTATGAGCGAAGACAACCCACAGCCATCGGCGGACCGGGGATCGTTCGCACTGGCGGAACAGCCGCTCGCGGATCGCATCAGGCGTGCAGGCATAGCCGGTGCCGGTGGTGCCGGATTCCCCGCCTACGCCAAGTGGGAGCGAGTCGACGAGGTCGACTCGTTACTTATCAACCACCAGGAAAGCGAACCGGACTTCAGCAAGGATCGCTGGATCGGGCGGACCCAGGCCGGGACGCTGGCCGCGTTCTGTGAGGCGCTGCTGGAGACTGTCCTGGACCGCGTCGTGATCGGAACCAAACAGCACTACCGGGGTGTGTGGCTGGGCGCCTTGGAAGAAGCCACTGACGCGACGGTTTACGAACCCGACGAGCTACCGATCGACGACAGGGAGACCGGCGTGATCGTCGCCTGTACCGACGACCGCTACGAGTACGGGATGGAGAGCGTCCTGTTGCGGACGGTCAACGATACCGTCATCGGTCGGGACCTGCCGATGGATCACGGGTGGATCGTCCAGAACACCGAGACGCTGTATAACATCGCGCTGGCACTGAGCGAGGACCGGCCGGTGACACACAAGTTCGTCCACGTTGATGGCGACACCCCCCGCCACCGGTTCCTCAGAGTCCCGGTGGGGACGCTGGCGACGGACCTCCTCGCAGTCGCAGGACGACCCGGGGGCCCCGGATCACACGAGATTCTCGCCGACGGCGGGCCGGGTTGGAGTTTCGAAATCGAGCGAGACCCTGACATGTTCGGCGTCACCAAGCGGACGAACTGTCTGTTGATCATCGACGAGGCGCTTGCCGAGGACAACCGGATCGCCAACGGCCGCATCAATATTCTCGGTCCCCAGGCCTGGAAAGGCCGCAGTCTCGAGGACGAGCCGACTGATCTGGAGCCAGACCGGGTTCGGATCCCGCTGTTGAGCAATGCGGACTACGAGGGCATCGCCGACTACGCGGACCCGACCGTCTCACCCGGCGAGGACGTGACGGTCGGCGATCGGGTCGCCAAACCCACCGCAGACGCGATCAGCAACGCCCACCACGCCTCCATCGACGGGGAGGTCACGGCCGTCACGGAACACCACGTCACGATCGAACGCCAGTAAGCAGCGTCGTCGAGTTGGCCGAGATCACCGTCCCGTCGCCACGGAACACCACATGAACATCGAAGGTCGGTGAGCACCTGCACGCGTTGCAATCACGTCTCACTCGCGTTCGAGAACGTGGACGTGCCTGTCCAGGGACCGGTGGACACGGCGTTGGAAGTGCGCCCCGACCGTCCACCCGGCGTCGGTCGCCACGTCAGCCCACGGGCGGTCACCGACGACGACCGCCCGGGGGGCGAGTCGCCGTGCCTCCGCGAGTGCGTCGGCAAGCAACGGCGCGAGGTCGTCGCCGGTGATTTTCGTCTGTCGCCCGTAGGGCGCATCGAAGACCACCGCGTCGACGGCGTCGTCCCGGAACGGGAGTCGTCGCGCGTCACCTCGACAGACGCCGAATCGCTCCCCGACGAGCGCAGTCAGGTTCTCACGGGTCCCCCGCACCATCTTCGGGAGAACGTCGACGCCCATGACGTCGGCCCCGACCAATCCCGCCTCGATCAACAGCCCGCCGGTCCCGCACATCGGATCGAGGAGCGTCGTGCCGGGGCGGCCACCGGCGACGTTGACCAGCGCGCGGGCGAGCACCGGATCCATGCTCCCGGGCTGGAAGAACGGACGATCAGTCGGCGCGCGATCGGTGAACGCTCGGTCGGGCTCACTCGCGAGCCAGCCCAGTGCACAGACACCCTCGTCCCCATGGGGAGCGACTGCAACAGCCTTGCTGTCCCCGACCGATGGTGATCCGGCGAAGACGACACGGAGCTCGTGATCGGGGTCCTCTAGGTCCACCGTGAACCCCCGATCGACGAGCACCGAACCGAGTTCTCGCTCGACAGCCTGGGTACTGATCCCCGTCGCACCACGAACGTCGCGTGCCCGTACTGCGACTGATCCAGTCCGATCGAACGACATCTCCCCGAGGTGTTGACGAGCACGTTCGATCGTTGGGTCCGTCGTCCCCACGAGTTCGCTGACGCGGTGGGTCAACGCGAGCTTGGTGACGCGGCCGGTGATCGCGCCCGCAGTCGCCAGGCCACCGCCGACGACGGAGACGTCACTGGCGGCGCTCGACGCCTCGTAGGCCGCGAACGCGTCGTCGGTGCCCGCCAGCTCCAGCAGATACACACCCGTAGGGAGTGTCCGTCGGCGCTTGTCTCTGGCGGTTGCCTGCCAAGCAAGGGACGTGTCGATCCGAAGAGTCCGAAGGGAGTGCGACGGACGATTCCTGCCCGTGGGACCCTGAAATGGCCCATACCCTGAATAATGGGGTGCTTATAAATCTTAAATACCAACCTTTATAAGACTTAAATACGATCTCCTATTCGAATCATGGCTGACCCCAAGGAAACGATCAACATCGAGAACGTGGTTGCTTCGACCGGGATCGGTCAGGAGCTCGACCTACAGAGCGTCGCGATGGACTTAGAGGGTGCCGACTACGACCCCGAGCAGTTCCCCGGGCTGGTCTATCGCACGCAGGAACCGAAGTCGGCGGCGCTGATCTTCCGGTCGGGGAAGATCGTCTGCACCGGCGCAAAGAGCACTGACGATGTCCATCAGAGCCTGCGGATCGTCTTCGACAAACTGCGGGACCTGGAGATCCAAGTCGACGAGGATCCCGAAATCGTCGTCCAAAACATCGTCACGTCGGCCGATCTGGGTCGCAACCTCAACCTTAACGCGATCGCGATCGGCCTCGGTCTGGAGAACATCGAGTACGAGCCCGAGCAATTCCCCGGGCTGGTCTACCGGCTCGAAAACCCCGACGTCGTCGCGCTGCTCTTTGGCTCGGGTAAACTCGTCATCACTGGCGGCAAAGAGCCAGACGACGCCCGCGAGGCCGTCGACAAGATCGTCTCCCGGCTCGAAGAACTCGGCCTGCTGGAATAACAACCGACAAGCGCCTGCCCGCCGAAGGCCGCATATGCTCTCACTCGCGTCTTCTCATCTCCTGTTACTCCCGAGCGCTCCCACCGGAGCGACGGCGTTGCGGACGGCAACGGCTGCGGGCGATACGGCCCTGCGGACCGCAGCAACCGGGAGGCATACAGTCCTGCAGACTGGCCCGATCGGCGGGGGACTCGCTGCCCTCATCGGCGTGTTTCTGGCCGTCTCGCTGTTCTACGCCGTCACACTGCATCTGGCGGCGACGTTTTTCCTGGGCGACGTCCCCAGTCAGCGGGCCGCCTACGTCGGTCCTGTCCCCGCGGCCGTCTCGATCCTGCTGGGCCGCTACGGACTGGAAAGTGTTGGCGTCTTCTCACGGGAACTTGGCGTGCTGGTCGTCCTCGTGACGACACTGCTCGCCGACGCAATGGCGGTCGCGAAAGTCTATGGCCTCTCCCGACGGGCGACGACGGTACTGACGCTGTTGCACTTCGCGTTCGCGACCGTGCTCGGGATCGCGCTCGCCAATCTGTTCGGCTTCATCTGAAATGGGGTCTGGAACGAGGGAGACCACGACGGTCATGGGAATATCGGAGCCGAAGCTTCACGGAGAGTGATCGCAAGAAGAGCCTAGGCCGGGATTTGAACAGCGCAAGACGGTCGCTCACTTTGTTCGCGCTGCGACTTGCTGGCTCAAATCCCGGATGTTGCTCTCGCTCCCCACGTCTGTTCGTCGCAGAAAGCCTAGGCCGGGATTTGAACCCGGGCTCTCGTCCTTACCAAGGACGCGCTTTACCGCTAAGCTACCCAGGCGCGTACCCCAGTCTTACCCGGAGTTAACTTTAGGCGTTTCGATTCTCAGTGATCAGCGGATGTCCGGACGCCGTCGCCGCCGGTCGAATCGATCGAGACCAAAGCAGACAGCCGTTCGTCGGGGAACGTCGGCGTGTCGCCGTTGGTCAGCGTCGTATCGGCCAGCGAGGTCGCGTACTCTCTGAGTCCAGGCGAAGGCTGGCCGCCAACGGCGGTTGTCCCGGCGACGGCCGCCAGTTCGAAGACATCGGCCTCAAGGTTCCGATCCAGTGAGGGGTCTCCGGTCTCGCGGCGGACAGTCTGGTCGCGACCGAACGCCCGGACCGTCGCGACCGCCTCGTCGGAGGCTTCCGTCCGAGCCAGCAGATAGAACCCGCGACCGACGAGGATGTCTGCAATCAACACGTCGAGGTCGCCCGCCGCTTTGTGGCCGGAGAGCCACGGCGGATCCTGAGCCAGCGTCCGGGTCAGCCCGAGCCCCTCGTGGATGAGTTGGACGCCGGCGGCCCGCTTGGCCACGGCGTCAGCTAATGGATCATCAGGGTGTTCGATCACGGCGTGAGCCGATCCGGGGGAGCGATGTTCCAGGACGGCGCGGGCACAGTCGATCGTCAACGCGCCCGCCGCCATGGAACTGCCCTCCAGGCGGGAAACGATCCGTTCGTGCAGTCGCTCGGGTTCGACGTCCTCGACGGCGTCCGTGGCGGCACGGCGAACCACCGCGGCTTCCTGCATTACGCCGAACTAACGGAGGCAAAGTCAAAGACCTTTGGAAAGGTCCCATCTCACTCACCGGCGTCTCCGCACCTGAAAGAGGCCCCTACAGCGGTTCCGGTGCCGGAGGAGTCGCTCGTTTATGCGCGCTTCGCTGGTACAGTTCCTGAACGTGTTCGACGACCGACTGTTCGACGCCGACGATTTCCGCCGTGGCGCTAGCACCGGCACTCCCTTCGATGTGCAGCGCCAGGATCGAGTCGATCGTGTCGTACTCGACGCCCAACTCACCCTCGTCAGTCTGGTCGACCCACATCCCCGCAGTGGGCGTTCGGGAGGCGATGTCTTCCGAGACGTCGAGGTGGCGGGCCAGTTGGCGGACCTGCTGTTTGTAGAGGTTAGCGATCGGGTGACAATCGACGGCGCCATCGCCGTACTTCGTAAAGTAGCCCGTCAACGACTCAGTCCGGTTCCCGGTCCCAAGGACGAGCCCGTTCTCAGTGTTAGCGACGAGATAGTTCAAAACAGCACGGGACCGTACCCGAACGTTTCCCACAGCCATACGGTCGTCTTCGGCGTCGGGATACGCATCGAGGAACGCTTCGACGATGGGTTCGATCTCGACGACGTCGTAGTCGATGCCCAGGTCCTCGGCGACGCGTTCGGCGTCGCTCATCGTCTCCGGATCGTTGACCTCGCTTGGCATCACCAGCCCGTGGAGGTTCTGTGCACCGATCGCTTCGACGGCGAGGGCCGCCACGGTGGAACTGTCGACGCCCCCAGACAGCCCGATTACGGCCCGCTTGAGGCCGGCACCCTCGACTTGGGTGGCGATGAAATCAGTAATGTGCTCGCAGTGGGCTGTCAGTTCGTCCTCGGACAGCCGGAGATCGAGCGGCGAATCCCCTTTCGCGATCGACTGGCTTTCTGACATCTGTTTCCTGAATCGGGCTCCAGGAACTAATAGGCATCCGTCCACCCGGCACAGATAGACACGCGTCGAAGAATCGATAGCCGAACGAGCACAGACGGATCCCCCGAGACGACGTTTGTGACCCCCACTGGAACGCGTCTCGAACGCCGGACTACGTTCAAACGGGCATACCTGTCCCGACCGTAAGTTATTTGATAGTTCCAGAGGTTTGCTGACAGCATGCACGATGTTCGGCCCTCCAGGCGAGTTGCAACTGTCGTGATGGCGCTGTGTCTGAGTGCCACACTTGTGGTGGGTGGCCCTATCAGCGTCGAGGCACAGAATACCTACCTGTCGGTGACGAACGTCTCCCACACGCCGGAGATGCCGACGGTCGGGGAGACCTTCGAAGTCGAGTTGACGCTCCAGAATCAGGGCGAATCGACCGCTCGGTCGGTCACGATCAACGAAGTCTACGCCCAGACCCCGGGGCAAAACACGTACTTCGCAGACGATCTCGGACGGCTCGGGCCGGGCGGTTCAATGACAGTCTCGGTACCGGCGACCATCGACGAACCCGGGACCCATAGTTTCGACGTCAAGGTCAACGGCGTCGACTCCCATGGGAACGTTGTCACTGTCCGCCATCCGGTGACAGTCCGCGTCCTCGGTGCTGAGAAGCCGCAGATTCAGGTTGATTTCGAGCGCGAGGACGGCATCGTCGGGGTCGATTCGGAGGCAAACGTCACGGTCGCGAACGGACTCCCGGACGCAGTCAGAAATCTCCGTCTCGAACTCGACGGTAACGGGATCGGCATCGACTCCCCGACGCGGGTCAGTTCCGAACTCTCTGGCGCCGGCGAGCAGACGTACGCGTTCACGTTGACGCCGACAGAGGCGGGGACGCGTAGTGTGACCGCTGAACTACGCTACACCGACGGCACGGGCGAGACCAAGACCGTCGAGACGACAGAGACCTACGACGTCGAAGAACTGACCCAGCAGTTACAACTCGACGTCAGAACGATCGAGGGGGATTCAGCCGTGGAGGTGAATGCGGTCAACCTCGGGAATGCGCCGTTGGAAGATGTTGCCGTGACAGCCGAAAGCGACGCGGCAACGGTCTCGACCGGGCTAATCGACCGGATTCCGTCCCAACAATCGCGATCGGTTCGGCTCAACGTGACTGACATCACGGCTCCGCGTCCGGAATTACGGATCCGGGCAGCCTACGATGTCGGCGGCGACCGCCTCGAGACGGAGACGACGGCTGCCGCAGCGCTCGTCCCGGGCGAGGTCGAACTCACGGGGATCGAGATCACTCCTGCGGGCGGCGGGACCGTCCAGTTGACAGGGACGGCCAGTAACGTCGGCGGGACGGACGTCTCGGCGGTGACCGTCCGCGTCCAATCTGATACGGGCGTCGTGCCGAGCAGTTCGGGCCAGGAGTACTTCGTCGGAGAGATAGAGGGTAGCGACTTCGCCTCGTTCACGGTGAACGCTCGCCTCGCCGATCCCGGTAATCGGACGACGGTCCCACTCGCGGTGACCTACCTTGTCGATGGCCACCAGCGCCGGGCGACGGCCGAGGCGAGTTACGAGCCGGCCCCGACGCCGGATCCGGCACAGACAGGCGGGGGAGGTCTCCCGCTCGTCCCTATCCTCGTCGTACTCGTCGTCGTCGGCGCAGGCGTCTACGTCTGGAGGCGTCGCCGTGCTGATTGAAACCCGTGACGTCTGGCGGCGCTACACCCTCGGTGGCGAAATCGTGACCGCGCTGGCGGACGTAAACTTCGGCGTTGAGCCCGGCGAGTTCGTCGCGGTCGTTGGTCCGTCGGGATCGGGGAAGTCGACATTGCTGAACCTCATCGGCCTTCTCGATACGCCCGACGAGGGGACGGTGCTGGTAGAGGACGTCGCGGCGGAGACGCTCACGGACGGAGAACGGACCGAACTCCGTCGGGACACGATCGGGTTCATCTTCCAAGACTTCTATCTCATTCCGACGCTGACCGCTCGCGAAAACGTCGCCCTACCTCAGCTGTTTACGAAGCCAGCGAGCGAGCGCAACGACCGGGCTGTCGCTTTACTGGATCAATTCGGCCTGGGCGACCGGACAGAACACACACCCTCGGAACTGAGCGGCGGGCAACAACAGCGGGTCGCGATCGCCCGCTCGTTGATCAACGATCCGGCAGTCGTCCTCGCCGACGAGCCCACGGGGAACCTCGATCAAAACACCGGGACGACCATCCTCGGGGAGTTCGAGCGGATCACAGACGATGGGACGAGCGTCGTCGCCGTGACACACGACCGGCTCGTCACCGACTTCGCCGACCGGGTGGTCGAACTCGTCGACGGCCGCGTCGGCGACACCACAAAAGCAACGCAGCATGTCTCCTAGATCACTCGCCGACCGGGTGCCAGTGCTATCGCTAGCACTCCGGAACCTCTCGCGGTCGAAGACCAGATCGGCGCTGGCAGCGATCGGTATCGCGATCGGCGTCATCGCGATCGTCTCGCTGGGTATGTTTGGATCGGCGTTCCAGCGATCACAGATGGAAAACATCGGCACGATCGGGAACAACGTCGGCGTCTTCCCCGGCGAGGACCTGGATCGGGCAAACTTCACCGAGACGCAACTGCAGGAGATCCGGCGTTCGGCACAGCCGGCGGATCTGATCGCCATCAAACAAGACAGCCGTGAGATGCGAACCCGTGAGGGAACAACCAGCCGGACCGTCTATGGCATCGCCGAACCGGACCGACTCTTCGACGTCAGGGACGGGCAGATCCCGCCCAACTGGCGTAGCGGCATCGTCGTCGGCGACCAACTCGCGACGGTGGAAGGGATCGAGACTGGTGACGCCATGAATCTGGACGGCCAGACCTACCGTGTCGCGGCGGTCCTCGAAGACGCGGGTCAAGCCACACTGATCAACCCGAACAGCGCAGTCATCCTCCCACCCTCCCGGTTCGCCGAAGACACCTACACGCAGGTCATCGTCCTGTCGGATACGACCGCAGAGGCGACCCAGACAGCCGAACGGATCCGGACGGCGATGAACGACCGGCGCGAGCGCGTCCAGGTCTTCGAGTTCAGCCAGCTCGCCCAGCAGATCGGGCAGCTGTTCCTCCAGCTCAACCTGTTTCTCATCGGGATCGGCGCAGTATCGCTGGTAGTCGCCGGGACGAGCATCCTCAACGTGATGTTGATGAGCACGGTCGAACGCCGTGGGGAGATCGGCGTTCTCCGTGCAGTCGGCTTCAAGCGCCTCGCAGTCCTGCGAATCTTCCTCACTGAGGCGGCCTTGCTCGGGCTTATCGGCGGGACCGCCGGCGTCATTGTCAGCGTGCTCATCGGGGCCGGCATCCACAGCCTCTTTCTCGGCGATCCGCTTGCGTTCGACACGCTGAGCCTGATTTACATCGGCGGCGGGTTCAGCTTCGGGATCGGATCGGGACTGATCAGCGGGGCCTATCCGGCCTGGAAAGCGTCGCAACTCGATCCGGTTGAAGCACTTCGCGAGTGATTGTCGCGCGGCGTTTCAGGTTCTGACGGACGCTGATAAGTAGACGAGCGCCATCGCCGAACGGTCTGTGTAGTCGAATCGCCCGCCACCGGTCTGGCGTCGGGAAGCGCTACGTTGAAGTGTTGGGGCGTTCGAAGGTATGGGTACGACGCGTCAGATATCGAAACGGACGCAGTCGATCGATACTCGGCGTGTGAACGCAATGTGCGCCGGTGTCTTGCCGAGCGAAGCGAGGCAAGGCTCGGAACGCGAGCCAGCGAGCGTTCCGGTAGTGAGCAAGTCCGAAGGGCTTGCGATCCTCGGTGCGCGAGGAGTGCGGGACGAGCGCCGGTGGTGAGCGGTTCCGGAGGAACCGCGATCCTCGGCGTGAACGAACGAAGTGAGTGAGCGCCGGTGGTCTAGTGGTAGGACATGAGCTTCCCAAGCTCATAGCCCGGGTTCAATTCCCGGCCGGCGCACTCCCTGCGGTCGTGCGCCGCCCGTAGTTCGCAAACGCGGTGCGTTTGCTCACTCCCGGCCGGCGAATTTTGTCGTGAACAGCCCGTGAGCGGCAAATTCGGTAGCAGGAATTGAACTCTGGAAGTCCCAGCCCCGGAACGGCCGAGCGTGCCCGAGCTGTGCAGGACCCTCCCGGGATCAGCAGTTCCGAACGAACGGTAGAGCGGGTTCTGGGTGCAGGACGACGACTCACGGTGGAAACGAACCCGAGACGTCGATCCCGTGTAGTCGATCGGCGAGCGTTCCGATTCCGTCAAGCAGGCGCGGACTCGGCTGGTTCAAAAGCGAGTCGTCGATGGCGTGCAATTGGGCGTCGAGGTCCCAACCGCGCTCGGCTAGCGGCTGAGTCGAAGACTCCGTTGTTCCGCAATGGTGGACAATCGCGTGATCTGGGGCAGCGTTCTGGATAGTCTGCCCGTCGATCTCTCGAGAGCGCTCCCCAGGTTCGACGAATGGATAGCGACCGCCGGCAACCCGGACGGCATCAGGCACCCAGTTGCCAGCCGCCATCGGTGGATCGCCCCACTCCTCACAGTAGACCACCGATCTGTCTTCGCCGTCGGGCGTTGCCTCGTTGATCTGTTGGACATGGTCCCTGGCACGCGCCTCAAGACGGGCACCGCGCTCGGGCCGACCGATCGACTCGCCGAGCGTCCGGAAGGTCTCAAGGACGTCTGCAAGCGTTGCTGGCTCCTCGTGGGCAACCGTGTATCCACGATCACGCAGTGTATCCCGCAGATCGGCTTGCAGCGGGTCGTTCGTGACCAGCAGATCCGGGTCAAGGTCGTCGATCGTCTCGATGTCAGGGTTCAACCATCCGCCGACGCGTGGGACGGCTTCGACTTCGCAGTGAGCGGTGACGCCGACCAAGCGATCGGCCCCACCGAGCGCACACACGATCGACGTTGCGCTCGGAGCCAGCGAGACGATCCGGCCCATATTCGTTCATGATGGCTGGCCCTCAAAAAAGCCAGGACAGTCGCGGCTACCTCTGGTCGCTTCGCGTCCGGACCAGCCGACTACAGGCGGCGCTCTATTCCATCGAGAGCGTGATCGTGCCGTCGAAGTTCAAGATTATCTCCTGGGTGAGATCACCGAACAGCGCTTTCCCGGTGGGGGATCGGCGCTGGCCGACGAGGAAGACGTGATCGCAGTCGTATTCCTCGGCCACGTCAAGGATGGCCCCCGCACGGTCGCCCTCTGGTTCGGCCCGGACGGCGATTTCGGAATCCACTCCCGCGTCATCTAAAGTCTCCCGAACGAACGCCTCCGTCTCCTCCTCGAATTGGCGGTCGACGGGATCCTCGTGGCTCTGTCGATCGATGTCGCTCGTGAGTTCGACGTCCTCGACTGACTCGAGGTCTTCAGGCAGAATCAGCCGTAAGACGACGAGAGGAGCCTCCGAGCAGGAACTGACGGTAGCCGCTTCGTCCAGTAACTGTGCCTCTGTCTCGTCTGCATCAGTGACGACGAACAGCCCTCTGTTCATGGCTGTTTATATACTTCTGAGGGTTATAAAAGAAACGGGCGAAGCAGGCGGCAGCCGACAACGGACAGCTCCGGAGAGAAGGGCGCCAACACTGCCGCTACAGTCACTGGGATTCTCCACGAATCGACCGCCACCGTGACCACCGGTACGGGGGGTCGTTGGGCTCCGATCCGACCGCGGAATATTTGACCGGGCGTCGTGTATCGACTGGCGATGGACGGGCCGCTGTGGACCGAGCGACACGCGCCGACGATCGAGGAGTTGCCCCAACCCGAAGTTCGCGAGCAGTTGCGCGGGGCACTCGATGACCCGATGAACCTGCTGGTCCACGGGCCGGCAGGGAGCGGCAAGACTGCCGCCATCCGGGCATTTGCCCGGGAGGCCCACGAGGATCACGATGCTGACCTCATCGAGATCAACGTCGCCGACTTCTTCGATTTGACGAAAAAAGAGCTCTCGGAGGACCCCCGTTTCGAGCGGTTCATCACGGCCAAGCGTCGGCGGGAGTCCTCGAAGGCCGACCTGATCAATCACGTCCTCAAGGAGTCGGCGAGTTACTCACCGGTCTCGGGGTCGTACAAGACGATCCTGCTGGACAACGCCGAGCGGATGCGCGAGGACTTCCAGCAGGCGCTCCGGCGAGTCATGGAACAGTACTACGAGGCGACACAGTTCGTCATCGCGACGCGGCAGTCCTCGACGCTGATCCCGCCGATCCGATCGCGATGTTTCCCCCTGACAGTCAGAGCGCCGACCCACGACGAGATCGTGACCGTGCTGGGGCGTATCGCCGAAGCGGAGACAGCCGAGTACGACGAGGAGGGCTTAGAATACGTCGCGGGCTACGCCGACGGCGACCTCCGGAAGGCGATTCTCGGCGCGCAGACGACACACGAGGCGGCCGGCGAGATCACGATGGACGCCGCCTACGAGGCACTGGGGGAGGTCCAGACCGACGACCGCGTCGAACGCATGCTAGCCGCTGCCGACGAGGGGGAGTTCCGGGATGCCCGCTCGGAACTCGACGACTTGCTGGTCGAGGAAGGCCACAGCGGTCCTGAAGTGTTGGCGGCGATCCTCCGGGTGGGTCGCGCCCGTTACACCGGGGAAACACTGGTACGCCTCCACCGACTGGCCGGCGAGATCGACCTGGATCTCGCAGCGGGGACCGACGACCGGATCCACCTCTCACATTTGCTGGCCGAACTCGGGGCGAGCGAGTGACGGGGTGGACGGCCGAAGGTGGGCGACTGAAAGCGGAGACGGAAGCGAAGACAGAATCCACCGGGCGGAAACCGTTCGCTTCGAAATCCTTATACACGTTTGCGGGGGACGTATGAGTAACGAACTATGGACATCGAGATCATCGAGGAAGAGGACAATCCGATGTTGCATCGGACGGACGTCCGCTTCGAGGTAACCCACGAGGAGGCGACGCCGTCGCGGCTCTCCGTGCGTGACTCCCTGGCGGCGATGCTCAACAAGGACGCCGAAGAAGTGGTCGTCCACGAGCTGGACACGAAGTACGGCATGCGCAAGACCGTCGGGTACGCGAAGGTGTACGACGACCCGGAGTTCGCCCGTGAGGTCGAACAGGAGCACATGCTCGAACGCAACAAGATCCTCGGCGAGGAGAGCGATGCCGAGGCAGAGGAGGCCTGACGATGGCCCGGCACGAACTCTACGACGACGACGGCACCACCGAGCGTGAACAGTGCCCCCGCTGTGGCGACGCGTTCCTCGCCGAGCACGGCGACCGACAGCACTGTGGCCGGTGTGGCTACACCGAGTGGAACTAGGCGGTTGCGAAGCCGAACTGTTGTTCTTTTGATCCACCCACAGTGATATCCTTGTCCCATTTGTGAGGGACACTACCCATCGTTCGTGACGTATCCCCAGGGATACGTGGCGTATTGGTTGTAGAAGTTGTTACCTGACGCCGCCGAACATAACCCAATTGGTACCAGTCCCCACGGCGTGAGAATGGAATTATAGTTTTTTGATTCTCAGATGGAATATTTGTCTGGAATAGTATATAAGAACTACAGAATGGCGTCGCGATCGTCACAGGTGCGAGTACTGGAATCGGTGCGGCAACAGCCAAACGGTTCGGTGAGGAGGGAGCCAACATCGTGGCGGCCGACGTCAACGTGGAAGATGGCGAGCAGACAGTCGCCGAGATCAACGACGCGGGCGGAGAAGCGACGTTCGTCGAGGTCGACGTCAGCGACCCAGCGGACGTAACAGCACTGGTCGAGACAGCTGTCGAGACGTATGGCGGACTCGACTTCGCCGTCAACAACGCCGGCATCGAAGGAGAAAACGCAGCGACCAGTGATCAGCCACTCGACAACTGGGAGCAAGTCATCGATGTCAACCTCAAAGGAGTGTTCCTCGGGATGCAGGCCGAAATCGATGCTATGCTGGAAGATGGCGGTGGCTCGATCGTCAACATGTCGTCGATCGCCGGCCAAGTCGGGTTTCCGAACTCGAGTCCCTACGTCGCGAGCAAACATGGCGTCATCGGATTGACAAAGACAGCCGCCGCCGAATACAGTGAGTCCGGCGTCCGCGTCAACGCGATCTGTCCTGGCGTGATCGAAACGCCGATGGTCGAGGCAAGTGACCAGGCGATGATCGAGGGGATCACCGCGGCGACCCCGATCGGTCGCCTGGGCGAACCGCCGGAGATCGGCGATGCCGCCGTGTGGCTGTGCTCTGAGGAGGCCTCGTTCATCACCGGTGAGTCCCTCGTGATCGACGGCGGGTACATCACCCAGTAACGGCCCGCAGTCGCGGTGGCTCCCGGACTGCTGAGGCCGAGTGGGATCGAAGTCGTCTTTTCCATCGACGATAGAGCCTCTACCGATTGAATGGAACGGACAGCGAGTAACGACGACGCCACCCGGGTACTCGGAATTGAAGGCACAGCCTGGGCCGCCAGCGCAGCCATCTACGACGTCGATGCTGACGACGTCACGATCGAGACGGACGCATACGAACCCGACAGCGGCGGCATTCACCCGCGGGAAGCCGCCGAACACATGCAAGAAGCCATCCCGGAAGTCGTTGAGCGTGCGCTCGATATCGCTCGCAAGCAGGCCCAAAAGGCGGGCGAAGACCCCGAGGAGTCGCCGGTCGACGCCGTCGCCTTCTCGCGAGGTCCCGGACTCGGTCCCTGTCTGCGGATCGTCGCCACGGCCGCACGGGCACTTGCCCAGCGACTCGACGTGCCGCTGGTCGGCGTCAACCACATGGTGGCACACTTGGAAATCGGTCGCCACCGCTCGGGCTTTTCCTCGCCGGTCTGTTTGAACGCTTCCGGCGCGAACGCCCACGTCCTTGGGTATCGCAATGGCCGCTATCGCGTCCTTGGCGAGACGATGGACACCGGTGTCGGCAATGCTATCGACAAGTTCACCCGTCACCTCGGGTGGTCTCACCCCGGCGGGCCGAAAGTCGAGAAACGCGCCAGGGACGGCGAATATATCGACATGCCCTACGTCGTCAAGGGGATGGACTTCTCCTTTTCGGGGATCATGAGCGCCGCCAAGCAGGCCGTCGACGGGGTTCCCGCGAGCGAAGCGAGCGGGAGCTCGTCGGACCGTCAGTCCGACGGTGGGGAGGCAGTCGAAGACGTCTGCTACTCGCTGCAGGAAAACATCTTCGCGATGCTGACCGAAGTCAGCGAGCGCGCGCTCTCGTTGACGGACGCCGACGAACTCGTCCTCGGTGGTGGCGTCGGCCAGAACGAGCGTCTTCGGGAGATGCTTGCGGAAATGTGCAAACAGCGCGGGGCGGACTTCTACGCCCCCGAACCGCGATTGCTGCGGGACAACGCGGGGATGATCGCCGTCCTCGGCGCAAAGATGTACGCGGCGGGCGACACGATCGCGGTCGAGGACTCGACGGTTCGCCCGGACTTCCGGCCCGACGAGGTGGCCGTCAGCTGGCGTTCAGGTGAGTCCGTTGGCTCGTGGGCGGGCTCAAGCGATAGTGAACGGGTTCAGGGTGCCGAGGCGACCGTCACCGTCGAGAATGGCCGCGTCCGCAAACGCCGGAACCCGCGCACGTACCGCCACCCCACGCTCGACGAGCGCCTACGGACCGAACGCACACGCGAGGAAGCGCGTCTCACCAGCGAGGCGCGGCGGGCGGGCGTGCCGACACCGGTCGTTTACGACATTGATCCACAGGACAGCGTGCTGGTCTTCGAGCGCGTCGGCGACCGGGACCTGCGGGCAGAACTCACCGTCGAGCGCGTGAGGGATGTCGGACGACATCTGGCGACGATCCACGACGCGGGGTTCGTCCACGGTGATCCGACGACGCGCAACGTCCGGCTCGCGGGCGGCGCGAGCGAAGAGAGCGCCGCCGACAGTGCGAGTAGCGCGGAACGGAGTTCCGCAGACAGTCAAGCGGCGAAGCCGCGAGGCGACGGTGACAGACGGAGCCGTGAGCAGGCCCCGGATCGCACATACCTGATCGACTTCGGACTGGGCTACTACAGCGATCACGCCGAGGATCACGCGATGGACCTGCACGTCTTCGGCCAGTCGCTATCGGGGACAGCCAACGACGCCGAACCACTGTGTGAGGCCGCAGAAGCGGCCTACCGCGAGGCAAGCGAGCGGGGCGAAACCGTCCTGGATCGCCTGCGGGAGATCGAAGGCCGCGGCCGGTATCAGTGAGGCGGGTCCTGTTTTCTCAACAGGCGAGTGAACGGTCGCCACACCCCTAGACGAACGTACAGATGACAGACATGTTGACATCGGCACGACCCATACAGACAATAATTTCACCAGACCTCTAGTAACAATAAAGGGGCCCGTGTCGGGACGAATTGACCTGCGATTGAAACGGAGTCAGTCTTCTTCGTCTTCGGATAGATTGAGTTCCGCGAAAAGACGTGCAGTGATGATTTGTTCGATAATATCGAGTAACTGGTCGTCGTCGGACGTGTAGTCGGCAAAGATACCGAGTGGGATTTCACCGCCCGCAACGTCGTGATGGCCACCGCCGCTGCCGACATCCTCGAACGCCTCGTTCAGTATATTCTCGACGTTCACTCGTGCATCTGGTGACCGAGCGCTGATGTGAATGGCGTCCTCGACGAGTCCAAACACGATAGCGGTTTGAACGCCCTCCAGTCGCACGAGATAATCGACAGCTTGGGGGAGCGCATCCCGTTCAGTCGTTCGGCCGACATGTGAGATGAGTACTGCGCCGTTTATTCTTCGATTAGCGATGGCGGTCGAAATCGCGTCGATAGTCTCGCCAGTCACTGATGGCGTCGAAAGTTGGCGGAGCATCTCTTGATCTGCGAATTCGTGAAGTTGTCCGGCTGCATCGTAATCCTCACGCGTGGCTCCACGGAGGAAATCGAGCGTATCCGAACGAATGGCAAACAGGAGTGCCGTCGCAAGATCTGCATCTAGATCGATGTCGAGAGTGCAGACATATTCTGTGAGAATCGTCGCTGCTGCCCCCAGTTCAGCACGATGATCGACGAACCGAGCCTCAACGGTATCGGCAGGATGATGATCGATCACGATATCTACGTGCGTGTCCGGCGGAACCTGGTTGTTCTCACCGGAAATAGCATGATCGACGAACGCAAGTAACGAGTCCGGTTGGCGGTTCTGGACGGTCGCAGATTCGAACGGTTGGAGGTCGATATCGAGGAGATTGACGAATGCGCGGTTTTGCTGGTGTGAAATCGTCCCGCTGTAGAGGATAGTCCGTTCTTCGATACCGGCAGCGCCCGCGATCCGGCCTAACGCCAGCGCACTCGCCAGACAATCTGGATCAGGGTTATTATGGCAGACGATGTTGATTTCGCTGCCGTCACCGAGAAGCTCATACAGTTGTTGTGGCTGGCTCATTGTAGTTGTGTGGCTGTTCCGTACTTGGTCCCGTCACTTTGCTTCAGCCGCTTCGCGCACGTCGGTTTGTTCGTGTTGTACCACGAACACTGGGCCGAGAAACTGTTTGGCGACCTGATCTGCAGTCATCCCGAACAGGAACGTCGTCACTGAGGGATCGGATTCACCCATGATGATCGCATCGTAGTTGTCGGCTGCATCGACGATCAGCTCTTGATGAGCGTCCCCACGTGAAATTTCGATATCGACCACAGCTTCGGACACCCCTTGCTCGGAAAGACGTGCTTTGATTCCGTTGAGGAGTGTCTCCACGTCCGCATCAGTTTCGTCCGCTTCGGCGACGTGAAACAGGGTCACGTTGATGTCCTTCGGTCCGAACAGCCCTGAAACCAGACGGACGAACCGATCGATACCGACGACGCCCCGAACCGCGACGAGTACGTGCTCGATCGGCCTCGTTGCGTTCGGAATGAGGACCGCGAGACAGTCATGTTCCGTGGTCACCCGATCGATCGTTGTTTGTGCATCGTGGGTGAACACGAGCTGGGAGTCGACTGTCGCCCCCGCATGCGCGAGTATCGCCGTGAGGTCGTCAAGACGGCGGGTGGCTTGATCTGTGAACTGGGCCTGTGCCTGGCCGGTCGCTGTCTGGTCTGGCACGACGTGATAGCCCAGTAAGACGACGTGGGCATTCGTGAGGAGTGCGGGAACCCCCTCCGGAATCGATTCGCGCTCGAGAACGCGAATCGGGATCAGGATGGTCGGTCTCTCTTGCATTGTCTGAACAGTCCGTTCCGGCCGTGGGGCCTACTCTAGAACTTGTGGCGCCACCGATAAGAAACCCAGTGCGAATGGTGACAAATCTCGGATGCAGTACGTCCGAGATGATGCTGTTTGCCCTGCGAGAGCCGCTGGGCTGTTGGGCTACCTCTAGATGTACTCGCTCATCCGATCGAGGGCGTCGTCGTACTCCTCGATGGCGTCCTCGATCGGATCGGACTCGGACATGTCGACGCCGGCTGTCCGGAGGAGTTCGAGCGGATAGTCACTGGAGCCACTCGCGAGGAACTCGCGGTAGCTCTCTGCGGCCGGCTGCCCTTCTTCCTCGATCGAACGAGCGATCGCCACGGCAGCGGAAATGCCCGTCGCATACTGGTAGACGTAGAAGGAGCGATAGAAGTGCGGGATGCGCATCCACTCTCTGGCGATCCGGTCGTCGATCTCACCTGGCTCGTAGTAGTCGGCCTTGAGTTCCCGATAGAGATCGTTCAGCCGGTCGGGTGTCAGGGGCTCGCCGGCCTCGCTCATCTCGTGGGTGCGGTGCTCGAACTCCGCGAACATGGTCTGGCGGTACAGCGTCGAGCGGAAGCGTTCGAGGTAGGTGTCCAGAACGTGCCGGCGGAAGCGATCGTCCTCGACGGTATCAAGCAGGTGTCGAGTCAGCAACGCCTCGTTGACCGTCGAGGCGACCTCGGCGACGAAGATCTCGTAGCCCGAGTAGATGTACGGCTGGGCCTCGCTGGTGTACTCAGAGTGCAGCGAGTGACCGAGTTCGTGCGCCAGCGTGTACATCGACTCGACGTCATCCTGATAGTTCATCAAAATGTACGGCTGGGAATCGTAGGTGCCCCCGGAGTACGCGCCCGACTGCTTGCCGCGGGTCTCGTAGACATCGACCCACCGCGAGTCCAGTCCCTCGGCGACACGGGACTGGTAGTCCTCGCCCAGCGGCGCGACGGCGTCGACGACGTGCTCGCAGGCGTCCTCGTAGCTGATCTCGGGACTCTCGGTCTCGGTCAGTGGGACGTACAGATCCCACATCCGCAGATCGTCGCCGTCGGTGTGTTCGCGCTTGAGATCGGCGTGGCGGTGCAGTGTCCCCAGGTTGTCCCGGACAGTCTCGACGAGGGTGTCGTAGACTTCGACGGGGACGTTCGGGCCGTTCAGCGACGCCTGGCGGGCGCTGTCGTAGTTGCGCGCGGCTGCCATTTTCGCGTCCGTCTTGACGGCTTTGGCGTAGGCCGTACCGACAGTGTTGTGGACAGTCTCCCACTCGTCGTAGAAGGCCTCATAGACATTTTGACGGAACTCCCGGTCGTGGCGCTTCTGGAGGGTCGTAAAGTTATTGAGCGTGATTTCGACCGCGTCCCCGCCTCGCGGTTCCTTGTCGTCACCGCTCGACCTGTCCGAGGCACTTCGCGCCTCGCTGTCCGGTTCCTCGACAGTGGGAAAGGACATGTCGGCGTTGGTCAGCATGTCGTAGACCTCGCCGGGTGCGCCAGTGACCTCGCTCAGATCCGCGAGCAAGGATTCGACTTCCGTCGAGCGCGTGTGGGGTTTCATCCGCAACACGTCGTCGAAGTAGTGCTCGTACTCAGCGAGTTCGGGTTCGGCCTCGATCATCGTCTCGACGTCCTCGCGTTCGAGTGCCTGAATTTCGGGATCGAGGAAACTCGCCGCGCTTGAAGCCTCGGCCGAGAGCGACTGGGCACGGGTCAACATTGCCTGGGCCTCGTCACGACGGGTGTCCTCGTCGCGACGCATTCGCGCATAGGAGACGACGTTCGAAACAGTCCGCATCAGATCCTCGTAATCATCGAGTACCGAGAGGAGCGTCTCGGCGTCGTCCGTGGCTTGCCCCTCGTAACTCGCGACGACCTCGGTCAACTCCTCGGCCTCCTCGTAGGCTGCTTCCCACTCGTCGCTGTCAGCGTACAGCGACTCCAGAGCCCACGTGTACTCCTCGTCGACTTCGTTGCGCTCCGGGACTGAACTCATGACCCTTCCGTAGGATGGGCGGGCGCTAAAACGTTCGGCTCCAAGTGTCTCTCAGGGCGACGGCTCGACTGCAAGATCCGTCGCGATCCAGCCGTCGGGATTGCCCTCTTCGGTGAAGACCGTCCGTTCGGGCGAGGACTGAAAGGATTGGACCTCGCTGTCGCCGTCCGGGTCGTCGGCGCGTGGCATTACCCGACCGTAGGCGACCGCGTGGTCTTATGTGTTTTGGCTAGCCTAAAAACATAGGAATGCTTCGAGGGATAGATTCATCCCGGTGGACCTCTCACCCCCGGATATGCCGAAAATATCGATATCATTGCCCGACCGTATCGAGAACGACATCGACCGACTCGTCGAACAGGGCGAGTTCGTCAACCGCGATCAGGCTGTCGAGGAACTGCTCACAATGGGTGTCTCCGCCTACGGGACGACCGACGAACCGAACGAAACGCCCGCCGAAGAGGACATGTTCTCCCAGACGGTCGAAGACCAGCAAGACCCCGCGATTCAGGACGACGACCCCGACGAAGGCTACACGTTCTGAGCGTGGGGCCGACTTCGTGTTTCAGCCGTCTTGACCGGCAGGACTGTGCCGCAAGCCTTATGTCCATGTCTGTACGTTAGTGTACGGTAATGGACGCTAGTGAGGAGGTCGCACCCGAAGTGCGGTCGATCATCGACGCAGCCCGCGAGCGTGGCGGGGCCGACGGGCAGGTGCAAGCGCGCCCGCGCTCGTTGCCCGAGGCGTTCGCACGCGCCGAGGACGACGGGCGCGTGCCCACGATCGCCGAGGTCAAACCGACGAGTCCGACGACGGCGCGGACTCGGGAGGATAACCCTGTAGCACTCGCCGAGGCGATGGTCGCGGGCGGTGCGGCCGCGCTGTCGGTACTGACCGAACCCGAGCACTTCGGGGGCTCGCCCGAGACACTCAAGCGCGTCCGCGCGGCCGTCGACGTGCCGGTCCTCCGGAAGGACTTCCTGCTGTACGAAGAGCAACTCGACGTTGTCGAGGCCGACCTGGTACTGTTGATCGTTCGATTTCTCGAAGCGGACGGGACAGCTGATCTCGAAGACATGCTCGCGGCCGCTCACGAGCGGGGGTTTCAGGTCCTCGTCGAGACTCACTCCCGCGAGGAAGTCCGGACGGCCGTCGATGCGGGGGCGAAGATCATCGGCGTGAACAACCGCGACCTCGGTGCGCTGGACCTCGACCTTTCGACGTTCGAGGAGGTGGCTCCCACCGTCCCGGATGACGTGACGCTGATCGCCGAGAGCGGGATCGAGACGCGGGCGGACGTGGCGCGAATGCGGGCGGCAGGCGCG
This sequence comes from Halorhabdus rudnickae, assembly GCF_900880625.1. NCBI lineage: Archaea > Methanobacteriati > Methanobacteriota > Halobacteria > Halobacteriales > Haloarculaceae > Halorhabdus > Halorhabdus rudnickae. The sequence continues at coordinate 1,435,446 of NZ_CAAHFB010000001.1, forward strand.
GACGGACAACTCGTCGGCTCGGCGATCATGGACGGCGACGTGCGTGCGAATACTGAACGACTCACGACGCTACCGGAGAACACGAACACATGAGCACCGATTCAAACGGCAAGTTCGGCGGCTACGGCGGCCAGTACGTCCCCGAGGCGCTGATGCCCGCGATCGAAGAATTGCGCGACGCCTACGAACGCTACGTCCTCGAAAACGAGGACGGTTTCATGGACGAGTTCCGCGAGCGTCTCGCGGACTTCGGCGGCCGGCCCACGCCGCTGCAACACGCAGAGCAGTTGAGCGAACGCTACGACACCGAGGTGTACCTCAAGCGCGAGGACTTGCTGCACGGCGGCGCACACAAACTGAACAACGCACTGGGACAGGTCCTGTTGGCGAAGTACATGGGCAAAGATCGGATCATCGCCGAGACGGGTGCCGGCCAGCACGGTACGGCGACTGCGATGGCCGCCGCCCACCTGGACATGCCCTGCGAGATCTTCATGGGCTCGACGGACATCACGCGCCAGCGGCCCAACGTCTTCCGGATGCGCCTAAACGGTGCCGAGGTCAAGCCAGTCACGACCGGACGGGGGACGCTGAAGGAAGCCATCAGCGAGACGATGCGCGACTGGGCGACGAACGTCGAGGACACCCACTACGTCATCGGATCGATCGTCGGTCCCGACCCGTTCCCGCGGATGGTCCGTGACTTCCAGTCGGTCATCGGCCGGGAAGCCCGCGAGCAGATCCGAGAGAAGACCGGGCGCCTGCCGGACTCCGTGGTGGCCTGTGCGGGCGGGGGCTCGAACACGATGGGAGCCTTCCACGAGTTCCGTGGTGACGACGTGGATCTGATCGCCGTCGAGGCTGGGGGGTCCTCCCTGGCGGTCGACGAGGAGGCGGGCGTCGCGCCCAACTCGGCGACGCTGTCGACCGGCGAGGAGGGCGTCCTCCACGGCGCGCGGACGAAACTCCTCCAGGATTCCGACGGCCAGATCATGGAATCTCACAGCGTCTCCGCGGGCCTGGACTACGCGGGCGTCGGTCCGGAACTGGCCCACCTCGTCGACGAAGGCCGCGTCGACGCCGTCAACGTTGACGACGAGGCCGCCCTGGAGGCGTTCCATCGCCTCTCGCAGCTAGAAGGGATTATTCCCGCCCTGGAAAGTGCCCACGCGTTCGGGTATCTAGAGGAGCATCCCGAGGAAATCGGGGATGTGACGATCGTCAACCTCTCCGGACGGGGCGACAAGGACCTGGAGACCGTCGTCGAGGAGACCGAGAAGCACGACCTCGACGTGGACGTGGACATGAGCGTGTTCGGGGAGGTCGACCGATGAGCGACGCCATCGACGCGGTCTTTGCCGAGGGCGAGCCCGCGTTCATCCCGTATCTCGTCGCTGGCGATCCCAACTACGAGGCCTCCCTCGAATACGTCGAGGCGCTGGAACGCGGCGGCGCAGACGTGATCGAACTCGGCCTTCCGTTCTCCGAGCCGATCGCCGAGGGATCGACGATCCAGGATGCGATCGTTCGATCCCTGGAAGCCGGAATGACGCCCGATCGATACTTCGATTTCGTCGAAGATCTGGACGTCAAAGCGCCGCTGGTCTGTATGACCTACTACAACCTGATCTACCAGTTTGGGTCCGAGCCAGGACCCGAGTCCTTCGTCGAACGAGCCGCCGAAGCCGGGATCGCGGGCCTGGTCGTTCCCGACCTCCCGGCCGAGGAGGCCGACCCACTCCGGGCGGCCTGTGACGAACACGGTCTCGACCTGATCTTCATCGTCGCGCCGACGACCGAGGGCGACCGCCTCGCGCGGATGATGGAGCGGGTCTCGGGGTACGTCTACGTCCAGGCACGGCTGGGGACGACTGGCGCGCGCGAGGACGTCAGCGATCAGACCGACGAGAGCCTCGCGCGACTCTCCGAGTGGGACGTCCCCAAAGCAGTCGGATTTGGGATCAAGACCGGCGCGCACGCCGAGCGGATCGTCTCGGCGGGCGCTGACGGCATCATCGTCGGCTCGGCGCTGGTCGACATCGTCGCCGAAGGGACGGACGGAGACGAGTCGACCGAGGCAGTCGCGGAGCGACTCGAAACCAGGGCCAGAGAGCTCAAGGAAGGTGCGCTCCGCGGCGCCGGCATCGCGACGCCGGAGTCTGGGGACTGAACGACGATAGCCGTCACGCCCCGGGACAGCCGCCGTCCCAGGTTTCGCCGGTGATTTCGGGGACATCGACGTAGGCTGGCTCACCGTAGTCCGTGTAGTCGATCATCACGTTCGCCGTCGCCTCGCCGCCGTTGCCCGAAATTTCGACTTGCAAGAGCGACCGAACCGGACGGGCGGTTTCCTGATCGACCCACAGCTTGGCGGTGATGTTCTCGACGGTGGCGTCAGTGTTCGCGAGGTCCGTCTGGCTCTTGCCGGGCAGCGATGACACCGTCTCCTGGGAGGGATAGGCGACGATGATTGACGTCTCCCGCCCGTTGATCGTCGCAGTACCGTCCCAGTAGACGTTCGTCCGTTCGAACAGCTCGACCTGCCGACCGAGCGACGTCAGCGTCAGCCACTCGACGTCGGTCGACTGGTTCTGTCGGCCCCACCCGGACCACGGGCTGGAACATTTCGTGTAGACCGTTCGATCGTCGAGATAGCTGGTCGCGGTCCGGCCGTCGGCAGTGGTGTTCATCCGCATCACTCGGGCTGTCCGGTTGACGACGCCGTCGCCGTCGATGGAGACCGTCCGGTCCCGTCCGTCGGCCGAGGCAGAGACGTCGCCGTCCATCGACATCCGGAGGGTAGAGACGTCGGCGAGTGCGTCGACAGTCTCGTTTCGAACCTCGAGGGCGCGGTCGTCGCTCGGCGGCGCGCTATCGCCGAGCATGCCACACCCTGCGAGGGCGATCAGGGTAACCAGGAGGGCAGCGGGGACCGCGCGGTGCATGCGTCCGGACGTGTTCAGACGGTGTCTAATAATCCTTGTGTGTCGAGTAGACAGGGATGACGCCGGGACCGGAACGCACATTACCGTCACTTGCCACACCATGACACAATGACTGCTGGCAAGCACGCACGTCTCGAACGTATCGGTACAGGGGGGCGACACCTCGTCGTCCCGATGGATCACGGCCTCACGATGGGTCCGGTAACGGGCCTCGTCGACCTAGAATCGACCGTCGCATCGATCACGCGCGGCGGCGCGGATGCCGTTCTCACCCAGAAGGGCGTCGCCGAGCGCGTCCACGGGAACTTGAATGGTGCGGGCTACGTCGTCCACCTCAACGGCTCGACGACGATCGGTCCCGACGAGAACGACAAGCGCCCGACCGGGACCGTCGATGATGCCGTGCGAGCGGGCGCCGACGCCGTCTCCTTTCACATCAACGTCGGCAGCACACACGAACCCGACCAGTTGACCCAGCTGTCCGAGGTCGCGAGCGAAGCCGATCGACTCGGCATGCCCGTGCTGGCGATGGCTTACGCCCGGGGACCGGGCGTCGAGGAATCGGATCCGACGGCACTCGCTCACGCCGTCCGGCTGGCGGAGGAGGTGGGCGCTGACGTGATCAAGACGGGCTACAGCGGTGATGCAGAGAGCTTCGAGACCGTCGCGGCCGCCGCGAGCAAGCCGGTCCTGATCGCGGGCGGGTCGCGCGGGACCGACCGTGAGACCCTGGCGATGGTCCGGGGGGCGATGGATGGCGGCGCCGCTGGCGTCTCGATGGGACGATCGATCTTCCAGCACGAGGACCCCGAGGCGATCACGCGCGCGGTCTCGGCAGTCATCCACGATGACGAGAGCGCGGACGCAGCCGCCGAACGGGCCGGACTCGCGATCGACGCCTGACTGACTGTTGGGGGAGACCCAGCGGAAACGAAGTGGGGCGTCGGTACAGTATCGTTTTGAACTGCGACGCGCGCCGATCAGTCTTCGGCAAGCAACACGTCAAGCGTCCCTTCGTCGACGTGTTCGTTCTCCCGACCGGCGATGTAGGTCTTGGCGGCCGCGACGACACGGCCGGTGTGGGGATCGCCGATCTCGGCGATATGATCCGATTCGAGCAGTTCGGCCGTCCAGAAACACTCCTCGTAGTCGATCTCGCCGCGGATCAGGCGCCGGCACAGCGCGACGAAGACGCTGTTCATCGCGTCGGAGACGTGGCTCGTCTCGAATCCAATGCTGTCGGCCAGTGCATCGACGTCGATCGGCTCGCGGACAGTTGTGGCCGCAAAGAAGACGGCCCCGGCGGCCAGTTCCGGCGCGGCGAAGGAGCCGTCTTCCTCCGGGCGGTAGTGTTCCAGGGTCCGGAGACTCTCCTCGCGGATCCGCTCGGAGAGGTCAAGATCCTCGATCAGAGACTCGACGACGTCTGCCGGGCTGCGCTGGGGGATCTCGACGTCGGCGTTCTCCCCGAGACGGCCGAGCCACTCATAAAGCGCCCGGGGTTCGAACTCCCGTTCGGCGGCGACGGTCGCCGGGTCAAGGGCACCGTCGTTGAGACGGCTGCTGGCGATCAGCGCGGCACCGGCGAACTCGGCGGCGTCCTCGACGGGCACGTCACCGGCAGCGTCGCTGACGAGTCCGCGTGCGAACAGCCGGAGCGACGCGTCGGTGTCCAGAATGTCTGCCAGCGCGTCGACTTCACCCTGGACGGCGTCGATCGTCAGATCCGCACCGAGTTCCTCCTGATCACCGGGGATCCAGGCGACGGTCTCGCCGGCACGCCTGGCCTCGATCTCGCCGTCCTCTGTGAGGGCCTCCAGCCGCCGAGCGACGGCATCCTCGTCCTCATCGAGGGTCTCGGCGACGGTCGCCGTCGTCGGGAGTTCGTCCGGGAACATCTCACGGACGGCGTCCATACACGCCGCCCGCGAGACTGCCGACGCACTCTCGGCCGTTCCGTCCCCGTTTGACTCCGCGGCGTCAGCTCCGGGGGCTGTCTCTTCAGCTGGGTCGTCGCTGGACGCCTCCCCGGCAGTCTCGGCGTCCCCGTTCGTGGCTGGCTCTTCGACGTTGGACTCCTCGGCTTCGAGAGACGGATCCTCCACGGACGAGGCCTGATAGTGCTCGGCACCCAGGGCCTCCTCGCCGAGGGCTTCCCGAAACGCCTTGTAGCGGTTCTTTATCGTGACGCCGCCAGCCGAACCGACATCGGCGATGTCGCTCGGGCCAAGCCCGTCGTCACCGTTTGCCTCCGCGGCGAGGACGAGCGCCGCACCGGCCGTCTCCCCTGGAGAGGATGCCTCGGCGACGACCCGCGGCGCCTCCCGGAAGGTGTCCCGGAGGATCCGCCTGGCGATCGTCCCCACTGCCTCAGGCAGGTCGAGCGCATCCACGTATTGCTCGACCAGGGCGTCGGGCTGTTCCGGGGGATGATCGATATCGAGTCGGTCGGCGACCGCCTCGATCTGCTCTGGCAAGCGTTCGGGATCGAGCCCAGTCTCCTCGGGATCGGCCAACAGTTCGACCCACGGCTCGACGATATCCCGGTCGGTGATCGGGAGCCCGTCCTCACGACAAGACAGCGCCAGTACCGCCGGTGCGATACGGTCGAGGTGGGCCGCATCGACGTTCGACTCGCCGCTGAGACGGTCGAGGCGGACGCGGGTGATCTGAAGTGTGCTGTCCGGGAGTTGTAGCCGTTCGGCGACTTCGTACAGCCGACTTTCGTAGGACTCGTTGCTTCCTGATTCTGCCATGCGAGGGGATTCTACGTCCACGCTCTTAACTGTTGGACGACTAGGATGGTGAACCGACGAGCGGACCGGTGGCCCCGACGCGACGGCTCGATCGCGTGATCCGCCACGTTCAAGCCGGGCCCCCGCGAGTGTCGAGATATGACACGCTCCGTGTGGCTCAAGGCCGACGACGCCGTCGGTGACTGGGAGGCGCGCAAGCGACGTATCACTGCAGGACTGGAGGCCGGCGTCGACTGGGTACTGGTCGACGAACGCGACGTCGATCGCGTCCGCGAACTCGGCGAGGTGAACGTTGCTGCCTTCACTGGCGACGACGTCCACGTCATGGAAGCCGAGGCAGCGGACGCTCCGACGGCCGACGCGGTGATCGTCGGCAAAGACGGCGAAGGTGACGGCACGGTCGATCTCCCCTCCGATTTCTCGGGATCAGCCGACCTCTCGGCACTCCGGAGCGGCGGCGCCGACGGCGGATACGTCCGGATCTTCGATCAGTCCTACGAGGCTTTCGCCGAAGCGATCGCCGGAGACGCCACCTACTCGATCGTTGTCTCCGAGGACTGGCAGATCATCCCCCTGGAGAACCTGATCGCCCGAGTCGGCGAGGAGACGACGCTGATCGCCGGCGTCCAGACCGCCGAAGACGCCCGCACTGCCTACGAGACCTTAGAGATCGGGGCCGACGCCGTCCTGCTCGACACTGACGACCCCGACGAGATCCGGGAGACCTGTGAGGTACGCGACGCCGTGGGACGAGAGACCCTGGACCTGCAGTACGCCACGATTACGGCGATCGAGCAGACCGGCTCGGCCGACCGAGTCTGTGTCGACACGGGGTCGATCATGGATCACGACGAGGGGATGCTCGTCGGCTCGATGGCCCGTGGACTGTTCTTCGTCCACGCCGAGACCGCCGAATCGCCGTACGTCGCCTCCCGTCCCTTCCGGGTCAACGCCGGGGCCGTCCACGCCTACGTCCGCACGCCCGGCGGGGAGACGAAATACCTCTCGGAGCTGTCCAGCGGCGACGAGGTCCAGGTCGTCGACGCGGACGGCAACACCCGCGAGGCGATCGTCGGCCGCGCGAAGATCGAGCAACGCCCCATGTTCCGGCTTCAGGCCGAGACCGAGGACGGGGATACGATCGAAACACTGCTGCAGAACGCCGAGACGATCAAGGTCGCCACCCCCGACGGACGGACGGCCGTGACTGACCTCGAAGCCGGCGACGAACTGCTGGTCTACCATGAAGACCAGGCACGGCACTTCGGTGAGGCTGTCGAGGAGAGTATCATCGAGAAGTAAAAGCCCAGCACAGGGAGCCATGGAACCGTTTCCAGGTAGTGGGTTCTAAGAGCCGATATTCCGACTGATTCGGGCAGTAACTCGACACGTCAAAGCGAGCGAGTGGCGCTGATGGAGCCGGTGTTCACCCCGCTTCCCCGCCGTTGAGGCGAATACAATCTCCGGCTGGATCCCGCGTATTCGATTGCACACCGTCTCAACCACCAATTCGGTCCACGAAACTGTTCAATTCTCAACGTGCACAGCTGAGAAGAAAAGATATTTTGATCGGCTCTACATCGAATCGTCCTGATGTCGGACGAACCGCCAGAATTTCTCGACCAGTTGATCGAAGCCGATCCGGAATTCGGTGAGCCAGTCGGAGAGGCGTTCGAACAGGCCCTCACTGACGGCGAACTCCCGCCCAAAACGAAGTTCCTGATCATGATGGCTCTTGACGCGGCGGCGGGCCACGAGGAGGGCGTCGAGAACCTCGCGGAGCAAGCACGTTCGGCAGGGGCCTCCGACGCGGAAATCTTGGAAACGATCGAGGTCGTGACGATGACGAATGGGTTTCAGGGGCTCGCGACCGGCAGTGCGGCCTTGCAGTAATAGGCACCATCCAATCTTCCTCATCTGTGCAGTGGCAAATACACGGGATTCTAGAATTGCGTGACGAATACCTTGACCCTTGCGGGCGGGGTAGAAGCCGACACTCTATTTTACCGTTCTATGACGCCCTGGCGTCGCATCGAAACGTGGTGACTCGGTTGAGGCGCTTTGCTTCCAAAACCGATTTTCAGAGCCCTGAACGTGTGTTCTCGTCTTCCGGCGTCCCGTCGAGTTCGGACCCACACCACGGACAGAAGGCGAGGTCCGTGTCTTCGAGTTCGTGCCCGCAGTGGGGGCACTGCTGGCCCGTCTCGACCGCGGTTCGGTTTTGGGCCTGGCGGGCGATGACGTAGGCGTCGAAGACGTTCAGCGTTCGCAACGCGAGAATGACAAGCGAGAGGTCCGTCGGCAGGTTCCGGCTGGCTGCCATCACTGCGTCGAACGTGACTTCCTGCGGGACGATCGATGGCGGGAGCAGAAAGGAAACGACCGCCACCATGAGCGCGAGCCACATCCCCATGCGGAGCCACTCCCGAAGGTACGCGTGGCCAAGGCCCGGAAAGAGCACCGAGAGCGCAGCCGCAACCCACGGTCGTCGACGCTTGTGTGTCTCGTTCACTGTCCGACTAGGGGCAGTCCGTGGACGTTAACCTTTCCAAGTCCCACCGGACGCCCGGTCACCCGATCCGGGCTCAGCACCGACCGCCTCGACTGCGATCAGACGCCGTTCAGCTCTGAGACGAGTTCGGCAAGCGTCGCCAGGTCGTACTGTCCGGGTGCTGTCGCCTCGGCCGGATCAACCGGCGCGTACCCGATCCGCGAGCCATAGAGCGGCGCGACCGCTCGGGAGTGCCGGCCCGCCTCGCCCATCGCCATCGTCGCGACGGTTTCTCCCTCAACGGTCGCCGCCCGTGTCGCCACCAGCAGGTCGAGCACGTCGTCGGGCGTCTCGGCCGTGACGGCGAGTTTGCCGACATCGCCGTACTCACAGGCCGTCCGGAGGGCAGCCTGCAACTCGCCCATCGGCGGCGTCCCCTCGAAGTCGTGCGTCGAGACGATCACACTGACGTCGTGTTCCCGAGCGGTCTCGATGACGCGATCGGCCGCGCCCTCGCGAGCGCTCTGTAGTTCCACGTCGACGGCGGCGACGGCATCGTCAGTGACCGCTGCCTCCAGGGCCGCCAGCCGACCATCCGCCTCGGCCTCCCCACCCTCCCACTCGGGGCGGTTGGTCACCAACAGCGGTAATTCGCCGCCGTAGTCCGACAACTGCGAAAGGGGGTCGGCCGCCATGTCCATCCGCAACTCGACCAGGTCGGCGTGCTCGCGGGCCGCCGGCTCGTCGTCCAGATCCGCCGTAGCAGCCGCCAGTCGAAACGACTCGAAGTTCATATCGGGCCTGGGTCGCCAGTTGGCAAAAACGCCCCGTCTCGATTATCTCCGAAATCTCTGTGCTTCGAGGCTCAGGGAGTTACCGCCCTCGACCAGTGTCACCGCTATCCGCTGTGACTGAATGGGACGTCTCTCTTCGACACCCATTACATCTATTACTCGTTGTTACATAGGTTTCGTCATGCCCATCGACATCAAACACTTCGAAGAACGTCCCATCGAGGAACTCAAGGCGGGTGGACGAACAAACGCGGAGGAAATCCTTTCCTTTCTCGCTTCGTCACCGGACCAAGCGTACACGCCAAAGGAGATCCACGAGGCCACTGGCGTCAAACGAGGGAGCGTCGGTGTCGTCCTCTCTCGTCTCGAGGGACGGGGACTCCTGAGACACCGGGGGGATTACTGGACGATTGCCGACGACGTGGACGTGGGAACGACGCTGAGTGCGATGTCGACCGCGCGGACGGCATCTGATCGCCTCGGATCGGAAGACCCCGACGAGTGGGGCCCCGGCGTAGACGAAAACGAGGGATGAGTCACGAACAGGGAGCGGTTTGGTGGGGGCCAGCACCACACAAAGCCGATCCGGCGTACCGCCCCTGGCTGGTTGTCAGCGATACCGCCCATCCGTTTGCGGACGTCGAGTCGATCGTCGTCGGGATGACGACCCAACGACATCCAGACGGGATTGTCGTCCCCGACGACGCGTGGATCCGGGGCGGATCAGAGAAACGTGCGTACATTTCACCATAGTACGTGATGACGATCAAGGACCGCGACCTCGAGGACCACCAGGGGACACTGACCCCTGCCTTGGTCACGGAAGCGATCGACGCACTCCAGCAGTATCTCCCTGCGCCCACCGGCTAAGTCGCCATCTCTGCTCGATGGGCGACAGCAGTCGCGCTACTTCGTCGAGAACTGCCGGCAGTGTTCACTCCTGCGCTTCGAGCGGTACGTGCATCGCCGCGTAGCCGTCCGCTGTCTCCCGTACCGACTCGACTGCGTACAGTCGCAACTCCCGCTCCTGTTTCGTCCGGACGGGCGTTTCGTAGTGCTCGTTCTCGTAGGCGAGATCCGCTCCCTCGGCCTCCTGTTCGGTGACCCACTCGCGGTGACGTTCGAGCCGTCGGGTCGCACGCTCGCGGGACCGTTCGGCAACCCCCTCGATACGGTCGTCGAACGTCGCCCGGAGGTCGGCGTCGCGTTCGTAGCCGACCGAGTTTCGACCGGCCAACAGTGTCGCGAGCGTCGTCGTCCCGGTCCCCCAGAAGGGATCGAGGACGGTGTCGCCGTAGACGGAAAACATCCGGATCAAGCGAAGCGGGATTTCGATCGGGAACGCGCCAGAACGGTCACGGACGCTCTCGGCGAGCGTCTGATCGGTCCCCCGAACGTCCCAGAGGTCGGAGAACCAGCGATTGCGCTCCTCCCAGAAATAGGCGCTCTCGTAGCGCGCCTCGTCGCGGGGCGGAAACGAACGACGTTCGCCGTTGCGAAAGAGCAGAATCGACTCGTGTTCGAGAGTCGGGTAGGCGTTCGGCGGAAGCATGCCCGATCCCATGAACTTCGCGGCGCTGTTGGCGGGTTTGCGCCAGACGACGTCCGGCAGCACGTCGAATCCCAGGTCACACATTCGATCCGTGATCTCGGCGGCGTTTGGGTACTGCTGGAAGCGCTCCAGCGTGCGCGTGGCGTCGCCGACGTTGATCGCAGCCATACCCCCGTCGACGAGCACGCGTCGGAGTTCCGTCCAGACCGTCCCGAGGAGGTCGTGCATCAGCTCGAAGGCCCGCTCGCCGTTCTCGGCGGCGAGCGCGTCGCCGATCGCGGGATCCTGTGCGGTGAAAGCGTCGTCCCACATCTCGATCATCGGATACGGCGGCGAGGTGACGACGAGGTCGACCGAGTCCGACGGGAGATCCAGCTCGCGGGCGTCCCCCGTGACGACCGCGTGGGTGGTTTCCATATCCGGGAGTAGTCCCGAGGAGTGACGTGGTTTGTGATCCGAACCGACGGTCGGATCGGTAGCGACCGGGACTGGGGACGAATCGACGTGACCGTCGAATCGAGTCGAAAAGAGACTGCGACAGACGGCCTACAAGGCAGCGAGGTTCACTGGTTCAGCATCGACTGCAGTTCGTTGACCTTCGCGGACTGTTGCTGGTTGGCGGCGGCGATGTCCTCGATCTCCTCGGCAACCTCTTCGGCAGTCTCTGCGGTCCGGTCGACCATACTGGCGACTTCCTCGGTGGAAGCGGCCTGATCGTCGGTGGCCTCGGCAACCTCCTGGGCACCCTCGGCGGCCTCGGTGACAGCCTGGTCGATCTTCTGGAGAATGTCGACGGTCTCGCCCACCTGATCGATCCCCGCCTCGACCTGTTCGTTGGCCTCTTCGATACTCTCGACGGTGCTTTCGGTGTCGGCCTTGATGTCGGCGACCATGGCCTCTATCTCCGTGGCGTTCTGCTGAGACTCCTCGGCGAGACTCTTGACCTCGTCGGCGACGACAGCAAAGCCCTCACCGGCCTCGCCGGCGCGGGCAGCCTCAATGGAGGCGTTCAGCGCCAGCATGTTCGTCTGGTCGGCGATGTCGTTGATCACCTCGACGATCTCGTCGATCTCGTCGATGCGCTCGCGCAACTGCTCGACGTCTGTCGAGACGTCCTTGTTCGCGTCGTCGACGGACTCCATGGCGTCGATCGCGTCGTCAGCGACGTCCCGTCCCTGGTCGGCCAGCTGGCTGGCCTGCTGGCTGACGGCCTTGACCTCGTTGGCGCTCGAGGCGACCTCCTCGACCGTCGCCGAGAGGTTCGACACCTCGCCGGCGACCTCTTGCATGTTTGTCGACTGTTCCTGAGCGAGGTCGGTGATCTGTTGGGAACTCCGCGAGACGTTCTCGGATGTCTGCAATAGCTCGTCGATCGCGCTCCCGAGTTCCGTCGAGGACACCGAACTGACGCCGTCGAGATCAGCGCCCGCGTTACCCGAATCTGATGCCATATACCTAAAGGAGTTCGTGCAGGCGGATTAAACGTGACCCTTCGGTTATCAGGTCTGATAGGATTCGGTGCTGGTCCGTAATCGGCCGGCCAGCTGCGAGCCCGATCAGGCCGCGGGGATCGACTGCTCGGCTTCCAGCAGTTCGTGATAGCGGTTGCGGATGGTGACCTCGGAGATGTCCGCGACCTCGCTGACGGCCGCCTGGGTCGTCTTCTCGTTGGTCAACAGGGAGGCGGCGTAGATCGCTGCCGCGGCGAGGCCGACGGGGCTCTTCCCGGAGTGGACGCCCTCCTCCTTGGCGTTCTGGAGGAGTTCACGGGCACGGCGCTCGGCCTCTTCGCTCAGTTCGAGATCGGACGTAAAGCGCGGGACGTAACTTTCGGGGTCGGCCGGCTTGACCTCGAGACCGAGTTCACGGACGACGTAGCGGTACGTCCGGGCGATTTCGTCTTTCTCGACGCGGGAGACCTCGGTCAGCTCGTCGAGGCTGCGCGGGACGCCAGCCTGGCGTGCGGCGGCGTATACCGAGGCCGTCGAGACACCCTCGATGGAACGACCGGGGAGCAAGTCCTCGTCGAGGGCGCGCCGATAGATGACCGAGGCCGTTTCGCGGACGCTCTCGGGCAGACCAAGCGCCGACGCCATGCGGTCGATCTCGCCTAAGGCCTGCTTGAGGTTGCGCTCCTTGGAGTCACGCGTCCGGAAGCGCTCGTTCCACTTCCGGAGGCGCTGCATCTTCTCGCGCTGGCGGGCACCCAGAGAGTTGCCGTAGGCGTCCTTGTCACGCCAGTCGATGTTGGTCGAGAGCCCCTTGTCGTGCATCATGTTGGTGGTGGGGGCGCCGACGCGTGATTTCTGGTCTTTCTCTTTGGCGTCGAAGGCGCGCCACTCCGGCCCGGGGTCAATCTCGTCTTCCTCGACCACCAGGCCACAGTCAGTACAGACGGTCTCGCCGCGTTCGGTGTCAGAAACGAGATTGCCGTCGCACTCCGGACAGGAGACGTCTGTCGATTCCTCTTGCTCTTCGGTCACTGCCGACGATTTCTCGAGTCGCGCTCGTGTGTTTGTTTCGCTCATGAGTGTGAAGACGAATACGATCCGGGCGGAGACGTCGAAAACCCGGGCGTTCGATCGGTGAACGATAGGTTATTCCGAAAACTGTAAAAGTGTTTTGGTACCCTACGAAGTCCCGGCGTTCTGGCGTCCCTGTATACTATTTGGGAACTATTCACACCCCCATTAAAGTATACAACAGTTCGGTTCACACCCCGCTCGCTCGTGGAGGGAGCTCTAGTACTCGGCGGGTCGAACGAACTCACCCCAAGTCGAGACGCCGAGCGCTCGCCCAGTAAGGACGCCAATTACTGGATCAGAGATACCCCTGGGGGACGGTCCGTCTCAGTCCTGACACGCGGCAGACTCGACGCTCCCCTCGGCCTCGGCGCTCTCCTCGACGGCGGTCGTCAGCGAGACGTTGAGCCAGGCCATCGAGACGAGACCACCGACAATCGTGACGGCGTTTTTCACCGCGTGATCGACGATCGCAACACCTAGCGCGACGGCTGCCCCGACCGGCGTGAGTCCGACGACGATCAGCGTGAACGCCCCCTCGTAGAGTCCGACGCCGCCCGGCGATAGCGGGAGCACCTTCGCGAGGTTGCCGACGCTGACGGCGAAGAAACAGACGACGCCGAGCGTGACGATCGACAGTGAGACGTCGAAGGCGGCGAAGACGACGATCGCCGTCACCACGTCGATGGTCCAGATCAGGACGCTGGAGGCCGCGACGCGGGCGAAAGCGCGTGAGTCGCTTGCAATCCGCTGGACATCCCCGACGAAGCTCTCGATGACGCCCGCCACGTACTCGGCGTAGGCGTCGTCACTGAGGCGGGTGAGGACGTCCCGAACGTAATTTTGCTCCGAGCGGGCCGTCAGGACAATCACGGCCGTCACGGCGATGGCCGCCAGTCCAACCCCGGCAGCGACGAGCAATCCGAGCCGGCCACTCTCACGGCCGTTCGTCAGTTCGGCACTCAACCCAGCGAGGCGAGCCGGATCGCCGACGGCCAGACCGACCAACATGACACCCGCCAGCGCGGCTATCGTCAGTAGGTCAAAAACGCGTTCGACTGCAAGCGACGCGAACCCGGACGGATACGGGATCGTTCGTCGGGCTTTCATCACGTACGCACGGATCCCGTCGCCCAGTCTGGCCGGGAACACGAGGTTGCCGGTCTGGCTGATGAAGATCGCTCCCGTCAGGAAGCCTACGTCCGAAGAAAACCCGAGTTCGGCGAGGATATCCCGGTAGCGATAGCCACGGAGCGGCCAGGAGGTCAGATAGACGAGTCCGGACAGGACGATCAACAGTGGGTCGGCCCCACGCATCTCCGCAAGGACTGTCGAAGGATCGAGATACACCGTCATCAGCGCCAGCGCGACGATGACCAGGACCGTCCCCGCGGCCATGCTCCGGGTGCGCGTGATCCGTGGACTCACCGATAGTTGCCAGAACGTCCGCATAATCTGGCTGCCCATCCCGAAGACGTCCCGAACGAGATCGACTTTCGAGTCGCCCTTTGGCGTCCAGGAGACCGGGAACTCCGTGACGTCGAACCCGCGACGCTGGGCGCGCACGAGCAGTTCCGTGTCCCAAAACCAGTGTTCGTCCTCGACCTCGTCGACCAGCGCCTCGAAGGCCTCGCGGTTGATCGCCTTGAAGCCACACTGGTGGTCCTGTAAGTCCGACCGGAGGAACAGGCGCACGAGCGTGTTGTACCCGAGACTCGGGATCCCGCGTTTCTTCGGCCGATCGGCCTGACTGTCCGGCAGCCACCGCGACCCCGTTGCCACATCGTAGCCCTCCGTGCGGACGCTCTCGATCAATTCCTCGAGGTGGGCCATGTCCGTGGCGAGGTCGGTATCGAAGTAGACGAGGGTCTCTCCCTCGGCCCGCTGGAAGGCATACTCCAGGGCGGCGCCGCGGCCCAGCCGCTGGTCGCTGTGGACGTGCCGGACGCGGTCGTCCTCGTTCGCCAACCGGGTGGCGATCTCGGGGGTTCGGTCCGCACAGCCGTCCTCGGCGACGATCACCTCGAAGCTTCCCCTTGGGAGAAACGTTTCGAGGCGGTCCAGCGTCTCGGCGACGGTCCGCTCGATGGTGTCCTCCTCGTTGTACGCCGGGAGGACGACGCTGACCGCGACGTCCGACTCCATTGATAGTTCGTCGGCCAGCGTGGGTCAAGAACCTTCTGATACGATAGGTCAGAAAACACCCGATCAAGACGCGACTGATCGAGCAATGTCCAGAGTGTGAATTAGCAAGCCCTAACCCGATCACGGCTCCGCCAACGTATAGATGGGACGACGATCGGGCGTGCCACCTTGGGCGAACGACCGGAGGTCGAGATACCGGTGAACCCACTCGCGTCGATCCGCCGGGAAGCGGCGGCACTGTGGAGCGATGGGAGAGGCTGGTCGCTGAGCGTCGTCGCCGGCACGTGGGGGCTGTTGCTCGGGGTACGGATGATCTATCCAGTCCTCCTGCCCTCGATCCGGGAGACGTTCGATCTCTCGCTGACCGTCGCCGGTCTACTGGTTACCATCCTCTGGCTGGGATCCGCTATCGGGCAACTCCCGAGCGGGATGCTCGCCGACCGCTACAGCGAGCGAAGTGTCATGGCGGCGGGCGTACTGGTCGCCGCGCTGGGGGTCTCGCTGGTCGTTCTCGCGCCGACGGCCGCCGTGCTGTTCGGGGCGACGGCACTCGTCGGTCTCGGGCAGTCGCTGTACCCGATTGCTCGGATCACGATCCTCACCGACATGTATCCCGACCGGATCGGCAGCGCACTCGGCGTGACGATGGCGACCGGCGACCTCGGGCAGACAGTCTTCCCGCCGATCGCGGGGGCCGTAGCCGCCGCGGTCGCCTGGCAGGCCGGTCTCGGGATGATGATTCCCGGCCTCCTCGTCGGAGCGCTCGCACTCGTGGTCGTACTCCCGGCACAGACTGGCGCTACGGGGAGTGAAACGGAAGACGGCGGGACACTACGGGAGCTTATCGCCGACCTCCGGGAGGGTGACATCCTCTTTTTTGCGTTCATCCTCTTTCTGTACATTCTCGTCTGGCAGTCGTTCACGAGCTTCTACCCGACGTATCTCGCCGAACAGAAACCACTCTCGGAGACGACAGCGGGACTTCTCTTTAGCCTGTTTTTCGCCGTCGGCGTCGTCGTGAAACCGGCCGCGGGGGTCGCCTACGACCGGATCGGGCCGCGCCGCTCGCTGGTGGCGGTGCTCTCCGGCCCGGTGCTCGGGCTGGCAGCACTGCCACTCGTCGACAGCCTCGCGGGAATTATCGTCATCACCGCCCTCGTGAGCACGATGCTCGGATCGGGCGCGATCACGCAGTCGTTTCTCTCGGAGGCATTCTCCGAGGAGGCCCGCGGGACTGGTCTCGGCATTGTCCGGACGACGGCAGCAACGCTGGGCGCAGCGGGGCCCCTGGTCTTCGGGCTGATCGCCGATCGCGGGTTCTTCGACGAGGGGTACTTCCTGCTCGCGGGGCTGATGGCCGTCATCGTTCTTCTCACGTTGCAGTTCTTCGAGGAGTGAGCTGTCGATCGAGCGCAAGCGAGCAGAGATCGCCCTCAACTCGGCGACTCACGACCGACCGTCGTGAACGCGTCCAGATCCGCCTCCTCAATGTCCGGCAGTGACTCGTAGGGCTGATCAACCACAATGTTCCCCGCGGTCTGTGAACCGATACCCGGGATCGCCTGTAGTTCGTCCATCGACGCCACGTTGAGATCCAGGGGATGGGGCACGCCCGTCACGGAGCGATACCCGTGGTCGGTGATCGCCACGTCGATCGTCTTCCCGAGAGGGCGCTCGCCCGGAACCCCGACGAGCAGCGGGTAAGTCCCCAACTGGCGGCCGAAGGTCTTGCCGTCCTGGTGGTATTCGAGGTGAACGTCCGGCAGGACCGTGCCCGGCGGGGCGACGCGCTGGAGCATCGGGTTGTCGATCGTCTCCCGCACATCTCGCTTGTACTCTTTGAACTGGCGCTTGTGATCGTGGGCGATCTCGGCGCCCGTCTCGTCCATTTCGGTCCCCGGGAACGCCATGACCTGGCGGATGTTCACCCGCCGGATCATGAGCCCCTCCTCGAGGATCCGCTGGAGGAACCGCTTGTTGTGCTCGAAGGTCTCGCTCGTCTCGCCCTTCAGTCCATGGACGAGATTGATCCCCGGCAGGAGTTTCGGGAGCCGGGACGCGGCGTCGTCGCCGAAGTTGGGTGCGCTATCCCTATCTTCTCCCGGTCTCCAACCGCCTTCCTCGTTGACGATCCGGACCGCTTCCAGCGCCTCCTCGGCGGTGACATTCAGGTTGTTGTCGCTCTGGACGGCGGGATCGGCCGACTCGACGCCGAAGGCGGCAGTGTCGCCGGGTGTGTTGTGCTCGGCGATGATCCGGATGCCCTCCCTGGCTTTCTCGGGCCACTCGACGACTGTGATCGGGTTCATATTGTCCAGATGCAGCGTCTCCAGCTCGGGCGCCACCTCGCGGATCCCGCCGTACAGCTCCCGGAGTGCCTCGAGATTCGGCGCTTCGCCGTCCCCCCCATAGGCGAGGATGTCGGCCTGCCGGCCAAGCCGGAAGTTGGCGACGCCGTGATCGGCCAGTGCGTCGACCTCGCTGACGACTGCCTCGGGTTCCCGGAAGGAGGCGTCGCCGTACAGCGGCTCCGTACAGAACGAACACCGGTAGGCACACCCCCGGCCGGTCTCGATCTCGCAGATGAGATAGTCCGGATGGTTGGGGTGTTGTTCGACGATGAACGCACCCTTCTGTGCCCACCGGGATGACTCTTCCATCGTGCGATAGCGGGGGTCGAACCCCTCCAGGCCGTTCGCGACGAGATCGAAGGCAGCGGCCTCGACGTCAGCACCGGCGAGAAAATCGAAGTCCAGGTCGTCGCGTTCGGGTTCGCTCGCCCCCTCGTTCTCCTCGCCGACGCCGAAGCGGACCGGGCCACCCATGAGACTCGTGCCGTCGGCCGTCCAGGCGATCCGGCGGACTTCGTCGGGTTCGGCCGGCGTCCCGCCGACGTAGTTTCCGGGGACGGTCATCCCGCCGACGTAGATCGTGAGATCGGCCTCCTCGACCGCTTGCCAGCGGCGTTTCTCCTCGCGGAGTCCGTCGATCGTGTGGTACGTGATCGCGTCGTGAGAGACGCCAGCATCGACCAGCGCGCCGGCGACGTACCGGGGATACGTGGAGATATACGGGGGGACCCCGAAGTGGGCCGGTTCGTCGACGTAGCCGTCGACAATCGTCACAGCGAGATCCGCAGGGTCAGTCATCGAGATCGGATAGCCGTCCGAGGCGTAAAACCGTGTCTCCACGCACACGACGGCGTCCGGACCACACTCAAGCCGGCGTAACCGGTATCCGTCATCCGCGCCAACGCTCGACCATGCCAGCAACCGAGGAAGTCCGTTGTACGGCCGAGGAGTGTTTTCTCGACATGTTCGAGGTCCACTACACCTACGACCTGCCCGACGATCACGGCATCGAGGACCTTTCGTGTCCGGTCTGTGGCGGGTCGGCCCTGGAGGCCATCGAACTGTAGGAAAGCGGTTACGGTGCCCCGCAAGCCGACCGTCCCGATCACCGCCGGATAGGTACCTCCGTCCGTCTGTACTCGGCAGCTACTTTTTTAACCCCGGGAATTACCAGTACATATTGAGCGGTCAGTAGGCCGATGCTTACCATTACTATGTACGTATCTGTGGGTTACCATATATAGATGGATATGTAATATTAAATTACAAACCGGTGTGCCGGACACGCCTCATGTGCATGTCCGAGGTAACGACGATGGACCGGTCGAGTTGGTTCAGTTTCGAACAGGGAGACATGACGATATTCATCTTCGTGATGGCCCTCAGCGGCCTGCAGTACGCGATAACGGAGATCATCCCGGGGTTCGACGTCGGGCCGCTGGAGATCGGCGTCGGCGACTTCATCTTCATCCCGATCGTCCTCGTGTTGCTGTTCCGGACGTTCTGGGCCGCCCTCGCCGTGCCGGTCGGAGAGATCGTCTTCGAAGACATCCTGCTGGGTGACTTCAACGGACTCGGCGTGATGGAGGATCTGCTGTTGGTCTCGACGGCGTTTTTCTTCGCCGCCCTCTTGCTGCGAGATCCGGAAAACAGAGTGCAACTCGCGGTCGTCGTCCTGATCGCGGAGGGACTCAACGAGTTCCTCGCGATGTTCGTCGACGTGGGGAAGGTGTACGTCGGGGTCGAAGAACTGGAGGCAGTTCCGGGTCTCCCCGAGAGTGTCCTGGTTCTGGAAGGGGTCGATTTCGCGGTACAGATGGCTATCACGGGAATCCTGTTCGGCGTCGTCCCCGCGCTGTACCTGTATCCGAAACTCCACGGGAAGATCGAACCATTGCTGGGTATGGAACCGTACCGCGGGACGCCCGGAGCCTCCATGTTGGAAGGGTTCTCCTGGAAAGCAGCTACGATGGCCTTGATCGCGTTCCCGCTCGCGTTCGCGTTCGCCGCCGCGGGCGAGGCCGGCTTCGGTTTCAACATCGTCTGGGAGGCGGAGTTCCTGGAGACCTACGGACAGCCCTTCATCCTGGTCCCGGTCGCCGTCGCGGCGGCGGTCGCACTCGTCGTCTGGCAACTCGCGAAACGGCGGTCCGCCTGAGACCATGTCCGGGACACAAGCGGCGATCGACGTCTCCGGGTTCTCCTTCAGGTACCCCGGGGCCGAGGAGCCGACACTCACCGACGTGGACTTGCGGATCGACAGCGGCGAATTCGTCGCCGTCCTGGGTGGGAACGGCTGTGGCAAGACGACGCTCTGTAAGACGTTCAACGGCCTCGTCCCGCATTTCTTCGAGGGGGAATTCGACGGAGCAGTGACCGTGGCTGGACAGGAGACGCGGGGGGCCTCTGTCGCCGAGCTATCCCGTGAAGTCGGCTACGTCTTCCAGGAGTTCGAGAACCAGCTCGTCACGCCGACGGTGTTCGAGGAGTTGACCTTCGGTCCGCTGAACTACGGCCGGGAAGACTATCGCGAACGCGCGTTCGAGACGCTGTCGGCCCTGGACGTCGCGGACGTCGACGATCGCTTCATCTGGGAACTCAGCGGCGGCCAACAGCATCTGGTGGCGCTCGGAGCGGCGCTGTCGATGGAGCCGAGCGTCCTCGTCGTCGACGAACCGGCGGCCCAGCTCGATCCCGGCCACGCCCGGGACACCTACGAACGCCTGCGGGCACTCAACGACGCGGGGATGACGATCGTCGTCATCGAGCACCACACCGAGTTCGTCGCCGAATACTGTGACAGCGTCGCCCTGGTCGCGGACGGCACGGTTCGCTGGAAACGACCGACTGGCCGAGCCCTCAACCGGATCGAAGAGTTGCGCGAACAGCGAATTCATCCACCCCAGGTGACGCGGGTCGCCGAACGGACGCTCGGAGAACCGTCGCTCCCGACGACGGACGCCGAGGGCATCTCACGGCTGCGATCGCTGGAAACCACCGACTCGACGCTCGGGTTCGATGGCCCGACACCCCGACCGTCCGGGGACCCACTCGTTTCCTTTCGGAACGTCGAACACGGATACTCGACACTCCGGGACGGCGACATACCGGTGCTGGAGGGGCTTTCGCTGGACATCTATCCCGGCGAGCGCGTCGCCCTGATCGGTGCCAACGGGGCCGGAAAGTCCACGCTGTTACGGTTGCTGACCGGACTCGAACGACCGGACCGCGGCGACGTCGTCGTGGATGGGATCGACACCAGCGACGTACTGCCGGAGGACCTCGCGGAAGACGTGACGTACGTCGATCAGAACCCCGAGGAGATGTTCATCCGGGACACCGTCAGGGGCGACATCGCGTACTTCTTAGAGGAGCGCGGGTTCGAGGGCGTCGCGGACCGGGTCGACGAAATCGTCGAGTTCCTGAATCTGGAGTCGCTACAGCACCGCGACGGCCGCCTTCTCAGCGTGGGCGAACAGCGGCGTGCCTCCCTGGGGATCGGGCTGGCGACCGACCCGGCGATCGCGCTGTTCGACGAACCGACCGGGAGTCTCGACCTGGCGAGTCGCCGCGAGGTCGATCGGACCATCGAGCGTGCGGACGACCGGGTCGAGACCACGATCGTCGCCACGCACGACCTCGAACTCGTCGCTGAGTGGGCGACCCGCGTCGTCGTCTTACAGGACGGGGTCGTTCGGGCGGACGGCCCGCCACGGGAGATCCTGGCGGACCGGACCCTGCTGATCGAGGCCGGTCTTCGACCACCGCAGGTCGTCCGTCTCAGCCGGAAACTCGGACTCTCCCCGGTTGCACTGACGGTCCCGGAGTTGGCCGCCCGTCTCGACCGGCCGAGGGGTGAGCCAGAGGTGTCCGACAGATGAGTTACGAGCGGGACCTCCGCGATGCGCTGTCGATCGAGGCACTCAAGGAGGACTTGCTCCGGACGGCCTACGACAACGAGGGGACGCTGTTCGACCGCCTCGACCCGCGGGTGCTTCTGGCGTGGTACGCGGCCTTCCTCGTCATCCCGTGGCTGTTTTACGATCTCCGCATCCTCGGCGGCCTCCTAGCGTTCGTCTCGCTTTTGGCTATCGTGTCACGGGTGAGCAAGTACCTCGTCGGACTGCTGGCGCTTGGGGTGTTCACGAACGTCGTCCTCTATGCCGTCGTGACGGTGTTGCTCGGTGGGGACTTCGTGGGGAGTACGATGGCGCTGTTGCCCTATACGACGAAGTTGACCATCATCTCGGTGACGTCGATCGCCGTCTTCTCGGGGATGTCCCCGAAGAACATTAGCCGGGCGTTCATGAGCATCGGCGTCCCCCGGCAGTTCACCTTCGCCATCAGCTACGGCTACCGGATGTTGCCGGTCCTGATCGAGGAGTATCACGACCTCGTGAACACGTATCGACTCCGAAGCGACGCACCGGACACCCCCGGGTTGTTCCGGTGGCGTCACTACCGGTATCTCCTCGTCCTCTCGATACGGGCGTTTTACCCCATGATATTCAACGTCGCCAAACGGAGTCGCGTCACCGTCGAAGCTCTTGAGACGCGGGGGTTCTCCCACTCGCTAAATCACGACGGGAGTCGGGAGTTACAGCTCAGTGCCCTCGGGATCAAACGCTTCGACGTGCTCTTCGTTCTCGGCTCGGCGATCGTGGTCTGCGGGATCGTCGTGCCGTTCCGGTAGCCTCGCGATATCGTTTTCGCTCACGTACTCGCGGAACCACCGGAGACGAGCGAGACGAGTTCCCGGTGGATGTGTGGGTTGGAAGCCAGCACCATCTCGCTGTTGTCCCCGTCCAGCCGCTCGATCCGGGTCACTTCGCCGCCGGCCTCCTCGACGAGCAGCGTTCCCGCGGCGGTGTCCCAGACCCGGAGCATCCGTTCGAAGAACACGTCGAAGTAGCCCGCGGCGACCATCGACAGTTCCGCCGCGGCCGATCCGAGCCGTCTGACGCCCTGTGTCCGGTCGATGAACGCCCGGAACTGCGTCAGATCCTGTGCCTCCATGGTCATCGGATCGAACCCGGTTGCGACCAGCGCCTCCGAGACCGACCGCGTCTCCGAGACCGACAGCGGTGTGCCGTCCGCGAACGCCCCCTCGCCTTCGACTGCCGTGAACACCGTCTCGGTCGGCCCATAGTAGACGACGCCGACGTCCTTGGCCTGGTTCCCCTCGAAGGCGATCGAGATCGAGTAATGTGGGACGCCGTTGCGGTAGTTGACAGACCCGTCGAGCGGGTCGACGACCCATCGCGGCTTGGTGGCAAACTCGGGGGACAGTTCGTCGGAAACGACCGCCTGTTCGGGGAAGTGTCGGTCGAGCTCCGTCAGGATCGCCTCCCCGACGGGACGTTCGTACTCGGCCGTTGACGTCGGCCCCGACGGACCGGGCGTCGCCGTCCGCGGGGGATGGGTCGCAAGTACCTCTGCCCCGCGACGCACGGCCAGCAATGCGGCCCATAGCTGTGGGTACCGTTCCATAGGCCGTCATCCGCACCCGACACTAATGACATTACTATGATATCTATGGACCGCTGGGGAGGACTCGATAGCCGTTTTGGCAACGTCGAACGGGTCGTGTTTAGTTTAGCGAGTTCGACCATGTTGCGAAGCTTTGAAGCCACTTTTCGGCTGTTTCCGGTTCAGCGTGACTGAAACAGTTTGAGAACGAAGAGGTACGGCGTTTTACCTCACGAAAGATACGTTCGACGCTGTTCCGATTTCCGCTGCGTTCAACGTGAAATCGGAGCCCCGCTCGTTGCAGCGCAGTTTGGAGATGTTGGGCTCCATCGACGAGAAACACAGCGTTTTCGACATCGTGTTTTTCGCGGAGTTCCTGCAGGAACATCTCAGTCAACGCAGTCGTAGTCGTCGAATATAGCCGAATATGCAGTAATTCGTTCGTTTCCGGATTCGCCGCGGCATACAGCCAGTACTGCTGGTCGTTGATTCGAATCACTGTTTCGTCGAGCGCGATTTGATTCGGGGATTTCCCGCTGGCTGTAGATCGGCCTTTTGAGTCCAATCGTGGATTGCTTTCTGCGAGCGTTGGACACCGAATTTCTCAAGTTCCGAAACTGTATTCGAAAGTGATAGTCCAGCCAGATGCAGGCGAATACCAAGCTCCATCAGCGGGTGCGGTGTCCGCTCGCGCTCCACAAAATCTAACTCAATCCAGTCGCTACTGCCGCTGAGGCGGGTGATTTCGGCCATGGATCATCCGAAAAATCTGCCCGCCTCACTTTTTACGCTTAACTAAACACCGCCGTCGAACGATCACTCGACGTAAAACGGTTGCGTACAGGTGCGTGCGTCGCCGTCGCCGTGGATCACAGCCCTGACGTAGGGCTCGTCGGCGACGCGTTCGTACACGACGGTGTCAGCCGTTGTGACAGTATCACCGGCCGCGATCCACTCGATCCGGGTCGCTGCGGGAGCGTCGATCGTGATCGCTCGCTCTGTGACCTGGATCGACTCGATGAACGGCGCGTGGGAATCGCCGTTGTACTGGACGTAACTCCGCCCGTGACGCAGTGCATCGCTGGCTGCCTCCTTCGTCAGTTCGGGGAGTAACAACACTAGCCGGGAGCGATCGAACCGTTTGCCGTCGGACGGCCGGGCACGTCCGTGATAATCGTCACCAGCCACCGCCCATACCGGTCGATCGGCTCCCAGTTCCGTCAGCAGTCGATCCCAGAGGGTTCGGCTCGGATACCGGTCGTGGGCGTTGAATATCTCGAGTCCCCGAAGCACGTCGAAGGACTCGAACAGCGATCGGTACTCCCCGACACTCACCGTGTCACGATATTTACTCGGATGGGGGAGGAGTGCGATGCCGTCTTGATCGGCGATCCGGTCGAGAAGGGCCCCCATTGCCTCCTGGCGGCCGTGTCCGATGTCCGTCTCGAGGCCGATGACGTCCTGGAGCGTTCCCTGAAAGCGGCCCCGCAGTTCGGTTCCCCTGAGTGCGACCAGGTCTCGCTGTGCCGGGTCGAACCCAGTCTGATCCGCTGATTCGGGGGGTTTCCCGGTCGATACATCGTCTGTTCGATCGGTCCACGGCCAGCTGGGTCGAGACAGCACGTCCGGCAGTTCCTCGTAAGCGGTGTCCTTGTACTTCGTGCGATCGACGTAGTACTCGTGCTCCGTCAACGCGAAGACAGTATACCCGGAATTCCGATACTTCCTGGCGAGAACGGCAGGAGGTGACGCCGGAGAGAGGTTATTCTTGCCCAGATCATCGATCGGAATCCGTTCGACGTCGATCGCGGGTTCGTGACTGTTCGTGTCTGCCCGAATCGTATTCCGTGGTTGGTGCGTATGGAGCTGCGTCAGATGTCGGCTGTGTTCTACCCAGTCCACCGGTTCGTACGGATGAGTGAATCCCATGCGGCTGGCAACCTGCAGTCCGCAAAAAAGGCTTGTGGTCGACCATAATTGAAAAATTATTGATTATTTTGGTGCCTAAATATCTCCGTAGACCACTCGTATCGACACTCTCGTCAGCGGGGGCCAGTCCCCCACCGACGACCCGTACCGATTGGGTCTCTTTCAAAAGACCCGGGGGGAATGTGTTGGACAGACGGGTATCAAGCACTATATATCCGAGGTTGCCTCCGGAGAGCGAGTGGGTCGACCATGGAAACCATCGAGGCATAGTTTCTGTCGGCTCGCCGCGGGCACAACGGCTAAGGTCGCGCCGGCCGAACGCTGGGACACATGAATCAGCTCCGCGAGTTCACCGAAGCGATCGGCGAGAGTGTGCTGGAGAACGTCGGGCGAGCGGTCGGCCGCACCCAGGAACACACGCCGTTGCCGGTCGACCTGCTGGAAAGCGAGGAAGCCTACCTGGCTGTCTTTGACGCGCCCGGTGCCGTCGGTAGCGACGTACAGGTTCGGATGAACGGCCGGACGATCGAGGTGCGGATCGACCGCTTCCGGGAGTACCGTGAGGGATTCGAGATGCGCTTCCCGGGACGCGGACAGACCCTCGACGGTCACGTGACCCTACCGGCGGAAGCGAGTGTCGAGGGAGACGACGCCAGTGCGACCCTTCTGGAAAACGGGACGTTACAGGTTCGGCTCCCCAAGAGTGACGACGGCACGACTGTCGACGTTGCTGAGCACCAAGACGAGGAACACGACGACGGCGAGCACGAGCACGACGGTGAGGATGAACACGACGATGACGAGCATGCCGGTGCGGACGAACACGGCCACGACAAGTAAGTCGACTCAGGCCGGTGAGTTCGGCCCGGCCTGACATTCTGGCCCGGAGGGCGGTTCCCAGTCGGTCGCGAGTTCCAGCAACTGGACGAGCATGCGAGCGGTTGCTCCCCAGACGGTGTACCCGTCGACGTGGAAATAGTGCAAGCGGACAGACCCGTGGGACGGGTGCTCGCGACACTCCGTCTCGTAGTTGTCGAGGTTGATCAGTTCGGCCACCGGGAGGACGGCGATCTCCGCTACCTCGGCGTCCCCCGGTTCGTACGTTCGGTCCGGGATCCGACCGACGAACGGCCGGATCGAATAGTCTGTAACGGTCAGGATGTCGTCGATCCGACCGACAACAGTCGCCTCAGACGGCGAGAGGCCGACCTCCTCGCGGGCCTCGCGCAGGGCCGTCTCCTGCAGGTCGGCGTCGAACGGTTCGCGACCGCCACCCGGGAAACTCATCTGACCCGGGTGATCCTCGAGGTCTTCGGAGCGCTTCGTGAACAGGATGTGAGGGCCGGCAGGCCGCTCGACGATTCCCGCAAGCACCGCCGCTTCCCGCTCGCCGGACACTGTCGCGGAGTCGTACTCGACGACCGGCCCGAGGTCCATGGTCGAAAACAGGTTTTCCCGACTCTTAACTCGCTCGGGCGATCACTCCGTTTTCGTACCTTCGAGGGCATCATCGAGCCGAACGCGCGTCTCGGCAAGGTCGACCGGGGCCCAGGCCTCGAGCTCGTAGCTGACGTCGAGCAGCCGCTGGATACGTTGGCGGTCGCCCGCCGCGACGGCTCGCCCGGCGTCACTCCGGAACCGACGCTCGGCGGCAGTCGCCAACCGTTCGCGATCGACGGTCCGCTCGTCGATATCGAGGATGTGGGGCAGATCACGAGCGTTTTCGGGAAGTGTGGGAAACGCGACCGGCCCCGCGACGAACAGTGGTGGGGTGTCGTCCTGAAGTTCGATCAAGTGATAGGAGTCGACTGCGTCCGCGACGATATCCCCGAAAAACGCGGGGTCACGCTCGATGCCGCGCTTGTAAGCGAGTTCGGCGAGTGCCTGCCGGAGCGTCGCCGGCGGGAGCGCGCCGAAGAGATCGACCACCCCGGCGATCTCGTCGGGAGTGATATCCATGGCCGAGCATCCGGGCCCCCGTCCCTTCAATCATCGCGTCCGGAGCACACCGCACCCTCAGACAAGCGCCCGTTCGAGAGCGTCCGTGGCCACCGTCGCGATCCGTTCGGGATCCAGTTCCGTCCGTTCCCAGGCCGGCAGTCGATCATCGGAGTTGGGGGCGACGACGGCCTCGGCGTAGGTCTCGACCTGATCGCGTTCGTCGGCCCGGTCGTATTCGAGCCCGTTGAACGCCGCGTCGGCGGCGTAGCGATCGACGAACGACGATGCTGTCTGCCGATACCGATCGGGGAGCGTCTCGTAATCCGGTGTGACGCCGTGGCTCTCGGCCGCACGAGCGACTGCGGCGGTGACCTCCGTCGCCATGTCGCTCAACCCTGCGGGACCGGCGACCGAACGATGATCGTGCTCGTGAATGCCGAGATCGACCTGGGACGTCCCGTCGAATCCGGCGACATCGTAAGCGTCCCCGAGCGTCCCGACCTCGAGTCCCCAGCCGCGGGGAGTGGCCAACTGACGGGCGAGATCAGCAGTTGCGGCGAACTCCCCTGCCAGGGCGTACCGGAACGCACCGAGGTATGCGAGGATCGGCGCGTCGTGGGCGTCGGCGAGTGTGCGAACCAGCGGTGCGTACAGCAGCCGAAACAGCCGGCCGTACAGGCGCTGGTTCTCGACGCGGGCGTAGTAGCCCTTCGTGAACTCATAGCCGTTCGCGAGCGGGAACAGCAGTCGCGGGACGTGCGTCTCGGCGTAACTCCGGGCGTCGGCGTCGTGGACGACGACATACTCCGTGCGGGCAGCGGCCAGACCCAGTGCGAGCCAGACGTCACGACCCTTCCCGCCCGAACCATCGAGTCCCACCTCGGCGAGAACCGACTCGACGGCCGGAGCCGAACACCAAAGCGTCGTCAGCGGCAGGTCGAACGTCGACAGCCAGTCCGTGATCGCCGGCAGGCGGTCTGGAGCGGCCCGTAAGGCCACGATCACCTCCCGTGGTTCGACTGCAGCTAATTTCGAGAGAACGCGTTCGGCCGCCAGCGTGGTCCCGTCCCGGCCCGTCATGGGAACGACCACGGCGGCACGATCGGTCGGTGCTGTCGGTGTGGCACCACCGAAGTCGTGGAGGGTCGCGATCCGCTCTTGGACGTACTCCATCCGAGGGAACTCCGGGCGGGACGGGCAGAAAGGTTACGGCTGGGGCCAAGCATCACTCCGTAGCGACGGGCGGGACGTGACCATCCACTGTATCGGGCGCGGGCTTTTTGTCAGGTGCTCACATACTACGACGTATGCAATCCGTCAGGAAGGGTCTCCGGGCGGGCGACCTCGAGAAGGATACCTACGAGCGCCTGCGCTGTACCGCCTGCGGTGAAGAGCTGAAGACCGAGAACGACCCCGATGCGATCGGGTCGGTGCGCGTCTGTCCGGAATGTGGCGGAGAGTGGAAACAAGTCGGATAGCCGGCAGTGACACCGACAGCGAGCAGTCGGCACTCACACGTCGAAACCGTTCGAGCAGTCGGAGCCGGTCGTCGATCCCGGAGAGAACTCGTTTTCGCTCTGATGCCGATCTACCTTCGCCGATAACTTCCTGCCGTCGGTCACTGTCTGTCGCCGGTCATCGCGTCGAACAACCGTTCGTGTAGCTCCTCACGGGTAATACCGTCACCCGGACCGATCCCTTCCATGTGGTCGATCTGGACCTGGCCCCCACCCATCCGGGCGTGTCCGCCGGCCTCGGCCATCGGGATGTCTTCGATGGTCGCCTGTAACGCCTTGCCCATATGGACGCGATCGTCCCGGGACCGACCCGAGAGGTGAACGGTACCGTCGGTGTCTCCGAACACGACGACAGCCGTCACTCCCTCCAGCCGGAGGAGTTCGTCGGCTGCCTGCGGGACGGCGTCGACGTTCGAGATCGTCCCCACGTCGCTGCAGGCGAACGCGCCGCGGACGTCACGCTCGATGATCGCCCGCGCTTTGACCTCCAAGACCTCTGTGTCGACCTCCGGGTTGGCGATCCGGTCGAGCGATTCCTCGTCGATCCCACAATAGAGATAGGCCGCAGCATCGAACTCGGCCGGTGAACACCCCTTCGTCAGGTTCTTCGTATCGGCCTGGATGCCGTACAGCAGGCCCGTCGCGACCGCGGGCGGGAGCGTCTCGCCGGTTTCGTGTCCGTCGTGATTCTCCGGGTCGATCGGGTCGAGCCCGACGTCCTCGGCGTACTCCGTGACGATAGTCGCAGCGGCGCCGTAATCAGGTCTGACGTCCGTGAACGACGATCCTGTCCCGCCACCGGGATGGTGATCGATCACGGCGACCGGGGAGACCTGCTCGTCGCCCGTGAACCCGCGGGGTTCGTTGTGATCGACGAGCACGACGGCGTCACCATCGAGTCCCGCCGCGGCCTGGATCCGATCCAGATCCAGATCGAGGACGGTCTCGAACGCCCGATTCTCCTGGTGGCGGATCAGTCCGGGATGCTGGAGTGTCGTCTCCGTATCAACCGTCGCGGCGAGTTCAGCCACCCCCTGGGCGGCCGCCATCGCGTCGGGATCGGGATTCGGGTGCATCAGGACGCTGATATGGTCGTACTCCGCGAGAACGCGGCCAAGTCGCTCCCCGGGTGAGCGAGTCGTTCGACGAACGACGAGGGCGAGGACGACGAGAGCAGCAAGGGCCGCAACGAACACGGCCGCGGCGAGCAGCGAATCGGCGGCGACACGATCGAGGAGTTCGCCAACACCCGCCTGTGCAACCGTGCCGGCGCCAGCGGGGCCCGGTACCGACATACGGACAACTGTCTCTCCGATCTGTTAAGAATGTTCGCCAACGGAAAAGAATACCCGACCTCAATCGTCCAGTTCGCCCGTTTTGTAGGCCTCTATCGCCGCTCGGTACCCCTCTCGGTAGGTCGGGTATGCGAATTCATAGCCCAGCGTTGCCAGCCGGTCGTTACTGACACGCTTGTTCGCGCTGATACGGCGGCTCGATTCGTCGTCCTCGCCAGTCAGCCGCTCCTCGATGGTTTGTTTCGGCGGGAACGGCTCATCACACTGCTCGGCCAGCCAATCGGCGAAACCCCACTTCTCGACCGGTTCGTCGTCGACGACGTTGACGACGGCGTCTCGCCCTGCATCCGACTGCAGCAGGAACGCGATCGCACCCGCCGCGTCGTCCCGGTGGACCATGTTCAGATAGCCCGCAGTGACGGGGCCCTCGAGATAGCGTTCCAGGCGGTACCGGTCAGGACCATAGAGCCCACCGAAGCGCGCCACCGTCCCGTCGATCCCGTCCGGGATATCCAGAGCGATCTGTTCGGCCTCTGCAAGCACACGCGTCTTCTCGGTGGCCGGCGACAGCGGCGTATCCTCCGCGACCCACGCGCCGTCGTGATCGCCGTAGACGCCCGTACTGGAGGTGTAGACGAGCCGGTCTGGCGAGTCGTCGCGTCCGTCGAAATGTTCGATCGCCGTCCGGAGCCCCGTGACGTACGTCTCGCGGGCGGCCGCAACGTCCCGCCCGCCCGCGCTGGCTGCGAAGACGAGCCAGTCGGCGTCCGGCACGCTCGCCAGGGAATCCGGATCCGTGACGTCCGCCCGGACGGGTTCGGCACCTGCCGCCTCGACGGCCGCCAGTCCGTCCGCCGAGCGACGGACGCCGACGACGTGGTGATCGTCCAGCTGTCGGGCCAGTTCACAGCCCACGTATCCACAGCCAAGGACGACGACGTGGGTCACGATTCCCCCGCGATCGCCGCCTGAATCCGGGCGTACTCCGCCAGCGTCAGCGGATGGCGGCCCTCGATCTTCGCCTGGAGTTCCTTGGCCTGGACGTCCCCGTCGAGACGCCTGGCGAGGGCGTCGACATCGAGGACAGCACTCGACATCCCGAGCAACAGCCGGTCGCGCGCATCGGCGGCGATGGCGTCGGCGGTCCGGTCATCGACGATGGCGAGGATCGCCGTCGCCTCGGTCAGCGTGATTCCGTCGTTCTCGCCGGCAGCGACCTCCTCGACAATGGCGGGATCCAGGTCAGTCGCCTCCGCGATCTCGGAGACGCCGGTCGCCTCGATCGCGTCCCGGAGCGTGCGTCCGTACGCCTCTCGCAACGACCCGGGGGAGTGGTCGGCCGGATCGACGTCAGCAAGCATGGTCGCCTTACGCGTGGCACCCACAAGGGGGCGTCGCCATCGGAAACCTGGGGGACCCGATCGTCCGAGTGATGGTCTCGAGGACAGTGCGGGGGTGGCGGCGCGAACCAAGTTTGATAACCCTTGCCATCCAAGTACCACTGGTACGATGGATATTGCCGATATAGCTACCCGCGAATACGTGGAAGTCGACGCCGATGAACGCCTGGGGAAGGTCCGGTCCATCTTCGAGCGCAAGAACCCCAAAGGAGTCATCGTCACTGACGACGGGAGCTACGCTGGCGTGATTACCCAAAAACAGCTCGTCCAGTCACACGTCGAGGACCGAGCGAAAGCGTCTGCCCTGATGCAGCACGCCCCCAAAGTCGAGCGGACGGCCGACGTCCGGGAGACCGCCCGCGTCCTCGTCGAGAGCGGGACCAAGATCGCACCCGTCTTTGAGGCCAACAAGCTCTGGGGGGTCATCACCGACGACGACATCCTCACGGCGGTCTTGGACAACTTAGACGCCCTCTCGGTCGGTGACATCTACACGGCCGACGTGACCACTGCCACCGAGGACACCGAGGTCGGCCAAGCGATCAACCAGTTGCGCAAGCACGGCATCTCCAGGCTGCCTGTCCTCGACGAGGACGGCTCTCTCACCGGGATGGTGACCCGTCACGATATCGTCGACGTGGTCGTCCGCGACATGGACAAGGCAACCACCGGTGAACGCGCCGGGGACGTCGACCGTATCCTCGATCTCCCCGTCTACGACGTGATGTCCAACCCCGTCACGACGACCACCGTCGAGGAGAGCGTCGAGGACGCTGTCCGGCAGATGCTGGAGAACGACTACGCCGGCCTCGTCGTCACGCCCCAACGGGACGACTCGCTGGTAGCCGGCATCGTCACCAAGACGGACGTTCTCCGGGCACTCACCTTTACCGAAGAGGAGCACATGGACGTCCAGATCACCAACATCAAGTTGCTGGATACGATCTCCCGCCAGGACGTCCGCGTCGAAATCGAGGAGGTCGCTGACAAGTACCAGGCGATGCAAGTCCAGCATGCCCACGTCCGCTTCCAAGAACACAAAGAGAAGCTCCGCGGAACGCCCCTGATCAGCTGCAAGATCCGGCTCCGAACCAACAAAGGC
This sequence comes from Halorhabdus rudnickae, assembly GCF_900880625.1. Taxonomy (NCBI): domain Archaea; kingdom Methanobacteriati; phylum Methanobacteriota; class Halobacteria; order Halobacteriales; family Haloarculaceae; genus Halorhabdus; species Halorhabdus rudnickae. Next base: position 1,467,655 of record NZ_CAAHFB010000001.1, read on the forward strand.
CAGGTCGCCGGCAGCGGTGAGGGTTACGGCGCAAAGACCGCTTTCAACGTCGCCCTAGACAAGCTCCAGCGCAACGTCCTCGAACTGAAAGGCGTCGAGAGCGACGAGGAGTACCGCGGCCAGGTACTGCGGAAACTCGGCGAGCTGTAAGTCCCCGTTTTCGTCTCGGTGTCGGGGGCTACTGATTTCCCGGAAGTAGTGTGGGGCCAGTTGGGAGGTCTCCGGAAGTTCGATCGGGCATCACGTTTCGTCTCGCCCAGTAAAAGGTGAGAGAGGTCGGCGACCAATCGGTAGCATCCGGCGGTCGAAGCCCGCGGTTCACTGCGCGTGAAGCGACAGCGCAGGACGGTCCCGTGACGGTTTGTAAGGAGTGTGAGCGCGGGCCGTTCACACCCGAGGCAGGAAACGGATCACTGGAAGCCGATACGGTCGGACCCACGGCGGCGGTCAGGTTCCGGGGCGCCGCCCTTGAACTCGTCTGCCATCTGCTCGAAGTACTCGCGGATGTCGTCGTCGATCGTCGGGCGGACGTCCTCAAGGGCAGTCCGGAAGTGGCTCATGCCGATCTCCTCGGCGTCCTCGTTCTCCCGGAGGGCGCGGATCGCCGCCTCACGGCTGATCGACTCCAGATCGCTGCCGACGTAGCCGTCGGTGACCTCGGCGAGTTCACGCAGCGAGACGTCCGGCGACAGCGGCGAGTCGGCGGTGTGAATCCGCAAGATTTCCTCGCGGCCCTCGACGTCGGGTTCGCCGATGTAGACGAGCCGGTCGAAGCGACCTGAACGGATCAGTGCGGGATCGATCATGTCCGGGCGGTTGGTCGCGCCGATGATCATGACGTCCTCCATGTCTTCGAGGCCGTCCATCTCGGTCAGCAACTGGTTGACGACGCGTTCGGAGACGTTCGAACCCGTGCCCTGCCCGCCACGGCCGGGGGCCAGCGAGTCGAGTTCGTCGAAGAACACGACCGTCGGGGCGACCTGCTTTGCCTTCCGGAAGGTCTGGCGGATGGCCTTCTCACTCTCACCGACCCACTTGCTCAACAGCTGGGGGCCGCGCACGGAGATGAAGTTGGCGTCGGTCTCGTTGGCGACGGCCTTGGCCATCAGCGTCTTGCCCGTGCCGGGTGGCCCGTAGAGGAGGACGCCACTGGGTGGGGAGACGCCCATGCGCGTGAACTTCTCCGGACTGGACATGGGCCACTCGACGGACTCCTGGACTTCACTTTTGGCCGTCTGGAGGCCGCCGACGTCGTCCCACGACACTTTGGGCAACTCGACGAGGACCTCCCGCATCGCCGACGGGGAGACCTCGTTCAGCGCGCCCTTGAAGTCGTCGCGCTTGATGATCATCCGGTCGATCAAGCTCGGCGGAACCTCTTCCTCGTCTAAGTCGATCTCGGGGAGGTACCGCCGGAGGGCCTTCATCGCGGCCTCCTTCGTGAGGCTCTCGATGTCAGCGCCGACGAAGCCGTGGGTGTCTTCGGCCATCCGGCCCAGATCCACGTCGTCGCTGAGTGGCATCCCGCGGGTGTGGATCTGGAGGATCTCCTCGCGGCCCATCTCGTCGGGGACGCCGATCTCGATCTCCCGATCGAAGCGACCCGGGCGACGGAGGGCGGGATCGACCGAATCGACGCGGTTGGTCGCCGCAATGACGACGACCTGGCCGCGCGATTCCAGGCCGTCCATCATCGTCAGCAACTGAGCGACGACACGCCGTTCCACTTCGCCGGTGACGTCCTCGCGCTTGGGCGCGATCGAGTCGAGTTCGTCGATGAAGATGATCGAGGGAGCTTCTTCGGTAGCATCCTCGAAGATCTCCCGCAACTGCTGTTCGCTTTCCCCGTAGTACTTCGAGATGATCTCCGGGCCCGCAATGGAGAAGAAACTCGCAGAGGTTTCGTTGGCGACGGCCTTCGCCAGCAGCGTCTTGCCCGTCCCGGGCGGACCGTGCAGGAGGACGCCCGAGGGGGGCTCGATCCCCAGTTTCTTGAAGATCTGGGGGTGTTTCATCGGCAGCTCGACCATCTCCCGGACCCGCTGGATCTCCTTCTCCAAGCCCCCGATGTCCTCGTAGGTGATGCCGCCGCCGGTCTTCTCGTAGCCCGAGATCGGCTCTTCGCGCAGCTCGACGTCGGTATCCTCGGTGATGAGCACGACGCCTTCGGGCTCGGTCTCGACGGCGATCAGCGGGATCGCCTGGCCCGGCGAACGCATGAAGGGATGGTTCGTCGAGGACATCACGGGGACGATGTCGCGCTCGACGACTGGACGCTTCAGGATCTGGCGTTTGACCATCCCAGCGGCGTCGCTACCGAACTGGACGCTGGCTTCTTCGGGTGGCGCAAGCACCAGTGAGTCGGCCTTTTCGGCCTCGGCTTTGCGAATCTCGACTCGTTCGCCGATCCCCACGTCGGCGTTCTGGCGCGTGAAACCGTCGATACGCACAGTATCAGTATTCCAGTCCTGGCGGTCCGCGCGCCAGACCTTCGCGGCGGTCGTCTCGCCGCCCTCGATCTCGATGATATCACCAGGGGAGAGCTTCAGGTGCAACAGCGTGTCGGGGTCGAGGCGCGCGATACCCCGGCCCGAGTCGTTCGGGTAGGCTTTCGCGACCTCTAGCTGGACTTCGTTCATGAGGGGAGTGTGTCACACTCGGGCATCCCGAGAGATATGCTTTTTGCTACCGGGAACAGAGCCAGCCGGAAGCCGGCCCCACCGTCGGTGTCGTCGCCACCAGGGAACCGGCCGTTTTTGTCTCCGTGGCGTCACCGTCTCCCCATGCAGACGATCGCGTTCGACGGCCGGATGGGCGCCAGCGGTGACATGATCCTGGCGGCGCTGCTCGACGCCGGGGCCGATCCGACCGTTCTGAAACCCGTCGCGGACACACTGGACGTCGAATACGTCCGCGGCCACACGACGACAGGCGGCATCCAGGCGGCGACGGTCGACGTTCGGTACGCGGACGATTCGGGCGGTGACGCCGGTATACCCGCGGGCGAGGGCGACGAAACCGGACACAATCACGACGAAGGCGCTCACGAGCACGACGAAGCTCACGAGCACGACAGTGGGCACTCCCACGACCGATCTCATGGCCACCCGGTCGAAGGACACGGACCGACGCGGACATATACCGAGGTCGTCGACACCGTCGAAGCAATGGGTCTGCCCGAGACAGTCCAAACGCGGGCGCTTTCGATATTCGAACGCCTGGGCACGGCCGAGGCGGCCGTTCACGGGACCGACCTCGAAGCGACGCACTTCCACGAGGTCGGGGCCGACGACGCCATCGCTGACGTGGTCGGTGCTGCGCTCTTGCTCGAAGACCTCGATCCCGACCGAGTCGTCACGACGCCACTGTCGACGGGCGACGGCGAGGTCGAGATGGCTCACGGGACGACGACGGTGCCCGCACCGGCCGTCGTCGAGATCGCTGCCGACGCCGACTACACGATCCAGGGCGGCCCCGTCCAGCGCGAACTCCTGACGCCAACCGGAGCGGCCATCCTCGCCGAAGTAGCCGAAGGCGTCGAGTCGCTGCCGGCCATGGACGTGACAGCCTCGGGCTACGGGGCGGGGGATCACGACACCGACGACCGGGCGAACGTCCTCCGGGTACTCGTCGGTGAGACGACCGGCGACCTCCGTCGCGAGGCGATCACGGTCCTGGAGACGAACGTCGACGACGCGACGCCGGAAGTGCTGGGCGGCCTCCAGGAGACCCTCGTCGAGGCTGGCGCGCGGGACGTCTCGATCGTCCCCGCGACGATGAAGAAGGCCCGGCCCGGTCACCTGATCAAGGTCGTGGTCAAACCCGAAGATGCCGATCGCGTGGCCCGACGGCTGGCCGAAGAGACCGGCACGCTGGGCGTTCGTGAACACGGGGCTGGGCATCGCTGGATCGCAGACCGGGAGACTCGTACTGTCAAGATCGAAGTCGAGGGCGAATCCTACCACGTCGACGTGAAGGTCGCAACCGACCGCGATGGCGCGTGGCTGGACGCCAGCGCCGAATACGAGGATGCCCTGGCGATCGCCCGGGAGACCGATCATCCCGTCCGCAAAATCATCGAGCGGGCCGAGCGGGCACTCGGCGAATAGGCGACTGCGACGGTCACTCCTCGCTACCACGGTGTTGGGCCAACGCTTCTTCGATGCTCAACTCGCCGGCCGCGACCCGACGGGCCAGCCGTTCGTCGATCGCCCGGTTGTCGGCCCCGGCCTCACGCGAGCGGTCCTTGATACGCTGGAGCTCGCCAGCGGTTGGCTCGATGTCGATCGAATCGACGCGCTTGCCCTCGATCCGGGCGATGTTGACCGCTGCGAGGACGTCGCCCATCCCCCGGGCACCCGTGCCGAGGTAGGGGGTCGTCCCGGTCTCGTCGACGACTTCGACGGGGACATCTGCCAGGTCGTCGACGATCCGTGAACCGACCAGCCGCGCGCCATCGCCGATCCGGACCAGCGGGTCGGTCGCCCCCTCGATCTCCCGGCGCACCACATCACCCACCTGTGCCGCAGGGACCTGGAAGGCCCCGATCACCACGTCGCCAGCGAGCACCGCGATCCCCGGCTTCTCGCCAGGGTCGACGCCGACGATCACCTGCCCTTCCCCGCCCCGCAGAGTCGCGAGCAGGTCCTCGACGGCCCGGCGAGGTTCGGCTGGATCGGCTTCGACGACTGTCACGTCTTCGAGTCCGTCGATCGAGTCCTCTGGACCCACGACGACCGCCTCGGTCCGCTCGGGGAGTGGGTCGTCGGGTTCGATCGTCGTGAACGTCACGCCGCGGTCGCGTAGCTCCGTGACCACACCGTGGTACAGCTCGAAGTCCGCGGTGGCGACGACGATCACTGATTGTGGTTATGTGGCCCGGGAAATAAAGCCGCCGCGAACCCGCAGCACTCGTTGGGTTGTCCACTTTGTCCTGTGCACCCGTCGAGGCCGAACCTCGTTCGGCCTCGCGGCTCGTACTCAGCGCTTGCGCGTTCGGGAGCCTCCGGGCGGTGCAACGGGAAACCGGCGGTTGCACATCCTTAATGGACCGGCGGCGTGAAGGGCCGACGATGACCGACGACAGCGCGGCGGCGCTACTCGAGCACCTCGATCTCGGGGAGTACGAGTCGACGGCGCTGACGCAGTTGCTCACGCTCGGGCGGACGACGGCGCCGAACCTCGCCGAAGCGACGGGGATCCCGCGGGCCCGGATCTACGACGTTCTCGGGACGCTCGCAAACGTCGGATACGTCAAAGAAATTCCCGGGCGACCGAAGGAGTACGAGGCCAGACATCCCGAGGAGATCGTCGATCGGGCGATCGAGAACCGCCGACAGTCCTTCGAGTCCTTCCGGACCGACGTCGAGTCGGCCCGGACGGAGTTCCTCGCGCAGTTCGGGCCACTGTACGAGCGCGCCAACGAGGACGTCACGCCGACCGAGGACCTCTTTCACGTGGTGGACGTCGGCGAGCCGAGCGAGACAGAGACCCGAACGCTCTATCGGAGTGCCGACCGCGAGATCGAAGTCCTGACCAAGTCCTTCGAGTACTTCGAGTCGATCCGGCCGGCCTTCGCCGACGCCGACGAGCGCGGCGTCTCGATCCGCGTTCTCCTGCTCGATCCGTCACACCTCTCGGATCACAATCGTTCGATCCAGACCGATGTCGTCGAAACACTCAACACGGAGTTCCCGGACGTCGAACTGCGCTTCAGCAACGAACGCCTCCCGTGGCGCGGAACGATCGTCGATCCGAGCATGGACTACGAGACGGGAAAGGCGATCGTCCTGGTCGAAGAGAAAGACATCCCGCTGTCGATGCGACAGGCCGCCGTCACCGAGAACGGGTCGTTCGTCGCCGGACTTGGCCGGTACTTCGAGTTGATCTGGGCACACGAGAGTTCGCCTGTCGAGTGACACGCTCAATTCGACTTGAGCGGCCTCCGAGCGGGACGCTGTAGACCGCACAGAGTGACTGGTTCGTCGCTTTCGAGGTGAGAAGCGCTAACGAGCTCGAATTGGTCGATACCGACAGTGGACTGCCTACTCAATCAGTCCAGGTGACGGTCGAGACGGTCACGGACCGTCGCCTCGATCGAGTGGCGAACCTCCCAGCCGAGCGTCTCACGGGCGGCTGCGGTGTCGACACTGAACTCCGAGACGAGCGTCTCGTCTCCGGCTCGGGGATTCTCGACCAGTTCGACGTCGGCGTCGATACCGTACTCCCCGGCGATGGACTGGATCCGCTCGGCGACGGTCATGACGCTCGGATCCTCGTCGCTGGCGATCTCGTATCGTTCGACACCAGTCTCACCCGCCGCGAGTTGTTCGGCGAGGCGTTCGGCGCTCCGGACGTACGCCCGGGCGACGTCCTTGACGTGGATGTAGTTGCGCGCTTGAGTGCCTGGTTCGTAGACGGTCAGCGGTTCGTCGGCGAAAAGTCGACCCAGGAAGAAGTTGATGACCGTCCCCTTCGAGACGGTTCGGTCCCCGACCTCGTGGCTGCCATAGAGGTTCGACTTCAGGAACAGGTGAGCCGGGAACGCACCGTCGGCGTAGGTCTCGACGGCCTGTTCGCCGAGCACTTTCGTCCGGCCGTACCAGTTCATCGGATCGCGGGGCTGCTCGGCGGTGATCGGGAACGAGTCGGGATCCCCCAGCACGGTCATGCTGAACGGGAACACCATCGCCGCACCGGTCGTCCGGCAGAACCACGCGACGTTGTTCGTCCCGACGACGTTGGTCTCGTAGGTGAGATCAGGATTGTCCGCTGCATCGTCGACGCCGCTGATGGCTGCCAGGTGCATCACGATGTCGGCACCCGCGAGGGCGTCTGCGAGGCGGTCGCGATCCCGGACGTCGACGTGTTCGACGGTAACGTCACCGATCTCACGGACGTCGCCGAGATAGAAGTTGTCGATCGCCGTCAGTTCCCAGTCGGGGTGGGCGTGCTGTAAGCGATCGACCACGCGCGAGCCGATGAAGCCCGCCGCGCCAGTGACGGCGATCGAAAGCGGGTCGTCGGAATTGGAGCCATTACCTGTCATGTATCGATTTCCTGTCGTTCGCGGAGAACGGCTGCGAGGTCGCGGATGCCCTCCCGGAGGGTCCACTCGGTCTCGAAGCCGGTCTCGTCGAGGCGATCGAAGTTAACGTGATAGGAGGGGCCGGGATGTTCGTCCTCGAGGTAGGTCACGTCCACGGGGGCGACCTCCTCGCTGACGATCTCGGCGATCTCGCTGATGCGATAGTTGTCGGCGTCGCTACCGACGTTGTAGACCGGTTGGGGCCACGATCCGGGGTCGCGGGCGGCGTGGTCGAACGCACGGGCAGCGTCCCGGACGTGGATGAACGGCCGCCAGTTCGAGCCGTCGCCATAGACCGTCAGGGGTCGGCCGGTCAACGCCCGGAAGACGAAGTGATTGACCACGAGGTTGAACCGTACCCCCGGGGCGTGGCCGTAGTTCGTACTCATCCGGAGGGCGGTCGCGTTCGCGCCGGTCTCGTCGGCAAACTCGGCGACGACCGTCTCGGCCTGCACTTTCGCCTCGGCATACGGGTTCAACGGATCGGGCTCGGTGTCCTCGTCAATATCGGTGGTCGCTGTGCGGCCGTAGTTGTTACACGACGAAGCGAAGACAAGGTTCTCGACGTCGAGTTTCCGGGCCGCATTGACGACGTTCTCCGTCCCCTCGCGATTGACCGCCATCGTCTCTTCGCGGCGATCGTGGGTACTCGCCGCACCGGTGATCGCCGCGAGGTGGATCACGGTGTCGATACCGCGCATAGCGTTCTCGACGTCACCGTACTCCCGGACGTCGCCGCGCCGGAACTGGAGATCGCCATCGACGCGGGCTTCCAGGAGATGTCGGGGCGAGCCGCTCGCAAGCGAGTCGAGCACGACGATCCGGCTGACGTCGTCGGCGTCGGCGAGTTGCGGGAGGAGGGCGCTACCGATGTAGCCCATCCCGCCCGTTACGAGGACGTCCATGACCGACAGATCACTCCTCGTCCGCAGTCAGCACGCCGGGGAGGAACCGATCCTCGTGGGCCGTGATCCGATCCTCGTACCCGAGGAGGGTGTCCAAGATCGACCGGACTCCCGCCTCGAATGTCGTTCCCTGGCCGTCGATGAGGGCGGCGTAGCGGTCGTTCTCGATCTCCATCTGGTGAGTCTCGTCCTCGTCCCGGGGGTTCTCGTAGTGTTCGACCGCGACGTCGAGATCGAACTCACCGGCGACGTCGGCGATGGTCTCGGCAACTTCGACGATGGAGATGGCCCGGGTGACCTGGTTGTAGACGACGTGATCGGCCGGTCGATCCTCGGGATCACCGAGGGCCAGTCGTGCCAGCCCTTCGACAGCGTCCTCCATGGCGATGAAGGGCTTGCGCTGCTCGCCCTTGCCGTAGACGGTCATCGGATAGCCCGCGACGGCCTGAGCGGCAAAGCGGTGGGCGACGACGCCGAAGTAATAATCGAAGTCAAAGCGCGTCGCGAGTCGCGGATCGGCCTCGGTCTCCTCGGTTCCCGTGCCGTAGGTGATCGCCGTCCGCACGTCGCTGATAGGGATGTCGAACTGCGAGTGCGCGAGGCGCATGTTCGCCGCGTCGTGTGATTTAGAGTTCCCACACCAGACCGGGTTCCCATCACGGCGAACCAGAATAATTCCACCATCGACCGTGCAGCAATACACGGAACCATCGTACTGTTCACGACCAAACGCGTCGCCACCCTGGTTCGTCTGTACACACCAAGACGGACTGATAGCCACCCGGTACTCGCGTTTCGTTTGATAGTTGTCTTGGTCGCTTCGGTCGAGATGGTGGATCGTCGCACCGTATCCGAGTTTAAGTGCGATTTCCTGTACGTCGTCAGCCAGCCTTTCGTTTGACGTGTAGAACGTCCACCCACGACCGTTTTCGCTTCCGTCACCCTCGATGAGAGCTTCGAGAAGTACTTCCAGACGATCACGCGACAGATTCCGCATCCACTCGGGGATACGTTTGTCGTCCTTGAACTGCCGCAGATAGGTCGCTAACTGGTGGTCAGAGAGCTCGACGTATTCCTGCTTGTGATCAACGTGATGGCGGACCTTTTCTCGGTCAAATCCAATTTCCTCGAACAACTCAGCCAGATGTTCGCCCTCCGATTGATAGAGTCGGACGTTACTCGTCTGTCCGGCCTTGCCAACGGTACCTTCCGTCACCCACCAGCCGAAGAAACGGAGCCACGCGTCGATTTCAATTTCGCGCTGCTGCAGTCTGATGACTTTCGCGTGGTTAACCTCACGATCACACCCGGGGAGTTCGAAAGATTCGAGATCAGTACCGTTCCAATCCGGGAACGACGTGAAAATGCACGGATGCTGGTACTCGTCACCGAGTCGGTCAGCTTCGACGACTTCCCGTCGATCCTCGAAGGTTTCGTGACCACCCTGCGCCCAACTTGTCCCGATAAGCATCCGGTGATTTGGCGTCACCCGCAAGTCGACACGGCGGTTGGAAACGGTCACCATCTCGCCGGAGTAATCGTACGCTTGGACGTCGGTGGGCGTCGTCCACCTCGTCTCGCCTGTATCGACATCCATCGACATAACCTCGTCCTGTGCGGTCAGGTCGGGGAAACGTTTCCACCCTTCCTTCGTTAGAATCTCCGTCTCGTCGTCGTAACATTGGTGATACCAGCTGCCCGCCATCGCCGGGAACGGCACCTCGTCGTCCTCGCCCTGGTTTTCCATCGTCGCGCCGCCCTCCGGGATCGGGAATTCGGGGGCGCCGTAGACGCCGGTCGTGGTCGTCTCGATGAAGTGGGTGTCCGTCAGATCGTGTTCCTCAAGTCCCCACAGCAGGTTCCGGGTGGCCTGCATGTTGTTGTGCTGGGTGTAGTTGGCCCGCTCGCCGTTGATCTGCGAATAGGGGGCGGAGGGCTGGGCGGCCGTATGGACGATCGTGTCGGGTTCGTGGACCGCGAGCAGTTCCTCGACGAAGGCCTTCTCGACGAGGTCGCCCTCGACGAAGGAGAGGTTCCTGACGCCGTGGACCGCCTCGGCGGCCTCGATGCGTTCGTCGACCGAGGCGATCGGGACGCCGCTGACGGAGCCGACTTCCTCGACCCACTCCCGCCGGGCGAAGTTGTCCACCAAGATCACGCGGTCGTCGGTGCGCGTGGCGATGCGCAGGGCGGTCGGCCAGCCGATGTGGCCGTCACCCCCGGTGACGATGATCGTCATGTGTTACTCACGCCGTGAGTAACTACCTCAATAAGTCTTCCGTTCGGAACAGATCATGACGTCGTCGACTGGCGGACCTACAGGCCGCGACCAGTGGCGTCTCGGCAGTTACTCCACGGTGACGCTCTTGGCGAGGTTCCGCGGTTTGTCGATCGGGCGGTCGAGTTTCGCGGCGGTGTGATAGGCCGCAAGCTGGAGTTGGACATTCGCCAGCACGGCAGCGGTCCGGGGCGAACTTTCGGGGATCGAGAGGACGTGATCGGCGTACCGGGAAACATCGCTCTGGCCGTCGGTCACCGCCACGACCGGCGCGTCTCTGGCCTCGACCTCCTTGACGTTGCCGATGGTTTTGCTGGCCTGCTCGTCGTCGCCGGTCACGATAGCGAAGACGGGTGTATTGCTCGTCACGAGAGCGAGGGGTCCGTGTTTCAACTCGCCGGCGGCGAAGCCTTCGGCGTGTTTGTACGTGATCTCTTTCATCTTTAGAGCACCTTCCAGGGCGACGGGATACTGCAGGCCACGACCGATGAAGAAGTAGGCGTCGCTGTCGAGATACGCCGTAGCGATCGCCTCGGCCGCCGAGTCATCGAGCACTGCCTGGACGTTCGCGGGGAGGTCACGCAACGAGGCGATAGCCTCCCGGTCGTCCTTGCTCGGGGCCATCCCGATCGAGAGCAGATTCAGCGACGCCAGCTGGGAGGCGAAAGTCTTGGTCGCGGCGACGCCGATCTCCGGTCCCGCCTTGATGTAGAAAACGTCGTCGCACTCGCGGGCAACCGTCGACCCGACGACGTTGGTCACGGCGAGCGTCCGAGCGCCACGAGAGCGGGCCGCCCGGAGCGCCGAGAGCGTATCAGCGGTCTCGCCGCTCTGGGTAACGCCGACGACGAGTTCGTCGCCGATCGGCGGCGGTGCGCTGGCGTACTCACTCGCAAGGAACGCCTGAGCGGGGATCCCGGCAGCGCGAAACAGCTGGGCGCCGTACAGCGCCGCGTGATAGCTCGTCCCGCAGGCGACCAGGTGGACGCCACGCGGATGGAGATACGCCAGATCCCCGATCTCGACCTCGCCCGCGAGTTCGTCGACCCGCTCGGAGAGACACTGCCGCAACGCCCGGGGCTGTTCGTTGATCTCTTTCTGCATGAAATGATCGTAGCCGGCCTTGCCTGTCTCTTCTGGGTCCCACTCGACGGTATCGACTTCGGGATCGGCAGGCTCGCCCGCGAGGTCCGTGACGGTCCAGCTCGCCGACGACACCCTGACGAACTGGCCGTCCTCCAGATAGACCACGCGGTCGGTGTGTTCACGGAACGCCGGAACGTCACTCGCCAGGTAGTACTGCCCGACGCCGTCAGTCTCGTCACCGATCCCGAGCACCAGCGGCGAGTCGTTGCGGGCGGCGAAGATCGCCTCACACCCGCCGATCACGGCAGCGACGGCGAAACTCCCCTCTAGTCGGGAGACTGCTTCTCTGACAGCCGATTCGGGATCGGCCCCGTCCGCCAGTGCCGCTTCGATCAGGTGCGGGACGACCTCCGTGTCGGTGTCGCTCCGGAACGTATGGCCCGTCTCGCGGAGTTCGTCTCGAAGCGTCTGGTAGTTCTCGATGATGCCGTTGTGGACGACGGCGACCTCGCCGGTACAGTCAGCGTGGGGATGGGCGTTCTCGTCGGTCGGCGGGCCGTGGGTGCTCCAGCGCGTGTGCCCGATCCCGAGCGCCCCCTCGGGAGCGACCGTCTCGACGGCCGTCCTGAGGTCGTCGATCGAACCCGACTGTTTGACTACCTTGAGGGCCCCGTTTCCCAGCGCGACGCCGGCCGAATCGTACCCGCGATACTCCAACGTCGACAGTCCCTCGAGGAGGACATCGGTCGTCTCAGGCCCGTGGCCGACACAGCCGATGATGCCACACATCAGCGCCGCACCTCCGCGTCTCCCGGAACGGAGCCGCTCACGTGGACGCCCGTACCGATCCTGGCGTTCGGGCCAACCAGCGTTCCGGGAGCAAACGACACGTTCCCTTCGGCACGCACCCGATCGGCCAGTAACGCACCCAGCGGCCGCCCTTCGAGGATCCGGTTGTCGACCCGGACTTCGGCCGGTCCGCCCGGGACGACGCTGCCCGCACCCACGCGAACGTCCTGTCCGGTGACCGCCTCGACGAGCGTTGAGCCTGGCCCGATTCGCGTATCGTCGTCCAGCACTGCGGTAGTGACCGTCGCATTCGCGCCGACAGTAACGTTCCGTCCGAGCGCGACATCCGGACCGACGACCGCACCTGGCCCGACCTCGCTGTCCGGGCCGACAACGGTCGGTCGCTGGACGGTTGCCGTCTCGTGAACCCGTGCGCTCTCGGCGATCCAGACGCCACGCTCGCGCTCGCCGACGGTCGGGACGCCGTCAGCAAGGACTTCGCGAGTCAACTCCAGAAGGTCCCAGGGATAGGTTGCGTCGACCCACGTGCCATCGGTCTCGGCGGCCCCCACCTGCCGATCGTCGATCAAGCCCACCAGCGCGTCAGTCAACGCAAGTTCACCACGTTCTCGTGGCGTCGCCTCGATCCTCGCGAAGATAGACCCCTCGAAAGCATAGACCCCGGCGTTAATTAATCGATAGTCGTCGGCATCCGGTTTCTCGACGAGATCGGTGACGACGTCCCTCTCGACATCGACGGCACCGTACTCTTGGGGATCTGGGCCGTCCAGGACCGCCAGCGTGGCCGCCACGTCACCCTCAGCGAAGCGGTCGGCGACATCGCCGACGATCGTCGGGTCGATTAGCGTGTCGCCGTTGACGACCAGCATCGACCCGTCGACGGCGTCGCGGGCTTCCAGCAGGGCATGACCGGTTCCCAGTTGCTTGTCCTGGCGGACGTACGTGATCGGTCGGTCCCGGTAGGATGGACCGAAGTAGTTCTGGACGCGATCACGCTCGTACCCCACGACAAGGACGAGTTCCTCGATACCAGTCTCGACGAGTGCGTCCAGAACGTGCTCTAAGATCGGCCGGGTGGCCGCCGGAAGCATGGGCTTTGGCCGGTTGCGCGTCAACGGCCGCAACCGGGTCCCCTCGCCCGCCGCGAGGACTACTGCCGTCTGAATGCTCATGTGGGTGGCAAGCGTGGCACGCGCTTGAACGTTCTGGGCCCCCAATCCGCTCTCGCTCGCCCGGTCTCGACCTACTGGTTGCCCATCTCCTCGCTGGCGACCTGTCGACCGCGGGAGGTCATCTCGACTTCAGTCCGTTCTCTGATCGTCTCGATGACGTCGAGTTCGATCAGCCGATCGAATATCTCCTCGATCTCCTCGACGTCGCTGTCGACGAACTCGGGCAGGTCAAACGGCGAGACGCCCGAGTGCAGTGCCATGACGATCTGCTGTTCGATTGGTGAAAGATCCAGATTCGCGCGATTGCGCTCGGCCCCCTCCTGAAGTATCTCCTCTAAGATGGTCACCTGTTTGTCCTCGCCCGTCAGGTTGGTCTCGACGCTCGTCCCCGCCTCGTCGGTATGTTCTACCTCGAAAACACGGCGTTCGGTGCCATCGACAGTCTGTTGGTCGGTCTCGACGTCCCCGATGTCGTCCCGGTCGATCGTCACGTACTGCCCATCCGAGAGCGCCAGTTGGAGTGCCTCGTCTGTGAGCTTTATCTTCGCCCGCTGCCAGTCGGCACCCTGAACGACGCCGCCTTTCACCGCGGGATGCTGGACGTAGACGATCGTGTTGTCGACGAACGCCCGGTAGAGATCCGTCTCGAACTCGTCCTGTTCGGGCGCTCGCAACAGCAGGACGTCCTCTTCCTCGACGTGGAGCGTGACGTAGCTGGCGACGCCCGCCGCGTTCTGATTGACGTCGTAGCGGCCACCGACGTCGGTGATTGTCTCGAGTGGGATCGTCTGCTTTTCCTCCGCGAGAAGGACGATCCGTGCCGTCGTGAGGACGATCCGACACTGCGTCCAGTCAGCGTCCTGTACCTCCCGGCCGCCACGGACTGCCTGAAGGAACTGCCCGCGATCGTCCATCAACTTGCGCTCGTCCTCGCTCATTCCGGCGATCCTTATTGCCGAGTACTCGCGCCAGACGATTAGGAGTTACGGCCGGCGGCGATCCCCGACGGTAGAGCCACCGCTGTTCGACGTGAAAGAATGAAAAACCGCACGTCAGAACCGCTTTCGGCGGTCAGTCGTGGTTCGAGTAGACGGATCACCGATCAGTGCGTTACTGGTCGCGGCGGACCGCGAGCAGCGCAGCACCGATCAGCGCGAGCACAGCGAGCACGGCCGTGAAGCCGGGTCCGCTGGTCTCGGTGGTTTCGGTTGCCGTGCCAGTGTCCGTCTGGGTTGCCGTTTCGGTTGCCGTTGCGGTTTCCGTCTCAGTTGCGGTTTCCGTTGCGGTTTCCGTTGCGGTCATCGTCTCCGTTGGCGTCGTCACGGACTCGGCGAGTTCGAACTCCATCGTGTCCGTGGCTTCGTCGTCGTCAGCGCGGAGCGTGTAGGAACCAGTCTCGACGTCGGACATGTCGAGCGTGGTTTCCCACGTGCTGGTCGAGCCGTCGACTTCGGCCTCGGAGCTCACAACCACATTGTCTTCCTCGTCGAGGACTTCAACGAAGACGAGCGTCCCGCCCTCACGGTTGGATTCGCCCGTGATCGTCACTTCTTCCTGGGCGGCCTGCCCGTCACTCGTGAAGTCGTCGATCGAGAGAGACGGATTCTCTCCGGTGAAGCTCAATTCGACGATTTGATCGTCCGAAGCGGCACCACTGTAGTCGTCGAGAATGATGTCGACGGCCTGCTGCTGCGTTCGGCTGATCCCATCGCCAAGGTTCGTAGCGTCATTGTCACCGGTGACGGCAAATCTTCCGTCACGGCCTTGACCGATCACGATGACTTCGTACGTACCGCGGCGGTTGAAGTTACTGAAGTCTTCCTCCCAAGTATCGTCATCATCGACCGAGATCTCGGTACCCTCGTCGGTGTAGAGACCGTCGGTATACAAGTCACCACGCGGACCAACGATGAACATCTTGACTTCGTCGGTACCGGTCCCAGTGCCGGAGACGGTGAGTTCGTCACCGACGTCTACAGCCATCCGCTGGGTGCTGAGTTCGGCAGTGAGATCACCCTCGACGGTCCGAACAGTCACTGTCGCGGTCGTGTCGAATTCGCTGTAGGCGTCAGTCGAGAGGCTGTTATCAGTCCCGGTATCCTCTAGGTCGACACCTGGCACGTCGTCCGTCGGATTAGCGACTACGGAAATCCGATAGGCGTCTGCCAGATTGAGGTGGGCTCCCGAGGCAATGTCGACTGACCAGGAACCGTCACTGTCGACGCTGTCGGTCGAAGCTGAACCGCTATCGTCTTGAAGTGGGACGTAACGATTGTCGATCCGGGCGTAGGCTTTCACGTCGTCGGCTTCCGGTGCACTACCGGAAAGCGTGAACTCTTCGCCAATACTGACGACGGACGTCGCATTATCGATCGAGATCGCCTTTGCGTTCACACGCAAGTCGACCTCGTCGTCGGAGTCGACAGTTGGGTCGTCCCCTTCAGCGACTTCGACCGTCACAGTGCTATCGTCGTCGAGATACTGCGTCTGGATCTGGAAGTCCGCTGCACCGTCGTCACCGAGGTCGACGACAGCATAGTGGTAATCGTTGGCAGTACCACGATCTTCGACATCGGCAGTGTTGCGGAAGACGTCAAGCGCGGTAGCGTCGTCGATCGAGTCGTCCGTATCGACGCGGACGTGGGCGAGCGTACCCGGCGTTCCTTCAGCAGTGCCGGTCACGCGCTGACCCTGCGTGACTTCTTCCTCACCGAGCGAGAGAGTCGTGTCCGTACTCCGAATCGTGAACGACTCCGTGCCGCTGTAATCATCGAGCTGGTCTGCGCCCTCGAAGGTGACGTCGTACGCACCGGCGTCAAGATCACTAACGTCGATCTCGATGGATGCGCCGTCCGCGTCGAGGCTGGTAACGTCGGCCACGCTGTCAGTGATCTCAAGACCACTGTCACCTTCTTCGACGATCAGGGAAACGCCCTCAACGTCTTCGAAGTTGAAGTCGACTTGGGCCGTGACAATGTCTGAATCGGACGGGATCGTCTCACCGGTGATTTCGGCACCATCAGTGCCCGAGCCGAGATACAGTTCGTCGACACCAACGTCCGGCGCGCGGACGAAGATGTCAGCCCGCTCGTCATCGTCAACGTCGTAGGAACCGGTTGCGACACCGCCGAAGTCGAAGTCAGCAGCGTCGTCTTCCTCAAAGTTGCCGTCAGCGTCACCGGCGAGGCCGGTGAGACCGACGCTCTGGTCGTCCTGGATTACGCCGCCGTCGGTAAGGGCCAGACCGGTGAGGTCAGCCGACTCATCCACGTAGACGACGTGGGGCGGGCTGTCCGGACTCGGGAAGCGATCGGACGGGGTCGTGTCGCCGTCGTCGCCGTCGTCGCCGTCGTCGCCGTCGGTTGCGACGGTGATCTGGCTATCGCCGGTGATCGTGAGGTCACCGGGCGAAGCCGTGCCGTCGAACGTGTACGTGTCACCGTCCGAGGCACTCTCGGGAACAGTCACCTCATAGGTGACTGTATACGAGGTCTCGGATCCGGTGGGCTGGTTAAATGTCACTTCACCGTCGTCGACGTTGTCCAGACTCCCAAGACCATCGATGATCTGGGCATCGAGCGCCGAGTCGAAGGTGTCTGAGATCTGGACGCCGGCGGCTTCGTCAAGCGTGACGTCGACCGTTACTTCAACCGTATCGCCCGGTTGAGCTGTGCTGCTGGCAATGGTCCGATCGGCATTGGTGACCTCCTGCGCGGCAACAGCGCCAGAGAAGGCGACTGTACCGGCAAACACGGAGAACACCATTAGCGCGGCAAGGAATATGCCACGCACTTTTTCCGCTGTGTCAGTTGTCATAGTTGTGTGCGTTTGTGTCTGCGTTTTGCGATTGGTATATGCTTTGTGTATTATTCATTAGGCGACTCTCGTTTGGAATTTAACCCATGTAGTCCGTGATAGGGGCGTCGTTGAGGTACGACGCGATGACGTCGTTGATCTGGTCGTCCGACAGATCGTCGTTGAGGTAGTCGTTGACAGCATCGTTGAGGCCGTCGTCCCCGACGACATCGTTGCTGTCGACGTAACCCGTGTACCAGTCAGTCGGGACATCATCGAGTTCCAGCTCTTGGAGGCTGATACCGGCCGTAGTCGTCCCGGACACCAGGTTCTCAAGCTGGCCCTCGTTGAAGCCAGTGTATTCATTCCCATCAGCGTCCACGAAGGTCGCAACGACGCGGTAGTCCTCGCCTGTCGGGACGTTCTGGAAGGTGAACGAGCCGTCCGTACCGGTGGTCACCGACCGATTCTCGAAGGACACGAAGGCACCGGTCGAGTTTTCGATCTGCAATTCGATCGTAGCGCCCGGAACCTGCTCCTGATTCGCGTCGATGACGTCACCTTCGATGTTACCGGTAGTGACAAGTTCGACCTCTGCCTGATCAGCGATAGCGTTGATGCTGTCAGTGGAGCCGTCAGTCCGGTACTGGGTGTTTTCAGAGTTCGTGATCGACGCCGTGATGTTGACGATGCCGGTCTGCGTCTCAACGCCTTCGATCGCCGTGTAGGCGACTCCGTTCGAGTTCGTCTCAACGGTGGTGTTGACCAAGTTGGCCACACCGGAATCACGGATCAGTTCGAGGTCGATCTCCTCATTCGCGGCGGACGTGAAGTCAGCCGGATCCTGGCCGACCTCGCCGGAGGCGACTTCGATCTGGACCTGACGACTCTCCGTGTCGGGGAGAGTGGTCGACTTCACAAAGTCACCCTCCGCGTCAGCGACGGTCACGTTGAGGTCGTAGGCCTGCGCTGTCTCGTAGAGGACGTGCGAGTAGACGTCGTCCTCGCCGCTGCCTTCGTCACCTGCGATGGTGTTGTTGACGTCGAAGTCGGCCACGTAGGTGTCGCCTGCCAGGCCAGTCTGAGCACTCAGCGTGTTGCCGTTCGAGAGTGTAGCCTCGGACGAGTTGAAGACGTCGTAGTCGTCCTTCTGGACGTAGACGTTGAAGCGCGGACTGTCGCTGTCAGCGCTGCCGATAATGCCGTCGATGACGGCCATACCGTTCTCGTTCGTCTCGTCGACGAGGAAAGCGTCACCAGACAGGTCGGTGATGCTCTCCGCTGCGTCGAGGTTCTGGGAAGCGTTCTGGTAGGCAACCCACACGGTCGCATTCTCGATTGGCTCACTGTCGGTGCCAACGACCTGGTGCTGGGTGGCCTTGTCGCCCTTCAGGAAGTACGTGACGTTGCCGCTGTCCGTCAGAGGGGACGTCTCGTTCTGCGCGGACGCGGTGAGCGGCTGATCCGCGATCGGATCGAGGTTGTTGGATTCCAGCCGGTCACGCGTAGCGTTGTCAGCCGTCACCTCGAAGGTGGCGTAGCTGACGGTACCAGCGCTGACCTTGTCGTAGTCACTGTCGAGTTGCCAGGTGTCCGACCCGTTGATCGTGACGGACGTACCGCGGTCAAGCGTCTCGTTGTCGATGAAGTCACCCACAGAGACGCCGTGCGTCCCACCAGTCAAGTCGTACGCATCACCGGAAATGTCAAGGGAGACATCGAGCGTGCCGGAGATGCCATCGTTGGCCTGGTTCTGGGTGACCACAGCGAACGTCTGAGTGTTCTCAGACTCGCCGTCGGCCAGCAACGATCCCTGGTCGCTGTCGACCGGCTGACCGTTATCGTTCACGCGAACGATTTCGAGGTGCTGGGCATCGAGGTTGGACTGCAGTTCAGGGAAGACCGTCTCCTCGTTGTTGTTGACCGTGAGCTCCGCAGCACGGTTGTCAGCCTGGAACCGATCTTTGTTGGCCACAACGATGTACTCGACGGGACTGCCGGAGGTACCGACTGCCAGATCCTCGTATCGGATCCGGTTGTCGTTCGGCCCACCGTCGGCGACGCCAGTTGCGACGACGTTCGTCGAATCAACGGAGCCGACGTACAGCGTCGTATTGGCGTTGTCGATCGGGAAGCCTTGGGTGTTGCGGACTTCCGCAGTGACGGCGCCTTCCGTGCTCTGACCACTGACGTAGAACTCGGTCGCCGCAGCGTCCTGTTTGTCACCCGAGATGTTGTCCGCGAGGTAGACACCGTGGTAAGTGTCCGTATTCGCGGAAATCCCAGCGTTGAGGTAGTCATCGTAGGTGTTCGGCGTGAACGTCAGCGTTGTAGACGCACCACCAGCCAGCGACGTGTTCATCTGGCTGGCGACCGTCGTGGTCGCCGAATCGCCCAGTACATTGGATTCAGTACCGTCCGCAAGGAAGCTGATGTCCGTGTTCTGAGCGGACGAGCCGACGTTCTCGACCGTCACCTCGACGGTAACGCCCGTCGCGTTCGGCGCGACGCGCGGTGCGTCGACGTTCGTCACGACGACTGTCTGGACCTCGACAGACGCAGTGGCAGCCTCAGCAGTGCTGCCGGAGGTCAAGGAACTGCTCTGAGCGGCTGCAACATCGTAGCTGCCTGCACTCAGACCAGTTGTGTCAAGGCCACTGAATGGGACGTTATCGCCTGCCGAGAACTGCCCATTGGCTATCGTCGTGTTCGGTTCGCCTGAATTGAATGTGCCGCTATCGTCTGTGTCAATCCAGACGTGTAGGTCTGGACTTCCACTATCTACCACCACGGTCCCACTGACAGCATCTCCCTCGGCAACTGGGTCGTTGTCAAGAGAGACGCTGTTAGCGGCTGCTGCGGCCGATCCGGAGATGGCTACCACTCCGGCAAAGACCGACAGCACCATGAGGGTAGCGAGGAAGGCTGCTCTCGCCTTCTCATATGGTGTTGAATTTCCTGTCATGTATTATCTATGATTGTGTGTCATTTGGTGAACAATACACCTGGTCGATTGTTGTTGTAGTAGTGCTCGTGTCCATGTTTTGGACCGTCAGGTCCCTCAGTCCGACCCACTCGCTCGCCGCGAGTTTGGATTGGGCGACTGGGTACTGACGGTTCACGTTCGAACCAATCTGCCGAATGAGGTAAATGCTTTCTGGTTCACCCCGGATTTGACAACGGGGCGCAAATCGATATATAGGTACTCCAGTCCGTGATTTCGACCGTTTGAGCGATACTGAAACACTCCGCTACCAGAAAGACTTTAAGTAGTATGTGGATTTCGTATTGGAGAGACAATAATATAGATATCTTCCATCCACACTCCCAAGCGCTCTCAGATTATGCGTCTCCACGAAAAACGATCGCCCGGCGCTTACTCGATGGGCGTCCCATTGAGGTACGACGTCACGACGGTATTGAGCCGTCGATCGGTGAGATCCCCTTCGAGATAGTCCTTGATCGCCGCGTTGATCCCGTTGGCGTCGACCACGTTCTTGTCAGTGACGTAGGGCACGTACCATTGCTCGTTCGTGGTTATCTCTGTGACGGTCGAGATAGACACTGATCCCAACGACGCGTTAACGGTCACAGGATAGGAGCCATTGGCCACCTCCGGCACGTCGAGACGGAACGTCACGTCGGCCGATTCGCCCGGTCCTGGGACCGGCTCTGAAACGCCCAGCAGAGAGAAGTTACTGCCAATGACCTCAAGGGAATCCGGGATGGACGTGAGCTGAACCGACCCGGAACTCGGCTGGGTAACCCCTTCGTTAACCACTGTGTAAGTCAGGTTCGCGGTCGTCCCCGCTGGGGCATGAACCTGTTTCGGCCCCTCGATCGAAAGCGTCTCGGAGGCACCGACCGTCAACGACCCGACTACCTCGCCGTCGGGGGTGTAGACACCGTATTCGACCGTCCCGACCTCGTTTCCGTCGGTCGAAATCGTGAACGATACCGACTCGCTGGTACCGGCCCCGAGCGAGACCGATTCGCTGTCGACTGTCTCTCCGTCGACGCGTACCTCGGCCGTTTTCGTATCCGAGACGTCACCGGTATTGGTCACAGTCGCCGAGATGTCGACAGATTCACCGGCAGTCACCGTGATGTTTCCGGGTTCGAGGGCCGACAGCTCGAACGTAGCCGGTTCGAGGACCGTCAGCGTGCTCGTCCGCTCGTCGTGGGGACTAGTAACCGAATACGAGTGTGTCCCCGGATTCAGATTGGTCGTGTGGAACCCAGGAAAGGAGACTGTCGTACTGCCTCCGGGCGCAAGGGAGACGGACTCGCTATCGATCGTCTGCCCATCGAGACGGAGTTCGACCGTCTCCGTGCCGGTTTCCGAGCCGGTGTTTGTGACGATCCCGGAAACAGTCACCATCTCACCCTGGACGACAGACGTCCCGCCGGGGGAAAGACCCTCGATCGAGAACGTAGCACCATCGGCCGGGCTGCCCTCCACCGCCTCAGTCGCGACGACCAGGCCGTGGCCGCTGCGCCTGTCGATCCCGTCAGCCTCAATGTCGACCGCGGCGTCCTGCAACCGGGTCCGGACCTCGGCCGGTGACAAGTCCTGGCTCCCATCTTCGAGATCCTGTGCGATCACGAGAGCGGCTACGCCGGACACGTGCGGAGTAGCCAGAGAGGTACCCGAAACGCTGACAAGCCCACCACCTCTCCCGGTCGTGGTGATATCGACCCCGGGCGCAGCCAGTTCGACCGTATCACCTTCAGCACTGTAGTCCCACGTTTCGTTCAACTGATCGGTGGCTGCGACGGCGATCGCCCCGTCGTACCGAGCTGGATACGTGACTTCATCAGTGGACACATCGTCGTCGCCGGAATTGCCCGCCGCGGCGACGACGACAGCGTGATCACTCGCGTCGTTTATCCAGTTTTGGTAGGAGGAATACCCACCAAAGGATCCCAGACTGAGCGACAGGACATCGGCGTCGTCGTCGGTCCCGAGCGTCCCGTCTTGGCCCTTCAACGATGCGTCAATACCGTCGATGATCCAGCTGAGGCGCCCCACTCCGCTCTCGTTCAGAACTTTCACCGAGTACACGTCGACCCCGGGAGAAACACCTACGACGCCATTCCCGTCGTCAGCAGCGGCGACAACGCCGGCCACAGCGGTCCCGTGGCCCTGATTGTCCAGTCCAGCGTACCGACCGTACTCTTCAACCCCGTTGGCGAAGTTCGCTCCCCACGCCACATCTAGATCATCGTGCCTGAAGTCGATCCCAGTATCGAGTACCGCAACGTCGACCTGTCCCACGGCATCATTCGAGACAGATCCCCATGCTGACGGTGCCGAGATCCGGTCGATCCCCCATGGGACCAGCTGACTGGCCGTGGTGGCTTCGTCGGATGTCGAGACCGTCGACTCTGTCTCGTTCGGCGGTTCGATCCTGACGCGACCGTCGTCGAGAACCCGGACGACGCCTGGCCGGCGTTCGAGCGTCTCAAAGGCGGCCGGCGGCCCCTCGGCGAACGCTACTGGAATGAAGTCGACATCGGTACCGCCGGTCACTTCGATCCCGTCCGGCATCACCATCGTATCCCGGACAGACTTGTCTTTGAATTCGACGATCTTCGCGACGTGTTCGACCCCGTTCGTCTCGTTGTCCTGTGAAGCACTCGCGTCCGCTGCCACGGAGGCAGGTCCATCGGCGAGTCCGACTGCTCCGACAGCCGGTGGAACCACCAATGCGGCGACAATTATAACTATAGCTACCAAGACTGTCGTCCCGATACCCCGGTGTGACATTACTCCATCTTATCCCACCGGTATCCTAACCCTTTCCACTCTGCCAATATACCTGACACATTGTATTGACGTGTCACACAATGCTGCCCACGCCATGGAATAAAAAAACAGCTGTACTACATTGCGAGAATGGCGGCTGCTGTCGGAAACCGGACAACAAGTGAGGATGGACACAAAGCCTATACCCCCGTGTATTCCTACCGTTGGATATGAGCAGATCCAAGCGGATCCTCGTCGTTGTGGCCGCCGTCACGTGTGTTTTGGCGGGGGCTACACCCGCCCTGGCGGCGCCGGGCGACGGCGAGATTCAGCAGAGCGTTTTCCGGGAGAATATCGATGACGTCGTCGAGATCCCGATCGACATCTCCGACGGCGGTAAGGCGACACTGACGGCCACGGGTGGGACCTACGAGCGGTCGGTCACCGTCGCCGACACTAACGGGGACGGAGAAGTCGTGGTCAAACTAAACACGCACGCCGAACGCACCGGTCGCGGAGCCGGTTATACGGCCGTCGCACCCGATAGGGTCCTCACGCGCACCGAGCGGACCGGTGGGATGACGACCGGCAACCACATGCTCGAACTCTCGATCGACGGCACCCATCGGGATACGTCTCTCCTCCGGATCGTCGAGGCAGAAGCCCGGAGCGCCCGGACAGTCGCCGCGCCAGGCGACTTCAACGTCACGGACGGCACGCTCTTCGGTTCGCTCCCGACCGTCGAATCCGTCGCGACTGGAGACTTGGGCGTCGTGGCCTTCGATGCCGACGGCCTAACGGGTCCGATGAACGTCGAAAACCCGCCGGGCGAAAATCTCGTGTACGCCGACCCGGCCACGCCGAAAGAACCGACTCGACACACCGCCCGTGTCGAGGCTGGCGACCGAAACGAGACGTTCAAGACTGTCAAAATAACCTACGCGACGGAGAGCGGCGCCGTTCCCAGGCAGTTGACGGGGATGAATGTCCAGCGCGTGAGTATCGACAGCGACGGTGACGGTCGCCCAGACCGTACCCTGACCGGATCAGTAACCGGTACGACTGTGGGCGAAGCCGGAACGGCGACCGTCTCGTTCACTGACCGGCACACGCTCGGGGCCAACGAGACGCTGTACCTTGAGTACGACGGGCTCACAAACCCGTCGACGGACGGGACGTATGCAGTCTCCGTTACAGTCGGTGAGCACACGCACACGGGTGAGGTTGCCTACGGGCCGGCCGGCGACGGCGTCTTCGGCAACGGCGTCGACGTGACCGTCGCGGACGAGGCCGGGATGTTCGTCGATCCAATGCCGTTCGAGTACGTCCTTGACGGCGAGGTCGACACGCTTTACGTCACGCTGCCCACGGACGAGCCAGACACGATGGACGTGCGTCTAAGCAAGCCGAACCCGACGGACGGGGCGACTGATTCGCTGTCGACGAGCGTCGAGGTCGTCCCGCGCTCGATCTCGTTCGACGATCACGACCTCGAAGACGGCAAGTTGACGGTCTTCGGGTCGAGTACGCTCGCACCCGGGAGCGACGTCGAGCTATACATGCACGCCGAGAACCAGTTCACGTCCAGGCTATACGACGTGCGTGCGGTCGTCAACGAACAGAGAGGTTTTCAGACGAGCGTCGACGTCAGCGACCTCCGAGATGACACGACCGTGCGTGTAACGCCCCAAGCGGACGACCTGCAAGGGACGAGCTATCGATTCACGCTTGCCGAAGCCTCCTGAGCGAACAGCGCCAAGACTGTCGCAGTAGGCGAGTTCGACCACCCCCGGACGACCATCGAATCGAGAGCGGAGCGGATGTCGAACCCGTCGCGAGAACCCTCGGAAGACGAAAAGCACGAGGACGGTGGGGGAGGGCGAGGCACCGCCACCGATGACGAGGGCACAATCGGTCGGAGCGTATCCTACGAAATGAGAGATGAAACGACGAACATGCGGCCCTTCAATCCGGTCCACATTCGGCCATTCAATCCGGTCCACCGATCAGTTAGGGGGGGAGAGCATGGTTGCCACACGGACGAAACTGGGATGAAGCACTCTGCTGGCGGTCTGATCCGGCGTCACGTTCTGCCCGACACCGAGACGATTGGAGAGATCGAGATGTCGACACTGACGAGAAATCACCGGAGACGACACAATGCAGTAGAGACAGACCGAAAGCGGGCGAACGGACGGCGTTAGGGGATGACGATGGCGACGAAGCGCGCGAGACCCGTCCGGTCGGTCGTGTTGAACCGGTCCCAGAGGAACAGTCCGGGGGGCAACACGAGGATCGACGCGACGAACGAGTAGAACACGCTCAGCGCGATCAGCAGACCGAAGTCCCCGAGGACGGGCGTGATCGCGAGTGCGAGTGCCCCCGTCCCGATCGACGTCGTGAGCATGCTGCCGGCGAGCGCTCCGCCGGTTCCCGACAGCGTCGGCATGAGTGCCGACTTCGCGTCTGCCTTCTGGTTGTACTCGTCGGTGAACCGGTGGGTGATGTGTACCGAGTAGGCAACCCCGAGCCCGATGGCGATCGAGAGGATCATCGTGGTCAGTCCGTTCAGCGACATGCCGAGTGCACGCATCGTCCCGAGGAGGAACGTGACGGCGACGCCGATCGGGAGCACGTTGACGACGCCGAGCCCGGGTTTGCCCTCAAGGATGCCGTAGGCGACGACGAGGAAGATCGCCGTCAGTAGCAACGCCAGAATCATCCCCTGGATGGCAGACTGAAAGAGGATGTCCGAGATCGCGGCGAAGATAACCGTCTGTCCGGTGGCGGTCGCGGTGTACCGGAAGCTCTCGGCGTGTTCAGCGCCATCCGCGGAGACCTCTTCCTGACTCGCGTCAGCTTTCACCGAGTACTCGATCTTGGCACCCCGCCGGTCGTCGGCGAGGTACTGGCTCGCACGGTCACCCATCGGCGAGGCGAACAGTTCGTCGTAGATCCGATCGAGGTTACGGTCGGGGACGCCGTCGCCGTTCCGGTCGTTGCGCTCGACGAGCGCGGCAAACTCGGGGTTCCGATCGGCGTAGGACTGGATCACCGTGACGATACTCTCGGCGTTGGCCTGGCTGCCCTCTCCAACAGCGAGGCTACTCGGCGGGCTATCATCGGGTGCAGTCAGTGCTTCGAGGGCATGGGACTCCTCGAATGGACCCTCGACATATATCAGCAAGGACTGGCCGAGGTTCGTCTCGAAGCGATCCTCCAGCAGGTTGAGGGTCTCGGTAACGGTGTAATCGCCGGGCTGGAGCGCGGCCGGGAAGTACTCGACGTAGCCGGCCTCCTCCTCCGGCGGGAGGAAACTCTTCTGATCGAAGGTCGTGTCGACGCCCGAGCCGTACGCCCCAGCCCCGGCACTGAGTAAGATAACAGCGACGATCAAGAGGAGCGGTGCGTACTGGCCGACAGTCGCCGACCCTGCGAGTATGCGTCCCAGCACCGATTCCTCGGAGGAGATCGGGTCGGACCCGAACTCCGGGATGCCGTATTTCTCCCGGAAGCGATCGACCAGGAGCTTTGCGGCCGGCAGGAACCAGCCGAAGATGAAGTACGTGAACACGATCCCCACTGACAGGGCGATCCCGAGTTGGCGAATCGGCTGGAGGTCCGAGACCAGATTGGCCCCGAAGCCGATCACCGCGGTCACGGTGACGATGAGGAACGCGATCGCGAGCTGGTTCGTCGCAGTCTCCATCGCCGGAATCGGTTTGACTCCCTCGATGGTCTCCTCACGGTAGCGGTTGACGACGTGAATACCGAAGTCGACACCGACTGCGAGCAATAACACCGGGACGATAATCATCTGTTGACTGAACGGGATCCCGGAGTATCCAAGGAATCCGAACGTCCAGATGATCGTCATGACGAGCCCGACCAGCCCAAGCACCAGATCGAACGGATCCCGGTACGCAACGACGAGGAAGGCGAGCAACAACAGGAGTACGACCGGCATGACCATCGTCATCGAGTCGCCGATGATGTTGTTCAGCTCGGAGCTCATAATGCCGGTCCCGTATGCCCGGATGTCCCCGCTCGCATCCTCGGTGAGCGCATCGATCGACACCTGGATGTCCTGCAGTTCGTCGTCACCGAACGACGACGGGACGTCGTGTGAGACGAGGGTTATCGAGGCAGAAGCGGTAGCCTCTCCACTGTTGAAGTCGTTCGAGAGGGCCCGGGAAAACTGGGGGTTGTTTGCGAGTTTTTGGATCGTCCGTCTGACCTGCCGGTCGGTCGCCCGTTCGATTGCGCGTCGCTGCTGGGCGATCGTTTCGGCCTCGGGGTCGAGTGCCTGGGCGACACTGGTCGCAGGCCCGTTCGCCGAATCCATCCGGAGGTTATCTCTATCGTCGATACGTTCCAGCAACCGGAGTTCATCGAGGAGTGCCTGGCGAGTGAGAACGTCAGACCCCGTGTGAATGAGCTGGGTCGTTTCCTCGCCGTTGGAGAAGGGGTCCTCGAATTCCTCTTGGATCGAGTCGTAGGCTTGCTGTTGGGGGATTCCCTCGGTGAACGTGTCCTCGACGTCCGATGACGTCTGGATCAGCGGCATCCCAGCGGCCAACACGACCGTCATGACGAGGAAGGCTACCACGACCGGTCCAGGATGGGAGACGATCCGCTCGTTGGTCCACCGGACGGACTCTTCGATCCACTCGCCAAGCTGGCTCATCTATTGATCACGCAGGTAGTAGTAACCGCCTCCGAGCGCGACCAGCAGGACGATACCGCCCCCGATCAGCGGGATCGGCAGCCCACCGCCATCGTCGGCGGGTTCGACGACCGTCACCGCCACGCGGGTCGTGTCTGAGAGCTTGCTGTCGCCATCAGCGTCGTCATATCGGAAGTCCAGCGAGATCGGATAGGTCTTCTCCGTCACCGCGGAACTCCCGGCAGTGAGCTCGAAGGTCATCGTTGTTGTCTCACCAGGTTCGATGGACTCGGCGTAGCCTGTGTCCGTATCCCCGGTATCTAGCGGGTCATCGGCGAACAGTCGCCCCTCGACGTCACTAACCGTCTCGTCGAGGTTGTTCGTGACTTCGACCGACAGCATGGTCGATCCGCCCGACTCGATCGTCCGCTCGGCCAGCGCGACCTCGAACTGGTCGCGCTCTTCGGCGACATCAGCCTGGACGTCGAGTTTCTCGTAGAGCCGTTTCTCGTCGTCCGTGTTGCGGTAGCTGACCGCCACGTCGATCGACTTCTGGCCGGGCTCGGCCTCGCTGTTGACCTCGATCGGCAGCGTGAACGAGGCCGATTCGCCGGGATCGAGCGATCCGACGGCCGCGGACTGCTCGATCGGGATCACCGTCGGGGCGTCGTCGGCATACTGGACGACCACGCTCCCGGCCGCTTGAGGACCGGTGTTCTCGATGGTGCCGCTGATCTGGCCGTCTTCACCCACGCGCAGCGTCGATTCGATGTTCGAAAGCGCGAACGACTGTTCGGGGAGCGTTTCGATCCCAGCCGTCATCGAGGAAGATTGCTGTGGGATACCGTCACCGTCCTCGTAGTTGACGGTGAGGCCCATCGTGTACTCCCGGACGCTGGCGCCGGGTGCCAGCGACACGTCGTAGGTGACGCTGCGAGTTTCGCCAGGTACCCACTTGCCGATGTGGCTGCTAGCGCTGGGTGAGCCGGAATCGAAGCCCATCGACCCGCTCTGGGAGTTTGCGACGACAGTGGCGCTGTGGGCGGTCTGGGTGCCGGTGTTGCGTAGGGAGACGGTGACCTCACTGGTGTCGCCGACCTGTGCAGTCCCGGTTGTTTTGAGGATTTCGAAGCGGGCGTCCTCTTCGACTCTGACGGTGATTGAGCCGGTTTTCGTGACGGTGTACTCCGTCCGATCAACGCTGCCCGAACGGTCGTACGTGATCTGGCGAGTGTAGAGATACTCGTACTCGATGGGGATCTTGTACGTACCGGGATCGGCACTCTCGGCGACCGTGATCGGGACGGGCTGGGTCAGACTTCCCACGGGGACCGCTCCGGATTGTCCCGCGGTGACTTCACCCGATTTGACGTCGATCGGCACGTTGCCGTCTTTGAACCGGAGCGTCATCGCCCGGGCGGTTGAAACCAGGTCTTCGTAGTCTGGCGGACCGGTCCGGGAGACTTCCCCGCGGTTCGTGATGGAAACGGAGAGTTTACTGGCGCTACCAGCGGTGACGGCGCCGCTTGCCGTGCTGAACGTGATGTCGGGTTGGCCAACCACGCTCTGGGTCGGTTGAGCCTGCGCGGAGACAGCCGCGGGGATCGCTGCAACGCTCGATCCCACCACGAGGGCCGTCACCAGGAGGGTCCAGAAGCGATTCGATCGTGAACGGATACTCGGTATCATTGCTTGAACGAGGGTTTATCTGTCAATAAGGATTGGTAGTGCATGGTGTTCGACTTGCTGTTCGCGGTGTTTGACTGAACGTTTAGTGAGCACCGGTCCTGGATTAAGAATCTTTTGATCCAGCGACCCCACGGCTGCTCAGTTCGGTCCGGCGACTGTTCGAAACGGGGAACGGTATCACGCCGGTGAACTGAATCCGTCCATCCGTGGAATGCCATCAGGCAGGGGTAAACGCTGAACGAAGGAGTACTTCCCGCAGGATATAGTCGGGGTTTTAAGAGGCGCTGGCGTGCTCGCCCCGCATGAAACACACGCGGGTCACGTTGGGTTTCGACAGCGAGACGACGCCGAAGCTACTCACCCGACTCGGCGATCCGTCTGTACTCGGGGAAACAGAGTGATCGGCTGGAACCGGGCACCACGGGAGATATCGACGTTCCGCTACGCGATCGAAGGAGACACCGAAGCGTTCGTCGCGGCGGCCCAAGCGACGGACGCCATCGAACCGGTTCGGCTCGTCGGCTCGGAGGAAACAGTGTCGTACGTCTTCTTGACGGCACGCGAACGCCTGATTCCGGTGATGGATCAGATCTTCGAGACGATCGCTCGCGCCGGGGTGATCGTCCACCGACCAATCGTCTGGCAGGATGGAAAGATACACTGTCACGTCAGCGGCGATCCAGAAGCGCTCCAAGGGGCTCTCGACGCGTTGCCCGACGAGATCGATTGCCGGATAGACGAGATCGGGCGGTTCCCCTGCGGGCGGACGAATCCCGCCAGCACGTCGGGCGAGCGCCAGCGCGAGGCCGTCACCGTTACTCTTGACCTGGGATACGACGAGAACTCTCGGGCGGCGACCCAGGGGGATATCGCTGCGGAACTGGAGTGTGTGACCAACACCGCCAGTGAACATCTACAGAAGGCGGAGGCGAAACTCGTCCGGGCCGGGATCGAACGTATCGATTCGGGATGCGCATAGCGGAGGCGATCCAGTAACCAGGCCATCTGACTCACTGTTCGCTCATCGCTTCGCTGGCCATGTTTCGACCCTGTGCGTTGAGCGTGACTTCAGTCCGAGTCCGGACCTCGTCGACGGCACCGAGCGTCAGCAGCCGCTGGTAGATCTCCTCGACCTCATCGACGCTGATACCGACGAAGTCGGCCATCTCGAACGGTGAAACGCCGGAATACAGCGCCATCAGGACCTGGCTTTCGGTCTCGCTCAGTTCGTACTCGCCGTCGCGCGCGTCGACGATCTGTTCGAAGAGCGTCCCGAGGACGGACGTGTGGCGCTCGGTCCCGGACAGATAGGTCTCGACGCTCCGTCCCTCGGGGTCGGTGTGTTCGATCTCGACAACCCGACGCTGGGAATCCATGACCGTCCGAGACTCGACGTCGACGGTCCCGACGTCCTCGAACGCACAGGCGACCTGCTGTCCGTCTGGGTACTGCAGGGAGAACGACTCGTCGTCGACCAGAAAGCGGGCCTTCGTCCACTCCGCGTCGTCTTGGACGACGCCGCCGACGACGGCGGGGTGGCGAACAAGCAATACAGCGCCGGCGAGGTTCGCCCGGCAGTACGCCAGAGTGATGTCCTCGGCGTCGGGCGTCGAGACGACGATCACGTTCGATCCGATCCGAATCGGGATCTCCCCGGCCGTGTCGTCGACGAACTCCCCCGGATCGTCGGGAATGATGACTTTCCCGTGCGGGATCGAGCGGTTCGATCCGTCGGCGGCCAGCACCAGGCGCTTGTCGGTCAAGACCACCCGACAGGACTGCCAGTCGCTTTCGGCGACGCGCTCGCCATCCCTGACGGCGTAGCGGTAGTCCCCGGCCGCATCCAGCAGTTTCCGTTCCTCCTCGCTCATACCCCGTGCGTGCCCGAACATTCGAGAGAGAGGTGCATATATGTTCTCACCGTCCGTCGGCGGGAACCGGGGCGTGCCGGCTTCTCACAGCGGAAGCTCATCGACGATCGCGTCGACTGTCCGGACGCTGTGAGTGACTCGAAAGGGAATTACGGCCCCCTCGCCACACGTCGCGTATGAACGTGCTTACGTACGCCCGAGACGCGCTGTCGACCGGCCCGCTGTGTGACGCCTGTCTCGGTCGTCCCCTTGGCGACCGAAGCTTCGGACTGGGCAACGGCGAGCGTGGTCGCGCACTCCGGACGACAATCGCGCTCGAAGACGACGAGTCCTTCGAGACGGCCGACGCCGGGGAGTGCTGGGTCTGTGAGGGGGTCTGTGACGGCTTCGATGCGTGGGCCGAGCGCGTCGTCGAGGCCCTCGCTGGCTACGAGTTCGACACCTACCAGGTCGGAACACGAGTGCCGGCCCTACTCGAGGAGAACGGACGGCTACTCCGGGAAGACGCCGGTCTCAATGCAGATGCCGGTGAGCCGCTCAAGCGGGAACTCAACCGCGAGGTCGGCAAACGCGTGGGTGCCCACGTCGACGCCGACGTGGACTTCGAACGCCCGGACGTCCAGGTCACACTGGATCTCGACGCCGACGCGGTCGACATCCAGATCAACTCCGCGTTCGTCTACGGTCGCTACCGGAAGTTACAGCGGGACATTCCACAGACTGAGTGGCCCTGTAACGACTGCAACGAGACGGGAACGATCGACGGCGAGCCCTGTCCGGGGTGTGACGGGACGGGGTATCGCTACGACGAGAGCGTCGAGGAACTCACTGCGCCGGTCGTCCGGAAAGCCATGGACGGGACGGAGGCGGTCTTTCACGGCGCCGGCCGCGAGGATGTCGACGCCCTGATGCTCGGAACCGGCCGGCCGTTCGTCATCGAGGTCAAGGAACCACGGACGCGAGACGTGGACGTCGATCGCCTAGAGACGGACATAAACGACTTCGCCGACGGGAAAGTCGAGGTCGAGGGGCTCCGCCTGGCGACTCACGACATGGTCGAACGCGTCAAGGAACACGACGCGAGCAAGACCTACCGAATGACCGTCGCCTTCGAGAGCCCGGTCGAAGCCGCCGATCTGACGGCCGGACTCGAGGAACTCGAAGGCGAGACGATCGAGCAGCGCACGCCAAACCGCGTCGCCCATCGCCGTGGTGACATCGTCCGCACGCGAGAGGTCTACGAAGCGAGTGGCCAACTCGAGGCCGATGCGGGCGAACAAGCCAACGTCGAGAAGGCGAGCCGAGCCACGATCGAAGTCCACGGCGAGGGCGGGCTCTACGTGAAGGAACTCGTCTCGGGCGACGAGGGCCGGACCGAACCCAGCCTCACCGGATTGCTCGGAGTCAGCGCCGAGGTGACAGCCCTGGATGTGCTCGCGGTCGAGGGCGAGGACGAACCGTTCACGGACGAGGCGTACTTCCGGGACGTAGACGAGACATGACGAACGATGGAGACGTGGGGAGAGATAGCCTCCGCGCAGGCGTCGACGAGGCCGGCAAGGGGCCGGTACTGGGGTCGATGTTCGCGGCCTGCGTGGTCGCCGATCCCGCCGATCTCCCCGAAGACGTCGGTGACTCGAAAGACATCGCCCCGACGCGACGCGAGGAACTGGCGACGGCGATCAGGGAGTGTGCGGCGGCAGTCGCCGTCAGCGAAGTCAGCGTCGAACGGATCGACGATCCGGAGACGGACATGAACACACTGACGGTCGTCGCTCATGCGGAGGCCCTCGAGACGGTCGCCCGGGACAGCCTGGCGACGTACCTCGACGCTGGCGATACGAACGCCGTCCGGTTCGAGCGTCGGGTCGCCGATCGGATCGATGCCGACCTCGATCTCAGGGCCGAACACGGCGCGGACGAATCCTATCCGATCGTGGGGGCCGCAAGCATCCTCGCCAAGGTCGCCCGGGACGCTCACGTCGCGGAACTGGCCACCGAGTACGGCGATGTCGGCAGCGGGTATCCGGGCGACGCGACGACCAGGGAGTTCTTAGAGGAGTACGTCGCCGAACAGGGCCGCCTTCCCGCCTGTGCCCGTGAGAGCTGGCAGACCAGCCGGGATGTCCGTCGACAAGCCGACCAGGCTGCACTCGTGGATTTCGAGAACGGAGACGATCGGGATTCTCTCGACGATAACGAAGACGAGGGCCAGGCTGCCCTGGACGACTTCTGATTACCTCGGAACGATTCGCGCTCACTCCTCACCCACAAAGACCGTCTCCAGACGGTTGCCACAGTCCGGACAGCAGAAAGTCTGCCACTTCTTCGGGTCGAGCCCGCCAATCGTCTCCGTGCGGATCACGTCCTCGCGGGCGACTGTTTGCTCGCAGGTCTCACAGTAGAACTCATCGCTGTCGCGATCTGCCATCGGCGGCCGTTCGTGGCCGTTCGTAAAAAGGTCGCCGGACGGGCTATTCTTCGAGAACGAGGCTCCGGAGGATGTCCCCGTAGGCCGGGCGGGTGATGAGCACGCCGATCAACACGCCGACGATCGTCACGATGGCGAACCCGGTCAGGTCGCCCAGCGAGAGGACCGTCAGCGGGCTCATCGCGATGATCGTGGTGACGGCAGCGACGCCGATCACCCAGAAGGCCTTCCGGAAGCGATCCTGGAAGACCCTGCCGGTGGCGATCTCACCCCGTTGTAAGATCTCGTCGGCGATTATCACGAGGTCGTCGACCCCGGTCCCGATCACGGCGATGAACCCGGCGATGTGCGAGAGATCGAGCGCCAGCCCGATCGAAGCCGCGAAGCCGAGCAGCAGGTACACCTCGGCGGTCGCAGTCGCGAGCATCGGGATCGCGACCTCCTTGCGCCGGTAGCGGATGAAGACGACGATACTGACCGCCAGCCAGGTGACGAGGCCGGTCACCAGCGCGAGTCCCTTGAATCGTTCAGCCAGGCTGGGCTGGAGGTAATACGTCGTCCCCGCGGTGAGGTTCACGTTCGTCGGCATCGTCCCGACCCGGAGGCTGATCGAGAGCTGGCGGGCGTCGGAGTAGTTGCCCGTCTCCATGACGAAACCCGGATTGTCGGCGAACGTCTCCTGGCGGAACTCCTGGGCGAGTCCGTCACCCAGCGGTGCCGTGTAGATCACCTCGCCGTCCAGCTCCGTGACCAGACAGTAACTCCCGTCGCCGCCGGTCGAGGCGCCGTAGTCACAGTTGCCGACCCCTTGCGTCGAGAAGTCCAGCCGGTTCATGGCGTCGGTGAAGTTCCGTGCCGGGTCAGGTTTGACGTTCGCCGGGACGTTCGGTCGCCGAACACCCTGTGAGGGGTTCGCCTCCTGGGCGATCCCGATGTTGGTGAAGTCCTCGCCGTACAGCACTGTCTCGTTGGTCGTCTCGTTGCCGACGCGACGCTGGGCGATCACTTCGACGACGCCCCGTGTGCCGATGAGTTCCTCGACCTCGGACTGGTTTGCGCCCGGCACCTCGACGACGGCGAAGTATTCTTCACCGCCGGCCGTGGAGATGACGCTCGCAGTCCCGCCGGTCAGGCCACCTTCGTTGATCTTGTTGTTGAGGACGTCGATGACCTCGCTACGCGTCTGCTCGGTCACGCCCTCCCGGACGGTCTCGGGATCGTAGCCGGCGTCCTGAAGAGTCGTCTCGAGTTCGTCAGTCCCCACGTCACCGGCGAACACCTCGACGGTCCCCGATGCGTTCTGGTAGGCCGTCACGCTGACGTCGATCGGGTCGACATCAAGCGTCGATGCGAGCGACCGTTCGAGCGCGTCGGCCTCTTTAGCGTCGATCGGGATCCCGTCGGCAGTCACACCAACGAATGGCGCCCGGATACGGGTCCCGCCCGCCAGGTCGAGACCGTAATTGAGGTTCGTGAAGTCACCGCCTGGCTGGGTCCCGTACGTCTCGTTGGTCGTCGCCACGTCGGTGTCGTTGACGGCCGTGGGTCCGCCATTGCCGCCGTCGCCGCCAGCGAGTAACGACCCGAACGGGAAGATCGCGATCGTACTGAGTATCAGCAGGGCGACGAGCATCCAGACCCGCCAGTTCTCTCTGAATTTCAGATCCATGGTTATCGGGCCACCCCCTCGTACTTGTACCAGCGTAGCAGGCTGACGTTCATCATGTAGGTGTTCATCAGGTCGGCCGCAAGCCCGAAGACGAGGATCAACGCGATGTCGGGCAACAGCGGAATGCCGAGGACCGTTGCGACGATCGTCATCACGATCATCGCCACGAGCGAGGTGAGCGTCATCGTCACACCGGTCCGCATCGCCCGGTAGGTACTCTCGTAGAACCCACCCCGCCGTCGCAGGATGTGGTTGTTCAACAGGATATCCGAGTCAACGGAGTACCCGATCAACATCAGCAGTGCGGCGACCGCACCCAGGGTGAGGTTGATCCCGAAGACGTTCATCAACGCGACGGGGATCATGATGTCGGAAAACGCCGAGGCGACGACCGCAATCGACGGTACGAACGATCGAAAGACGATGAAGATGAGGATGCTCATGCCGACGAACGCAGCGGCAACGCCAAGCAGTGCCGTCTGCTGGGCGCGCTCCCCGAACGCCGCCGAGCGCTCACTGACCGAGCACAGCGACGGTCCCCCAGCTGCCGAACACGTCTGACTCTCAGTATACCCCTCGTCACGGAGCGCCGATTCGACAGTTTCGGTCCTGTCGGGCTGGACCGTGATGATGTACTCCTGGCCACCGAGACCGACAGGACGTATCTCCGCCCCCTCGCCGGCGAGTCCTTGAAGCGTGGCCTGCGTGTCTTCAGTTGCGACGTGGAACTCCGTCCCGCCCGTGAACTCGACCCCCGGCGTCACGGGTGTGCCGGTGAGGAGGTACACACCGGCGATGATCGCCAGTGCGATCCCCAGGACCGCCAGCGGAACCGCGAGCAGCTGGCGGTTGGAATACCGGGTGTAATCGACTTCCGGGACCTCGAACTCAACCATGAACGGGAGTGTGGCACGCCCCTGAATAAGCCTTCCTAAAGCGTCCCGGCTGTTCGCTCGTGACAGTCCCGTGGGGTCGATTTCTGGCCCGCAGGTAACCCGACGGAGTTAAAGGTCACCGGTCCATGCTTCGCCAGGGATGAATGACCTCACCACCGGACGTTCGTACGGGGACGTCCTGCTCGTGCCACAGCGCTCGCCTGTCGACAGTCGCGACGACGTCGACCTCTCGACGCGGCTGACTCCTGGGATCGAACTGGATCGGCCGCTGCTCTCGGCGCCGATGGACACCGTCACCGAACGCGAGACGGCGATCGCCCTCTCGCAGTCGGGCGGCTTCGGGACGATCCACCGCTTTCTTTCGATCGACGAACAGGCCGCCGAAATCCGGGCCGTCGTCGAGGCTGGCGAACGCGTCGGTGCGGCCGTCGGGATCAGTGAGGGGTATCTCGAACGGACCCAGCGTGCGCTCGAAGCGGGTGCCGACGCCATCGTTCTGGACGTGGCCCACGCCCACCTCGAACGCTGTCTCTCCGCCGTAGAGACCCTCGTCGACGAGTACGACCCCGAGAATCTCGTCGTGGGCAACGTCGCGACCGCCGACGGGGTCGAAGACCTCTACGCCGTCGGTGCCGACGCAGTAAAGGTCGGCGTCGGTCCGGGATCACACTGCACGACCCGGAAGGTCGCCGGCGCTGGCGTCCCGCAACTGACGGCCGTCGATCAGTGTGCCGACGCCGCCGATTCCCTCGACGTTCCGGTGATCGCCGACGGCGGGATCCGCAGCTCCGGGGACGCCGTCAAGGCACTGATGGCCGGCGCTGACACGGTCATGATGGGGAGCCTCTTCGCCGGGACCGCCGAATCCCCCGGTGAGGTCATCGAGGTCGACGGCGAGCGCTACAAACGCTCGCGCGGGATGGCGACGACCGCCGCCGCGGAGGATCGCACCGACAAGGAGACCGACGGCCCCGCGGCCGACGAAGGCGTCGAGGCGATGACGCCCTACAGCGGACCGGTCACGGACGTTGCCGACGGCTTCGCCGCCGGGATCCGTTCGGGGCTGAGTTACTGTGGCGGGCACACGATCCCCGAGGCGCGCGAGAACGCCGAGTTCGTCGCCGTCGAAGCCAGCGCCCGCGAGCGCGAAGGCGCACATTTCGACCACGACTGGGAGAGTGTCGTCGGCGACGGCAACGAGTGACGCCGTCTTGCGGCCCCGCAACGATCTCCCGAAGTACCGAACGCTGACGAGCGCTCTACGGTAAGTACCGGACGCTGAGGACCCCCTCTGCGGTCCGGATCTCGACACGATCGACACCCAGCCTGGCGGCCCGACGCAAGGTGGCGTCGTCATCCTGGACGTCAGCGACCGCCTGCTCGGTCTGTGCTTCGGGGACTGTCAGTACGTGCAGTTCGCCCTCGCCGGCCCGTTCGCGGGTCGTCACCTCGCCGGTGTCCTGCTCGGCGGCGATCTCCCGGGCCTGTTTCGTCGGCCGCTCGGGGCTGCGCTCGATCGGAATCTCCCGACGGCTCTCGACCGAGCGTAGTTCCCAGGTCACCTCCAGTGGCGGTTCGGGCGCGATCGTCGCCTCCAGGACCTCGCCGACGGAGAGGTCGGGATGGGCAGCGAGCGTGTGGACCTGCGCGTCCGTGGTGTCCGTCAGCACGGCCGACTCCGCGTCGACGTTCGTCACGACGAACGTCCCCGTCTTCTCGCTCATACCCGTCGAGAGGAGCTCGACTCCCTTTGTTTCACCGGTAGCGGCGGCGATCGTACGTGGTGAGTGCTTTCACCGGTAGCGGCGATGAACGAGTAACATGATCGCCGCGGCGGCGATCGGGATGATCGGCCAGGCGGGCTCTGGCATCGCGTAGAGTAGTTCGATCGCGGGCGCGAACAGTCCCTCGGCCGCCGGCCGGGTGACGGTCTCGCCGTCCAGTTTGAAACTGGGTGGCATCGAGGCGACCAATCCAAGGTACAGCGAGAGGACGAACAGGAATCCGGTGGCGGCCATCGCCCGATCGTATCGGGCGTCGTCACGACCGTGACGATGCCGGCGGGCCACCGACAGTGTCGGGGCGAGCAGCGGCACAACGGCGAACAACGCAACGACCACGTAGAACGTCCGGGCACTCATCAGGAGTCCGCCGGGGTTGCCGACACTCCGTCCAATGAGCGTCACGACGCCGAGAGCAAACACCAGCGTCACCAGGGCCGCGACCAGGGTACCGACGACCACGTACAGCCGGCAAAGTCTCGAGTCGGTCGCGCCGAACGCGTAGCGGATCGCACCGAAGAACCCGCCGTAGGCGTCGTCGGTCATCGTATCGGTCACGCCGCGGTATAGTGCACGTCGAAGTGATAAACACCAGGATCATCTCAGAAGCGCAAGAAGCGTAGCTCCTTTGGGCGTACCGATCTTCGATCGGCCCATGAGAGCGATACCTTGGACCGAACGAGCGGACATCTCGGCGATCGGGGAGGCGGGACTGTGGGCGATCGTCGGCCTGTTCGGGAGTCAATTACTTGCGATACCGATCGTTTCAGTCGTATTTCTCCTGACCGGGTCGGTGTCCCCCACGTTCGAATATGCCGCCGTGATGGTCGCCAGCGGGATCGGGATGGTCATTCTCGCCGGTGTCTACTTCCACATTTACGATCGCAGTCGAACATACCTCGACATCAGGATCCCGAGTCTTCGAGATCTGGGATACAGTATTCTCGGATTCATCCTCTTGCTTGGTGGACTGATGGGGATCAGTCTCGTACTTCAGGCCCTATCCGTACAGACCGCCCAGCATAGCATCTTCGAAACGGTCGATCGGACTGGGAACGCGGAACTCTACCTGGCACTCATCCCGCTCTCTTTTCTCGTGATCGCACCGACTGAGGAGGTCTTCTACCGGAATATAGTCCAAAAGTCCTTGTATGACCGATTTGAGCGCAGTCACGCAGTGCTCATCGCCAGCTCACTTTTCGCACTCATTCACATCCCAGCGTACCTCACGAGCGGCCTCGGCCCACTGGTGACGACGATCCCGATCCTGTTCGTCCTCGCACTGGTTCTGGGAGAAAGCTACCGTCGAACCCGGAACCTCACTGTGCCGATTCTCGTCCACGGCGCGTTCAATGCTTTTCAGTTTCTCGCCCAGTACCTCGTTGAAACGAGAGACATCGCAGCGATTATATCCCCCTGAGTGAGCAGCTCGCCCCATCGCTACGCAAGCGCGATCCTGTCCGACGAAAGTCTGACGTGGTTTTATGAACTGATAAGAGCATCCATAACGCATGCCGACTCGTTTCTCGGTCGTTTTCGACGACGACCGGGCGCGCGAGATTGAGGACCTCGCCCGGCAGTACGAGTTGACCGAAGAGGAGGTACTCCGGCAGTTGCTGGATCTGGGCTTAGACGTGCTCGAAGACGGCGAGGGCCAAACACCGCGGAGCGACGAGACCCAGATCTAGGCGTCGAAGTTCAGCCATCGAAGCGTCGGTATTGTCCGATGGCGAAGAGAGGGGCCGCAGCTCGGCCCTACGCACTCGAGGGGTTCTTTTTCGAGAGTGGACTGCCACAGATCGGACAGCGATCGTGGTTCTCGTCGAACTCCCGGCCACAGCCCTGACACTGGAAGTGCCACTCGCGCTGTTCTTCGATGCCCTCTCTGGCGATCACCTCGACCTCGATGTCGAGTTTCTCGGCGACGTTCTGCATCGCGTAGTCGTCAGTGACCAGCCGCCCATCGAGTTCGAAGGCCGCAGCCACGAGCCTGATATCCGTCGTCGAAAGCCCGTCGAGATCGCCGGTCTCCCCGGCGGCCCGGCGGATCTGTTCGACGGTCTCCTCGTCGGGGATGTGCAGGTGCATCCCCGACCCCTCGAGGGCGTCGAAGCGATAGGCGCTCTCGTCTTCGAGTTCTTCGCGGACGAGCGGGATCGTCGAGATCTTCTCGTCGGTGTGATACTCGTTGATGAAAGCCGAAGCGTCGAGAACGTTCATTTAACGCTGAATGATCATGTGGTCTTTGACGGCCTGTACGCGACCGACGGGGACGTGGACACGTCCAGCGTCGTCGACATCGAAGGACGTCTCCCCGAGGGTCTCGTCGGGTTCGATGACGAGATCGTCGAGTTTGCCCGATTCGATGTCCATCGTGATATTGTACAGCATGCCAATCTCGGCCCCATCCGATCCCATGACGGCTTTCCCGGAGAGGTTCTCGGCGAGTATTTCGGCCATATCGCCGTGTACCCGGTCCTGTTACATAAACTCCACGGGGCTGTCTGACACGTGACCGTCGTTTTCACCTGCAATCAACGATGGAGGGGTCCCTGCTCATTGCGCTGGCGACATTCGCCACCTCGCGCTTACGGCGAGCAGTCCACCGAAACAGGACCGAGACGCCGAGAGAAGAGGCGCTGGCCGGCCAAAAGTGAATGACAAATATACAATCCAAAGATTCATGTATATGATATTAGATTAGACAGCATGGCTGATCTAATCTTGGTCGTTGCGGCCCTTTCTCTTGTGGTGATCAATCTCGTGAGAGCGTTTCGATCGGAAGAGCGAATCGGATATCACCTCATTGGGGCCACAGGATTCGGATTCTTGGCGCTTGGAGCGTTTTTTGACGGCGAATTGGCGATTGTCACGTTAAGCATGTCAGTAGTCGTACTCGGAACCGCATTACTTCTGCAGCGGACAGACGAGGGCGAAGCCATCAGCGACAACGCCATCTGACGTTCGATTTCCGTCCTCATCCCTGATTGCCGCGGTGACCCCGTACTCATGCCGCTGGCGACCTACGCCACCGCGTGTTCACTGCGAGGAGACCGCCCAATAATAGGGTCGGAACGCCGATCGAAAGCAGTAGCCAGCCAAGCGAGAACGGACTGACGATCGTCACCGTCCTAGACAACCCAAGCACGTTCGACAGCACCAGCGAGGCAATCCCGAGAAGGACCATGACGGTGCTTGCCCGGAGGAGGGTCCGTCCTGGCGACGCGTATCCGTCTCTTCGCGTCGATACCGCGACCAGAATGAGGCCGTCAACGGTGAGAATGAATCCGACCGGCTGGACTACCTCCGCGATGTTTACCAGCACCGATCCGAGCTGCATCCAGAGAGACCCATACGGAGTGTACCACAGAACCAAGAGACCGATATTGGCGGCCACGAGACCGCC
This sequence comes from Halorhabdus rudnickae, assembly GCF_900880625.1. Lineage (NCBI taxonomy): Archaea > Methanobacteriati > Methanobacteriota > Halobacteria > Halobacteriales > Haloarculaceae > Halorhabdus > Halorhabdus rudnickae. The sequence goes on from NZ_CAAHFB010000001.1 coordinate 1,508,946, forward strand.
AGCCAGTAACCCTGCACCGCCAGCGAGGAATTTTCGCTCCGTACTGGACGGTGAAAGGAATCGTTCGACTGCGAGCAGTGAAGTCCCGGACCCGACAGTAACGATGCCCGAAATGATGCCGAACATCGCGAACATGATCCGCATCCCTGCGGCGAATCCTGCACCTTCGGCCCATGGCGTCGAAAGTACGAATATCCACCCTGCCACGGTCGCGACGCCGACCAGGAGGGCACCGATTCCAATCGCGAGGGAGGAGAGACGTGTTGACCTCATATGATTCTAAATTGAAATTATATATGAAAAATTTTCTGGTAAACGGACATCAATCGAAAGGTCTAGCACGAAGAGAACCGGCGAACGACCGGGCTCTACAGAGTTCCAAGGCAAGGCATTGGCAAGCCGGGATGGGACGACCAACCGGAGTGTAGTCGAACGCAACGAAGTGACGGAAATACCGACCGGACCGTGCCCAGTGGCTCAAGACGACTGATCGGACCCCACGGCGTCCCAGTCGGTCACGTCCGTGACGGTCCCGTTTTCGAGATCCACTCGGACCCAGTACCTAGCCCGCTCCCGGTCAGAGCGACCGACGTGGACGACCGCCACGCCCTCAAGGTAGGACGGCTCTCGGTCTATGGTCACGGAGTCGGCCGACTCCTCGACCGTGGCGTTCGTAAATTCCAGCACCTGAGCGTCCTCGCCCGACACATCGAGGTCGTCCCTGTCGCTCGCGTTGAACGAGACCGTCTGCATCTCAGTCGTATTCAGTATCTCGACGGGCTGGACCGTCAACGCCGGATCCGGGATCGTCTCAAGGTATGACTCGATCGTCTCGTCGTTCCGGGCGATTTCGATGGCACGCTCACGTTCGCTCCGGGTGAACGGGTCGGCCGTCTCGATCTGCTCCACAACCGAGATCTCGCCACTGTCCTCGGAGACTTCGAGGTCGTGCGTCTTTGGGACCGTCTCTGTCAGCACGACGTCGCCGTCGCTGCCGGCGACCGTCACGTTGGTGCCGGCAATGCTGACCTCTCCCATCCGGTCGTTGCTCGCGAGGGGATCTGCACTCCCGAGCGCGACGCCTGCCCCGGCGAGGGTGACGCCGACCGCCGCCAGCACGACCAGAACAGCGAGACGGGTTCGGGCGTCAGGGTTCATGGGTCTCCCTTGGGTGAAAGCCTTCATTAGCTCTGCGCTGAAATTCGTTCGGAACGCATTTCACGGGCGTTTCACACCCGTTTCACGCCGGTTTTGCTCGGTGATATCGACGCACATTAGGGAGTGGCTTCGGTAGGTCGGCCCATGGATCTGCGGGCCCTCCACGGCAAGCAACTCCTCGCCGCAGTCGCGTTCGTCGCCGCCACGGTGGTCCTCGCGGTGCAGTTGATAACCCCGACGCCCGTTGTGGTCTCGATCGGCGGGAACGGGGCCGAAGTGGCGGAACTCGGCGGATACTTCCAGTACAGAGACGTGGCAATCATCGGCGTCGCTGCGGCGCTGCTGGGTGCGAGCGGGACGTACCTCGTGACCCGCGACTGGTCACGAGCGACCGCTGGATCGCCGACGACCGACCGGCGGTCGCCGACGCCGACGGGTGATCCCGTTCGCGACGACGGGAATGACGACCTCCCGCCCAGCGACGATCTACTCGAATCGCGTCGTGCCGAATGGGAGGAAACGGCCGATCGGCTGGCGAACAACGAACGAGAGATCTACGAGACAGTTCTGGAGGCCGACGGCGTCATGGCCCAAAGCGACATCGTCGAGGCGACTGACCTCTCGAAGGCGACGGTCAGCCGGACGCTCGACAGTCTGGAGACCAAGAATCTGCTCGAGCGCAAGCGCCGGGGGATGGGGAACATGATCCTATTACTGTAGGCCGAAACGCGTTTCGAATGGCGCCTCAACGGATATCTAAGTGGGTTTTCGAATATTGATCGGACGGAGCGATCGGGGATTGCCCCGACGCTCCGGAACGGCTATGCGAAGCAAGCTACTCGCGCTCGCACTCGCGGCGGCCCTGGCAGTCACTGCCGGCGGCGTCGTCGCCGCGGATGCGGGCTCCGGCGAGCAGTCAGCGGCACAGTATCCCGACGATTACGGGGTCGAAGTGACCGACCCTGAAGATGTCCTGAGTGACGGGGACGTCGACCGCGCTATCGAGATGGCCTGGGGCAACGAGACATTCCACAGTCACTTCGAGACGGATGAATACGTCCACTTTGACGTGTGGGTGCTGGGACCGGACGAGCCAGTCCACGTCTCGGCCGGCCCCTCGTCCAATGCGAGTGACGATCGGGTAGACGCCACCGTTGACCTGGATAGCGGCGTCGTAAAGGACATCGAGGAACCGATCACGGTCACCGCTTCCGAGATGAAAACCGTCGAACTCGACGGCTACGAGATCGAAGTCGTCGACGCGACAGACGAAGGCGACGACGGAACAGCCGAGTTTGAAGCGACGGGAAACCGGACTGATGCAGACAACGACCACGACCGGAAACTCACCGCCGCAGGGTCGTTCACCGTCGAACTGGACCTGATCGAAGACGCCGTCGGTCCGGACGGGGTCGCCCTCTACGAGATGGTCGGTATCGACGAGTGACGTGATCGGGTAACTCCGTCTCGTCACGCCCCCGAGTTCCCAGCCTCCTGTTTTCCCGGATCTGCCCCGCAGCCGATACGAACTTCTTAAATGGCGAGAACGCCCAAATCCGGCAACCACTTCTCAGGGTGAGACGGGATGGCCGAAGATACACCACACGATACCGAGGAGTCGCCGTCGCTCCGGACCCCCATCGTGGCGGTCCTGGGCCACGTCGACCACGGCAAGACGACGCTACTGGACACGATCCGCGGCTCGGCGGTCACCGAGGGCGAAGCCGGCGCGATCACCCAGCACATCGGATCGACCGCGGTGCCGCTGTCCGTGATCGGCGAGATGGCCGGCGATCTGGTCGATCCCGACGATTTCGATCTGCCTGGCCTGCTGTTCATCGACACGCCAGGCCATCACTCCTTCTCGACGCTCCGGTCGCGCGGGGGGGCACTCGCGGACATCGCAATCGTCGTCGTCGACGTCACCGACGGCTTCCAGCCACAGACGGAAGAGGCGCTAAACATCCTCAAGCGGACGCAGACGCCGTTCATCGTCGCGGCCAATAAGGTCGACACGATTCCGGGCTGGAACCCCAACGACGACCAGCCCATCCAGGTGACCAAGGAACGCCAGCCCGACCGCGTCCAGTCGGATCTCGACGAACGGCTCTACGAACTTATCGGCCAGTTGAGCGACGAGGGCTTCTCGGCGGACTTCTACTGGCGCGTCCAGGACTTCCAGAACAACATCGGCGTCGTCCCGCTATCGGCGCTGACCGGCGAGGGCGTCCCCGACCTGTTGACGGTGCTGATGGGCCTCTCTCAGCGCTACCTCAAAGAGGAGATGGCCATCGACGTAACGGGACCGGGCGCGGGGACCGTCCTCGAAGTCACTGACGAACGCGGGTTCGGGGCGACTATCGACGCCGTCGTCTACGACGGGACGATCCGGGCGGACGATCAGATCGTCGTCGGTGGGCTGGAGGAGTCGATCGTCACCGACGTCCGTGCGCTGCTCCAGCCCCGCCCGCTCGCTGAGATCCGGACCGAAAAGGAGTTCGAGAAGGTCGACTCCGTGGCGGCCGCTGCGGGCGTGAAGATCGCCGCGCCAGATCTTGACGACGCGATGGCCGGCGCGCCGGTCCGCGTCGTGCGCGACCGGCCGGTCGGGGAAGTCATCGCCGAGGTCGAGGCCGAACTCGCCGAGATCGAGGTCGGGACCGAAGAGGAAGGCGTGGTCGTCAAAGCCGACACGCTGGGCAGTCTCGAAGCGCTCTCGGGGACGCTCGAGGAAGAAGAGATCCCAATCATGCGCGCAGAAGTCGGCGATGTCGCGCCGCGGGACATCCGAGTTGCCGAGACCGCCAACGAATCGATCCATCAGGCGATCCTGGCGTTCGGCGTCGACATCCTGGACGACGCCGTCAGGCTGGCCGAACAAGAAGAGGTCCGGATCTTCGAACACGACGTGATCTACCAGCTCGTTGAGGACTACCAAGAGCACGTCACGGCGATCGAGGAGTCCCAGCAGGAGCAGATCCTCGAAAACATCACCCGCCCGGCGCGCTTCCGTATCCTCAAGGACCACACGTTCCGCCAGTCCGACCCGGCAGTCGTCGGCGTCGAGATCCTCTCGGGGACGATTACCCGCAATTCCAATGCCGTCCGCTTCGAGGGATCCGAACCCGAGCGCGTCGGGGGGCTCAAAGGCATTCAGGATGAGGGCGAGGATGTCGACGAGGCGCGGGCGGGCGATCGCGTCGCCGTCTCGATCGACGGCCCGACGGTCGGGCGGGATATCGAGGAGGGAGACGAACTCTGGACGGAACTTCCGGAGAAACACGCCAAAATTCTCGAACAGGAACTCCTCGAGGAGATCCCTGCCGACGAGCGCGAGGCGCTATCGATGTACCTGGATAAGCATCGCAAGCGCGATCCCTTCTGGGGCAAGTAGACGTTTTGATCGGTGTTTCGGGACAGCCAACGGTCAGTTGCTCGAACTGTCGTACATCGCGTCGAACTCTCTTTCACCGAGGATCAACGCCTCGACCCCATCAGTGAGCGTGACCTCGCCGAAGACGGTCGCCTGATAGTACGTGTACAGCCCGTCCTGGCCCCGTTCGGTACGCTGTCGTTTCTCGACGAGGTCGACATCGAGCAGTTCATTGAGGTGGTAATGGAGCGTACTGTCGTCAACGTCGAGTGCCGCGTCGAGTTCTTTCGGACTCATCTCCCCGCCGTGAACGAGCCGATAGAGGATCTCGTAGCGGGTTCGGTGGCCGACGGCGGCGTGCATGTCGAGGTACTCCTCGAGCGTGAGGACGCTATCCTCGGGCAGCAAGTCCCCCGGATCGTCCGGGACATCACTGCCGGCCATCCGCGTCTGATCCGTTGCCATCGTAGCGCCGACTACGACCTGGGGATGCTTAGCCGTTGTCGAGCCAGGTTCTCTCAAAAACACTGTTCTTTAAATACCTATCCGCGGAGGAGACGCGTTACTGCGCGGCTGGCGAGTTGTTGTCGCCCATCGCCTGTTTGACCTGCAGAGCGGCGCTTGCGGCAAGCCCCTGTGCGAGTTCCGTACACTCGCCCTCGTCGATACGGAGTTCCGCCGCGGAGTCGGGCGTATAGCCGGCGCTGACGGGCGATCCGATCGGAGGCTGGACGGCGATCATCGCCTGCGGGCCGTCGTTGCCGGTCGTGAGTTCCGAGCCGACTACGAAGTCCGCGGGGAGGAGTTCGCGCGTTCTGGCAGCTACACGGGTGAGGTCGCTCCGGAGTGCCCGACGTTCGTCCGGCGAGAGATCGACTTCATTTCCCGACTGTCCCGCGAACGACGTGTTTCCGTACATGCGATGTCTCCGGAGATAGGCGATAGACCCTAATAAAGGCGCTGCCCGCGACATGAGTATGTGAAACACACTCGGTGGAGGTCCCGCTGAACGGTCACACACTCAGACCAGAACCTGACTCCGACCGAAGACCGCCAGGACGACCGCACAGGCGTACTCCGCCTCGTCTTCGTCCGCGTCCGCGGTCGCGACCTCGAGATGTTCGTCGCCGAAATCCCATTCCCGGAGGTCCCGGCCGGCCGCCAGTCCCGCCCGGACGTCCGCCCTGACGCGTTCGTCGTTCGCACCGGAGACTTCATAGAAGATACCTGGGCCGTCGGACTCGCGCGTCCAGCCGATCGCTGCTGCCGCCTCGCCGGCATCGGTCGTCTCCGCAGCCTCGACGACGTACAGGCCCTGTCCAGCCGGACCGAGATCCGGAGCCGTCCCGACGCGTTCGATCTTCGCGTCGGCAGGAATAACCGACGACAGCGTCACAAGGTTGTAGTTGTGGACGCCGGCCGCGGCCAGGGCCGCGTCGTAGGCGGCCGTCGGCGTCGGGCCGCGTCCCGAACCCGTGACAATCCGTATTGTTCCCATCGCCCGGAAATCGGGCGAGCGGCAAGTAAAGTCCGTCGTTCGGGGCCGGCGACCACCTGCAATTCCAAATCAACGACCATTATAATGATAGATTCTCATATATTGAGAACGGCCGGGAGACTTACTCCGCTGGTTGGTGTCTTGACAGCCAAGAGACGAGTGAGCGACGACCTCACCCCGTCTCGGGACGTACGAGCATGAAAGTAATCGATCGACCACACTTCACAGCCCTGATCGAGGAGTTGGTCGCGGCCGATCCGCGGGACGTGGTTGGGGTACAGGAAGATGGCGAACAGTATGTCTTCGACCACTTGGAATCGGCCGAGGACCTCGCCCTGGAGTATGATCTGACGGCACTCTCGCCGAAGAAGTACGTCATGCCACAGCGAGAGACGCTATTGACCTACGACCGGACAGACGACGACCACGAGATGCGGGCAAAAGCGGATCCGACGGGCCACATCGTCGTCGGCGTTCATCCCTACGATCTAGAGGCCATCAGACAACTCGACAAGATTTTCATCGACACCCTACAGGACGAACCGTACCGCCGCAAACGCGAGAACACCGTCCTCATCGGGCTAACGATGCAAGACGTGGCCGACACCTGCTTTGCCGCGAGTATGGGCACGGCGACAGTTGAGAGTGGGTACGACCTCATGCTCACCGAGCTGGGTGACTCCTTTGCCGTGGACATCGGGACCTTCGAGGGCGATCAGTTGCTGGAGTCGGTCCCGACCAGGAACGCAACCGCCCGAGAGATCGAGCGCGTCGCGGAGATCGAGGCAGACCTTCAGGAAGCGTTCGACCGAGAACTGGAGTTCCCCCCGGCGGAACTCCCGACGCTGCTCGAAGACAGCTACGACGACATGGATTTCTGGGAAGACTACGCTGAACAGTGTCTCTCATGTGGCACCTGCAACGTGGTCTGTCCGACCTGCTTTTGTTTCAGTGTAGACATGGTTCGGGACCTCAAGGGCGATAGCGGTCGACAGGAGCGCCGCTGGGATGGGTGTCTCCTCGAAGACTTCGCGACGGTCGCCCAGGGTGAGAACTTCCGGGAAGAGATCGCCCAGCGCCACCGCCATCGATTCATGCGCAAAGGATGGTACATATACGAACGCTACGGCGACATCGCCTGCGTTGGCTGTGGGCGATGTACCCGCCACTGCGTCGCCGACGTGGCCGATCCCTGTGAGGTCTACAACGAGCTCTACCAGGAGGCCCAGGCCCATGCACAGTAGTACGCAACCGAGCTTCGAAATCGGCCGCAACGAATTCCAGCCGATCGAGGGACGGATCGTCTGGATCGACGAGGTTACTGACGACGATAAACTGTTTGTCATCGACCTCCCCGAGGGCCAGGAACTCGGGCATCAGCCTGGACAGTTCGTCCAGGTATTCGTCCCCGGCGTCGGCGAAGCGCCGTTCTCGATCACGTCCTCGCCGACCAAGGGCGGTCCCTTCGAGTTGTGTATCCGTGCTGTGGGGAACGTGACCAACGCGCTGCACGCGATGGAGACCGGCGACATGGTCGGAATACGCGGGCCATACGGCTCGGGTTTTGATCCTGAGGAACTCAAGGGCTCGGATCTGCTCTTTATCGCCGGAGGGATCGGCCTCGCGCCGCTCCGGTCGATGATCAACTACGCGCTGGACGAACGCGATAAGTTCGGCGAGTTGACAACAGTCTACGGCTGCAAGGAGCCGACCGAACAGCTCTATCCGAACGAATTACAGAAGTGGGCTGAGTCCGACAACATGGCGTACCTCGAGACCGTCGATCAGTGTCCCGATGACGTAGAGTGGGACGGCAACACTGGCGTCATCACGACAGTCATCCCCGACGTGGACATCGATGTCGAGTCCACGAACGTACTAGTCTGTGGGCCGCCGGTCATGTACCAGTTCGTCCTCGAGGAACTCGACGACATGGGCGTCCCCGACGAGAACGTCTATCTTTCGCTGGAGCGCAATATGCACTGTGGTCGTGGACTCTGTGGTCACTGCCAGATCAACGAACTGTATGTCTGTCTGGACGGCCCGGTGTTCAACTACCCGGAAGTTCGCGACAAGGAGGAGGCAGGCCTATGAGCGAGAAGCCACGCGTCGCCTTCTTCGACTTCGCGGGCTGTGAGGGCGACCAGTTACAGGTCATCAACCTCGAAGAACGACTGCTGGACCTGGTCGATGTCGTCGAGGTCGTCAGCTTCCGTGAAGCGATGTCCGAACACTCCGATGATTACGACATCGCGTTCGTCGAAGGCTCGATCACGACACCTCACGACGCCGAGCGCCTGCGCGACGTGCGCGAGAACGCCGACATCCTCATCGCGATCGGATCGTGTGCTGCCTTCGGAGGGATCAACGCGCTGCGGAACCACCAGGAACTCGAGACGGCCAAAGAGCGTGTCTACGGCGATGATGCGACGTTGTTCGACGACCCCGATGCCGAGCTGTTCGACTCATTTGAGGCGGCCCAACCGGCTAGTGCGTTCGTCGACATCGAGTACGAAATCCCGGGCTGTCCGATCGACGGCGAGGAATTCATCCAGGCGGTCACGGCGCTGTTGAACGGGGCCGAGCCGACGCTGCCGAACCACCCCGTTTGCGTCGAGTGCAAGTTCGAGGAGAACACCTGTGCCTTCGAGCGCGGCGACACTTGTCTCGGCCCGATCACGCGCGGCGGGTGTGGTGCGACCTGTGTCTCACAGGGAACTCACTGCTGGGGATGCCGCGGCATGGTCGCCGACCCGAGCAAGGACGCCTACACGAAGGTCCTCGAAGAGCACGGCCTGACGGCCGAGGACATCGTCGAGGACTACCAGCTCTACTGGGGCTGGCAACGCGAGCAGACCGGCAAACCGGTGGCCCAGGAGGTCGAACAATGAGCAAGAACGTCTCGATCGACGGTGATCTGGTGACTCGCGTCGAAGGCCACGGCAAGATCGTCGTCGATGCAACCGACGGTGACGTACAAGATTGCGAGTGGCAGGTCGTCGAATCACCACGCTTCTTCGAGTCGATGGTGGTCGACCGAAGCTACGAGGAGACCCACCACATCGTCTCGCGGATCTGTGCGATCTGCTCGGTCAGTCACACGCTGACCGCGCTGAAAGCGACCGAGGACGCGATGGACATCGAAGTCTCCGAACAGGACGTCAAACTCCGGAAGCTCGGCCTCTACGGCGAGATGCTCCAGAGCCACGTGCTGCACCTCGGCTATCTCGCACTGCCCGATCTGGTGGGCCAGAAGTCGGTCGTTCCCATGGCCGAGACCCACGAAGAGGAAGTCGAGACAGTCGTCCGGCTCCACCGGCTGGGCAACGACCTGACCGAAGTCGTTGGCGGACGGTCGGTCCACGCCCAGCGACCGATCCCGGGCGGGTTCTCGAAACTCCCGACCGAGACCGAACTCGAAACGGTCAGGAACGGCCTGGAAGCGTCCTGGGAGGACGTCGAGGCGGTCACGGACCTGCTGGTCAGCCTGGCCGACGAACTGCCCGACTTCACTCGCGAGACGGAGTTCATCTCGCTGACCCATCCCGACGAGTACGCCTTCTACGACGGCGTGCCCTACTCCTCGGACGAGGGCGAACTCGCGCTCGCCGAGTACGAGTCGATCGTCAACGAGCACGTCTCCAAGCAATCGACGGCGAAGTTCACCAGCCACGCCCGTGATTCCTACATGGTCGGAGCGCTGGCCCGGGTGAACAATAACTACGAGCAGCTCTCGCCGAAAGCCACGGCTGTCGCCGAGTCCGTCGGGCTAGAACCGGGTTGCCACAACCCCTACATGAACAACGTGGCCCAGCTGGTCGAGACGGCCCACCTCGTCGAGGAGTCGATCCGGCTACTCGACGAACTGCTTGCCGATGGGCTCGCCCCGCAGTCGGATTACCATACGCCCGATATCGATGTGAAAGCGGGTCGCGGCATCGGCGCCGTCGAGGTGCCGCGTGGCATCCTCTTCCACGATTACACTTACGACGACGCAGGTGACGTCACGGAGGCCAACTGCGTCATCCCCACCAACCAGAACCACGCCAACATCCAGAAAGACATGGAGAAACTCGTACCGGAGATCATCGATCAGCCCGACGACGACATCGAACTGACCCTGGAGATGCTCGTTCGGGCCTACGATCCGTGTATCTCCTGCTCGACGCACTACCTCGACGTCGAGTTCGTCGGTGACGAGACATGAGGGCTGTCGTAGTCCAGACGCGACACGATCGACCATGAGTGCCGATCGCGCTGTCGTCGCGCTGGGGAACCCGTACCGCCGTGACGACGGCGTTGGTCCCGCGCTCCTCGCGCGCCTCCGCGATCGCGATCTCCCGTCGGTGGACTGTCTCGACCTCGGGGACGCGGGGTTCGATCTGGTCCACGTTGTGATGGACTACGAGGGCGTCGTGATCGTCGACGCCGTGGACTTCGGCGGTGACGCGGGTGAGATTGACGTGTTCGATCCCGCAGACGCGACGGAGATGGTCGATCGACGGGGCACACACGCCACGGATCTCTTCGAACTCTTCGAACTCGGTGACGGGCTGGCGGAGACGGAGACGGCGATCCGCGTCGTCGGTATCCAGCCGGCTGAGACGGGGTTCGGGGAAGGGTTGTCCCCCGCGATCGCTGAGCGGGCCCCCGCGGCATTAGACGCACTCGAGAGGGCACTCCAGTGTGTCTGATGGAACAGGGCCGCGCGATCCGGTGGCCGATGAGATGTCCCCGAGATCCAGAAGACGCTCGCCCTGCCGTCGTGGGCACACCGCAATCGGGCCGGGGACATCTGGGACGAAAGAAACCGAGACCCAGGTTTGAATATAGATTGTCCCAACCATGCTCCTATGAAGGTCGTCCCGATTGGTCTCGGGCAGGCCGGGGGGAAGATTACCCAGGCGCTCGCAACCCACGATTACGAACTGGACTTCGGTGCTGTCCAGGACGCAATGGCAGTCAACACGGCCAACGCTGACCTCCAGTCTCTCGACATCGACACGATGATGATCGGACAGGATCGCGTGAAAGGCCACGGCGTTGGCGGCGACAACGAACTCGGCGCCGAGATAATGCAGTCGGAAGCCAACGAAGTTCTCGACGGTCTCGACGGCCGGGTCACGTCCCAGGCTGAGGCGATCATGATCGTCGCCGGCCTCGGCGGGGGGACGGGCAGTGGCGGCGCGCCGGTCCTGGCGAAGGAACTCAAGCGTATCTACGACGTCCCGGTCTACGTCCTCGGTGTGCTCCCAGGTCGCGGCGAAGGAGCCATCTACCAGGCCAACGCCGGTCGGTCGCTGAAGACCGTCGCACGAGAGGCCGACGCGACGCTGCTGATCGACAACGACGCCTGGAAAAGCTCCGGAGAGAGTATCGGCGAAGGCTTCGAGACGATCAACGATCACATCGCCCAGCGTGTGGGGCTGTTGCTCGCCTCGGGAGAGGTCGTCGAAGGGGTCGGCGAGAGCGTCGTCGACTCCAGCGAGATAATCAACACCCTCAAACCGGGCGGAGTCGCGGCGCTTGGCTACGCCAGCGCCGAGGCGAGCACGGACGGCGCCAACAACGTCAACACGATCACGAGCCTGACGCGCAACGCCCTGCTGACGGGAACGAGCTTACCCAACGCCGTCAAAGCCGAGACGGCACTGCTAGTCATCGCCGGGGAACCGGATCGGATCTCCCGGAAGGGCGTCGAGCGAGCCCGTCGGTGGATCGAGGACGAGACCGGCAGCCTGGAGGTCCGTGGCGGGGACTTTCCGCTCGAGACCGATCGACTGGCGGCACTCGTACTACTTGGCGGCGTCGAACGATCCGAGCGAATGCAACAGTTCATGGACCGCGCGGCGGAGGCTGCCAAAGCGTCACAGGAACCACAGGAGGAGACCGACTTCCGCAACGAAGAACTCGAGGACCTCTTCTGACCGACGCTCACGCGTCGGATCTGCTATCGCTCCCGTCTTCGCCGCCCTCACCCGGTTCCTCCCCAGAGGCCTGCTCCTCGTCCTCGAGTTCGACCTCCGCGAGCGCCTCTGCAATCTCGTCGTCGTCGGCCGCGTCTTCGGGTTCTTCCTCGACCGACGCCTCCGCCGCCGGCTCGTCGGCTGGCGGCTCCAGCTGGTCCGAGTACGCGAACTCCGAGACGGACCCGTCCGCCGCGTCATCGGACTCGTCGGCGGGGTCCTCGGCAGGTGTCTCACCGAATTCAGCAGGAGAATCCTCGGCAGACGTCTCACCGAATTCAACAGGGGAATCCTCGGCAGACGTCTCACCGAACTCGTCGGCGGACGCCTGACTACTCTCATCTCCGGCCGTGCGTCCCTCGTCGAACCACTCGCCCTCCTCAGTGGTATCCGAGAGGCCGTTCGTACCGGACTCGACCGTTATCTCGGACGCAAAGCCGTCCTCGAGTGTCCGGCGCATTCGTTCGAGTTCGCCCTCGACGCGCTGGAGTCGGGACTCCAGCTGTTCGCCGGGCGGCCGGAGGATAGACTGCCGATGTTCCAGCAACCACCTGGCGTAGGCCTCGGGTGACTCGAACCCGCGTTCGGCGGCTTCCTCGGCCAGCGAGTCGACCGTCTCGGGGTCCAGATCGATCTCCATCTTGGCCCTGATAGGACGCCTCACTGCAAAAAACTGCCCCCCGTGATCGGGATCGACCGTCTCTCGGCAGCCGCCGCCCTCGTAGTGATTACTGTAGATCAGTTCCACATCGACCGCACGCATTCGCACTGTCGAAGCGGTACAGAGCGTCAGTACTCACTCTCAGACGAGGCTGGCCCCGTCGAACTCCGTCCGGTCGTACTCGACCTCGAGTAGCGAGAGGATGGTCGGCGCGACATCGTACAGATCCACGTCGTTGATCCGGACGTCATCGTCGTCGACGAACAAGCAGGCGTTGTCGAAGCTGTGCATCCCGTTCCGCGGGCCGACGTCGAAGACCGCCTCGCTCCCCTTGAACCCAGCTTTCAGGTCGAAACCGTGATTCGGGATCACGACGAGGTCAGGTGCGATGTCGGCGTGATCGCCACGGAAGGCGTCCTCCTTGGTGACGACGCGATCGGCGACGGGGGTCCCGTCGGGCCCTTCCCAGGCCTCGAGTTTCGCCTTGAGTTCGTTCCGGACCTCGTCGTACTCCTCCTCGGCGACGCCGCCGTTGGCCTCCCGGCCCTCGAGATTTACGTAGAACCGCCCCGGAATCAGCGAGTAAGCCTTCGTCGACTCGTCCAGGTCGGCCAGTTCCTCGGGGTCGTCGGCATCGAACTCGAGCCAGCCCTCCTCTCGGAGCCACTCGTTGCAGTGGACCTCGTGTTCGAGCGTGGTGAACCCGTGGTCGCTCGCAACGATCAGCGTCACGTCGTCGGACAACTGCTCGCGCAGGCGACCGATGTAGTCGTCGACCGTCTCGTAGAACGCTAGGAACTCCTCGTAGTACTCGTCTTCCGTCTCGTAGTCTTCGAACAAGAAGTGGTTGACCCGGTCGGTCGTCATGAAGACGCCGAAAAAGAGGTCCCAATCGTCGGCGTCGATATACTGCTCGAAGGCCTCGTAGCGCTTCTCGATCGTCTCGTAAGCGTCATCGAGAAAGTCCGTCTTGTCGTCGTCGTGGCCGAGTTTGGCGTTGACGTCGATTCGGTAGTCGTTGTCTTTGAGAGTATCCCGGAGTTCGTCGGGGTAAGCCGCTTTCTCGACGCCGGGGGAGAGAAAGCCCGAGACCATCCGCTGGACGTCCCGCTGGGGCGGGAACGTGACCGGGACGTTCAGCACTGTCGCGTCGCGGCCGGCCGACTGGACACGGTCCCACAACCGGGTCGCCTGCACGTCTTGCCCCATGGGGACGTACGTCTCGGCGGACCCGATCTCGCGATCCTGGAAGCCGTAGACGCCGGTCTGACCGGGGTTGACGCCGGTCGTCAGCGACGGCCAGCAGGCGGACGATTCCGGTGGGACGATGCTGTCGATGGCCCCCCCGGCGCCCTCCTGGGCGATCGCAGTAAGGTTCTCGAAGCGCTCCTCGTTGTCGGCGATCAGACTGTAGGGGACGCCGTCGATACCGATAAAGGCGACCCGGGGATCGTCGTCGCCGCGTATCCGATCGAACAGACCCATACCCCGCGGTACACGAGAGTGACACAAGAAGGTTCTTCTAGGGGACGAAGGCAACGGCTCACCGCGACACCGGCAAATATCGCGCGATCAGTCGTCTCGGTCCGTTCGCTCGCCGTCCGAGGTGGGCGCCGGTTCGGCCGGTCTGAAGTTTTCCGGGACGACGGTGAAGTGGGCGATCCCGACCGTGGGGCGTTCTGCTGCCATCACACTCATACCCACGGTCGCACTACCCAAATAATTACCCATAATCATACCGCATGCGTAGAGCGGGAAGCAATAACCGGGGAACATCACGGGCCGGAAAAAACACTGCGACGACCGTACAGCGTTCGCGTTAGGCGAAGTTGTCCTCGTAAAGGTCCTGGGCGTGTTCGATCGCGTCCATCGCAGCCTGCTTGTCCTCGAAGCCCTGCGTCTCGACTTCTTTGCCTTCCTCTAGGTTCTTGTAGGTCGCGAAGAACTCGTCGATTTCGTCCAGCGTCTGCTGGGGGATGTCTTCGAGGTCCTCGATGTGGTCGTACCGTGGATCCTCGGTCGGGACAGCGATGACCTTATCGTCTTGTTCGCCGTCGTCGTCCATCTTCATCAGTGCGACTGGGCGAGCCTCGATGACACAGCCCGGGAACGTCTGGTCTTCGACGAGGACGAGCACGTCGAAGGGGTCCTCGTCGTCGTAATACGACTGGGGAATGAACCCGTAGTCGCTGGGATAATGGACGTTGCTGTGCAGGACACGGTCCAACACGACGCCAGGCACGTCTTTGTCGTACTCGTACTTGTTGCGCTCGCCTTTCAGGCACTCAACGACTGCGTAAATCTCCTCTGGCGGGTTCGGTCCGGTCTCGAGATCGGTCCAAAGATTCGTCATCACATCCCCCTCCGGCAGGCCGAAAAAAATGCCTTTCGAGTCCCGAAATGGGGCCCAGCCACCGAGGTCATAACGACAAAATACCAGAAGAGAAATTTCGCGTACTGTCGGTACAGTTGACAAAGGTTAAATGTCGTGATGACATTCATCCAACCATGTCAGAGGCGCAAAGCGAAATAGAAGCTCCGAGTATCGCACGAGAACTGACCGCGTTCCAGCAGAATATCTTGGTCATCCTGGCCGAAGAGGCCCGCTACGGGCTCGCGGTCAAGCGTGAACTCGAGACCTACTACGATTCGGACGTCAACCACGGGCGGCTCTATCCCAACCTCGACGACCTCGTCGAGATGGATCTGGTGGAGAAAAGCGAACTTGACAAGCGGACCAACGAGTACGGTCTCACCGAGAAGGGCTACGAGGTCCTCCTCGAGCAGATCGAGTGGGAACTTGCGAAGATTATCCAGACTGAAGATCGAGCCGAAGACTTCGAAGACCTTCTCGAAGCGGCCCGATAAGACGTTCTGACAACGGTTTGAGTGGCGTTTTCGCCATCAGACCGTGGTAATGATTTCGCACGACCAGCCGTCGGTACGACTTCATCTCCCCACGACCCAGCATCACTCGATCGGTGGCCGATCGACGCCCGCTACATCGAAGGCCAACCGGAGCGACTCCACCAGGACGGTGCGCTGCTGGTCGCTCGGCCAGACGTTACGTGGGTAATACTCCGTGCGGAACTCCACGACGTGTTCGGGGGTTGCACGGGCGATCCGGGTGGCGTGGTGGTTTCCCATGAAGTCGGCAAACGCACGGACGTTGGCCCCGTGGACGGGACCGTGCTGGTCAGCGACTTGCTCGACGAGGGCGCTGTTGTCCCGTTCGACGGCTTCCCAGTCATCGTCACCGCCTTCCAGCGGGCGCTCGATTGCGCGCGAACGGTCGTCGATCCGCTCGAGGACGACCTCGCCGTCCGCGAGCCACTCGGCGGGGTAGCAGACGAGGACATCCCCGTCCACACCGTCACGGACACGCGCCTCGAAACCGTACCGTGTGAGGGTCTCGTCACGGCGCTTGCGGTAGGCTTCGGCTCGCTCGGCGTCGGCCCGCCGAGCCTGGCGCGTGAGTCGCTCTGCCGTCTCGACCACGTTGACTGGGAGTTCGTCCGTACTCGAGTGTTCACCCGGTTCAGTCATCCTCGAACGCCTCGTTGGCCAACCGATCGGCCCGTTCGTTGACCTCCCGCGGGACGTGCTCGAGCGACCAGGACTCGAAGCCATCGAGCAACTCCCGGACGCGAACCCGCCGTTCGCGCAAGTCGGGGTCGTTCGTGTTCCACTCGCCGCGAACCTGTCGGACGACGAGTTCGGAGTCGCTACGGACCTCGACGGCGTCGAAGCCGTACTCGGCGGCCACTTCCAGGGCGTGGATCAGCGCCGCGTACTCCGCCCGGTTGTTGGTGGCGCGGCCGATCCGCTTGCCCCCTTCGGTGACGATCCCCCCCTCGCCGGTGAGGACCACCCAGCCGATCGCCGCGGGGCCAGGGTTGCCCCGGGATGCGCCGTCGACGTAGACGTGGGCGCGTCCCCCGTCGTCGGACAGCAGTCCCACGAGACGTTCGGGATCGCCACCCTGGACGACGACCTTCCCGTCGTAGGCGACGGCAGTCGCACCCGCGTGACTCGCGCGCCAGCGCTCGTGATCAGTGTTGCCTGGTTCGATCTCGACCCCCCCGTCCCGGAGGCGATCGCGGGCGGCCGATGGGTCGCACTCGATGACCGGCATCGGCCGGGCTTATTCTGTCGACGGGTTAGACGTTTCCGGTCGGGACGCCCGATAAGATCGCCGCATGCATCCTTGCATCCAAGCCGGTGGCCCGGTCGCCCCCTCCGACCAGCAGTATATGACAAGTGGCGACAAAAACACCAAGCATTTAAGTTAGGTGAAGATGCTACTATAAAAGTGCGATGACACGGTCCACCCGCCAGCGGGAGCGCGAGCGTGAATCCGAGACCGAGCAAGACGAACAAGAGGGGGTGCGGGAATGTCCGGAGTGTAACTCTGAGAACCTGGTGAAAGACGGGGATCGGGGCGAGATCATCTGCGAGGACTGCGGGCTGGTCGTCGAGGAGGAGAGCATCGACCCGGGACCGGAGTGGCGGGCGTTCAACCACCAAGAGCGCCAAGAGAAGTCCCGCGTGGGCGCGCCGACGACCCAGACGATGCACGACAAGGGACTGACGACGACCATCGACTGGAAAGACAAAGACGCCTACGGCCGTTCTATCTCCTCGAAGAAGCGCAGCCAGATGCACCGACTGCGAAAGTGGCAGGAACGCATCCGGACCAAGGACGCGGGCGAGCGCAATCTCCAGTTCGCTCTGAGTGAGATCGACCGGATGGCTTCCGCGCTGGGCGTCCCCCGATCTGTCCGGGAGGTCGCATCCGTCATCTACCGCCGGGCGCTGGACGAAGACCTCATCCGCGGGCGCTCGATCGAGGGCGTCGCCACCTCTGCGCTGTACGCGGCCTGTCGGAAGGAAGGTATCCCGCGGAGTCTAGAGGAGATCAGCGAGGTTTCCCGCGTCGAGCGCAAGGAGATCGGCCGAACCTATCGATACATCTCACAGGAACTCGGCCTCGAGATGGAACCAGTCGATCCCAAGAAGTACGTCCCCCGCTTTTGCTCCGAACTCGAACTGAGCGAGGAAGTCCAGTCGAAAGCCAACGAGATCATCGAGACGACCGCCGAGAAGGGCCTGCTCTCGGGGAAGTCCCCGACGGGCTACGCCGCCGCCGCGATCTACGCCGCCTCTCTGTTGTGCAACGAGAAGAAAACTCAGCGTGAAGTCGCCGACGTCGCTCAGGTGACGGAAGTCACGATCCGTAACCGCTACCAGGAGCAGATCGAGGCGATGGGCATCCACAGCTAGGCCCGTCCGGGGTTGCCTGATTGTCCGACCCCTGTTTCGAATGCTGACGCTGCTGCCCGTATTCGGTTGTATCTGTCGTCACCGATCTCGTGGGTCGGCCAACTACCGCCCGGTCACTCCCGCTCGCGATCGCCGTATCGACTGTCTCACCGACACCGGTCCTCGAACCACATCGTTCCGGAGATGCCCTCGTCGGCTCAAGACATGTCTGGCGTGACGCCACTGTCCGATCGCGGACTGCGCTCTCCTGGGTAGGTATCCGATGCCGGACGGAGCGCAAGAAAAATTACTCCAGGGATTTCGCCCGGTTTTGATAGTCGCCACCGCAGTCACAGGCTCCAGGATGGGTCTTGGCTTCGACGATGTCACCACACTGGAGGCACTCGTAGGTAGAACTACTCGTCGGGTCGTTTTCCGCTTCGACGTCTTGGCCATGTGGCATGGTCGAATGCTCATCGTCTATCCTTAAATATTAATCGTAAGAAGAATACAAGGACAACAAAATGTGATTGTATGTCAAAAAGAAACGGAGTGATCAGGACTCTCTCAGGCCGGGATGAAACGATCAGTAGCCGTCATCGTATCAGAGAACATTGAGTTACGATAAGCCGACTCAATCGTCCTCGGCGGGAACACCGTCTAGATCTGTCTCGCTATCGGGAACACTCACAGTTTCGCGGTCGGGACCTTACTCCGCGAGGTCGTCGATCCAGGTGAGGGCAGCCATGGCCTTCGGGAAGCCGATCGTCGGGATCGCGAGGATCGCAACCTGTCGAAGGGTCTCGGGATCGACATCTTCCTCGAGGCCCCGCCGGACGTGTGAGTGAACGGCGCCCTCCGATTGGGTGCCGACCGCCAGGGCGAGTTTTACGAGCCGTTTGGTCTCCCCGTCGATCCCGCCGGCCGCAGAACAGGTTTCCCCGAGGTCGGCGTAGGCGTCCCACACGTCGGGGTAGTCCTGGCCAGTGCCGCGGGCGCATCCGGTAATTCGTCGATGTCGTCGATCTCGTCCGCCATGGGAGCCCCTTCAGACGGTGGTAGATTAACTGTTGGGCCGTGAGGTGACCGAAAACGGACGCTTATTCCCCTTCCAGCCGATCGAGGACTGCCTCGGTCAGCGCTTCGAAGTCAGCCGTGTGGGGAACCACGTCGACGTCGATCCCGTGGTCGGTCGCCGTCTCGCGGGTCGGCTCGCCGATGGTTCCCACGACCGCCGCACGCAACCCCTCGATCGCGGCCTCACGTTGACCGCGCTCGTCGGCGATCGCCAGGAAGTGCTCGACGGTCAGCGAGGAGGTGAACAGCGCCGCGTCGAGATCGCCCTCGGCGGCCAGCCGCACGGACTCGCCCGCGTCGTCCGGCCGGACCAGTCGGTAGAGGACCGTCTCGTGTACGTAGGCACCTGCGTCCCACAGCCCCTCGGGAAGCACGTCGCTGCCGTGATCGCTCCGGGCGATCTCGACCCGCGATCCGTCGACGCTGTCACCCAGCGCGTCGACCAGCCCCGTCGAGGAGAACGTTTCTGGGACGACATCGACGCTGATCCCGTGCTCCCGGAGCGCTGCGGCCGTCGGCTCACCGATCGCACACACCGTCTCCTCGCCGGCCGTCCACTCCTCGGCGACGAGTTCGGCCCCGGTCTTGCTCGTGAACACGACGAACGCCGCGTCGTCTCTGGGCAGTGCCCCGGTCGGCTCGACGGCCAGCATGGAGTCGGCGACCGGCTTGACACCGAGCGAGTCCAGCAGCGCGACTGCGTCCCGGAGCCGGTCGTCGTCGGGCCGGAAGACGGCGACGCGCGGTCGGTGAGTCGAACCGTCGTTTGCGCCCGCTCCAGATCGTTGGGCAGTCACTCGTATCCCCCCAGCCACTCCAGGACGTCCTCGCGGACGCCCGCCACTTCGCCGATGACCGTCACAGCCGGCGGTTCGATCCCGACCAAATCGCGGGCATCGACGATGGTCTCGACGGTCCCGGTGGCGACCTGCTGGCCGTCCCAGGTCGCGCGCTCGACCAGCGCCGCGGGCGTGTCGGGATCCAT
Source organism: Halorhabdus rudnickae (assembly GCF_900880625.1). NCBI lineage: Archaea > Methanobacteriati > Methanobacteriota > Halobacteria > Halobacteriales > Haloarculaceae > Halorhabdus > Halorhabdus rudnickae. Next base: position 1,528,926 of record NZ_CAAHFB010000001.1, read on the forward strand.
CCCGGCGTCGATCAGCGCGCGGGTGTACTCGGGCAGCCGGGTGACACCCATCAATACGACGATCGTCCCGCCGGTCGCGGCCAGCGCCTCCCAGTCGACAGCCGACTCCGCCTTGGTCGGGTCCTCGTGACCGGTGACGACCGTGACGCTGGAAGCGAACTCGCGGTGGGTCAGCGGGATGCCCGCGACTGCGGGGCCGCCGGTCGCCGAGGTGACACCGGGCACGACCTCGAAGGGGACGTCGTGGTCGGCGAGATAGGCCATCTCTTCGCCACCGCGGGCGAAGACAGTCGGGTCGCCGCCCTTCAGTCGGACGACCGTCTTGCCCTCCCGGGCGCGTTCGACCAGCCGGCGGTTGATCTCGGACTGGGGCGTCCGGTCGCCGTGGGCGCGCTTGCCCACGTCGACGCGGGCCTCGGCGGGGACGAGTTCGATGATGTCCTCGCCGGGCAACTTATCGTGCATGACGAGGTCGGCCTCTTCGAGCAACCGGCGGGCCTTGACCGTCAACAGTTCGGGGTCGCCGGGGCCGCTGCCGACCAGGTAGACCGTCCCGACGTCGCCAGTCACGTCGAATCCCCCGCCGCGTCCTCACGGGCACGTTCGATCAACTCGGCTGCGCCGCGGTCGGCGAGGTCCGCCGCCATCTCGCGGGCCGCCTCCGGATGATTCTCGACTGGCAGCGTCCGGCGATCGGCCACTTCCTCCTCGCCGTCCGGCGAAAGGATCCGAGCGGTCGTCGTGACGACTCGGCCCTGGAAGAGAGCCCGGACGCCGATCGGGGCGACACAGCCCCCGCCCAGTTCCTCGAGGATGGTCCGCTCGACGGTCGCCTCGACGCGCGTTCGGGGGTCGTCGAGCGTCTCGTGAATCCGCTCGACGACTGCCTCGTCGCTCGCGACGACGGCGAGAGTCCCCTGTCCCGGCGCGGGAACGAACTGTTCGGGCGGGAGCCGCTCGTACTCGACGTGATGGATCAGCCCAAGCCGTTCCATCCCGGCCTCGGCGAGGACGATCGCGTCGTACTCGGTGTCGACATCGCGTTCCAGTGCCCGGCGTTCGACCTCGGCGAGATCGGAGAACCACTCCTCGACGGTCCGTTCGAACTGAGGTTCTTCGTCCGCGTCGCCTTCGTCGTCTGTGTCGTCCCCGTTCTCGGCTTCTTCGGCCTCGACGCGGGCCTCGTGCTCCGCGTGGAGGGTCGGCGCGAGGAGTTTCTCGACGCGGGTGTCCACATTACCCCGGAGCGGCTGGACGTCCAGGTCGGGCCGTTCGGCCAGCAACTGGGCGCGCCGGCGCAGGCTTGACGTGCCAACAGTCGCGCCCTCCGAGAGGTCGGATAGCGAGACTCCATCCGGAGAGACCAGGAGGTCGCCGGCGGGACCGCGTTCGGGAACCGCGGCGACGATCAGGCCCTCGCGGTCCTCGGTGGGCACGTCCTTCAGGGAGTGGACGGCCGCATCAGCTTCACCTGCGAGGACGCGCTCGTCGAGACTGTGGACGAACGCGCCCGTCTTGCCCAGGCGGTGGATGAGTTCGTCGTCGATCCGGTCGCCGGCGGTCTCGACCTCGTGGAGTTCGACCTCGCGCCGGCGACCGGCGAGGGCGTCCCGGACGGTCGCGGCCTGCCGGAGCGCGAGATCCGATCCCCGTGTCGCCAGAGTCAGCGTGCTGGCTCGGCTACTCATTGGATCGGTCTCCACGGTCGAGCGGGATAACCCCACCGCTCGACCCTCAGAGGTGTAGGCGGCAGAACACTCCCCTGCCAGCTACTCAATACGGCTCGTCCTTCAGTCCGAGACCGTAGGCGATGGCATTCGTCCCGACGTGCAACAGCGGCGTCGCGACGATCACGACGGCAATCACCGGGAACGTGAACGTATCGGCGAACCAGCCGGGGGTGGCGAGCGCCGCGGCCACCAGCGCACCGACGACGAAGTCGAGCTGGTCAAGTCCGGGGACCGGCGCGCCGCGGTCCCTGTCCAGGCGGCGTTTGATGAACGAGGCGGCGACGTCGCCGAGCATGGCGCCCAGCGCCAGGGCGACGGCCGCTGAGAGGGGAAATCCCGGGAGGGGCATTCCCAGTGCATCGCTCGCAGCCGGGGCAAGCGCGTCGAGGGCGAGCGCCAGGACGGTCCCCGCACCCGTCCCTGCGGCCGTCCCGCGCCAGGTCTTGCCGTCGCCGAGTACCCGCCGCCCGCCCCAGGATCGACCACCGTCGATGGGCCGGCCGCCGCCAGCCAGCACTGCGGCGTTGTTCGGGACGTAGGCAGGCAACATCGCCCAGAGTGCCGTCGCGATCACAGCGAGCCAAGACATTCTGTCGATGGCTTCGCGTGGCGACGCTTAAGCGATGGCTATTCGATCCGTGAGTGATCGTCGAAGACGGTTGTGCACGGACGATACCGGGAGAATACCCCAGCTATATACGTGATTGGCGAGAACGCCGGTCAATAACAGGACCAATGTCACAGACACGAACGAATTCCAGATTCCAGTTTTCGCGTGGCGAACAGCTTTCGATCGGGAGCGCGGTCGTCGTCGTGATCGCGGCCTTTCTGCCCTGGATTACTGCGTCGATCCTGGGGACGAGCGTGACTGTCAGCGGGATCGACGGCGACGGGGTCTTCACCCTGGCGTTTGCGATCATCGCGGCCGCGCTCGTGGTGGCACGGCCCTGGGATCGGATCAACAAGATTGCCGTGGGCATTCTGGGCGGCCTCACTGCGGCCGTAGCGCTGTACTACATCGTCGATCCGGCGATGGGAGTCAAGGGTGGCGGCGCGGGGGCCGAACTCGCACGACAGGCACTGTCGCCGGGTATTGGTCTCTATCTCACCGCGCTCGGCGGGGTCGGGCTTGTGCTCGGTGCCGCACTGGAGACCGTGTCGTAAGCCCCGAGTATTGAAACGTCCCGGTGTCGAACACCCAATATGAGCGCCACCGGCCTCTGTGCGGTCTGTGGAGAGGGAAACGCCGAGTACACCTGCGATCGGTGTGGCTCACTCGTCTGTGAGCGCCACTATGAGCCCTCACTCGGGTACTGCGTCGAGTGTGCCGGCGAAGTCGGCGGTGGCAGACAGACGAACGGAAACGACCAGCCGGAAAACGGCGACACATACCAGTTCTGATCGTGTCTGAAGACGGTCACACCTACTGGCCCTGATCGACAGAGTCGAAGAGCACGACCGTGAGCCGCCCCAACAGGCGGGCGAGGGCGTTGAACAGGTGCAGCGCGACCAGCAAGACCAGCGCGCCGACGACCGACGCGATGAGTGCTTCCGGCAACGTGTCAATGACCACCATATCGAACCCGCCGGATCCGACGGATGTCTCCATCGACATCGGACCGAGCGTGACCATGGAACCGTCGCCGCCCAGCAACTGGTAACGCACGCCCGGCAGCCAGTAGACCAGGGGCGCGACCAGCAACGCCAGCGGAAGCACCAGTCCCGTCGTGAGCGCGATGAACGCGACCATGCCGACGAGGAACTGCGCCAGGAAGTACACCACGAGGGCGTAGTTTCGGGGCGTCGTCGCGACCGTCTTAGCGTACTTGACGACTGATAATTCACCGACGTCGGTCGGCTCCCAGGTCGCCTCAACCTCCAGCAGTGCCGTGGCAATCTGCGCCTCGATCACGCCCGCGTAATCGGCGGCCCCGAGGACGCCGATCAGTATCGGAATCCCGACGAGCAGCGGGAGCAAGACGATCCCGAGAACGATCCCAGTGAGGAACAGCGAGAAGTACGCGATCCCCAGTGGAAACCGCAAGAACAGATACGCCAGGTTGCGATACGTTCGCTCCGTCGCCACGACGCCGACGATCCGTCGCGGCACCGACCGAGTGGAGACGGTTGTCATCGACCAGTCCAATGACCCTCCAGAACACCGATGGGTGTGATAGACTGCAATATCGGCAACTCGTCGTGACGCTTTTAGGTGTCCCGGTGGCGGTTCAGCCGGCGTTTGAGACGCTTGGCAGCGTCTCCCGCGGCCCGATAGTAGGCGTCCGGATCTGTCTCACCCGGCCCGCCCGCTTCCTCGCCGGCGAAGATGATCCCACGGGAAGAATTGACCAGTCCGACGCGCGTGGCGAGGTCCGGTCGCTCGGCGAGTCCGTGTTCGACCGCCGCCTCGCTGTCACCGCCCTGGGCGCCGACGCCGGGCACCAGGAACGGCAGGTCGGGAACCTGCTCGCGGAGTGCTTCGAGTTCTTCGGGCGCGGTCGCGCCGACGACCAGCCCGACGTTGTCGTTGCGGTTCCAGAGATCGGCCAGCGCGGCCACCCGCTCGTAGAGCGCTTCACCGTCGGCGAGTTCGAGGTCCTGAAGGTCAGAGCCACCGGGGTTCGAGGTCCGACAGAGGACGAACACGCCCGCGTCCTCGCGCTGCAAGAAGGGCTCAAGAGAGTCCCGACCGAGGTAGGGGTTGACCGTGATCGCGTCGGCGTCGAGTCCGTCCTCGTCCAGTGCCGTGGCGTACTGGCGGGCCGTATTACCGATGTCCGCGCGTTTGGCGTCCAGCAGAACGGGCACGCCCTTGCCGTGGGCGTAGGCGATCGTCTCTTGGAGGGCACGCCAGCCGTCCGGTCCCTCGTAGAAGGCAGCGTTGGGCTTGTAGGCGGCGGCGTGTTCGTGGGTCGCGTCGATGACCCGGCGGTTGAACGCCCACCGCGGGAGGTCCTTCTCGGAGAGATGCTCGGGCAGGCGGTCGGGATCGGGGTCCAGTCCGACCGAGACGACGCTTTCGGTCGCGTCGATCCGGGCGGCCAATCGCTCGAAGAAGTCCATACCTGGGGCCACCGGCGCGGTCGACTCAAGTATTTCCATCGGTCCCGAGGGGCGCACTCCCGTCGGTCGCGAGGCAGGGAGCCCATCGGTCGTGTGGACCGCTAGCGAACAGTTGGCCGATCGCCACGAACGGGAAGACTCAATTAGGCCCGTCGGGTTAGGAACACCTGATGACACTCGCGGCGGTGGTGTTCGACCTCGACGAGACGCTTGCCGTGACCGCGCGCGATCGCCAGACACTGCTTGCGGACACGGTCGGCGAGGCCGGACTAGAACCGATCGAGTACGGGACCTACGAAGACGCCCACCGCGAGGCCGTAACGGGCGAGACACGCGCGCGCATTTTCGAGACAATATACGAGGACGAACCCGTCGACCCCCACGACCTGGCCGAGACCTACCGTGGCATCGTCAACGAACACTTAGAACCTGTCGAGGGGGCCGAGAAACTGCTGTCGACCCTCGCGAACGGTGCCGGCTACCGCGTCGGCGTCCTGACCGACGGCCCCGAACGCGCCCAGTGCTCGAAACTCGACGCGCTGGGGTGGACCGACCTCGTCGACGCGACCGTCGTGACCGGAACGATGGAGACCCGCAAGCCGGACCCGGCGACCTTCGAAGCGGTCCTCGCGGCGCTGGGCGTCGAATCTGGAGAGGCAGTCTACGTCGGCGACAAACCGGAGGCGGATATCGAGGGTGCGCTCGCGGCCGGTATGCGCGCCGTCCAGATCCTCTACCCGGGCGGTCCGGATCCACACCCACGTGCAGACGCACACATCGAGCGGGATCGACTCCACGAAGAACTCCTCGACGTACTCGAAACGTTGTAGCTCTCAGTCGCCCGCGGCGGCTACTCGATCCGCTCGGCGATCGTCGCAAGCAGATCCGTCGCGCGTTTGGTCGCCGCCGCGGATTCGACGACGATCGTAACCGGCCCATTCTCCGACCGCGTTTCGAGTCCCGCGTCCCCGGCAGTCGTTCGGACCATCTCCTTTGCCCGCTGGAACCGAATCTCGAGACCGTTTTCCCCCGGTTCGACCGTCGCCAGCGGTGCCCCATCGAGGAGGACAGTCGTCGTGCCGTCCTCGGTGATCGACAGTCGATCCAGTCCGCCCGTCTCACGGCCCGCGATCTCCGCACGAAACACCTCTGCGATCCGCTCCCCGTCAGTGATGCGATCCTCGACCATCTCAAATCTCCTCGATTGCCCGTTCGGTAGCCGATCCCACGTCAATTCCGCGCCGCCGGGCGTAGAGGACGGCCGCGGCCTCCAGGGTGATCGCTAGTTCGGATTGGAGGGCGTTGATCGCGGCGACCGCTTCCTGTTTGTCGACCCCTTCGGCGACGACCGAATCAAGCACGCGCTCGAAGGTCGAACGCTCCCGCAGGATCGACTCGTCGGGGGCGTATTCCGGAGGGACCGTCACCGAAGCGTGGTCGAACTGGAGTTCGAGCGTGTCTTCCTCGATGGCGAGCAATCCCTCGCTGGCGGCGACGTCGATCAGCCGTTTGGCCTGTTCGGGGGAAAACCAGTCTCGATCGAGCGAGAGGTCGACGACGAAGTCGCTACGCGGCAACGTATCGGTCCCGTCCCCGACGAACGGGGCTGCGACGGCTGTCCGGAGACTCATCGCCCGGAGATGGGCCGCTTTCGCTCCTAAACCTGGCGATCGCGGCCTGGATTCGAGGGGTTGAAGTATATCCTGGCACTTCTCTTGGGTATGAAATTCCAGGGACGCTCGACGCGCAAGCGAACCGGCGGTCGACGCCGACACTCCCGAAACAAGCGCAAGTACGAACTCGGTGACGAACCGACGGAAACCCAGGTCGGCGAGCGGAAACTCAAGGTCGTCGACGCACGCGGCGGCACCGAGAAGGTCCGGGCCGTCGCAACCGACGTCGCCAGCGTCGCCACGGACGAGGGCACTGTCGCCGCCGAGATCGAGAACGTCGTCGAGAACCCCGCCAATCCAAATTACGTCCGGCGAAACATCATCACCAAAGGCGCAGTCATCGAGACGAGCGAGGGCGAGGCCCGCGTGACCTCCCGTCCCGGACAGGACGGGCAGGTCAACGCCGAACGCCTCGAGTAACCCGATTTCGACATTTTCGAGACGATCGAGCCGGATAGCGATAGGTCCGACAGGCGGGTCGAGGGCAGCATGGTCCTGGCGTCACGTATCGAGGAAGGAAGCGACAGCATCGCCGACCCGTTCAGGTGCCGATTCGAGGCCCATGTGCCCGACGCCGTCGAGTGTCGTCGTTCGAGCGTCGGGTAGTCGATCGGCGAGTGTCGACACCGCGTTCCGGAGGTGTTCCGGGCCACGGTCCCCCCTCAAGAGCAGAGTCGGCATCTCAATCCCATGGTCTTCAGCCAGTCGGTAGTCCTCGACAGCTCGACTCTCCCGGACGATGGTCTCGACACGATCGAACGGTGCGTCCTCCGGCCACCACGGGAGGAGAGTCGCGTCGGGAACTCCACTACCTGCCTCGATAAACAGCTTGAGTGCGTCGCGGCGTTCGCCCGCGTCGACGTGGGCCTGCAGGCGATCAGCCAGATCGTCGTCGCGATACTCTCCGACGAGGAGGGCCGGTTCATACAGAACGAGCCGACGGATGTCGAGTTTCGGTGCGGCCGCCAGCGCGACAAGCCCGCCGAATGAATGGCCGAAGACGGCAGGGGCTTCGTCGAGATCGGCAACGATGGCCTGGAGATCCGCAACCTCACGGTCGAGACTGTAGTCGTCTCCATCGCCGCTGTCGCCCCGGCCACGGCGGTCGGGAACGACGAGTGTGTGTTCGTCGGCGAGATGTGGGAGCAGCGGTCGGAAACTGTGGCGGTCGGCGCTTGATCCGTGCAGGAGGATGAGCGGCGACCCCTCGCCGTGTCGTTCGTATGCAATGGGTGTGCCGTCTGCGGATCTGACAGTCTGCATGGATCGACCAGTCAGGGGCGAGCAGAGTAACCGTTAACTCTCAGTCATGCGGCCGTTCAAGTCGGGGACGGAAGCTGCGCCGACGATCACCCGTCCGGGTCGTCGAGAGACGCCGCGATCAACGAGCGGTGCCCACGGCGGAGCCGTTCGGAGAGTGAGGACGCGCTGATGTCGAGTTTGGCTGCGACATCAGCCAATGCTGCGTCTCGTGGCACGTCGAAGTACCCCATCTCCCGTGCCGCCAGCAGCGCCTCGCGCTGGCGCTCGGTCACGGCATCAGCTGCTCGGTCGTCGGACACCCTCTCCAGCTTCCGTAACTCGAAGGCACCGTTGTGCTCCCAGAAATCACGAATCTCGGTGACAGTCTCCCGGCTCGCGAACCGACCGGACTGGATCCAGCCGGTCGAAGTCACGCGATTGCAGTCGATCACGGAACCGTTGTCCGCCAGCGCTTGCAGGCCGCCAACGTCGAACGCCGCTGGGAACTGCTCGCTCATGCTCACAGCCGGGAGCACCTTGTACCGTGGCCGATCTTCGGCGTGGTCGATTCGCGTATACCCGGCAACGAAGGAGCTACTGTCGAAGGCTGCCTCGACGGCCGACGCCGCCCCCGCCGTCACCGTGACGACGAACGGCGTGTACTCGTCCTGGCTGGCGACCAGCTGTACCTGGAGTGTCGTCTCAGGAACGCTGGCTGCGACCGAGACGAACGGCAAGTGCTCACAGGTGATTTCGTAGACAGCACGCAACGCCATGACACTGGCAATAACGGGACGCTCTAATGGGTATCGGAACGCGCCAGTCGGATCAACTCCACTACATATCGGTCCGGCGTTGCATACTTCCGGGTGCAGGAGGGTTTGACATCCTCCCCGCCCTGCTCGCGCCCATTCGGGCGCTCGCTGAGGACGGGGATTCCCGACCGCAGTTGGGATATTACGGTTCGCGGTTCATGACCTGTTCTCGCGGGGCGAAACGACCCTCGCTACGGTCGAACAGGCGAACCGCTGGCTGTGCCAACCAGCCGTTATCCCTATCCTGTTGAGGATTCGGGAGTACCTTTTGTCGGATATTCTCTGCCCCGTTACTATCAGCATTGGCGACCAGCCCACATTCCTCACAGACGTACAGCCCACGCTCGACGCGCTGGCTGTCGGCGCTTCGACCGCACGCCGAACACGACTTCGACGTGTCTCGCTCGGAGACAAGTTCGACCTCAATGCCCCGTTCTTCGGCCTTGTAGGTGAGCATCGACGTGAAGCGGTCGAACGCCCAGCCGTGCAAATCGAGATTGCCGTGGTCGCCCCAGTTGCGAGGCTCGCCGTTCTCGTCGTCTTCGCGGATGCTCGCGAGGTCGCCCACGACAATCATTTCAACGCCACGCTCGATGCACTCCTCGACGATTGCTTTCGAAAGCGTGTGCAAGAAGTGCGTCCGGCGACCCGTTCGTTTGCGGTCAAGACGGGTAGCTTCACGGGACGAAGAATCGTCGCATTTGGCTTTCTTCTTGGCGAAATAGTATTCGTTCTCTTTGAGCGCCCCACCGGGGTACAGCAGGGATTCATCGCCAAACGATACGGCGGCGACGTTACAGATGCCGAGATCGATCCCGGCCACATCGTCACCGGGTGCGTCTGGGGAGTCAATTTCGACCTGGCAAACGACGTGCAATCGCCACTCGCCGTGCTCGTACACGGCACGAACCTGCTGGACGTTCTCGATGGCCGTCTCGGGCGGTCCAATGACCTCGTACTCACAGAGGACGAAGTCTGACCACCCGTCCTTCAGGTTCTTGCCCTTCGAGAGCCTGAGACGGTTGTTCGCGGCGTCGTGTTTGAAGCCCGCCTGCTTGAACGTGACCGTCGAGCGTGGGTGGTCGCCGTTGCGTTTGCGGTATCCGGGCGGGTTCGCTTTCGTGTCCCCGTTTTCGCGCTTGCCGACCCAACTGGTGAACGCCTCACCGAGTTCCTGGAGAACTCGTTGACTGGATTGTGAATGCAAGTCCGCATAGCGTTCGTGCTTTTTGAGGTAGGCCGTGAGCGCGTTAGCGCCGGGAATCTGGCCGCAAGCGTCCCAGACACGTTGGGCGGTCCAGCGACCAACGTTCCAGAGCTTGCTGGCGGCGAACCCGAGCGAATCGAGATCGTCACGCACTTGCGAGTGATTGAGAATCCTCGCCCGAAAGGTGCGTGTGGCGACCTTATTCGCCATGCGTAATCTATGTTATCTCACAAACAAAAGTATTTCCATCTCGGTGGAATATCCGGCCAGGCACAGTCCGGTGAAAGCCAAAGTAAGCTTACGGCGCGTATCCCCACCCTACTCGCTTGTGCGTCCGATGCATCGGACGCCCGGCGCTCGTTGAGGGTGGGGCTTTACGCCTGATTTTCCGGTAATAGAGAACCGATATGGGCGCTTACGATGGTTTCGGTGCGGCCTTTTGAAGGGCGCTCTCGGCGATATTGCTCCCATAATCGGCGGTCCGGGTCAACGAGTCGACGACGAGCCCGAGCCGCTGGGCACGCTGTGGGTCGTCGAACTCCAGAATGAGGTTGTCCACCTCACGGGCCTTTCGATCGACCTCGTCGATGCGCCCTCGCGCCTCGTTGGCGAGTTCGACTGCCTCATCTGGGTCCTCGCTCAACAGGGCGTCCATGGCAGTCTCGGGGACAGAGATCGCGATCTCCTGGAGTTCTCGAAGGGCCGCCGCCTCTTCTTTGGGGACTGAGCCGACCTCGCTCGCGATACCGGCGATCTTGTTCGCGTGGTCGGCGATGCGTTCGAGTTGCCGGGCACCGGACTGGTAGTCAAAGACCGTCTCCCGCGGGAACCCGATCTCGGTAGCCGTGGTCGGGTCCCGGAGCACGGTTCGAAATACCCGCGAGACCATGTACCAAAGCCGGTCGACATCGTCGTCGCGTTCCATGACGTCCTGGGCGAGGTCGGCGTCGTTCTCGACGAGCGCCGTCACCGCGTCGGCAGACATGGTCAGCGAAACCAGCCGCATCCGCGTGATAGCGTTGTGGACCGACAGTTCCGAAGAGTCCAGCAGATCCTGGAGGACGACGCGCTCGCCCGTCTCCTCGATTACTTCCAGACCGACGAGCCCCTGCGTGGCGTCCCGGATGACGCGACGCTGGGCCGCCGTGATCCGACTCGCCTCTAGTTCGATGATGTCGAACCCGCTGACGTACATCGTCATCACCGCGCGGGTCAACTCCGTCTCCTCGGTCAGCCCGCTCACGTCGAGGGTCCCCTGTGTCCGCTCCTCCTCGTCCTTCGGTGAGAGTAACAAGAAATCCTCCTCGGAGTGGAACTCGACGATACTGCCTGCGCTTACTTCGTTGTCTGTCGCCCAGTTTTTCGGTAGTGACACCGTGTACGTGGAGCCACCCGTGACCTGGACCTTGCGGGTCTCCATACGCTGTAGTGAACCGGAGGAGAGCAATAAATCATTCCATATCTATATATTTTTGCTATTAACTACTATATATCAATATATGCTGCTATGAGTCGTGTGACGACCGGCCGAATGCGAACGGCCATGGCTGCTGGAGACTTCGGTTACCGTTCCGCCGACATCTACAACGGAACCGCGCCGGAAGTACAATGAGTGCTGCCAAAGTACAAAAACACTGTCTGTTGGCCCGTTTCCCGATCCGATCCGGCGTCAGTCCGAGCGGGGGCTAGGGGCCGAAGGTCCGGGACAGCTGTCGATCAAATCCGGAAGAGGGCTGCTGTTGACCCGTCGACCAGTGCGTAGCGTACCAGACGCCATTGGACTATATATACCTATATATAGATCATAGCGATAATAGTAGCATATTTATCTACTCCGGAGCCTTCGACTAATAATGGCACGCGATGTCGCGTGTACGGTTTCTCGACGGGATTTCCTCCTCGGAGCCGGTGGAGTAGGCGTCGCGTCCCTCTCCGGTTGCGTGGAGAACGTCCGTTCGGAACCCGACAGTGGCGGTGGCCAAGTGATAGTCAAGGGCTCGAGTACGGTCTATCTGATCTCGGACCTGATGGCCCAGGAATTCATGATCGAACACGACGTCAACGTCACCGTCGACCCGACAGGGACTGGCGGCGGGTTCAAGAACCACTTCTGCCCGGGAGCCTCGGACATCAACGGTGCCTCCCGGCCGATCACTGACGAAGAGAGGACCTCGTGTGGGAACAACGACGTCGAGCCGATCGAGTTCCAGGTCGGTCGGGACGCCCTGACCGTCGCGGTCAACAACGATGCCGACTGGGTCGACTGCCTGACCTACGAGGAACTGTCCCAAATCTGGCGGGACGGCGGTGTCGAACAATGGTCGGACGTGCGCGAGGAATGGCCGAGCGAGCCGATCAAACTGTTCGGCCCAGCCCCGACCTCGGGAACGTACGACTGGTTTAACAACCACGTCGTGGGCGAGGAATACAACCACACGCCGGACCACGAGCAGACCGAGGAGGACAACATCATCATCCAGGGCATCGAGAACGATCCCTACGCGATGGGATACTTCGGATACGCCTACTACAGCGAGAACAGCGACCGGGTGAAGGCGGTCCCGGTCGACGATGGATCGAACGAGGGGTGCGTGGCGCCGACCTTGGAAAATGCCACGACCGGGTCATATCCGATGACTCGGCCGCTGTTCATCTACGTTAACCGGGACGCCCTCGCGCGGGACGAAGTGTTTGATTTCGTTTCCTTCTATCTGAAAAACGCCGCGACCGACCTCGTGAGTGAGGTCGGCTACGTCCCGATCGGCGAAGCAACCAGAGACGACAACCTCGCGAAACTCGTTCTCCAGACACCATGATCGCCGTCCATCGCCCACCCACGGGAGGTGTGGATCGATGAGCACGGACGTGACGACGGGGACGGGCAATACCGACACCGCGACGGCGATCACGACGCCACCCGACGAGGCAAGTCGTGAACGGATCTACCGCTATCTCCTCTTTGCCTGTGCGTCAGTCTCGATTCTTGTGACCATCGGAATCGTCGTCGTGCTGACGAGTGGGGCCCTGGAGTTCTTCGCCGGCTACGATCCCGCCGCGTTCTTCTTCGGGACAGAATGGATTATCGACCAGGAAAAACTCGGTGTGTTGCCGCTGCTCACCGGGACGCTCCTCGTGACGGTCCTCTCGGCGATGGTGGCGATCCCGATCGGCCTGGCCGCAGCGACCTACCTCTCTGAATACGCCAGCTCGCGGATGCGATCTGTTCTCAAACCCGCCCTGGAGATACTGGCCGGGATTCCGACGGTGGTTTACGGGTACTTCGCGCTGGTGTACGTGACTCCCTTCCTCGCCGCGTTTGGCCTCCCAGTCGGCACGTTTAACGTGCTCAGCGCCTCGATCATGGTCGGGATCATGATCGTCCCGATGGTCTCGAGTCTGAGCGAGGACGCGATGAGCGCTGTCCCGGATTCGCTTCGGCAAGCAGGTTACGGCCTGGGAGCGACGAAGTACGAGGTCTCGACGGGGATCGTGATTCCGGCGGCCGTCTCGGGTATCTTCTCGTCGTTCATCCTCGCGCTCTCGCGGGCCATCGGCGAAACCATGATCGTCGCCGTTGCGATGGGTCAGAGCCCACAACTGCTCGATCTCGCCGATCCGCTGGCGAACCTCTTTGAGTCCAACCAACCGATGACGGCCGCGATGATCCATCTTGTCAACGCCGAGAACGCCGCGGGGCCGATCTACCGGAGCATGTTCGCCATCGGCCTGACGCTGTTCGTTATCACGTTCGCAATGAACCTCGTGAGCAACCGTATCGCCGCACACTATCGGGAGGAATACGAATGATCGGACACCGGAAGGCACCCGTGGAGGTGATCGTCTGATGGCGACCACCGATGTCGGCTGGTACGGTGAAGACAGTGAAGTGAGCCAGACTCGCGGCCGAGTCTTCGAAGCGCTGTGTCTGACAGCGACCTCGATCGGGCTCCTCTCGGTGTTCGTTCTCCTGCTGTACGTCGCCAACGACGCGTTTAGACCGCTGTCGGCCGACCCGGGCTGGCATCTCGTCTTCCTCGCGACGGTCGGTCTCCCGGCGGTCGCGCTCGGCGCGTACTATTATTTTCGGGCAGAGGGCCCGGCGGGCGAGGTCGCTTATACGACGACCGGGCTCCCGATTGTCGGGCTGCTACTCGCCGGCGGACTAGGCGTCGTCTTCGCGGAACTGCTGACGATCAAGGAGTACTTCGCGCTCGCGATCGGGGTCGCCGCGCTGGTCGTCGCCCTTGTCGCACACACCAGAGTGCGACCGAACGCCGGCCTCGAACGACTACTCCTCGCGCCGCTGCTCGGGGTCGCCATCCTGTTCGGGACGCCGCCGACGCAGGTCGCCCGGCTGGTCGGTCTCACCCGGCGAGTTGTCAGCCTTCCCGAATTGATTCTGAAGTCGCCCCTGCTCCCGCTGCCGTCGCTGCAGCTGCTCGGGACACTGACGCTGCCAGTCGCTGCCCTGGCGGGGTGGTTCGTCGGCCGCCGACGTGAGAGCCGGCGGGACGGGGCGTTCGCCGGGGGACTGATCCTCGCTGGCGGGCTAGGCACGCTCACGCTCGAACTGCTGACCGGGATCGCAGCCACGACCTGGGTCATCGTCTACACGACGACGGCTGTCCCGGTCGGGGTCTACGTCGAAGGGATCTATCGCCGGGGTCGAGGAGTATCCGGCCTCGTATTCCCGGTCGTCCTGATTGCCGGGGCACTGTTGGGCGTGGTCCTCACTGACGCGCTGAGTTTCGCCGGGCCGGAAGTATGGCTCGACTGGGCATATCTCACCAGTGTGCCCAACACCGAGCCGACACTCGCGGGGATCTACCCGGCCCTGGTCGGGTCGATCATGCTGTTGCTCGTCGTCATCGTGGCGACGTTCCCCATCGGCGTGGGGGCGGCAATCTACCTGGAGGAGTATGCCCCTTCGAGTGGGCCGATGGGGAAGTTCGTGACCGTGATCGAGATCAACATCGCGAATCTCGCGGGCGTTCCATCTGTCGTCTACGGCCTGCTCGGGTTGGCCGTGTTCGTCCGCTACGTGCACTTGCCGAATGGCTCGATCATCGTCGGTGGGTTGACAGTTGGGCTGCTCATCCTGCCGATCGTGATCATCTCTGCTCAGGAAGCCATCGAGGCGGTCCCGGATTCACAGCGCCAGGCCGCCTACGGAATGGGGTCGACCCGCTGGCAGACAGTCCGAAACGTCGTCTTGCCCGAGGCGATCCCCGGTATCCTCACGGGGACGATCCTGGCGCTCGGCCGGGCGATCGGCGAAACAGCTCCGCTCCTCCTGGTCGGGATCGCGGCCTCTGTTCGGATAGCCCCGAACAGTTTCTTCGACCTCGGGAGTGCGATGCCCCGGCAGATCTACACCTGGGCGTTCGAGCCGAAAGCTGACTTCCGCTACGGTGTAGTAGCCGCCGGCGTCGTGACGTTGCTGGTCGTGTTGCTGGTGATGAACGCGACCGCGATCATCTTGCGAAACAAGTTCGAGCGAGCGTGAATCCATGACACAAAACAATGTGAGCGACGCGGACGATCGCACCGATCAATCGACGATCGTCGGTTCCGGCGACGGGACCGGCGATTTCGCGGAGAGTGAAACGGCCGACCCGACCAGCGACGATCACCTCTCTCGCTCGATCGCGACTGAGGCGACGACCACTGCCGGCACTGCCGAGACTGTCCTCGAATCGCGGCACCTCGACGTCTATTACAACGATGTCCAGGCCCTCGACGACATCAGTTTCGAGATCGCGGAGAACCGCGTCACGGCTCTGATCGGACCCTCGGGCTGTGGCAAGTCGACCTTCCTCCGGTGTATCAACCGGATGAACGACCTCATCGACGCCGCCCGCGTCGAGGGTGAGTTGCGCTTCCGGGGGAAAAACGTCTACGACGACGACGTCGACTCCGTCGCGCTCCGCCGAAAGATCGGGATGGTCTTCCAGCACCCCAACCCGTTCCCAAAGTCGATCTACGATAACGTCGCCTACGGGCTTCGTATCCAGGACGACACCGAAAACCTGGACGAGCGAGTCGAGACAGCACTGAAACGGGCCGCGCTGTGGGATGAGGTCGAAGGCCAACTCGACGAATCGGCGCTGGATCTCTCCGGCGGGCAACAACAGCGTCTGTGCATCGCGCGCGCCATCGCCGTCGATCCCGAAGTGATTCTGATGGACGAGCCCGCCAGTGCCCTCGATCCGATCGCCACCTCGAAAATCGAAGACCTCATCGAAGAACTTGCCGAGTCTTACACCGTCGTCATCGTCACCCACAACATGCAGCAGGCCGCCCGGATTTCCGATCGAACCGCCGTGTTCCTCACCGGCGGCGAACTCGTCGAGTACGACGATACCGAGAAGATCTTCGAGAATCCCGACAGCCAGCGCGTCGAAGACTACATTACCGGCAAGTTTGGGTAACATGCGTTCTCGTCGGCTGTGACCGACCCGGCGCGAATCGTTTAAAAAAGAACAACATATTTAGGATCGACTCACACAACTCAAAGCATGCCACGTGAAGGATATCAGGAACAACTCGACGAACTGCGGGAAGACGTCCTCTACATGAGTGAGGTCGTTTGCGACCGTCTGCAGACGGGCCTGGATGCCTTAGAGAAGAAAGACGACGACCTCGCTCGCAACGTCATCGACGGTGACGACGAAATCAATCAGCTCTATCTCGATCTCGAACGCGAGTGTGTTAACTTGCTCGCACTCCAGCAGCCGGTTGCCGGCGACCTCCGCTTTATTGCCGCCAGCTTCAAGATCATCACTGATCTGGAGCGTGTCGGTGACCTCGCCGTCAATCTCGGCGAGTACGCTATCGAGGCCGAACAGGATCTCGCTCCTGACGTCGACGTGCAATCGATCGGTGACAGCGTCGTCGAGATGAACAAACAGGCCATCGAGGCCTACGCCGAGGAGGACACCGAGCTCTGTTATACGATCGGTGAGCGTGACGACGAGGTCGACATGATGTGTCAAGACGCCTCCGACACGGTCATGCGGAACCTCATCGAACGCGAGATCGACGACGAGACCAGCGAGGCCGAGATCGAGGGTCTGATGCGCGACGTCTCCCGACTTCTGTTGACGATCCGGGACCTCGAACGCGTCGGCGACCACGCCGTCAACATCGCCGCCCGGACGCTGTACATGGTCGACAACGACGATGCCCTGATCTACTAGAGACGACCTTTTTACGTCGGCGGGTTTCCTCGGCTCGCAAAGCGAGCCTGCGGGAACCCGCCTCGCAAAAAGCTCGGCCAAAAACATCCGAGCGCCACAGGCGCTCGGCGAAACGCGGCGCGGCACGGAGCGCCGCGTATGCCCTCCCGTTACTTCTCTTTCTCCAGCATCGCAGTGTACAGCCCGCCTTCGCCCTGCCAGGTCTCCGTCCGCGCCCAATCGGTCTCCGCGAGAACCCTGTCCATCTCTGTCGGCGAGACGAGCAGGTAGTCGAACCACGGCGTCGCATAGGTTTTGTAGCGCGCTCGTATCCTGAGCGCACCAGGGAGTCGACCGCGATCCCGGTTGAACGCGTGATACTCCTGATACTGTGGCTCGTCGGTGTCGTGTGGATCCCGGCTCTGTGCGAGGATCCAGCCGTCGGGCGTTGTCACCGTCGCGAGAGCGGACAGAACCGTTGGTGCAGTCTCCCCCGTCCCAACCAGTCCAAAATTGACTCCGAGCATGAGTACTGTCTCGAAGGCGTCAGAATCGAACGCTTCGTCGACGTCGCTCACGTCACATTGCTCGACACGGTCGAGGCCGCGGTCACGACTTACCGCGACGGCGCCAGGCGAAACGTCGATGCCGGCTACTTCGTGGCCTTGCTGCTTTGCGTAGAGGGTGTGTCGTCCCGCACCGCAACCGACGTCGAGGACTGACTCCCGGAGGTGGCCGAGGGCAGTTTGTTCGTCCGTACCCCAGTCATCGTAGTCACCGAAGTACATCGCCGGTCCCCGCGACGGCGCGATATGCCCGTCGTCGCGCTCGATGATTTCGAACCCCGTTCCGTGCTCGTGGTAGTCACGGATTGACTGTCCATAGGCATCCTCGTGGGGATCCATGCACTGTTCTCAGGCGGTTCACACAAAAATCCGATGGGAGACGGACGCGATTAGCCGTCCTCGACGCCGGCCATCCCCGTGTCCGTGATCTGAAAGCGTGCGGTGTCGCCAGTGGCCTTCGCGTGGTGTTTCTCCAGCGTGGCGCGACGCTTGCCCCCACGGAACCGATCCAGTCGGAGGACGACCGACGACCAGTGGTTGAGCGTGTGGCCGCCGAGGGGGCGCGCCCGGTCGCCGTCGGGATCGCTGAACACCTGGTTGGTAAAGGCGACGGCGAGGTCGTGCTTGCGGGCCAAGCTGAGGAGGTGCGTGATCTGGCGGGCGACCGCCCGCAAGGCCTCGCCGTCTTCCTGTTCAGTGCGTTCCAGCCGATAGAATCCCGTCGCACTGTCCAGGACGATCAGATCGACCTGTGTGGCGAGTTCCTCGGCGTCCCGGACGGCCTCCTGCTGTTCTTCGAAGGTATGGGCCTCGGTGAGAATGATCCGCGAAGCGAGGTCCTCAACATCGCCGCGGGCGTCGGCGAGTTGTTCCAGGCGATCGATCGAGACGCCCTCGGTGTCGAGATACAGCGACGACGCACCTGCCACAGCGGTCTCGACGGCCCCACTCAGTGCCAAGTTCGTCTTCCCGGCAGCGGGTTGGCCGTAGATCTGCGTGACGGCACCGCGTTCGAGTCCACCGCCGAGCAGGTCGTCGACAGCGTCACAGCCGGTCGAGATCGGGTCGCTCACTGTTCGCAGATTCGCCCGGTCCGTGCAAAAACCCCGCGGATCCCTAGCCCGACGGTCGCTTTCACTCACACTCCGGCTGGATGTTGTCGAGTTTGGGCCAAACGTCAACGCGTCGTCGATCTCCGCCATCGTCTCCACGCCGAAGCGGCCAGATATAGATCGAATCCGCTCTCGTCGGAACGACGCTGATCTGATCGCCCCGGATCGAGGTATCCGTATCAGATAGAAACTCCGTCGCCGGCCGAGAGGTTAATACGGCAGGGTGCCAACGATCGGGAAAGGGCCGGGAGATCGATGAGCGAAGGCGAACACACGCTCGCCGACACGAAGGGCCGGTTCGTCCAGGTCGTCAAAGACGGGCGGAAACGCAACGACGTTGAGTGGATCCCTGGACGATTGGTCCTCTCGAATAAGCGACTCGTCTTGGCGAGCAACGAAGGCAAGCAGACCATCCCCGTCTCGGACATCCAGAGCATCAGGACTCGCCAGAACGTCACCGAGGCGATCGCACAGGTTTCGGGCTACATCTCGATCCAGGCGGGCCGGAACGTCCTGTTGCTCGCGCCGGCCGACGAGGAGGCCTTTGCGGAGGCACTGTTCGGTGCGCGTCTGGACCAGCAAGTAGTACTGGCGAAACACCCCGCGGTAAAAGGTGGCGTCGTACAGGACACCGACTGGGAGAAGGCCCGGATCAAAGTGGGCGAGGACGCCGTCGAACTGGCGATCTCCAGCGGCGAGTTCGTCGAGATCGAACTCGACGACGTCGGGACTGTCGACGAAACTGAGCGGACAGTCAGGGGGAACGAACGGTCCGTCCTCGAGGCCGAACACGCAATCGAGGGGACCAGTGTGAAGACCTACCTCTCGGGGTCCCCAACTGACTGTTCGGTCCTGGCGTCGCTGTTGCGGTCGGGTGACCAGCACGTCGAGTCGGACATCGATCTCTCCGAGGCAGAACGCGAGGTGCTGATGGCGCTTTATACAGGTGTCTCGCCGTTCGAGATCCCGGACTTCGTCGGGCTCGAGGTGGGGGAAGTCGAGAACGTCTTCGAACGGCTCGCCGAGCAAGGCGTCGTCGAGAAAGTACGAACGCGCCGAGAAGTCGATCTCAAACCACGCGGGCGCTCGATCGCCAGCGAGGCCAGCGCCGATCAGTAAGGTTGTCGTCCGGCAGACACGCCTCACCCCCGTCTGAAACGTACCCACTGCGACGTGAGGTCAGTCGTTAACATCATCGAGGTGCCGGTTGACGACGACCCGCCCTTTCGATGTCAGCACCGGCCCGTCGTCGGTCGTCGTGACCAAGTCATCGGCTTCGAGGTCGTTTACGAGCATGGTCACTTCGCTTGCGTCCCGATCGACGACGTTCGCCAGCGAGACGCCCCCCATGTCGCCGGCGGAGTAGACGGCGATCAACAACTCTTTCTCGGCGTTGGTAAGCTCGATGTCCTTGAGTTCGCCCATCAAGTCCGAATACTCGAGCCGGAGGTACCGACCCAGCAAGGAGAGCTTCCGCGACGAGGGGAGGGCGGCGACCGTCGTCATCGCCTGCCCGTCGGGCATGTGCCTGACGACGATGGTCGCCCGGCTGGAACCGGCGATTTCCCTGGTATCTCTGCTGAATTCGGTAACAGCCGACAGCGAGATCGTAAAGGAATCCGACGAGCGGTTGAACCGCACGCCCTTGGGCTCCAAAGCGAGTTTAGCCGGTGTGTACTCCGCGTCGGTGACGCGCCCGCCGAGTTCGGCGGGATGTTTGACGGTCGTGTCCGTGCCGTTGAGCAGCGCCTTGAACAGTACCGTCGAGAACTTCTCGATTTTCGCGTCGTCGGATTCGATCACGGCGACGAGCCGCCGGTCGCCCTTCTCGAAGGCGATCGTGACCGTCGAATCGAAGAAATCACCCAGGCCCGGCGGGACGTGCCCGACAGCGACATCGAAGACGTTCGAGAGTGGGATCGTCGTCTTGGACTCGTCTGCAGCCAGTACCAGCCGTTTCTGACTCAGAAGGACCCGTCCGGTCGTCGGTTCAGCCCGCGCAGTCTTCTCCGAGTTGAATTTAGCGACGAAATCGGCGATGACTGACTCCGACATGACTTGGGCCTGTCTGCCCGTCGATACGAACGGCCAAGTATTGAGGGTTTCGCGCGAATATCAATCGAGAAAACGCCCGCAGGGCTATTCCGCGCCGAGGAGTTCGTCGACGTCGCCGTCACCGTACTCGACGATCCGGGCGTTGAGCTGGCGGACCGCATCACTGACCTCCCGGCCACGGACAGTGACGCGCTTGCGCTGGCCGTCGCGCTCGGGGTTGAAACCAGTTCCGCCCTCAAGCAGGATCGACTTGAGATCCGTGCCGCGGACGTCTTCGCGCAGCGGGCGGCCGGCGTCGTCGGAGCCGCCGGTGAGTTCGAGCGTGAACCCGCCGAGCCCGACCGCGTCGCCCTCGACTTCGTCGCCGAGTTCGCGGCCCACAAATCGGTTGGCGTCCTGTCCCTCAACTTCGACCTGGTAGGTGTCGCCGGCCTCCGGGTCGGCCACGGCGACGGTGAAATCTGCCATACACGTTCGAAACCGGGCGCGCTTAAAAAGCCCGTCGGAACGCCCCGACACCGGGGTTCGCCGTCGAACCGAACGGATTTGACCGCGCGCCCCGACCCCCCGGCATGGAACGGACGACTCGCGAGCGGATCACCGACCAGTTGCGCGAGGAGGCGCTATCGGCGACCGCGCTGGCCGCGGAATTTGCCCTTTCGACGCCAACCACCCTGGAACACATCGAGCACATCGCCGCATCTCTGGAGGAGACCGACGAGCAGTTGCTGGTCGCCCCGCCAGAGTGCGCTGACTGTGGGTTCACCGACTTCGACGACCGGTTGAACGTTCCGAGTCGATGTCCGGACTGTCACAGCGAGGACGTGACACCGCCGGCGTTCCGGATCGAGTAGCGGGGCCGTACGGCGTCAGTAACACGTGCGCTCGACGCGTCGGTCGTACAGTCGCCCGAGCAACTCGGTGATCGGGCCACCACCGACTGCCTCGCCGTCGATCGTTTCGACGGGACGAACTTCCCAGGTCGTGTTCGTCAGGAACGCCTCGTCGGCCGATCGGAGTCGCTCCGGCCGATAGAACCCTTCTTCGACTGGCAGACCCTCTGTGCGGGCGAGTTCGAGAACGATCGAGCGGGTCACGCCAGGGAGGATGGGCAGGTCGGTACTGGGCGTGTGGAGAACGCCGTCCGCGACGAAAAAGAGGTTGCTCGTCGCGCCTTCCGTTAGCGAGCCCCCTTCGTCCAGCAAGAGTGCCTCGTCCGCCGTTGGCTCGTCAGCCGGTCCACTGTCGGCCCCCTCGCCGCCACGGCGAAGATCCAGCCGCGCGAGGATCCCGTTCAGGTAGTTGTGGGTCTTGGCGTCGGCCGGGATCGCGGCGTCGGGAACCCGTCGCCGATCGACGGTGACAACAGTCGCCGGACCGTCGTGGACGGGTGTCCCGTCGACGCCGCCCCGGGGAAGTTCCGACACCGTGACGACGATCGTGGGGTCGACCCGTGGCTCGGGTGTCAGTTTCCCGGGCTGGACTCCCCTGGTTATCGAGAGCTTCACGTAGGCATCCGCGAGGTCGTTGGCCGCAAGCGTCTCTTCGATCCGCTCGCGGAGGTCCTCCCTGGGCGGGATCGCCTCCGCGAAGCCCAAGGTTTCGCAGGTCTGTTCGAGTCGATCGGCGTGGGCGTCCCAGGCGAAGACCTCGCCGCCGTACGCCCGCAGCGTCTCGAAGGCCGCGTCGCCGTAGGCGAACCCGCGATCGCGCACGTTGACGGTCGCCTCCTCGGCCGGGACGATCTCGCCGTCGACGTGGGAGTACCAGTCGTCGGTCACGCCAAGTCACCTCGCAGTGACCGCTCGCAAAACGACGTGACGAGTCGCTTGCCGGCGTCGGTCAGGATGCTCTCGGGGTGGAACTGCACGCCGACGTGAGGGTGCTCGCGGTGGCGGACGCCCATGACGACGCGGGCCTCGTCGTCGGTCCAAGCCGTCTCTTCGAGCACTGGCGGCAACGCCTCGTGGTCGATCGCCAGCGAGTGGTACCGACCGACGTCCATCGGATCGGGCAGCGACGCGAACAGTCCCCGGCCGTCGTGAGTCACCGTCGAGGGCTTGCCGTGGACGACCGACGGTGCGTGGCCGACCGCCGCGCCGTTTGCCGAACACAGCGCCTGGTGGCCGAGACAGACCCCAAGCGCCGGATAGTCGAGTTCGAAGACCGCCTGCGAGACCCCCGCCTCGGCTGGTGTGCCCGGCCCCGGTGAGACGACGATCCCGGCGGGGTCGAGATTCCGAATCTCCGGCGCGTCGATCGCGTCGTTTCGCCGGACGACGACTGCCTCTCGGGGGTCAGCCGGTCGCAGTTCGAGATCGATCCGGTCGGACAGGGCCTCGCCGACGTACTGGACGAGGTTGTACGCGAACGAATCGTAGTTGTCGATTACGAGAATCGGCCCGGTCACGTCCGATCCACCCCGGGACCGTCGCCCGCGTCGACGACACTGACCTCGCTATCCAGCGCGTCCCCGACGGCGTTCACCAGCGCACGTGCCTTATCGAGGGTTTCGTCGTACTCGCGGTCGGGCACGGAGTCGTGAACGATTCCCGCCCCGACCCGGAGGTGGTACTCCTCGTCGTAGCGGACCAGCGTCCGGATGACGATGTTGAGCGTCGCTCGGTCGTCGAACCCGAAGATGCCAATACTCCCGGTGTACGGACCCCGTCGCGTGGCCTCGACCTCATCGATAATTTCCATCGTCCGGGGCTTGGGCGCGCCGGTGATCGTCCCGCCGGGGAAGACCGCCCGGATCGCGTCAGCCAGGTCCCGTTCCGGACGGAGTCGCCCCTCGACCAGCGAGACCAGGTGCATCACCGCCGAGTAGCGGTCGACCCGTCGGTACTCCCGGACGTCGACGCTCCCGAACACGCTGACTTTCCCGAGATCGTTGCGCTCTAAGTCGACCAGCATGGCGTGTTCGGCGCGTTCCTTCTCGTCGCTGGTGAGATCGGCTTCGAGTGTGCGGTCTGCAGCGGGCGTCTCGCCTCGCGGTCGGGTCCCCGCGATCGGTTCGGTCACCAGTCGATCGCCGTCCCGGTGGAGCAGGAGTTCGGGGCTCGCGCTTACGAGATCGACGTCGGGGAACTCCAGCAGGCCCGAGTACGGCGCCGGGTTCACCTCGCGGAGCGCGGCGAAGGTCTCGACCGGATGGACCGCGGCCGGCGCCCGGAGCCGATGGGAGACGTTTGCCTGGAAGGTGTCGCCGTCGCGGACGTACTGTTTGACCCGCTCGACGCGGTCGGTGAACGCCGCCCGCCCGCAGTCGCTCTGGAACCGGACCGGTCCGTCATCGGGTGGTTCCGTCGCAGCGCGATCGCCATCGAGGGCTCGCCGGGCGAGTTCCAGCGCCCGCTCGTGACCGCGCTCGAAGGCGGCGTCGGGATCCGTCCCGCTGACATTGCGATGCCAGTCCCCGTCAGCGGCCGACCCGTCGCCGAGGCGCGGACAGGCCGTCACGCGGAGTTCGACCGGCGAGTCGGCAGGTTCGCGCCAGGCGACGAGCGCATCGTAGAAGGCGACCTGCAAACGCGGCAGATCCCGGTCGCGCTCGGCATCGGCCGGCAAGTCCTCGATCTCGCGGGCGGCATCGTAGGAGAGCCACCCGATCGCACCACAGGGGTAGGGAACCCCACAATTGCCCCTGACAAGGCCCGCTCCGTCGAGTCGATCAACGAGCGCGTCGATCGCGTCCCCGTCCGGACCGACGGTCAGCCACTCGACGGGATCGACACCGAAATAGCTCCATCCCTCGGCGCCGCCGCTCGCCTCGAGGAACGCACCACCCTCATTCGAACGTGCGCGTCGGTAGGCGTCGAAGGGGTCGGGGACTGTCACACGGGCCTCGACGGGGACGCGATCGGCCGGACCCGCATCGGCCGCCACCTCGCGGAACGTCGACCGGTCGGTCACCACTCGCGGCTCACTCATTGGACGCCCAGACGGATCGAGAGAACAATCGTGTTGCGGTCGCTGCGTTATTCGCTTGCCCGCTCGATCCAGGTCGAGACGCGCCCCTCCGCGATCCCACTGTCCTCGGCGACGGTCGCGGCGTCGGCCTCGCGCAGGTCCGCGACGGCCTCGATACCGGCCTCGCCGAGCCGTTCGGCGTAGGCCGGGCCGATCCCGTCGATCGACTGGACGTCGACGGCTTCTTCGGACGATTCCGCCGTCCCTTCACTCTCATCTTCATCCTCCGCCTCGGTTTCAGTGTCGTCCGTGCTCGTCGGCTCACTGTCGTCATCGGTGGCTACCGACGCACGTTCGTCGGTATCGGCAGTCGCTGTCGAGGTACTCTCGTCGTCGGTAGTTGCAGTGGTCGCCGATTCGTCGTCGCCAGTCCCAATAGTCGCCGATTCGTCGTCTTCGGTCGACTCGTTCGGTTGTGCGGCCGGTTCGGCCGTCCCCTCGGCGGATCCCTCCACGTCCGTTCCGGTTCCCTTCACCGCGTCCTCAGTCTCGGTGTTGGGTTCGTGTTCGACCGTGACAGCGACGTCCTGGCCAGTCGACCCTCCCTCTTGGCGAGCACGTGTGGGCTCACGGGGCGCCAGCCCGAGGGCGACTTTGATCCGTTCGATGAGTCCCATGTGCGGTGATACGAGCGCCGGGACTTAAAGGCGTCCACGTAGCGCTCGATTCATCACATCGACAGGTGCGTCCCGTCCGGTCCAGCGCTCGAACGCCTCGACGCCCTGGAAGAGCAACATCCAGGCGCCGTCGACCGTCGTCGCGCCCGTCTCAGCAGCCTCCCGGAGGAGGCGAGTTTGAATGGGGCTGTAGACCGCATCGAGCACGGCAAGATTTCCGTGGAGTGCGTCGGTCGGGACCGGCGAGCGATCCTCGTCCATCCCCACGCTGGTCGCGTTCACCAGCACGTCCGCCCCCGAAAGCAGTTCGGGGAGGGCGTCGAGGCCGTGACCGCTCGCGCCGGGTACGTCCGCCGCGAGGTCGTGGGCCTTCTGTACGGTTCGATTGGCGATCGCGACGTCCATCCCTTCCGTAGCCAGACCGAACGCGACCGCCCGGCCGGCCCCGCCAGCACCGACGACGACCGCATCCCGCTCCAAATCGACGTCGTGGGCCTCGAGTGCGCGCACGGCACCGATCGCATCGGTGTTGTGGCCCGTCGGTCGATCACCGGAGAAGTCGATCGTGTTGACTGCGCCGATCCGGGCCGCCAGATCGTCCGGCTCGACCGCCTCGAGGACGGCCTGTTTGAACGGGATGGTGACGTTCAGGCCGGCAAGTCCGAGCGTCGCCGCCGCGTCGACTGCCTCGCCGGCTGCGCCTTCGGCCGGCTCGAAGGTGACGTAGCGAGCGTCGATTCCCAGCTCGTCGTAGGCGGCTTCGTGCATGGGCGGCGAGAGAGAATGTTCGACGGGATTCCCAATGAGTCCATAGACGTCCATGAACCGGGTGACGGCCGGGATCGTCAAAACCGCGGCGGTTGTCACCGAGAACCGATACCGTGCTCGCTCGGGCGTCCGACAGTATGTGAGCCGTTAGCACGGGAAGAGCAACTCCGCAAGACATTATTTTCGGAGGGGTAACCACTCAGTGTGTCTCGTCTACGCCATCCACTAACGGCAGTCGCCGCCGCAGTCGCATTGACGATCCCGTGGGTCGTCGTCGAGCTGTCGCGGATCGCGGCGACACTCGAATGGATGCCGATCGATTCCGGGATTGCCCTCTCGACGGAGCTGACCGTGCTGGTGACCGGGCTGGCCGTCGTCGGCGCGTCGTTCCTGCTCGCGTGGGGTGCCGAAACAGCCGAGAAAGACGTCCCCCGGGCGTTCGCACTCGCGGTCCTCGCGGTGCTGGCCGTGGCTCCGGAGTACGCCGTCGACGCCTTCTACGCCTGGAACGCTGGCGCACAGTCCGGAACGGCGGCAGGTGCCGAAGCCGGGAATCTCGCTATCGCCAACATGACCGGAGCCAACCGGATCCTGATCGGCCTGGGCTGGTCCGGGATCGCGCTGTTCACTGTCTATCGAGCTTACAGAGTCCGGGACGAATCCGTCGAATTCCGGGACGGATTTCTCGCCGACATCGTGACCCTGGACAAGGCGCTGACGACCGAGATCACGTTTCTCTGGCTGGCGACGTTGTGGGCGTTTCTCGTCCCGCTGGGCGGCGGGATCGACTTGATCGACACCGTCGTCCTCGTCGGGTTGTACGTGAGTTACATCCTGATCATCATTCGCTCGGGCATCGAAACAGAGGAAGAACAGATCGGCGTGCCCGGCTACCTCCAAGCCTACCGAAAGCCAAAGCGGATCGCGACCGTGATGGGGCTGTTCATCTACTCGGGCATCATGATCCTGATCGCCGTCGAGCCCTTCGCCCACGGGCTCGAAGAACTCGGGCTCCAGTACGGCGTCCCGAAGTTCTTCATGATCCAGTGGATCGCACCGCTGGCCAGCGAATCCCCCGAGTTGATCGTGGTCGTCTATCTCGTCAACAAGGCCCGGTCCTCGGCCGGATTCAACGCCCTGATTTCCTCGAAGCTCAACCAGTGGACGCTGCTGATCGGGACGCTGGCGGTCGTCTATAGCGTCGCACAGGGGGGACTCGGAACGCTCGCGTTCGACTACAAACAGAGTCTGGAAATCTGGATTACGGCCGCCCAGTCGTTCTTCGCGCTGGCGATCCTGGTCAACTTCAACATCAGCCTCCGTGAGGCGGTCGGATTGCTCGTCTTGTTCGTCTCACAGGTGGTAGCCGAGTTCGTGGTGTTGAACGTACTCTCGCTACCGAATCCCGAGGCCGTCAGCCACCAGATCCTGCTCGGCTATACGGCCGTGTACGTCCTCATCGGTCTCGCGATGTTCCTCTACCGCCGTCAGGCAGTCAAAGAGATGCTCGCCATGACATACGAGGTGATCCAGACGGCGTTCGGTCGCCGGAGTGACTTCGAGATCGAGGAACGATGACCGGACGTGCCACGCGAACCGTCGGCATCGTCGTCTCGACCGAAGATCGCGCCTCCGAACACATCTACGATCACCTCCTCGACGTGGCGGACTGGACAATCGAGCACGACGACGAGCGAGCGCCGGCCGCGGGCGGTGGTGAGATCTATCGCACCGACGGGTTCGAGATGCGGGTCTTCGAGAAGTGGCACCTCGAAGTTGACGGGGTCGCCGCGGTCTTCGACGATCCGGATCTCGTCGTCTTTGCGTCCCGGCACTCGGGGGAGACCGGCCCACTGCTGACCGCCCACCACACGGGCAACTTCGGAGCGGCCGAGTACGGCGGCGCAAACCGTGATCTTGCCCGCGCTGCTCCGAACGCTCACAGCCGCGTTCTCGACGCGCTGGCCGAACACGCCCCAGAAGGATACGAAGTCGGGATGGAGTGTACTCACCACGGCCCAACCGACGTGGGCGTCCCCTCGCTGTTCGTCGAAGTCGGCAGTGGCCCCGACCAGTGGGACGACCCCGACGCCGCCCGAGCGGTCGCGCGGGCGATCCTCGATCTGCGTGGCGTCGCGGCCGACGCCCCCCAGAAAGACGGCGAAGATAGCGCCCGCCGGCACCTCATCGGGTTCGACGGGAACCACTACGTCCCCCGCTTCGAGCGCATCGTCCGCGAAACCGACTGGGCGGTCGGCCACATCGCGGCCGACTGGGGCCTCGACGAGATGGGCGATCCGCTCGAAAGCGAAGACATCCTCCAAGCGGCCTTCGAAGAGAGCGCGGCCGAGTACGCCCTGATCGACGGCAACCGTCCACGCCTCGAACGAGCGATCGACGAGCTGGGGTACGAAACCGTCGGCGAAACGTGGCTCCGGGCAGTCGACGGTGTCCCGCTGCCCATTGCTCGTCGCATCGAAAACCGAGTGGTCTCTGTCGCGGACGGGCTACGATTCGGCGATCAGTCCCGGAGCGACGATGGGACTTTCGAGGTCGTCGAGATGCCGGATGAGTTACTGGACGAAGCACAGGGGATCGACCGCGAGGCGACCCGGGAGGCCGTCGAGAGCGGCGCGCTCGCGTTCACCACCGAACAGAGTGCGACGCTCGTCGGGGATCGAGCCGTCGTCGCCGACAGCGAAGACCGCGAACAACTAGTCGAGGCGCTCGCCGACGTGTTACGGACGGACTACGACGAGGTTATCGTCGAAGACGATCGTGTCCTCGCGCACAAGGAAGCGTTCGATCCCGAACTCGCGGCAAAGGCAGGCGTCCCGGAAGGGCCGAAGTTCGGAAAACTGGCGAACGGGCAAGCCGTTGAGGTCGACGGTGAAACGGTCGAACCTGAGGCGGTCAGTCGGGAGCGAGAAGAGACGTTCCCGATTTGACTGACTAGTTGGGAAGGTGGGGCTGCCCGCTGACAATCCAGGCTCGCCCAGAGACCCCTATGCTCCCAAGGGCTAAGTAAGATGGCTCACAATGTACACACGATGAGTACAGATAGGAAGCGTGTCCAGTTCCGGGCGCCGGTCCGGCTCGTCGACCGGACCGACGCACTCGCGGATGTCCTCGGGGAGGATCGGACGGACGTCCTCGTGACTGCGCTCCGGGAATACCTTCAGGAGGCAACCCACGATGACGCGCTCACCCAGGAGATCGCAGCCGCCTACTACGACGACGAGATCACGTTCGAACAGCTCAAATCACTCGTCGGTGCCGAGGAAGCGGCGAACCTCCGCGTGTTGAAACAGCAACTGGACGAAGATTTCATCGACGAGGTTGCCGACGTATAGATGTCGATGCTCGTCGCCGACGCCTCTGCCCTGGTCAGTCTCGGCATCGTCGCTGACAGGGATGTCGATCCCCTAACACTGTGTCTCACTCGCTACGAAGTTGTAGTCCCGACAGTCGTTCTCACGGAACTCCGGGACATTGCCTCGTACGACGACGTTCACGGACGTGGAGCGACCGCCGTGCTCAACCAGGCTGCGGAGTTCGAGACGCAGTCGATCGATCTCGACGCCACGTTTCCGCTCGACGACGGTGAGAACGCCGCCGTCACCCTCGCGAACGATCGCGACGCCGCGCTGTTGCTCTGTGACGAGTTCAATCAGCTCGGCCTGATTCACGCGTCGCTCGCCGATACTCGGCTCGTGACGACGCCGACCCTGCTTTCAGTGCTCGTTCGAACCGGCGAACTGTCGAGTGACGAGGCACGGACACTACTCGAAGAAATCAGTGGAACCCGTAGCTGGGAGGCGAACAGCTACGTACAGCGGGCCCGCTCGTTACTGGAAGAGAAGTAATACGCCGACGACACTGATCGAAACCCACAGTGTGTTTCCCCTCGATGCGAGCAGTTACTCCTCGACCGCGTGAGATTGGAGTGTCTCCAAGTCGATCTCTTCGAGGACCGTCTCGTTGGTCGCTTCGAGGACGACCGGCGGCGCGACGCCAGCGTCGTGGGCCTCCAACCACCGACCCACACAGAGACACCAGTGGTCTTTGGGATTGAGTCCCGGGAAGTCCAGTTCCGGTCGCGGCGTGATCAGGTCGTTGCCCTGCTCGCGGGAAAACTCCAGGAAGTCCTGGGTCATCTTCGCACAGAGGTGGTGCTCTCCGCGGTCACCTGGAACCGCCGTGCAGTGGCCGTCGCGCTGATAGCCCGTCGAGAGCGTGTTGCTGCACGGTTCGAGTGGGTCGCCCAGGACGTTTCGCTGGGCGTCGGGGTCGCTTTGGGACATACCGCCGGTTACTGCGAGTGGCGGGTAACAGTTGGTTTCGGGACGGGTTTTGCCGTGATTCGCTCAGTCGTCGCTCGCTACATCCTCGGCGTGGTCACACAGCGCCTCGGGCACCGTCGGCAAGCCGCTGGTGTCGTGTGTGCCCGTCGGCGGGAGATTCACCTCGGCGGCCGGGGAATCAGCGAGGTCGACGCCCGCATCGAGGTCGTCCATCTCGCCACCGTCTCTCGCATCTTGATCGATCCGCATCGAGCAGAACTCCGCGCCACACATCGAGCAGTAGCGGGCGTCCTTGTAGTTGTCCTCGGGCAGGGTCTGGTCGTGATAGTCCTTGGCGCGATCGGGATCCAGCGCCAGCCGGAACTGCTCGCGCCAGTCGAAGTCGTATCGGGCCTGGGAGATAGCGTCGTCCCAGTCGCGCGCGCCTGGCGTACCCGCCGCAACGTCACCCGCGTGGGCGGCGATCCGGTAGGCCGCCAGGCCGTCCCGGACGTCCTCGGAATCGGGCAATCCGAGGTGCTCTTTTGGCGTGACGTAACACAGCATCGCCGCGCCGTGGCGGGCGGCCTCCGTCGCGCCGATCGCGCTCGTGATGTGGTCATACCCCGGCGCGACGTCGGTCACCAGCGGCCCGAGCAGGTAGAAGGGCGCACCGTTGCAGACCTCCTGTTGATACTGGACGTGCTCGCCGATCTCGTCAAGCGGGACGTGGCCCGGCCCCTCGACCATGACCTGGACGCCGTGCTCTTGAGCGCGCTCGGTGAGTTCGCCCAGCGTCCGCAGTTCGGCCAGTTGGGCGTCGTCGTTGGCATCGGCAAGCGAGCCCGGCCGCAAGCCATCCCCCAGACTGATCGTCACGTCGTATTCGGCGAGGATCGAACAGATCTCATCGAAGTGTGTATACAGCGGGTTCTGTTCACCGTAGGTTTCCATCCACTCGGCGAGGATCGACCCCCCACGCGAGACGATGCCAGTGATCCGCCCGTCGGTCAACGCCAGATGCTCCCGGAGGATGCCCGCGTGGATGGTCTGGTAGTCGGTGCCCTGCCGAGCTTGGGACTCGATCACGTTGCAGAGGAGCTCCGCAGTGAGGTCTTCCGGCGATCCGGCCTGCTTCAATGCCTCGTAGATCGGAACCGTCCCGAGCGGGACCGGCGAGTGTTCGATCTGACCGGCCCGGAGTTCCGGAATGTCCCCGCCCGTCGAGAGATCCATCACTGTATCGGCACCGTACTCGATTGCGGTGTGGAGTTTCTCCCGTTCGGTCTCGATGTCACTCTCCGGTTCGCTGTTGCCGATGTTGGCGTTGATCTTCGTCGAGAAGTCCGTCCCGATGATCATCGGGTCCAGAGAGTCGTGTTCGTGATTGTTGGGGATCACTGCCTCACCGTCTGCAACCTTCTCACGGACGAATTCCGGGTCGTGATTCTCCCGCTCGGCGACTCGCTGCATGGCTGGCGTGATCTGTCCGTCGCGTGCGCGCTGGAGTTGTGTTGTCATCGTCGATCGTCACGATGTACTACTGGGTTATATAACCTAGTGATTACGGATGTCGTTTAGTCGTGAACCGTTCCTGGAGAGCACTATTGCAATTGGTCGGGCCAGAAAGAAGACAGGGAAACGGAGAACGGTGTCAGCTACCGGTATCGTACTTGTAGGTGGCTTCGTCGGGGTCGATGCCGAAGTCCTCGGCGGATTCTTCGGGTTCGTCGTCGCCCTCTCGGGCGTCCGCGGACTTGAACACTTCCCGAAGGCGACCGGGCATCTCGAAGTCCTCAGTCGCGAGACGCATCGGGACGGCATCGGGTTCCAGAGAGTCTCGCTTCGTCTCCAGACGGTCGGTCAAGCTCGGTGGGAGTCGGTCCTCGTCGATCGGTTCGAAGCCGAATTGCCCGAGATACTCCGGTTCGCCGGACAGCGAGTAGACGATCTCGAAGTCCTGGTCGCCAGCTTCCTGGATGAGGCGTTCGACGACGTGAGCACCGACGCCCTGACCGCGCCACTCCGGGAGGACGCCGATGCTCGTCAGCTCACAGACGTCGCCGTCGTCGTCCTTGTGGATACGGATCCGGCCGAAACCCGTCCGTTCGTCACTGCGTTCGTCGACCGCGATGACGTAGTCCCGCGAACGGAAGGCCGTCTCGTCCAGTTCCATCTCCTCGATGCGATCGAGCAACCAGGCCTCGTCGCGGTTTCGCGCGTCACGAACGTACATACTACGAGGTAGCGCGGCCCTCGGGAAAAGTATTTGCAGGCACCCTCACAGACTGTCGTCCCCGTCCTCGAGGCGATCGACGATCTCACGGATGTCCGCGGAAGTCTCGATGCTATCTTTGACCTTTTCACGTCGGCGCACCTCGGCGGCACTGGCGTCGTAGGCGCGGACGTACTCCGCTCGGGAGTGTTCCTCGAAGGCATGACGGATTGCGAAGTACCCGTCTGGGAGAACCGTCCCGCAGACCGAACACTCGATGCGCTCGTGGCTCGTCGACTGGTGGACGATCAGGTCTTCGACCCGGTCGAAGCCTTCACCGCAACCTTCGAGCGCACATTCCCAGCTTGTCATACCCGGGGGTACGCGCTACCAAGCGTAAAAAACCCACCTATCGATTGGCGAACATCGTCACCAGAACGAGTCCGTCCTGAGTGGGGTACTCACCCCGGCCGTCCCGATCGACTACCGACTGTGTCCAGGAACGCCTCGGTCGTTCGTTCGACATCGAATGGATCGGAAAAGTGGTCGTCGATAGCTGTGAGCAACTGGTTTCGCCTCTTTGGCGGCACTCTCTGTCCGTGGGCGACGAGCGCGTCTGTGCGTCAGTCGTCTCGCTGCCGGTCGGGCATCCAGCCAGGGAGGCCGTCAGCGTGCCGTCGACCGCCGCGATGAAGCGTCGACGCCCCACTGCGGGACAGTCGTGGGTCATGATACCGTTCGGGTCGACGAGCGGAAAACCCTTTCTCGGGAGGGAGACCCGACATTCGCCGGGCTCCAGGGTCATCCACACCGACAAGAATCAGAACGGCTATTGGTGACGGCGGGATACCACGGGACGTGACAACGACGGCGGTCGATCCCCACGTAAAGATACTCGACGAGTCGGTCGTTCGACAGGCGAAAGCCAGCGGGCTCGACGTCCTGGTCTACGCCCCGCACTTCGAGCGACTACCGGCGATCAGGGAAACAGCAGAGCGCTTCTCCGACGAGGAGTTGCTGGTCGTCCCCGGTCGCGAGGTGTTCACGGGTTCCTGGCGCGAACGCCGGCACGTCCTCGCGATCGGTCTGGCAGAGCCAGTCCCGGATTTCATCACGCTTGAGGCCGCCATGCGGGAGTTCGAACGTCAAGATGCGGCCGTCCTCGTCCCCCACCCGACGTTTCTGAACGTGAGCCTCGACGCCGAGGTGGTCGATCGCTATCGAGACGTGATCGACGCCGTCGAGACGTATAATCCGAAGCACTGGCCCTCCCACAACCGCCGGGCACGGACCATCGCAGTCGAAACCGATCTGCCGCAGTACGCCTCCTCGTACGCACATCTTCGGGGAACTGTCGGTGAAGCCTGGACGACTTTCGACCGGTCGATCCACGACGAACGGGAACTGGTCGAGACACTCCAGAACGGTGTCTGGCGAACGCCACGTCACCGCCCGGATCTCGCCCACCACGGTCGGTGTGCCCTGGAGTTCGCCCACCTGGGGTGGGAGAACTCCTGGAAGAAGGCCGACCGCCTCTTGCTCTCGGGCCGGGAGGCGACCCATCCGGACGATCCGGCCTACGATGGACGGTTCGACGATGCAGCAGTCTACTGACGGCAGGCGGGCTGCCTGTGGGGACGGACCGGCGCCCCGAACGCTTCCGGACGATCCGTCGATCGAGAGCCATACAAGCTTTGCCCGGAACCAATCGTACATGCAGGGTTCCCTCCGCGTTGCCACGCCAACGGACGCGTCCGCGATCTGTTCCATCTACGCGCCATACGTCGAATCGACGCCCATTTCCTTCGAAACCGAAACGCCGACGACCGCGGAGATGGCCGACCGCATCGAAACGACTCGCGAGCAGTATCCCTGGCTCGTCTACGAGTCCGATGACGGCACGATACTGGGATACGCGACGGCCAGCCCCCGGCGGTCGATGGGAGCCTACGCCTGGACGGCTGAACTGACAGTCTACGTCGCCGAGGACGCACGACGCTCGGGTATCGGGACTGCGCTGTACACCGCCCTCCTGGCGTTGCTGACCGAACAGGGCTATTACAACGCGTCCGCGGCAGTGACGCTCCCGAACCCCGCGAGCGTGCGATTACACGCGAAACACGGGTTCGAGCCGGTCGGAACATTCCCAGCCGTCGGCAACAAGGACGGAGAGTGGCACGATGTCCAGTGGTGGTACCGGCAGTTGGCGGAGCGACCGGAGGACCCGACACCGCCCGAGCCGTTCAGCGCGATCGAGGGATCGCCCGCCTTCGAGCGCGCACTCGAGGCGGGCGACCACTGATCGCCGGACACGGGATCGTTCCCGACTGGCAAGTGGACATCGCTTTCAGAACAGCCCGACCATTCGAGCGCCCTCCGCAAGTACAAACTGTGGCACCCGATAGATGATAGCCGCGGCGACGACGAGTTCGAAGCCCGTCACCGCGAGCATCATTGCCGTCGAATACTTACTGTCGACCCGCACACCGATCGGCACGTCGAACTCCTTGTCCCACAACGGGTACAGCAACGCGAGTCCACGGCGCGTCCCAAACAGATCAAGACCGAAATGCGAGAGGACGCCGATCCAGACGTACTGGAGGTTTTCGAAGTACACCGGATAGGCCGCGATCACGCCCAGGACAAAGAGGTTATGCAAGGCTTTCCGATGCGGGCCGAAGGCCGTATCCACGTCGGGGAACAGCGCGCCGAGGACCATCGGCACCGACACTTTCGCGATCATCTCGACGGTCGCGACGTCGCCTGACGGTTCCAGCAGATAGCCGATCCCGAGGCTCAACAGCAAGGCGTTCAGCACGTGCCCGCGCTTGTTCATCGTTCGATCGGACGGCGGCAGGGACCTAAGAGTTTCTCACTCGTGAGCGCGGCAAGCGGGTCATGCTTCCCGCTCTCCGTTCTGAGGCCTCCCTGCGGTCGACCTCGCTGATCACGGGTCGTTCCTCCCCGCTCCGCTGTCCCGAGGCCTCACTACGTTCGGCCTCGCTGATCACGGTTCCTCTCGTCACCGCTCGCTTGTTTCGAGGCCTCACTACGTTCGGCCTCGCTGATCACGGTTCCTCTCGTCACCGCTCGCTTGTTTCGAGGCCTCACTACGTTCGGCCTCGCTGATCACGGCGCACCGTCCTCGATAGCCGCCAGGAGATCGAGCAGTGCTTGCTCGGCGATCCGCCGTTTGATCTCCGTTCTGGACCCGTCGAACTCGTAGCGCCGGACGGCCGCCGCGGACTGGCCGCTGTCCCACGGTCCGGCGCGGGCGATCCCGATGAAAACTGTCCCGGCGGGCTTGACGTCTGTCCCGCCCGTCGGCCCGGCGATCCCCGTCGTGGAGACGCCCCAGGTCGTCCCGGCCCGGTCGCGGACGCCTCTGGCCATCTGGCGAGCAACCGGTTCGCTGACGGCCCCCTCACTGTCGAGAGCCTCGCGGGTGACCGCCAGTTCCTCGAGTTTAGCGTCGTAAGAGTAGGTCACCAGCGAGCGGTCGAAATACTCGGAGGAACCGGGAACGTCAGTCAGCAGCGAGCCGATCAGCCCACCGGTACAGGACTCGGCGACGGCGACGGTCGCCTCGCGGTCTCGCAGTACGTCGCCGACGCGTTCCTCGATCGGTGACTCGGTATCGGTCATGTCTGGGGATGGGTCGCCCCCGCCCAAAAGACCACCCGGTCCCGAACGAAAAGACAAACCCGGCGGCGTGCAACTCGTCCATGGACTACGAGACGCCGCAGTTCTACCGCGTCATGGAGTACGCGGCGGGTGCTGACCGGGACGTTGTAGACATGGGGGAGCCCGGACTGGGGGCCGCCACCGGGACTCAGGGACGGACTGCGAGCGTTCACGAACAGGGACGCGAGCGCCTACAGCTATCCGCCCAGCGAGGGGATCGCGGCGCTCCGGGAAACAATCGCCAAGCGCCGCGATGTCCGGCCCGAGCAAGTGTTGGTCACCAGCGGTGCGGGAAGAGGCCAATCGCGTCGCGACCGCCACCGCTCTGGACGCAATGGACGGCGAGGAGGTGCTACTGACCGACCCAGTCTATCCGTACTACGCCGGGCGTGTGAGCGTGCTCGGTGCAGAACCACGGCTGGTCCCCGTTTCCGAAGACGGTCAGCTCGATCCGACCGCTGTCCGTGAAGCGGCCAGCGAGGAGACGGCCGCGATCGTCGTCACGACGCCGAACAACCCGACCGGCGCGGCCTATCCGGCAGAGACGAGGCACGAACTCGTTCTCGAAGACGCTCGCCGCAACGGGCCTGTGGATCGGGTACGCCGTCCTCGCAGACGATGACCTCCGGGAACGGGCGCGTACTCGGCACCTGCTGACGAACGTGGTGGTGAGCCGGCCGGCCCAGTACGCCGTTGCCCACGCGCTGGAGACGACGACCCCGGAGTGGTACGCGAGCAACCGACAGCGCGTCCGCGAGCGGATCGACCGGTTCACGGACGGGCCAGACGCCATCGGGGCGGAGTATCACGACCCTGACGGGGCGTTCTACGTGTTGGCGCGTTTCGACGATGTCGGGGGGCCTTCGAGTTGATCGACTCGGCCGGCGTCGCGGCGATGCCAGGAGTCGCCCTCGGCCAAGCGCGGGCCGAGTGGCTCAGGTTCTCGATGTTTACGCCACGGGTCGATGTCGGCATCCAACGTCTCCGGGAATATCTCGACGGCTGAGTGTCAGGGATCCGCCCTCAGCGACGAGGCAAGCTGGTCGAACTGTTGGCGGTAATAGGCCTCGGCACGGGACTGTGTGAGGTCGTTTTCCTCGCCGTAGAGGGCCTCGAATCCCGCCATCCGCCAGACGAGGGTGGAGAACTGATAGAGCGGTTTGCAGGCGGCGTAGGTCGTGTCGGGTTCGAACGGCCGTTCGCTCCGGTAACCCTGATAAAGGCGCTTGCGCATTCGCTCACATTCATCGGGATCGCGGATGACCGAGTCGACGAACAGGAACTCGACCTGGGCGAGGTTGTACAGGGGATCGCCAGCCAGCGTCTGCTCCCAGTCGAGGACGGCGGTGATCGAGGGCTGCTCGCCGGCATCAAACAGGAGATTCCCCGGCCGGAAGTCGTCGTGGACCAGGCGGGGTACCCCCTGACGGGGGACCGACTCGAGGTTCGCCTCGAGACACTCCCGCGCAGTGTCCCGAAGGTCTTCGAAGATGGTCTCGCCCAGTCGATCGATGTGATCGCGGGTCATCGCCCCGAAGTACTCCCGCCAGTCGGCCGAGAGGTTACTGACGACGAGACGACCCTGAGAGCGGTCCAGGCGGCCATAGCCCTCGAAGGCGATCGTCGAGTGGAGGTCCCCCAGAATCGTCCCGACCTGTTCCATGATATGGCCGCGTTCCTCGATAGAGAGCATCTCGAATGACTCATCGAGGTTGGCGCCCTGTATCCGCTCAGTGACGAAGTACGGCGGGATGTCCCGATCGGGATCCGCCTCGAAGACAAGAATACCTGGCAGCGGAACGTCAGTGCGCTCGGCGACGAACTCGTGGAGAAACGGTTCGACGGCGAAGGTATCGCCGGTCTCCGGCGCGAACTTGACGACGACCTCGTAGTCGCGCCCCTCGTACTCGAGCGTGACGAAGTAGACGTCAGACCGCGTCCCACCCGTCAATTCTTGATAGGAGAACGACTCGTAGTCCGGCCCCGATTCCTCGAGGACCGCTCGGACGGCGTCGGCAGACGTGGACACTCGTATCCGGTAGATCGCCACAGCACTTCATATCCTTATCGGAAACTGTCACGGTTCGGAACCCGTGCGTTCAAACCCACCGGGGACACAGTCGGTACCGATGGCGGAGTCCTCCGAGTCGGCCGCGCCCGCCTGGCGAGAAGTGTTCGGCTTCGAGGAGCCATACGACGCCCAGGCCGACGCGATCGAGTCTGCACTACGTGCGGGTCACAGCCATGGATTCCTGGCGATGGAAGGACCCTGCGGGACCGGCAAGACGATGGCCGCCCTGACAGCGGGGGCGACGCTCGTCCGCGACGGAGACTACGAACGGGTCCTCGTCGTGACGCCGGTCAAACAACAGCGCCGCCAGTTCGTTTCCGACCTCCGGCGGCTGAACGCGGGCCTCGATATCCCCCTCCCGGGCGTCGCCCTCGTCGGCAAGCGCGATCTCTGTCCGTACGGCCGCGAGGAGGTCTTCCCGCCCGACGTGAGCGTCCAGAATCGGTGCGAGGACCTCCGGGAGAACACCGCCGATCTGGTCGAGAGCGACGGCTCGAGCGACGATCGGCCGGTCGCCCAAGCGGCCGTCAGCCCGAAGATCGACGACGTATGGTGGGACCCACAGGTCGCCAGCGACCTGGCGAAGGCGGCCCGGTCCGGTGGGATCGGCCAGCAGGCCGTCGCCGGGGCGCTTTCGACGGCTGGCATCGAGTCACCCTATCGCCGGACGCAACCGACTGCCCCCGAGGACATCGGCGGCGAAGATCCGCCACTCTACTGTCCCTTCGAAGCCGACTGGTTCGCCCGGAACAAGGGCTCGCCGATCGGATTCGCCGCCGGCGAAAACCACGTCTTGACGGCCGAGGAGTACCTCCCGGGCGCGGTCGAACGGGGGACTTGCCCCCACCGCGCGATGAAAGTCTTGACCGAGGCCGCCGACGTCGTGATCGGCAACTACAACCACCTCTTCGATCCCGCTTCGCGGCCGCTGATCGAATCGATCCTCGACGAACGGACGTTCGTGATCGTCGACGAAGCCCACCGACTAGAAGGGCGCGTCCGGGACCTGCTGTCGGATCGTCTCGGACGACAGACGATCGTCCAGGCCCGCAACGATTGCCACCAGTTGCTCTCCCGAGCACGCCAGAGCCAAGATCACAAACGCGAGGTCCGGGCCAGACTGGGCGATCACGACGTTCCCCTCGACGTCGTTGATCAGGCACAGGACTTCTTCGATGATCTACTGGGCTGGCTGGACGACCGCGTCGCCGAGCATCTCGACGCGGAGGTCGGTCGCTCCTGGCGGACCGACAAGAGCGTCCTGCCCGAACACGACCTAGAGGTTCCGCTCCGGGATCCCGAGACGCCCGAACCCGACGAACTCACCCGGTGGGCCGAGCGGGCGGGCTACGACGGCGGGTTCTGGCGACAGCTCGATACGGTCGGGCTTGCCGTCGAGGAGACGCTGGAAGACCTCGAGATTTCGCGGACGCCCGTCGTCGCAGCCGCGGGGGCGATCACCCGCCGGTGGTGGGAGGCCGATCACGCGACGGCGTTCCGGGAGATCGAACTCGAACACGCCCCGCGGGACGACCAGCGAATCGAGGGCTGGCGCGGCACGTACACAGCCGGGCTGACGCTGTTCGACTGCCTGCCGGCCGAACCGCTGGCCCGGATCTTCGACGACGTGGGCGGCGGCATCCTGATGAGCGCGACCCTGGAGCCACTCGACGTGTTCACCCGCGTCGCGGGACTGGACGCGCTGGCCGACGGCGACGATGGAGACGGGCAAGCCGAGCACGGCGAAGGTCGCCCCGTCCTCACCCGCTCGTATGGGCTCTCCTTTCCGCCGGAGAATCGCGCGAGCTGGATCGTCGACGCGACCCCCTTCACTGCCCGCAACCGGGGGGATCCGGCGTCGATGGATCCCCTCGGCAGCGAGTGGAACCCGACCCGCGACGAGTACGCTCACGTCCTCCGGGCGATCGCGCGCAACCCGGGGAACGTCCTGATCGCGATGCCAAACTACCGCGAGGCGACCTGGGCCGGCGCATATCTCGATGATATCGTCGAAAAACCCGTCCTCGTCGACGAGTCCTCGAGTAATGAGGCAACCGAGGAACTCAAACGGGACTTTTTCGGCGGCGAGGGGAAAGTCCTGGTCACGAGTACGCGTGGGACGCTCACCGAGGGCGTCGACTACGACGGCGCGAAGCTCCGGGCTGCGGCGGTCGTGGGAGTTCCGCTGGTCAACATCGGCTCGCCGCGCGTCCGGGCCGTCCAGCGCGCCTACGGCGACGTCTTCGGCGAGGACCACGCCTTCGAGTACGCGCTGACGATCCCGGCGGTCAGGCGCGCCCGCCAGGCGATCGGGCGGGTGATTCGCGGGGCCGACGAGGTTGGGGTTCGGGCGCTGGTCGGCGCACGCTACACGCCCGACGCGCGTCACTCGGTTTATGGCTATCTCTCGCCGGCCGAACGCGAGGAGTTCGTCACGATGAGCCCGGAGTTTCTGCCCGACCAGATCGATCGGTTCTGGGCGGAGCGGTGACTCATTGGTCGCTGTACTCACAAAGCGTTCCAAGCCAAAGCGTATCAGCCGATATTTTCCACAAGGATACAATCCGTATTTTATTAAGAATTTCGTGCGCGCTACAGGGCGAGGGTGACAAATTTTGAGGCACACTGACGACCTCTGGCGCGCGGAAGGGTTAATGCACAAGCCAGGCATACGCCAAATATGTCAAATCCACCACCGCTTTCCATACTTGTCGCTGCTTTCGTTCTTTGTTCAGGGTGTGTTGGAATCACAGACACGACACCCGACGACCACGGTCAGTACCGGTTCGTCGTGGAGAACGGGTACGGTGAGACACAGAACGTCACCGTGACAATCGACATACATGGAGACGGCCCAATCATCAACGAATCTCGTCGATTGACGCCCGACGGACAGTGGATCGTCACGACACGAAACGTATCTGCCCTGGAGGGTGGCTATACGATGGTCGCTTCCACAGAACGGACAACAGTTCGCGACGAGACTGATGCGAGTGGAACGGGAGCGACGCTACTCGTTCTCGGTGGGCCAATCGTAACCTGTGGCGGTGATCCAGGTTGTTACAACGAGACTGTTCGGTCGACCGGAACCCGGGGGTAATGTAGAGACGTTCTTTCTGGCTTGAAACGTTACTGACTGCATCCTCTAGATCTCGCACTGCTTTTCGTAACAATCTTTGAAGCATTTCTCCCCAGTTGCACCGTGGCAAATCGGCGTTACAGTTCTCTGCTACGCTCCCCCAAACCACAGCCAATCAGTCAGAGTTCAACGAGACCGAGGCTGTATGCGAGCGCAGTTCACACGGACTGTCTACCCGACCCTTCAGAAGAGTCCCGTGCGAGGTACACAGCATATATCGGCAGGGGTCTTGCGCTGAAAAGGAGGATCGTGA
Organism: Halorhabdus rudnickae; assembly: GCF_900880625.1. Taxonomy (NCBI): domain Archaea; kingdom Methanobacteriati; phylum Methanobacteriota; class Halobacteria; order Halobacteriales; family Haloarculaceae; genus Halorhabdus; species Halorhabdus rudnickae. The sequence goes on from NZ_CAAHFB010000001.1 coordinate 1,570,569, forward strand.
ATCGGTTAGTAAGACGATTGGCTGAACGCTTATCCCACAAGAGTCCGTATCACAAGCATGTTCCGGGCTGCCCTGAAATGGCTCGCTTCCCACATCCATCGCAAGGGCAACGATGACGAACAGAGGCAAGACTCCCGGTTTGTTCCGTCAGTACTTGACGCATCGGTACGATATGCACATGGCAAGAGTGATTCCGGTGCCGAGCGAGAACTTGCCCAAATAGAAGTGCAAGCAGAACAACTTGAAGAACAACACCACGACGGATAACCAGCCACACGAAGTGAACTATTCGCAACCACAGTGCCAGTTGGGTCATCACTTCGACTTGGAACAAAGAAAAGAGCCCTGCTGAACCAACTCTCTATATCTTGCACTGCCTGTCGCAACCATCTCTATCTTGGCAGTGGTTACCCGATTTCACCGGGGCAAATCGGCGTTACGGTCCACTGATACGCTCACCCACCCAGCCACGTCCGAGCAATCAGATCTCGACGAGACCGAGGCTGTATTCGAGTGCAGTATCCACCTCCGCCATGCGCTCGTCCGGGATCGACCCGAGGTTCTCACGGATTCGGTGCTCGATCGAGATCGTCCGAATCTGACTACAGAGCGCGACCGAATCTTCACGGAGTGGCCCCTCTGCAGCTGAAACAAGTACCTCGAAGGGATACAGCTGGTCGTCGAACGCGGTCGTGAACGGCACGACGATCGTTGTTGGTGCGTTCGCGTTCCCGACATCGTTCTGAACGACGAGATACGGACGGGTCCCGCGCTGTTCGGAGCCCTGTGTCGGATCAAGTTCCACGATGACGATGTCACCCCGTTGGACACGCATCGCTTACCACTCCGGGACGTCGCCGAGGGTCTCGTCGGCCTCCGTCGAGACCCCACGCAGTTCCGACGCGATCTCTCGATCTCGCTTCGCTCGCTGCCGATACCCCTCCGCCAGCTCTGCCTCCGAGACTGGCCGTTCGATGACGAGTTTGCCCTCATCCTCGTAAATCACGACCTCGTCCCCACCTGTAATGTCGAACCGCTCACGGAGTGCTTTAGGGATCGTTACCTGTCCGCGCTCCCCGACTTTCCTGTGTTCGCCTTCGGCCATACATATCCATATCATATTCATACCCATAACGCTTCGGATTCGATCGATCCCCATCCACCCGATTCAAGCAATTCCCGTCTACCCGAGTCCGCATGCGACTCCAGCCGTCGCAAGCACGGGGGAGAGGGACCGACAGCGGACAGAGACGACCCGAACCCCTGCGTGCCACGACCGAGAAGTTCTCAAGGCCGGGCCGGGAAGGCGCGTCCATGAACGACATCGACGTCGAGGCCGTCGAAGACATCGACGAGTCGGTCGTCCCGACGGGGATCGAAGGGTCGGAGTACGTCCTCTACGGCGGGAAGGGTGGCGTCGGCAAGACGACGATGGCCGCCGCAACCGCGCTGGCGAGCGCCCGTGACGGGACTGCGACGCTGGTCGTCTCGACCGACCCCGCCCACTCGCTATCGGACACCTTAGAGAGCGAGATTCCCGCCGAGCCGGCACAGATCCGCGAGGACATGCCCCTCTATGCCGCCGAGATCGATCCCGAGGCCGCGCTGGGCGACGATCCGCTTGGATTGGAGGACGGCGGACTCGGCGGCCTCGGCCAACTGCTGGGCGAGGACGTCACCGACCCCTTCACGAACGCGATGCCGGGTACCGACGAGGCTGCGGCAATCCGGCTGCTCATCCGGTACCTGGACGACGAGCGCTTCGACCGCGTCGTCATCGACACCGCACCGACCGGCCACACGCTCCGGTTGCTCGAACTCCCCGAAGTCATGGACACGATGGTCGGGAAACTGCTCTCCTTGCGCGAGCGAATGAGCGGCATGATGGGCACGATCACCAGCATGTTCGGCGACTCCGACGAGGAAGACCTAGAGGAGGGACTGGACGACCTGCGCGTCCTCCGCGAGCGCATCGAGCGCTTGCGGACGATCCTCCAAGACCCCGAAAAGACGGACTTTCGCGTCGTTATGGTCCCCGAAGAGTTGAGCGTCATGGAGTCCGAACGCCTGCTGGAGCGGCTGGCCGCCTTCGATATCCCCGTTGGGACGATCGTGGTCAACCGTGTGATGGAGGATCTGGCGGACGTGGCCGACGTCGAGACCGACTGGTACGTCTCGCCGAACCTCGAAACGTGTGAGTTCTGCCAGCGCCGCTGGGACGTCCAACAGACGGCACTCGAACGCTCCCAGGACGTCTTCCGGGGTCACGACGTCCGTCGGGTGCCACTATTCGCCGACGAGGTCCGCGGTGAGCAGTTGCTGCGCGTTGTGGCGGCGTGTCTCGAAGAGTGAGCCGGCTGTTCTGGTGGTCGCAAAACCGATCACGAGAGACGGAAAGAACGACCGGTGAACTCGTGCCGGCACCGTGCGTGGTGCATGAGAGAACTCTTCGGCAACGCTCACGGAAGATATCGAGCGCCAGTCGCCCACACAACAGTGGCCCAGTACGCTCGCTTTTGTCGACAAAACAGGCCGCCGTCGGGAGGCTGCCGTCAAGGAACACGAACGGGAAGAGAGACGCGACTAGTTGATCACGAACACGCGGAAATCGTTAACGTTCGTCCCAGTCGGTCCGGTTTCGATCACTGCGCTAGATGCTTCGAGTGTGGAGAGTGCGTCGTTCTCCAGCAGCGCCGCCCGCCCGCGCTGTGGGTTCGAAAGCGTCTCGCCGTCGACGATCGCACCAGCGACCTCGGTTCCACCGTCTTCGCCGTCGGTGTCGACGCTCGCACAGACAACGTCGTCGGGCTGCTCGACGGCGACCCGGAGCGCGAACTCCAGGTTCGGCCCGCCGTCGCCGTTTCCCATCACTGTGACCGTCGTCTCGCCGCCCGAGAGGAGCACAGCGGGCGGTTCGACCGGCGTCGCCGTCGCCCCGGACTCCTCGGCGATCGCTAGCTGAGAGAGCGCGGCCTCGGTCGCCTCCCCGCGAACGCGCGAGGACAGCACCAGAGGCTCGTAACCGGCTTCACGAGCGGCGTCACGGGCCGCCGCGAGTGCGGTCCAGGCGTCAGCAAGGACGTGGTTGTCGACGTGGCCGAGGACCCCCGGATCGGACGGCGTCTCCTCGCGCTCGCCAGCCATCCCCGCTTCGAGGTGTTCGCGGACCGCCGCGGGAACGGTCACATCGTAGCGATCCAGGATTTCGAGGGCATCCGCGTAGGTCGTCTCGTCGGGTGCCGTCGGGCCGCTGGCGATCACGCCGGGATCGTCGCCGACGACATCCGAGAACAGGAGACCGACGACTGTCGCCGGGGCAGCTGCCCTGGCCAGGCCGCCGCCTTTGATCGCCGAACAGTGCTTGCGGACAGCATTGATTTCCTTGATCGACGCACCGCTTTCGACCAGTGCCTCGGTCGTCGTCTGGAGGTCGACAAGCGTGATCTCACCGGCAGGCAATGCGAGCAACGCGCTGCCGCCGCCCGTGATCGGCGCGAGGACGAGCGTCCCCTCGCCCAGCCCCTTCGCCCGCTGGAACACCCGCCGGGCACCGTCCAGACTGTCCCGGTCGGGAACCGGGTGGCTCCCTTCGACCGTCTCGACAGTTCCGGTCTCGACAGGGGCCGTCGAAACGATCAGTCCTCGATCGACGTAGCCTTCGAGGTGGGCTTCGAGGTCGCGGGCGACGACGTCGGCTGCCTTTCCGCCGCCGAGGACGACGACCGAATCGTAGGCGGCGAGGTCGTACTCGCTTTCGGCGACGGTCAGAACGCTTCCGTCGACCGAGAGCGACTCCCGGAGGACTCGCTCGGGGGTCGCCGCCTCGATCCCCGCTTCGAGACAGGACAGCGCGACATCGTGGGCCGGTGTCGCCGCCAGCCGATCGCGGTCGTCGATCATCGCCCAAAGCCCGCGATCCGCCGGAACAACCCGAATGCGGTGTCGCGCCAGCGGTCGGGGAGATACCTGAGCGCCAAGAGCAGTTTTGCGCCGTGACCCACGGCGTAGCGGGGATCGGGGTCGGTCATCGCCGCCGCGTCGTAGATCACCGTCGCGACGTCTTCCGGCGGGATTCCGAAGACGCCGTCGTACTCGATCGCCCGGCGGTCGTCCTGGGCCTCGTAGATGGCGTCGTAGGCACCGGTTTCTTCGAGGCGTTTGCGGGACGCCTCGACCGTGTCGGCGAACTCCGTTTCGACGACGCCCGGTTCGACCACTACGATATCGACGCCGTGGGGACCGACCTCGCCCCGAAGGGCGTCGCTCATCGCTTCGAGAGCGAATTTCGAGGCCGAGTAGACACCCTGTCCGGGGACAGTCAGGCGGCCCTGGATGCTGGAGACGTTGACGATCGTCCCCTCCTCGCGGTCTCGCATATGTGGGAGGACAGCCCGGGTCAGTCGATGGGGGCCGTAGACGTTGACATCGAACTGGTCGGCGACGGCGTCGGTCGGCACGTCCTCGCATGGCCCGAACTGGCCGTAGCCGGCGTTGTTGACCAGACAATCGATCCGGCCCTGCTCGTCGACGATTCGATCGACGACCCGCTCGACTGCTCGGGCGTTCGTCACGTCCAGGGCGGCCGTCTTCGCGCCGGCGTCGGCGAGGTCGGCGATGTCGTCGGTATCCCGAGCACTCGCGTAGACCGTCCAGTCCTCTTCGAGAAACCGTTCGGCGCTCGCCCGGCCGATGCCGGACGAACAGCCGGTGATGAGTGCGATGTGGTCGTCCATACCGACCGCGATGAGTGCCGAAAAGTAAGCCCTGGCGGTCGATCCGTAGGTCCTGGCCGCGCCGTTACCGCTCTAGCTCGCGCTTTCGCTGATCGGCTGCCCGGTCAGCGAGTCGCGTGGGTTCCGAGAGTTTGTACCCGGCGGCGCACTGCGCAACGATGTCAGCGGTCGTTTCGGCACTCACGCGATGGCCCGGACTGACGTACAGCGGGTTGATCGACGTCGAGCCCGACTCGTACTGGCGGGTCTGGACGGCGTGGCCGATGACGGTCCCGGATTCGGCAGTCTCGACTGTCCCGTCGGCCTCGATGGGGATACGTGCGCCTTCGGGGAGACGATCCGGGATCGGTTTCGCAGGCGTCCCACAGAGCAGGTTCTTGGCGACGCCGATTGCGGGGACGCCCAGCGTCACGCCGATATGAGTTGCCAGCCCGGCCTCCCGGAAGTGAATGCGTCCGCTGCCGTCGACGACGAGCAGGTCGGGCTCGACGGAAAGATTTGACAGTGCTGCGAGGATCGCTCCCCCCTCGCGGAAGCTCAACAAGCCGGGAATGTAGGGGATCTCGGTGTCGACGGCGGCGTAGGCGCGGTCGATGATGGCACCGTCCTGCAGGGCGACGACGGCGCTGAGGGCGCGATCGCCATCGTCGAGAAAGGCCTGATCGACGCCCGCGACGATCGGCCCGTCGTCGGTAAGGCGGTGCTGGGCGTCGGCGTTGAGTCGCTGCTGGGCGTCGGCCCCAAGATCGACAGGTGAATCGAACGCGATCGTCGTGGGATCGAAGGCGAAGTCGTCACGGAAGGTGGCAGTGTCGGCGATCTCGCGCTGCAGGGTTTCCATCTCCGCACGGGAGAGCGAGGGATCGGGAACGAACTCGGGGCGAACGGGATCCATCGCTCAGAACGGTCCACGGCCGCGGCCCGGACCGCCTGGCCCTCCTGGACCGCCAGGGCCACCCGGACCGCGACCGCCGCCGAGCTGGAGCTGGTTGGGGACCCGGATCCGATTGCGAACGTGTTGCCCGTAGGCCAGGCCGATCGCCAGGCCGATCAAGTGTGCGGCGTTGGCGACGCCACCACCGCCGGTCCCGAACATCCCGAGGACGTTGATCGCCACGAGTCCGATCGTCATAAGCCAGATCGGCACTGGGATGATGAAGTACAGATAGACCCGAAGTCCGGGATTCAGGATCGTCAGCACCCCCATGATCGCGATGGCTGCACCCGATGCACCGACGACCCCACCAGGGAAGTACCCGAGCGCCGCGGCGGACGGGACGCCTTGGTAGAGTTGAATGAGCACCTGTCCGAGCCCGGCAAGCGCCCCACTAGAGAGGAAAAGGAGCGTGAAGTCCCGCGAGCCGATGTAATCCTCGACCAGCCGGCCGAAGAAGAAGATCACGATACTGTTGAATGCGATATGTGCGAATCCCCCATGTGAGAGAACCGACGTGAACCACGTCCAGACGTATTCTGGGTGCTGTGGAGCCAGGACGAAGATCGAGCGATACAACTCCGAATACAGCGTTGCAGCCTGCAGGCTGGGCGTCCCGACCGTCACGATGGCAACCAGAAACTGCAAGAGAAACGTGAGCCACATCGCCGCCAGGAAGACGTACGTCATGTTCCCCCGGAAGTACGCGAACGTGCCGCCGGGACCGATATCGATCCCGATCCGCTCAAGGAGGCCCCCAGCCGAACGAGAGTTGCCTCCCGTCGAGACACTGTCGTCAAACCCGCTGTCGAAGACGCCGCCGGGGTCGTCCCACTCGTCCAGTCCCGGGCAGTCGTGGTTCTCCGGGAGGCGGTGTTCCGCACAGAAAGTGCCACCGCAGTGTTTGCAGTGATACGGCATGTTCGTCTGTTTGCCGCACACGTCGCAAGTCGTCATTGCCGATCCGTAACAGACCCCAGGGCAAAGATATTGTGCTTGGGTCGGTTCTCGAGACGGGTGACCTCGATGGCGTCGGCCGGCTATTACGTGCTCCACGCTAGGACGGCAGCGAGTACGACGGACTTCTTGGGAGAACACTTCGAGACCTGCTGCCCGAGCAAGAACCAGGTACCGAACCGACGGAGACCAGATATCACAACCGGTTCATTCCCGGCGTCCAAAAGGCCGGTATGAGCAGCCCAATCGCCGAATCGAGGGGAGACACATGAAACGACGGCAAGCAGACGCCGCAGCGGGGCTCCTCCTCGGCGCGATCATCTTGAGCGGCGGCGCACTGGCCTGGCAAGTCTCCCAGCAGCGCCGTGCCCTCGACGGGTCGATGGGATCGATGGTGGACGGGTCGATGATGGACTCCTCGATGGGGACGATGCACGGACCGGATCCCCTGTGGTTCGTCGTTGGGACGCTGTTGATCGCGGCAGTCGTCGCCGGAGTGTACGTCCTGCTTCGGCCGGCGTTCACGAGCGATGACGACCTGACTCGACCGGAACCCGCCGACGCTGCTCCGGCGACTGAGGATGATGATGCATCGACGAATCGGGACCCAACGCAGGCAGAACCCAGCGATCCCGAGCACGATGGTGACACCGCCAACGCGCGATCAGCCACCCCCGAGGCGAACCCGACCGAGCGCGTCCTGGATCTGCTTCCCGAAGACGAGCGACGAGTCCTCGAACCCGTCCTCGGCTCGCCCGGGATCACGCAGATCGAACTCCGGGACCGATCCGAGTTCTCCAAGAGCAAGGTGAGCCAGACAGTGAGCGACCTCGAAGAGCGGGGCTTGCTCTACCGGGAACGCCAGGGACGGACCTACCGGATCTTTCCGAGCGACGATCTCGAACGGAGCGGAACGTCATAGCACACCCGACTCGACTGGCGCCATTCGAATTCGTCAGCGACGAACGATCTCTACAGAGAAAAACGATTAGAACCGTTTATACACGGTCTCGAACGATCTCTTGTCTGTGTTCACACCCAGATAAGTAACTACTGTACTCCACTATGTTGCCCTGAGGCGAAATTCAATGACCGAGACGAACGCCGTAATCTGGCTGGTTGTGGGACTCGCATTACTCGCGCTTCTGGTCGCAGTGCCTGCGATCAGCGCCCACGGGAACGGAACAGTACCGGAGAACGCGACGGCTACCGATGGGCCGTATCAGACCACTATCGACGAACGGGCCGTCTGGATGGCCGATCACATGACGACTCGTTGGGGAGCGAATGCGACCGAATGGATGGACGTCCATATGGGCATGAGCGACAGGTGGACGAGTGCACAGACCGGCATGAACGACAGCGAGTGGATGAGAGCACACATGGGCGTGAACGGCGAGTGGACAGACGACGAGAACGCTTCCGTCGGGCCGTTCACTCATGCGCCGGCCGGTGAGAACGCCCATCACGACGAGTACCACGACGATAGCGTGAGCGGCTACGGCGACCACCACGACGACCAACAGGGCTATCGCGGAATGAACGGTCGGGGACACGGATGCTGAAAACGACTGGTCTCGTCGATAACGGATGGACGAGCCGGGCCGGATCCGTCCGCCCCCGGTCGAACGAAGATACCAACGGTCGAAGACGGGGCACAGTCTCGCGAGTCGCCCGAACGGGACTGTTCGTGGTCACGCTCCTCGTGGCAACCGGGAGTGCGAACGCCCAGCACGGTAGCGGTGGGATGATGGGCAGCGGAGGCTACGGTGCGTTCGGAATGTCCGGCTTCGGACTCGTGTTCTGGCTGGTGCTCGCGCTTGGAATCGTCGGCCTCGTCGCTTACGCACGCGGAGGCTCCCGGTCCAGGCCGGAGACGTCGGCCGGAACCGACACCAGACGAGAGAAACGTGATCGTGCACTCGAGACGCTCCGGGAACAGTACGCCCGTGGGGAACTCGAAGCCGAGGAGTTCGAGCGGCGCCGGGCGGAACTTGAACGGTCGTGACGAGCGAGCCGGCCGAGAACCGCTAGCCGAAGGATCGATCTGTGTCGACGTGTGTAAGTCGATCGACGACGACAGGCAGGCATGCGCCAGTTCGTCGTGATCGGTCACGAGGTGCCGACGACGCCAGACTTCCCCCTGGACGATCTGCCGGGTGCGGCCGGGCGACTCGACGTGCTCTGTCGGAGCGTCAACGCCGCGCTGTTTCTCTCTCACGGCATCCGTGAGGACGTTCGGCTCCGCCTCGTCCTCGGCGACACGTTCACCCTCCGGGTGGAAGGAAGCGAAGTACGGGGTCTCCATCCCGACGAGCGGAGTACGGCGGCCCGGATCAGGAGTGCCCTCGAGCGTAGCGACGAAGCCATCGGCCATCAGGCAGTCGAGACTTCGCCAGGGATCTTTCTCACTCGTCGGGGTGTGAAACCGACGCTCCGGGAGGTGGCCGAGGAGGGGACACTGATCCAGCTCCACGAGGATGGAGAAGCGATCACCACCGGTGAGCCGCCGGACGATCCCGTCTTCGTCCTATCAGACCACCGAGATTTCACTGCGGCAGAGGCGACACACCTCGACGAACTGGGCGCTCGACAAGTGCGTCTCGGTCCGCGGGCGCTGCATGCCGACCAGGCGATCACCGTCGCACAGAACTATCTCGATACGAACGGGTTCGAACGATACTGATGGGTCCGGGAGAGCCGGTCACTCGATCCGGAGGTCGCCGCCATCGTCGCCGCCGTTCTCGTCCCACTCGAGTTCGAACTCGACGCTGAGTTCACCGGGGGCGTCGGCCGGCCCTTCACGTTCGGCCTTCACTTCGAAGGTCGGCCGTTCGGGGGGGTCCATCGTGACCGACTGGTCGCCGGCCGATAGCGAGATCGGATCGCCGGCTTCCAAGTTGTCAGCGACTGTCCGGAGGTACGACGCGATCTCGGCGCGGGCGAGCGAGCGTTCCGTCTCGAAGAGCACTTTTTCGGGCATACAACGATATAGGCCCGGGACGGGGATAAGTGTTGTAGCGCAAACAACCGCCGCCGATGAATTCACCAGACTGGACGCGTCTCGCAAGAGTTAAAGGCGAACCTCGGCTATATTTTCGATGCGGGCCGGTGGGGTAGCTTGGTATCCTTCGGCCTTCGGGTGGCCGTAACCGCGATTCGAATTCGCGCCGGCCCACTTCTCCCACAATTCAACTTCCCTGAAGAGCGGCCACAGCGACTGGGTTACTCGTCGGTGGCGGCGAACAACCAGGCTCTTCGTTTTCCCGAGCGGAGCGAGCAGACACGAATGAGGATCAGCACGTCGGCGAAGAGTGTGTGGGCAAGTCAGTCGCAGTCACCAACGTTTGATTCGGCTACGTCAGAATGAGAGGACGTGTCGAACTTGAACGTACCCACACACAGGAAAACATAACGGCAATTCAACGAAGGGAACGAAACCTGTCGCTGCTTACGTCGCGGTTAGTGTTTTCGTGATGACGACAGAGTTCGTGGGTGTGTGAATCACGCGAACCGTGATTGTCTCACGGCCAGTGATTATACAATCAGTTTGTGGGATCCGAAAGCTGATTACATCGCCTGATGCGTACTTTTGACGTTCTAATGCGCTGCCATCTGGCAGACCGGCAAACGAGTTATCAAATATATCAGCGCCCTCGTAATTCGAGTTGGAGAGTCTGCTGTCTTCGATAGGTAAATCAACGATCCGGCTACGCTTCCCGCAGGCAGCAGTCGCGTCAACGACAACTTCCGTATCAGACATCCGTATCGTGTCGCCCGCCATATGTCTAATACGAACAAACCCATTGTCGCTTCCTGATCCAGGCGGATTCGGTTCGAGTGTCCCAGTAGACTGTCCGACGATAGGGCCTGGTTGATTGGCTTCGTCGGTGAACCCGAGTACAAGTACCGAAAGTGTCGCGGCGAGTATCACCACGATAGCGACCAGTAGTATGTTCGCTATGACCGGAGAATCGGCCCGTGACCATGAACTCACGATGCTCGTTTTAACGGGGCGATGACACTAATCTGTTTGCATTATTCCAGTCGAACTTCGTAAGGAGGGCCACGGTATTTGGTTCGTCCCAACGATGGCGCAACCGTCGGAGTGACACCGTCAGTATTGAGACGACAGTCGACCGTCCCTTCTGGAGAGCCTTTCAGTCGGTCGAAACTCGACGGAGGAATTCGTGTCGCTGGTCGGATAAGCACGCCCGAACCGGGAACCCGACACCAGCGTTACATCCAGAGCAACTGGGCGTGGCGCGTGCCGTCGATCTCGAGGACATTACCCTCCTCAACGAAGCCGTGCTCGATGGCGACGCCGACGGCGGTAGTGCCCACGAGGTTGGCGGTGTCACAGCGGGCGAGGCTATCGGCGACGCGCTCCGCGCTGGCGTGCTCGCCGCCGTAGAATTCCTCGGAGACCGACAACGAGATCTCGTCCTCGGCGAAGGTCTCCCCCAACACGTCGGCGTCACATACTGCGACGAGCAGTCCCTCCTCGGTCTCGCGTTCGGTGAGCAACAGCCCGTCAGTTCCCTCCTCGGTCATCTCACTCGCGTAGCTCCTGCTGGCGCTGCTCGATCAGTTCTTCTTCGGTCTGCTGGCGCAACTCCTCGGCCTCCTCGACGAGTTCCTCGGCACGCTCGTCCTCACCCACCTGTTCGTGGGCGCGAGCCTTCTGTTCTAAGAGGTCAGCACTCCGGAATCCGAGCCGGACGGCGTTGTCGAAGGCGTCGATGGCCTCCTCGGCCAGGCCGCGTTCCAGCAGGAAGAAGCCGCGGTTGTACCACGCCTGGGCAAAGCGGGGGTCGATCTCGACGGCCCGTTCGGCGTGTTCTAAGGCCTGCTCGGACTGGCCCGATTCCCACAACGCGTACGCGAGATTCGTCTCGGCGGTCGCGGCGTGCTCGGAGTCGGCGTCGACGTCCAATGCCTCCCGGTAGGCACCGATGGCCTGGTCGTACTCTTCGAGTTCGGCGTGGGCGACACCTTTGTTCACCCAGGCCTCCTGGGCGATCCTGTCGTCGTCGGCGAAACGGGCGGCCCGTTCGAGGGACTCGGTTGCTTCCTCGAATCGCTGGATTCGCGTGTACTCGAGCCCGACGTCGAGCAGGCTCTCTGCATCGACATCGTCGTCCGCCAGATTCCGTTCGTCGAGCAGGTCGCTCACGACGCGTGAATCGACCGGGTCGACGGAGTCCTGGTCGACGGCGAGTTCGGGCGGCTCGAGATCGAAGCCCTCGTAGGGCTCGGAGAACCCTTGGCCCTCGGAGAAGCGGTGGTCCTCGGAGTCGTCAGTCATTACCATCAGTTGGCAACGCGGAAGGTTAAGGGCTGCGTCACCGGACGGGTATGTATGGGCAAACGTCTGTTCGTCAGCGTCGATCTCGACGATCTCGGCGAGGCGGTCGATACGGTCCAGGGCCGCTTGAAGGGGGCATCGGGCCTGGATTTCGTCGATCCCCATCAGGCACACGTCACGCTGAAGTTCCTCGGCGACACCGATCCGGACCGGCTGCCCGCCCTCACTGACGAGCTCGCGGCGGCAGTCGAGGATAGCGGCGTCGAACCATTCCAGGCGGAGTTCGGCGGATTGGGGGCGTTCCCGAGTACGGACTACATCAGAGTTGTCTGGCTGGGCGTCCGCGAGGGGAGCGAGCGACTGAGTCGCCTTCACGAGGCGATCGAGGACCGAACGGTCGCGATGGGCTTCGACGAAGCGGAACACGATTTCATGCCCCACGTGACGCTGGCGCGCATGAACCACGCTGGCGGCAAAGAACGCGTCCAGGAAGTGCTCCGGGAAGACGGTCCCACCGTCGGCACCCTCGACGTCGAGGCTGTCAGGCTGACCGAGAGTGTCCTGACCGACGACGGTCCCGAGTACTCGACGGTCGAAGCGTTCGAACTCTGAATTCTGATATAATCTCCCGGCCGAGCTGCGCATGTCAACACGATTTAGGCCCACTAAACGACTTAGGCCCACCAAAATAGGTAGAAATATTGATAATTGTTAAGTGGGTCACGCCCCAACAGATGGGTGATGGCACTGCTGGCCAACTTGACGTTGGTGTTCGTCGCGGGGTTCATCACGGCGCTGGCGACGGGACTGGGTGCGATCCCCTTCTTCCTCGTTGAGGACATCAGCGATCGGTGGTACGTGGCGCTGTGGGGACTGGCCTCGGGAATCATGCTTGCGGCGTCGTTGTTCGGGCTGATCTTCGAGGGACTGGCCGAGGGGACGGCTTTCGAAATTGCGGTGGGCATGGGCGCGGGCGTCCTCCTCGTGATCGCCGCCCATCACGTGTTGGACGACGTCGATATCGATCCCAAGGAGTACGCCGAGGCCGACTTCAAGAAACTCGTGCTCATTCTCGGGATCCTGACAGTCCATAGCTTTCCGGAGGGCGTCGCCGTCGGTGTCTCCTTCGCCGAGTTGGGCCTGGAAGGGGCCGACGGGCCGATGCTCTTTGGTGTGGCAGTTCCGGTCCTGGCGGTTTTCATGACGGTCGCGATCTCGATCCACAATATCCCGGAAGGCGTCGCGATTTCGATCCCGCTGCGCTCGATGGGGGTCTCCGAGTGGCGCATGGCCTGGTGGGCAGTCTTTTCGAGTCTTCCCCAGCCGATCGGCGCGGTGCTCGCGTTCGCGTTCGTCCGGTTGGCCAGGGACTTCCTGCCCTACGGCTTTGGCTTTGCCGCCGGTGCGATGATCTACCTCGTCGCGACGGAGTTCATCCCCGAGGCCCTGGAGACGGGGGCCCCACTACCAGGGGGTGGCCACCGCGAACTCGCGGGTGGTCTGGCCGCCGGGGTGACACTGATGGTTCCGCTCGCGCTGATTTGACTGGCCGAAAGCACTCGAGTACAACGGGCCATCTGTCGAAGGGGCGATGAAGAAGTGGATCAGACGCCCTCCAGCGTTCGGCTGTTCGTCGTTTGACCGCCGGCGCTGCTTGGCCGATGGCTGTCGCGATAACGTAGTCAGTGACGACGTCATCGATTCGCGTCGATTGCGGCACTGGCTGGCCCCGTTTGGGTCTGCAATTCGGGTCACCCCGTCGTCGGCGTCCCGGCGGAGGTCACCGATAACCCGCTCGTGGAGGCCCCACTCCTCGGCAGTCGGTTCCGGCGGCAACTCCGATCTGCGCGATCGGATTTCGGTGAGTACCGTCTCGGTGAGGATCGCGCCAGGGACGTCAGGGAACAAGTTCGCTAAACACGCGTTGCTCGACCTTTCGAAGGTGTTCACCGACCGTTACCGGTGCGATCCCGACAATCCCGCTGACGTCTTCGAGGAAAGCCTGTCGGGGTTCGCTGTAATACCCCAACTCGACTGCTGCTTCGAGAACTTCTTGCTGTCGAGTGGTGAGCAGTCCGGCCAGCGATGAGTTATCACTCTCGTATGTTCCCGTCTCGACAAGCTCACGTAATCGGCGTTCTCAACGTACTCGTAGAGCCTGTTGAATACGTCGTCCGTCCCCAGGTACGTCACTGTCAGTCGATCGTCAACCGCGAACCGGATTGGCGTCTCAATCACCAAAAGTGACTCGCGCTGTCGTTGCACTCCCCACCGGACAATCTCCGTCGACTCGAGTTGGCTCACAGCCAGCCAGCGGTCCGTGCCAGCGGTGAGATTCCTGTTGACGTGGGGGACCGTACAGGCGCAATCGCCAAATACGAGGGTGCACTTGCCTCTCGTATGACCGACCGGACCGCCGCAGTCACCCGCGAGACCGGCGAAACGTCGATCGAGGTCACGCTCGACCTCGACGGCGATGGCGACGCCACCGTCGAGACCGGCGTGGGTTTTCTCGATCACATGCTCGATAGCTTCGCCACCCATGGCCTGTTCGACCTCACCGTCCGCTGTGACGGCGATCTGGGGGTCGACGAACACCACACCGTCGAGGACGTCGCGATCGCCTTGGGCGAGGCCATCGACGAGGCGCTAGGTGAACGCCGCGGGATCGTCCGCTTCGCCGACCGCCGGGTCCCCTTAGACGAGGCCGTCGCCGGGATCGTGCTGGACGTCAGCGGCCGTCCCTTCTTTGCCTTCGAGGGTGAGTTCTCCCAGGCGGAGGTAGGTGAGTTCACGTCCGCTCTGGCCAGGCACTTCCTGCGGTCGCTGGCGACGAACGCAGAGCTGACGCTGCACGCCGAGGTCGCGGGGACCAACGCCCACCACGAGATCGAGGCGCTGTTCAAGGGACTGGCGCGGGCACTGGATGACGCGACGCGGATCGACGAGCGGCGAGCAGACGCCCCCTCGACGAAGGGCACGCTATGACCGACGAGTCGGCCTCCTTCGAGGCGATCATGGGGAAGTTCGAGGACAGCCCCAGCCAACAGCGGGTCATCCGCCTCCTGCTGGAACGGGGCTTCTCGGTCAACGACGAGGGCCGCGTCGTCTCGGGCGGGATCGAGATCCCCAACACCGGGATCGCCCGCGAGATCGATGTCGACCGGCGGGTCGTCGATGCGACCACCGACGCCATTCTGGCGGATCCGGAGTTGCGGCGCATCTTCCAGAATATTTCGGCGATCCCCAGCCTGATGGACCTGGCGCCGGTGCTCGATCTCGCGTCGATGACGGTCGCCGTTCGTGAGGCCGAGGAGTCCGGGATCGTCGCGACGGTCACGGACATGATCGCCAAGCGGGGCATCTCGATCCGGCAGGTAATCACCGAGGATCCCGAGTTCACGGATCAGCCGCGGCTGTATGTCATCACCGACGAGCAACTGCCGGGTGAGTTGCTCAACGAGATCCGGAACCTGCCGTTCGTTCACAAGATCGAGTTGCAGTGACGGCGGCGGCCCGGCCTTGCTCTTGAGTCCGGTGTTCTCTCAACCGGAACTGAGATTTCCATCGAGTCCCGAGCTATCTGAACCGGGATTGATATTACGTCCGGGCCAACTCCCAGTATGGACCTGGACGTGAGAGCGCTACGCCGGGGCCTCGCCGAGGCGCGTCCGTACCTCCTCTCTCATCACCTCCCGGAGCGGCGCCACCGGTGTTATCGACTCCGTCCGTTCGGCCGCCGGATCGACGTCTGTGCGCGCTGTTCGGGCGTTTATCCTGGGATCGTGCTGGGCGTTCTCGCGTTCTTTCTGGCTCCCGGCCCGTTCGCCAGCCTGCTGGCGGTGGCGCTTCTTCCGTTTCCCGCGCTGCTCGACTGGAGCCACACTGCTCTCGGGAACTACCGCGGGTACAATCCCGTTCGGACGACGACCGGCGCGTTGCTGGGATACGGGTACGGAGTGGGACTCGGTCAGTTGTTCCTCGCTGGGAACCTCCGCGTGCTCGCCGTCGGCATCGTCTACGTCGTTCTGGCGGGTACTCTTCTCGTCGTGCAACGCCGTCGGTCACTCGGGTAGTTATTTATCCTTCCTATGTGATCGCTCTCGTATCGGATGAAATACTGTATCAACTGTGGGGTCGAGATAGCCGAGCAGGCAGACGTCTGTACCGAGTGCGGCGTCGATCAATCGACCACGCTCGACGGGGCACACGGCGATCGGGGCCGTGACGAACGATATTGCGTTTCGTGTGGCGAACTGATATACAAACAGTCCGAGATCTGTCCGGAATGCGGCGTCGAACAACCGTCGATCGGTTCCGGCGACACCGATCAGGTCGCCGCCGGCATCCTCGCGATACTCCTCGGTGGGCTCGGCGTCCACAAGTTCTACCAGGGAAATACGCGCAACGGCGTCCTGTACCTCTGTTTCTTCTGGACCACGATCCCTGCCCTGCTAGGATTGGTCGAGGGTATCCTCATGCTCGTGGCCGACGAGGACGAGTACGAGGAGCAGTACGCTGATGGATCCATCCTCGGGAAATAAGGCCGGTAGGCTCGGGCCACTCGGAGAGCACGATCCGTCGGCAGTCGTGACAGCAGTTCGCGACCGATCGTCTCTCGCGTTCTCGCTCGTCGTCGGGACCTGCCCAGTTTTTCGACGTTGAGCGTCGCCGTCGTTCACCGCAGGATCGATAGAAGTAGGTAGGTGCCACTAGATCGTCCGCGTATGCAGGTAGACATCGGGAACGCACTGGCCGAGGTCGCAACGCCGGGGATCCCCCGCGACGCACTCGATCGACTCGACGATCGCGTCGGTGCCGCCCACGAGCGCATCGAGACCGGGCGGGCGAACGACGAGCATGGGTATGCGACGCTGAACCAACCCGACAACATCGACGTCGACGCCATCCAGCAGGCCGTCGAACCGTTCGACGACTGCGAGACGCTCATCAACGTCGGCATCGGCGGCAGCGCGCTGGGTGCGGCGACGATCTCTGCCGCCCTGGACAGCGACGTCGAGGCCTACTATCTCGACAACGTCGACCCGAAATGGGTGGCCGATCATATCGACGAGATTGATCTCTCAAAGACGGCACTGAACGTCGTTTCCAAGTCCGGGACGACCGCCGAGACGCTCTCGAACTTCCTGGTCGTTCGGGAGGCCATGGAGTCGGCCGGGGTCGACTGGACCGAGCGGACGTGGGTGACGACGGGGCCGAAGGGCAACCTGCGGGACCTCGCCGAGAAACACGATCTGCCGTCGCTGCGCGTTCCCGACGGCGTTCCGGGTCGCTTCTCCGTGCTCTCGACGGTGGGGCTCGCGGCCGCAGCACTGCAGGGTCACGATATCGAGGCGATCCTCGACGGTGCCCGCGACGCTGACGATGCGCTGGGGCCGTCGCTGTTCGATTCGCCGGCCTACGCCTACGGCGCGGTCAACTACGCTCTCGACCAGCGCGGAGCCGGCATCAACGTCCAGCTTCCGTACGCCGAATCGCTTGAGACCTACGCCGAGTGGTACTCACAGCTGTGGGCCGAGAGCGTCGGCAAGGACGGCGTCGGCCAGACACCCGTCCGAGCGCTCGGTGCGACCGACCAGCACTCCCAACTGCAGCTGTACCGCGCCGGGCCTCACGACAAGATGGTCACGTTCATTCGGCCCCAGGAGCGGGCGGACACGACGATCCCCGAAACGGACCTCGATGGACTGTCGTACCTGGGCGGATCGACGCTGGGCGAGTTGATCGACGCCGAGTTCGAGGCCACGGAGGCCAGCCTCGCCAACGCGGGTCTGCCCAACGTCCGCATCGAGATCGACCGCGTCGACGAGCGGGCGATCGGCGAGTTGCTCTACAGCATGGAAGCGGCGACGATCCTGGCCGGCGAACTCTACAACGTCGACGCGTTCGTCCAGCCGGCCGTCGAGTGGGGCAAGAAGGCCACCCGCGGCCTGCTGGGCGGCGGCGACTTCCAAGAGGCCGACGAAGTCCAGGAAAAGACCGAGCTGACGATCGAATAAGGCTGTTTTCAGGCGATTTCGCCCGGAGAGAGTCGCGAAACGATTCCGTCGAAGTCGTCGTCGAACGCCAGCACGTGATCGATGTCGCGTTGTTCGAGGAGCGAAATTGTCGTCGCGTCCGTGAAACTGAGCGCGTGATCGTCGTAACGGTCGAACGTTTCGATAGCTCGTTGGAACTGTGATTTGTCGACGACGAGTAGTTCGAACGGACTCGGCTGCCCGATCAGGTGGTTGCTTACCTGTTTTGTGTCGGCGTATCGACCAGTTCGTGTCCGTGTGAGCGTCACTGTCTCATCGTAGATGTGATCGGAGATGAACGGCTGCCCGTATTCGCCGGCGACAATCCGTTTCATTGCAGCACGCGCGATCTCGTGTCGGTGTGCATCCACGTCGTGGTGGGCGTACAGGACGCCGGTGTCGACGATGACGCTCATTCGTTCACTGCTTCCTGCTCGTAGAGGATCCGATCGATGTCGTCCTCGTCGATCGCCGACCCGGACGCGAACGTCCCCGAGAAGAACTGCTCAATTTCCCCCTCTGAGAGCCCCTCGAAGTCGTCGCGGAACGAGTCGATGAAGGCCTCCTTTGAGTCGAACCCGTGGCTGACGAGCCGATCGAGCAGTTCCTGCTGGGTTACCTTCCGGCCAGTTTCGAGTTTGATCTCGGCCTGTAACTGCTCGAGTTTGTCCTTCGTGTCCGTCGCGATTTTCACGGAGGTCGCCATGGACATGGGTAGTAGTTTCTACAGTGTATATGTTTCTACTACTGTCCCAGGCATCTCCCATCCATTAACTCAAATGCCCGTTGTAGTCATCTCAAGGCCCTTTATCCGGGGTTGCGAAGTGGCGGGTATGCACCGCCGAACGCTTCTCACACTCGGGGGGATCGGTCTCGCTGGCCTCGCTGGCTGTCTCGACACGACCGGAACCAGTGACGAGGTGTCGACCGAACCAACGTCCTCGACACCGACAGATACGGACACGTCCACGAGGACTGAAACGGATGCATCGACCGAGACTGACACGGACACGTCGACCGAACCCACCACGGGCGAGGGGAATGGTCGACTGTCGGTCACCGTCGAACGGCACCAGCCGGCTGTCGTCGAACTGACCAACCCCGACAGCATCGGCCTGACCGGCGGCGAAAAAACACAGTATCTCTACCTCTGGGTCGAGGTAACCGAGGGGGACCCGCCGATGCGGGAGGACCTAGCGTTTCGGCTCGCCGGCGACCGCCACGAACTCCGGCCGGCCGAGCAGCCCTTCCGGCTTTGGCGGGCGTACAATCACAGCGAGGAGCGCTACGATGCCAAACGCGGGTCTGGCTGGGTTCTCTTCGAACTCCCCGAGACCGACGACGCGAGCGACGCGGCTCTGGTTTGGCCCGGTGGTGAATGGCAACCCGATCCGGACTTGCGCACCCGACTCGCGTCGCCGTTCCCGTCCTTGTCGGTCGAGTGGTCGGTCCCCGAGACGGTCACGCCGGGCATGGAGCCGGCCATCGAGTTCACCGTCACGAACGAGGGCGAACGCGACGGCCGGTTCGTCGCGGCGTTGAACCGGACCGGCGGCGGGATCGCTTACATGCCCGTGGCGGCCATCAGGAAGTCAATCCCGGCCGGCGAGACCGTCTCTTGGACGGTGACGGACACGTACGCCGTTCGCGCACCGCCGGAGGAAGAGATGGGGGACGGCCAACCGGACATGGAGTACAAACTCCGGCAACTCGGGGGGCGGGAAACCCGGGAGGTTCGGATCGTCCTGGAGTGAGCGCCGGACGTGAGTGGCGCCGGACTGTGGCTATCGGCCGATATAACGGACGAAGAGAACGGGAACGGAGTGGAAGCTGGTGATAGTTCTGAGCGATCAGGATTTCTTTTTCGTTCCTCCCTTACGCGATCTGCTTACACTCTTTTCTATGCTCAGCTTTGCACGTTGGCGAGTTAACGTATTTTGCGGAGGAAATGGGGGTATGAATCGGACTCCGTCGTCTCAACCGAGGACGGACGTATTACGAGCCGTGCTTGATTGGGTCGGTTCACTGTCGTTCACCCGAATTATGACCGGTACGACGCCATCGATCTCGTCACGTTTTGCCTGCAACTGGTCGCAGTCTGGCGATTCATTTCCTCTAACTAACGTGCAAAGCTAAGTGACTGTGAAAGTCACTCGAATTCCTGTATTCGTTTGGTGGGATGCCAGGGCTTCAGGCCTCGTCGCCACATGAGAACAATCTTGACGAGAACCCATCCGCCACCGCCAATCGTGAACGCATACGCAAGCCTTGGACTCCCTGCCTGATAGACGACGTAAACGAAATAGGCCCCTATAATTACCGCGCTGAGTTTACCGAGGAACCATGCTGATTTAGCCCCTCGCTGATACGGGGTGTTTCGGAAGTCGTCGGCTCTAACCCGTTCGATTGGAAACCACGGCTTTCGTCCGTTCCGCCAATCATCAATGACTTGTCCGAGAGCGTATCCGCCGCCACCGAATAATATACCCAATGCGATTGTTTTTTTGCCAGATTTATAAAGTGCACCCACAAGAACTAGACCGAACAGTACCTTCGCGAGTTTGGCTGAGACAGTGATGAGTATAATTGATTTCCGGTTCTTAGACAATGAAACAATATTCATTTATGGTGGTTCGACTGTCCAACTCTGTTAGTCATTCGGTCATTTCACAAAAGCCTGCACCTGCACAAATTGCCGTTGTTCCAGCCGCACATGATAGTGTACCAGCATTTGCAACGATATATGTACAGAACGCAGCAACCGCCCCACCAGCCCATGGGCTGAATACCCCCGATGAGATCGCTGCACTCGCACAGCTGGACAGAGATAGAGAAGCTGCACCCGCACAAGCGATGCCCACAATGGAAGAGCAACCATAACAAGAGAGGTCTGGCATTGCAATAGTGACTTCATCTTTCTGCTGGCTATTCTCAATCGATGAGTCAACAACGGTATCTATCGTTCCCATGCCGTTTTCTGTTTTACCATACGCCTTCATGTCGACTGTTGTCTCACGGGACTGAGCCGATACCCCTTCGGACTTAGGCTCCCGAGTAATACCCAGAGCGCAAACTGGCTTCCGTTTATTCCCATGCTCTGCCGTCATGGCCAGTAATACACCCCCGTTGTTCGGACTTATGCGCGTTTCGGTCGGCTCAAATGGAATATGAACTATTGCAGGATGGCGCTTATTTACTTTCTTTTTGTCGTGATTAGCTCGATAGATGCGAAATAATCTGCTTCGAAATCGATTTCGAGTTCAGTATCGTCATCAACTTTATCAACTAGCTCATTGAATTTCTTATCTTCACTCACGGCTCGCAAATCATTTTTCGCTTCTGATTTGGATTTAACATCATAGTCAACCACTGTGATATCTCTATATTTCTTTGGAACTCGTTTCTTCCTTTTTCCTGACCCACGTCCTTTCTTCATATTTGGTTTCCCGGCAACCAGACCAGTGGTGCCAAGAATAGCTGTGCCTGTACTGATTGACTTCAACACGGATCGCCGCGATGGGTTCGAATCAGCCATACTTCGATCTAAACCCCGTTTCAATAGCATATATTATTTACTATTTCAGAATTAATTTACTAGATGGTATGAAGTGTGCTAATACTGTAGTCCCATCCTCTCAGATAGTCTCTTTCTCTCAAATTTCATGCTCCTCTATCTAATTTTCATTGTATTTATTATAATAATAGAACTGGTTCACCGATATATTCGACCAGCTTTCTGATAAGTTCCTGAGATTTCAATAGTATGATGAGGACAACGATGACGCTGATATTTCCTCTCGTAAGAGAGACAAAGATATAGCTCATTGTTGCTCACTTGTAGGAACTCCTTCGCAGCTGCCTGTTTTTCCGGCGAATAGCATTATCACCAACATTAGCGAACGAATGAAAAACATCTCCGTGAGATAGTCGGAAAGGTGTAATTTCGAATTGGAACCTCGTTGCGAATCGTAGTAGGTTTGTCCGTCGCCCGTTTTCACTCACTACAATGAAGCATGTCATGCCGGTTGGTTGCCAATGTGAGCGGACATCCAATACATAGGGCGGCACTGACGACTGCGCAGCTTCCGGGACCCGACCTGCAGAAATCACCAGAGAGGACGACGATGACTGAAACTGAACCTCCTGCCCCGGAACGACCGGATATCGCAGTTGGTATATCCGTCAGCCCCGGAGATGGACACAGAAAATGGTTCACGCGAGCGTCATCGGCTGTGGACACATGGGCGGGGCGATCGTCCGCGGACTCGCCGACAGCGAGCACCGGGTGACCGCCTGCGACATCGAGACATCGGTGCTGGAGGATATCTCCGGGATTGCCGACGAAACGACGACCGATCCGGAACGGGCCGCCGAAGCGCCGATCGTCGTGCTGGCGGTCGGACCGGACGCCGTCGGTGATGTCCTGGCCGATCTGGATCTCTCGGCCGATCAGACTGTCGTCTCTGTGGCGGCGGGGATCTCGATCGACTATCTCGACGCCAGAACCGAGGCCGCGGTCGTTCGGATGATGCCCAACCTGGCGGCCGAGTACGGAGAGATGGCGGCGGCCGTCGCCCCCGAACCCGACGCGGCGGTCGCGGCCCTGCTTTCGTCTCTCGGGACGGTCGTCACCATCGAAGAGGACCACATGGATCTGGCGACGGCAATCAACGGCAGCGGGCCGGCCTTCGTCTTCTATCTGATCGGCGCGATGGCCGAGGCCGGCGTCGAAGGTGGACTTGACCCCGAGAGTGCCCAGACCCTCGCCGCCCAAACCTTCAAGGGGGCGGCCGAGACTGTCCTCCAGAGCGACGAGAGCGTCGAGGCACTGATCGACGCCGTCGCCACGGAGGGCGGGACGACGATCGAGGGCATGGACGTGCTGTGGGACAGTGACGTCGAGACCGTCCTCGGCGAGACGGTGGCCGCCACCGAGACGCGTTCGGCGGAAATTTCCGCGGAGGTCGGCGATGAGTGATAGCGAGATATTTTCGAATGAGATAGTCCAAATGAGCCGAATATATAATTCAGGTATAGAGAAATGGTTGAGGCCGGAACTCCAGAACTACAATGGTAGTACTGCTAGAGTTATTGTATCGAACCTTTGTTTACGTGACTATTTATAGCATTAAAATACATATATGGGTATGATATTGTTCCGGCCATAGGATAAATTGAATCACTCCGAAAAGAAGAAGTATTAGAAAGGAATGTATACGATGTGAAACTAACTATGTTATCACGCCGGTCCCTGCTCACAGTGTGCGCAGGTGTTATCACAACAGGGTGTCTTAGTAATGAACAATCGATTTCAGAAATCACTTTGAATTCGGTTATTGTACGAAATCTTGACGACACGGCGCATACTCTTCAGAGTGAAATTGAACGTGATGGTGAATTAATTGTTAATAAAAGTATTGAAGTTTCGGCTCGAAGTGATGGGCGTAGATCGCTTGCTGTTCTTGGAGAGGTGTTTTCGAAGACGCCAGCAGAGTACCATATTTTCGCCACCCTCAAAGAGTCTGATACAGAGATATACACGGAATTAGGGACTGTTCAAGAGTCAAATTGTATTAATGCTGAGGTCCGTATTACAACCGAGGAGTCCCTAGAAGTATGGATGGGCAGTAGTTCCGCGTGTGGAAAAATAAAAACTCTGGCTAATCAATCTGAAAGTTCAACCAGATCAAGAACTTGAAATTCAGGAGGTTTAATTATAATATCTTCCACATCGATTTCATCAGCAGATATCAAATATTCTCTATTAGACGTGTCATATTTGTTCGCAACCTTTGGACTGGGCTTGAAATCAAAACCATAATCTATAGCTTCGGCAGTGCTTGAGGGGACTGGATCATCTTTTGTTTGTATCAATGCGCTACCGCGGAGGCCAACTGGACTTTCAGCTTCAAGCTTATACGTGAGGTAAGTTTTTGTATCAACCTCAATATCAACGAGTGCACCGGGTTTTGCACGAGCTTCAAACTCAATGAAGTGATCTGTTGCTGGGGTGTGTTCGTAATCGATTGCTCCAAGTGAATCCAGTTCCCAGTGGAAGTCATCTTTGGCACCGCGATCTATGGAAAGATCATCAAGAAGTGAATTGAGTGTTTGAATGGTTCCTAGTCCGGGAGTTTCACTAAGAAGAGTCTCAAAAGCGCTCTCCGCACGATCTTGTTGAGAGAGGTCCTCACCTTCTGCGGGAGAAGCAGCAATCTTACCGTCATTTTGTTCTTCTCCGGGAACCCATCGGCTTGTGCCACTTGACCAATCATGGAAATTAATACCATGGCCGGTTAGATAGGGGTAGTAGTCTCCATCTTCCTTTGATTGTCCGCTACTATACGCGACAGACTCGCCACGGCCGGTAATTCGGAAAATATGCCCCCATTTATCTGTTCCAGTGGGACTGGGGCGTGGGGTCATCCCATAGTATTCGAAGGTCCCTCGGTGGTTGATCCAAACACTTTGTCCATACGCACAATAATCTGGACTGCATGTGGTAAATTCACTATTCTCAGTCTTTTGCTGGTCAGGGTCTGTATCTGCGTTAAGACTAACTTTCGGAAGAGAAGTTGCTGCAACAGAGTGTCCTAATCCGATTGTGGATAAGGCAACTGATCCAGTTTTAATGAATGATCGACGAGATCTGCTTTGGTTTGGTGATTGTACTTCTCTGCTAGATTCGTTGTTTCGATCCATCGCAATAGTGGCTACAATGGAAATGTAGTTTACATTATCTGTTGACTAGTAACGGAATGAAATCGTATCACTCAGAGAACGATTGGCTACTCATTAAATGAAATCTTGTTCCAATCTGGGTTTAAGATAGATTTCATTAGGACGTAATAAATGTATAGATTATTTATTGCATACAATACCCATTAGAACAAGTTTCCGAAATTTGTCACTGGAATCTTACACGCACGTCATTGTCAAGCGTATACTTGCTCGTCAGGTAGTGTTCAGATAAGCTGGTTCCATGCGAACGCGAATGATTTGAGCCAGTCATCAGCTGTTTCTGCAGCGGCGTGACTGAAACAGTTTGAAAACGAAGACGTTCTGCGTTTTACCTCACGAAAGATACGTTCGACACTGTTCCGATTTCCGCTGCGTTCGTATCTGAAATCGAGGCCATGACGATTACACGCGTCTTTCAACGAGTGCGATCCATCGATGAGAAACACCGCGTCGTCAACGTCGTGTTTCTCACGTAGCTCATGAAAGAATGCGTGAGCGATGACCGAATTTGTCGTCGGCTCAAGCTTTGTATGGAGTAATTCGTTTGTTTCAGGATCGACGACAGCGTACAGCCAGTATCGCTCGTCATCGAGTCGGATCACGGTTTCGTCAACCGCAATCTAATCCGGGCTTCGTCCAGTTTCAGGCTGTAGATCGGCTTTGTGAACCCAATTATGCACGGTTGACCGAGCGCGTTGGACACCAAATACCTCAAGAATAACTGCTCAAATCATACAGTTACGTTCCGAAATTATGTAGTACCGCTCTTCCAAAAGAGCATATTGATACTGCCGTCGCACTCTAACGTAAGATCATAAATAGGGATCTAAACGGCTTTTTGCCCCGATCAATAACCGGCCGTCACAAACTAAATCGCGGGAATGCGCACTATCAACAATGTGCTACGCAAGAACGCTAGAGTAGTCTTAGTGTTCAATTTCCTTTCTTAGAAATGGAGGATATTTATGTCTTCATATAGTGCTTATCAAGTATAATGTGTGGTCGAAGTCTTATTCAGGTGGTGGACAAGCGGATCAATATTTTGCAAGTTGTTTGCGAAGAATATCCAACCAAGCGGGACTTAACTAATGCTGTTTCAGACTCCCGAGCGACGGTTGATCGTGCAATCCGTGAACTAGAAGAGTTTAATCTTGTTTGCCGGGAAAATGGTTCTTGTAGACCAACATATACAGGGATATTAGCTCGGAACCTGTATATGGATTTTGCGAATGCATTTTCGATACTCGAAAATACAAATGACGTGGTTTCATCACTCTCGTTAGATGAAAACCTTGTTAAGGATATTTTTCATGGAGGGTCTATATTCCGACCGTCCAATTTCGCACCGTATGAAATAATTGATCCAATCTCTGAAGATCTTAAAGTGAGTAACGAACTAGTCCTGGTGTCCCCTGTCTATATACCCTCATATTTTAATCAAGTACTTTCCCAAGGTGCAGAAAATAGCTCAAATGTTGATTTAATAATCAATAGTAGAATAGTAGATATATTGATGGATAGCGAAAGTGTAGTTGAAAAATATTTATACAATGGTAACAAAATCTTCAAGAAAAACAAAACCCCGAATTACGGCATTTTAAATATCGACAAAGACATTGTATATGTATTACTATTCACTACTGAGGGATATCTTTCTTCTATAATCCGGAATACAACTCAAAGTGCAGTTCAATGGTCGATGTCTAGAATATCTAAAATCAAAGAGGAGAGTTCAAATTTCACAGCTAGCAAGTAAATTCCACTTAATTACCGCACAATTTAGTTGAGTATTTCTTTGCGGGACTGATCCTTATCCGTTTAATATGTTTTTTGAATATTATATTTACCGTTCTCCAGTCGGTCAGTACGTTTCGTGGATAAATCATGATAGGCCCCTCACTACTTAATTTCTTATTAATAGTAATATTGCTATATTATACTATATTCTGCACTTAACAAGGATATCGCGATATCATTACTCACCACCCATATAAGATATATATATACTTTTATCTGATATAATTCAAATCTAATGAATATAGAAATTTAGTAGATTGGACATTCAGATAAAGTATATTGAATTACAATCAGTACCTCACAAAGCATCGCCAGTTAGCCTGACCTAAGTCATCTGTTCTGCTGTGGTGAGTCGTCGGTAGCGGTTGAACAACGCTGATCGAAGACGGAGCTGTCGCTGTCGGCGGCTGACCGCCGCCGACGCGACAGCGTAGCCACTCACAAGGTGGCGTGCCCGGTCGGTAACTACCGGTGGAACTGGTCGTCAGGTGGTCTATTCGCGGGGACGGCCCGACGCACCGCGAGGGCCGTCCACGTAGCCCGTCGAACCATATTGACGAACTCCTTGTATGGCCACCACCAGAGGCGACGCCCGCCTCGGCGGGGCGTCGCCACATATTCGTAGTGGAGGTACCGCCAGACGTTCTGCAAGGGGAGACTCACCACGACGTACAGCAATCTCACTGTCGCATCTCGCGTTGTTGTCGTCGCTATCGCTTGTCCAAGCAAGCGATAGCTCGACTCGATACCGAAGCGTTTGCTGTAGTGGTATCGAGCGTCGGGGGGAGTCTTGATGAACGGCGCGTCAGCGGCGTAGCCGTGACGCGCCACACCGTGTTGGTCATACCGTCCATTCAGGTACGTACAATTGATGTAGACGAGAAACTCGACGGTCCCGCTATGACCGTCGAGTTTCCCTGTCAGGTCGTGATCGATGACGCGGCTCCACCCTTTCGAGAGTTCCTGCTGAATCGCCTCACCCCACCGGATGATCGGCATCACGTAGGCGTAGTTGTGTGCCTGTAGTAGCGTGAGACACTTGCTGTCGTAGAACCCGCGTTCGAGGTAGACGGCCTTGACCTCGGTGTCAAGGCCATCGAGAACGCCAAGAAACTCGGTTAGGACGCTGCTGGCGGTGTCGCCGTCTTCGAGACGGCGACACCGCCAGCGTATAGCGCTTGTTCGTCACACGCGCGTAGAGTGTGGCGTAAGCGTGGAACGCAGTGGTGCCACGTTTCGCTTCCGAGTGATAGAGAGCGTCTGTGTCGTCTTCGTCACCGTAGTAGGGCCGCAAGTGGAGGTCTGCGCAGACCTCCACCTGCTTGGGGAGCAGTTTGACGATATCTCGTCGAAGGCTGTTGGCGACTCGTTAGAGCCGGTCCGGCTCGAACTTCGACCGCAGGTGGTAGAGGATCGTGTTCGCCGACGGCGAGTCTTCACTGGAGTTGCATAGCGTCGAGATCGAGGTCCCGTCGGCGGTTGCGCCGACGAGGACCTCGTAGAGGCCCTCTGTATGATTTCAGCGTTGTTGGCAAGGTTCAGAGAAACTTCCTCGTCAAGTCGGTTGACGAGGAAGTTAAGGAGCTGGTCTTCGTGGATTTCACTGTCTGCTTGTTGTTTGGAGTGCACATCCTCAACAAGCCGACATTCTCATTAACCGGCTTTGTGAGGTACTGATAATTCGTTCGAACCGGAGTAAGTGTGTGCATAGCTCATTTTGGTCAATACAATGAGGAAATTTACTTTCATCAATTGCCGTGCAGCTCGATATTCAAAACGAGGAACGAACTGACGACTGCGCAGCTGCCAAGGCTCGCCCGGCGGAGATCACAGCGGAGGTTGGCAATAAGTGAAATGATGGGTTCCTAGGGACTCAGGGACATCCTCAAACACCCAGCATCTTCATAATGTTCACGCTACGTAGACAACTGCCGCTATTGTGACCGATCCGATGATGAGGCCTAGATTGCTTGTCCAAGTAGCGACCACAATCAAACTCCAGAGAGCCACAAGTAACCCTGCCTCCTTGGGCTTTCCTTATCCCCACTTTGCATATGTCGTTGTCAAACCAGCAACGACCGCAATCCCGAATAAGAGTTGCTCAATCAACAGGAAGCTCTATCCCATAGCCGACACGGAGAGTATGATAATAACTATGTCTGAAATTCTATGATTCATGATCTAGCTCCGTGGCCATATCCAGATATTTCTCCCGGTGAAATGCACATTTGCTGGTTATTAAAATATGTTAAATATGTCATGATTTTGAAATAGGTAAATTCATCTTTTCTTGGTGACTTCTTTTTTCCATGAATTAGTCAAATATCCACCAAAGTTAATACCGGCTGGGCTAAGATTGAAATATTAACGTGGGCCATCGCGTTAAGTTTGGCGTGAGTTGTGGTAGACGGCGAAGGCTTCAAGCCACTCTTGAGCTGTCTCTAGCTCGACATGGCTGAAACTATTTGCAAACGAAAAAGTACGCCGTTTTACCTCCCAAAAGACACGTTCGATGGCATTCCGATTTCCATGTGAGAGTATCTGACTCGCCCTACAACCCGTTTGACTCGTACTCCTATCCGTGCAGTTTTTGATACCCCTAGACATAATACCCGACTCCGAATATCGCACCGCCCATGAGACAAGAAGCGGCGGCAAATCCCGACTCACCAGTGAACTGGCTAGCCGGGACGTCACCCACAACGACTAAACTCCCGTAGCCCCCAACCGAAACGAGGGCGGCAACAACGAGGGCTCCGAGTATCCTTGAATTTTTTACTGACATAATCGACTATTCTCGTTAACAGAATCCTACCTTATCACAGATTTCTTGGGTCCCATAGTAACAACCAAACAACGATATTGTTCCCATAAGAGAGGCACACGCTGCCCAGCATCCGAACGCCCCCCATGGTCCACCACTGAGACAGGCAACACCGAGTTTGTTACATGTAGCCATGGTGGCCCCCAATCCGCCAGCATCGCAAACCGCATTGGTGATAACCTTGCAAGAATCGCAACTCATTCCTGCTGTATTAATCGACGAGACATTTTGGACGTCAATTCTTTCCGCCGAAAAGGCTGTATTCGAACTATTCTCGTGGGTCTCCACCGATCGACCAGTATTTGGATCGTTCCCGTAGATACCCACCGATCGACCAGTAGTCATACTGGAGATGGAAGAGGACGGAGCGGTACCAAAACCGAGCGTGGAGGCTAATCTTCTATCTCCGTTTTCATCGTCTGCGACAATCGAAAATAGTAGAGCGCCACCCCGAGGCAAATTGGTGCGATTTTGTTTCGACGTTGATCCATCACTCGGCCAAAAGGGAAGGACGACGAGACGCGGATCTCGTTCGTTCCAGCGTTTATTTTTCGTGTCGAGATCGGCGGTCATCGTTCGCTCCTTCTTTGGACTGAATCCATCGGAACTGATTGTCGCTTTCATTTCCTCAAAATATGAGCTGTCCTGAATCGCTTGCAAGTTACTCTTCGATTGGGAATCAGTCCAAGAAGGATCCTTAATGAATTTTGCTTTTGGCCCTTTCCTCCTTTTTTGTCTCTTTTCTCTTTTCCTTCCCACGTCCTTTCTCTTTGTTTGGTTTCCCGGCAACCAGACCAGTGGTGCCAAGAATAGCTGTGCCTGTACTGATTGACTTCAACACGGATCGCCGTGACTCGTTCGGATCAGTCATGATTGCGTCCAAAATGTATTTATTTAGATTATATATTATGTTTTTGAGACATATAAAAGGGAAATATTGTTTTGGATTATATTATTGATGTCGTCATTATCTCCTGGCGGTTACCGACGAGCTCTGATTTGAATGTCTCTCTGGCGCACTTCAAGCTTCGCGATAATAGATAGAGTCGAACGGTAGCGAGCACCAACAACGTACTAAACGAGAATGATATACGAAACCCACGTTGGTGATGGTTGTACTGTACCGACCGAACTCGTTACGGATCGTAGTAGGTTTGTCCGTCGCCCATTTTAACTCATTACAATGAGACACGCCACTCTGATCGATCACCAATGTGGGCGGACATCCCACACACGGGACGGCACTGACGACTGCGTAGCCGCTGAGGGCCTCTCGGCGGAGATTTCCGCGGAGGTCGGCGATGAGTGATAGCGAGGCGGTGCCCGACGACGCGGTCGAGCGAGTCCGGGAGACGGCAGCTGGGGCCGAGCGGGTCGTCGTCAAGGCAGGGACCAACTCCCTGACGGACGACGATTCCAATCTCGACGACGACAAACTCGATAAGCTCGTCGACGACGTGACCGACCTGCTCGATCGCGGCAAGGAAGTCATCCTCGTCTCCTCCGGTGCGATCGGGGCCGGACGGGGTCGGGTTGACACCGGAAGGGGGACTGTCGAGGAGTCACAGGCCCTCTCGACGGTCGGCCAGAGCCTTCTGATGCGTCGCTACACCGAGAGTTTCGAACGCCACGACCGGAAGATCGCCCAGATCCTGGTGACCCAGGCCGACCTGGACGACCCCGAGCGGTTCACCAACTTCCACAACACGATCGAGACACTGCTCGAATGGGGCGTGGTTCCGATCGTCAACGAGAACGACGCCGTCGCCATCGAGGAGATCCAGATCGGTGACAACGACATGCTTTCGTCCTCAATCGCGGTCGGCGTCGAGGCCGATCTGCTGGTGACGCTGACCGACGTCGACGGCGTCTACACCGGCAATCCGAAAGCGGACGACGACGCCCAAAAGATCGAGGCCGTCGGGCGCAACTACGGTGCTGTCCAGAAGGCTGTCGAGGCGAGTGCAACCGACGGATTCGGCGGCATCGTCACCAAGGTCGAGGGCGCGCGAACGGTCAACGAGCACGGCATCCCGGCGGTGATCGCGGGCTCGGCCGAACCTGCCGTCCTCGACCGGATCGCCCGCGCGGAACCGGTGGGCACAATATTCCTGCCTGTCAATGGGGCGTACGATGACTGACGCGAACACCGAACGCAAGGTCGAGGCCGCCGAGAAAGCGGCTCTCGAGCTTGCGAACGTCAGCGACGCCGACCGCAGTGCTGCCCTGGAAGCAATCGGTGACGCCATCGATGAACACCGCGAGTCGATCATCGCGGTCAACGACGAGGACGTCGCGGCAGCCGAGGAACTGCTCGAAGCCGGCGAGTACACCCAGGCGTTGGTCGACCGGCTGAAAGTCGACGACGCCAAGGTCGACTCGATCGTCGAGATGGTCGAGAGCGTCGCCGAGATGGACGACCCCCTCGGTGAGACGCTGGCGGCGCGACACCTCGACGACGATCTGGATCTCTACAAGGTCGCCGTCCCCATCGGTGTGATCGGGACGGTCTTCGAGTCGCGGCCGGACGCACTCGTCCAGATTGCCGCACTCGCCCTCAAGTCGGGCAACGCGGTCATTCTCAAGGGCGGCAGCGAAGCAAGCGAGTCCAACCGCGAACTGTTCGAGATCATCCGAGAAGCCGCCCAGGAAATCGAGGCAATTCCTGAAGGGTGGGTCCAGTTGATCGAGGCCCGCGAGGCCGTCGACGCCGTCCTCTCGATGGACGACCACATCGACCTGCTGATGCCCCGTGGTTCCTCGGAGTTCGTCAGCTACGTTCAGGACAACACCCAGATACCCGTCCTGGGTCACACGGAGGGCGTCTGTCACGTCTACGTCGACAGCGAAGCTGACCTTGAGGAGGCTGTCGAGGTGGCCTACGACGCGAAGGTACAGTACCCTGCCGTCTGTAACGCCGTCGAGACGCTGCTGGTCCACGAGGACGTGGCCGAGTCGTTCCTGCCCGAGATGGCCGACCGCTATGCCGAGGCTGGCGTCGAACTACGCGGCGACGAGCGAACGCGAGAGATCCTCGCCGATTCCGACCTCGATATCCTGGAGGCGACGGACGAGGACTGGCGGACCGAATACGGCGACTTGATCCTCTCGATCAAAGTCGTCGACTCCCTCGTGGACGCAATCGATCACGTCAACACGAACGGCTCGAAACACACCGAATCGATCCTGACCGAGGACGATGACAAAGCTCGGACATTCATGACCGCGATCGACGCTGCCAGCGTCTTCCACAACGCCTCGACCCGGTTCGCTGACGGATATCGCTACGGGCTGGGCGCGGAGGTCGGTATCTCGACGGGCAAGATCCACGCCCGCGGCCCCGTCGGCCTCGAAGGGCTAACGACCTACAAGTACTACCTGGAGGGGGACGGCCATCTCGTCGCGTCCTACGCCGGCGAGGATGCCCTGCCGTTCTCCCACGAAAAGTTCGACGGCGAGTGGTGAGGGCAGCGTCGATCGGCGACTCCAGTTGGTAAACCGACGGCGTTGCAGGGAGACGTACGCCTAACAGGCAGCCACCGAACCGCCGTCCAGTATGGCAGCGACGATCTGCGGGACCATTGGGGTGTGGCTCGGCGGGCGAACCCAGCGTTTGCAGTGTCCGTCGTCGCGATCCCGCTCGCGGCACTGGGTTACGCGCTGACGATCGCATCGATTCAACAGCACACCTACGTCCACGTGATAGCTGGGGTCCTCTGGACGGGCATCGACGCGTTCATCGGTGCGGTCCTCGGGCCGGTTATCGGCGGCGTTCAGGGGCTGTTTCAGCTCCTGTTGATCCTCGACATGGTGTATCTCCGGTACGGCGGGTTTCTGTTCTGAGTCGCGCGAGGACAGCCCCGGGTTCCCTCGACTCACGCCATCACGACCCGAACGTCGTGGGCCTGGTCGTCCCCGAAGGCGGGCACGACGGTGCCATCGATGGTGTCGCCGTTGACCTCGACAGTCTCGACGCTTGATTCGACACCGTCGGGGTTCTCAACGCTGATCTCGTCGGTCGTCCCACGGAACTCACGGGTCATCTCGAAGTCGTCCCAGTCGGCCGGGATCGACGGGTCGATCACGAACCCGTCGTGATCTGGTCCAACGCCGAGGATGTAACGGGTGAGCACGACGTAGTTCCAGGCCGCCGTCCCGGCCAGCCAGGAGTTCTTGGCCTCGCCGGTGGTCTGAGCGTCCGAGCCGGCGATGGTCTGGGCGTAGACGAACTGCCCGGCGATGAACATCGACTCGGCGCGCTCCTCGGGGACGTCGTGTTCGGCCGTCTGGAAAGATTCGGTGTCTGTGAGTTGTTCGCGGAGATCCGTCGGACCCTCGACGTGTGTGCCATTCCCTAGATGATATCACCCACGCGGAGGAGTTTCACCCTCTCGGGGGTGAGGCAGTCACGTCCGCTCACTCGATGAGCGGCGTCCCGTCGGCGTTTGGTCCCAGCCGCGGCCCAGGCGGATCACCGCGGACCGGTTCCCGCTGTCGGTAGTCCGTCGAACGTTCGACTGGTGTCCGTCCGATCGACCGGATTAACTCGCTGTAGTCCGCAAACGAGCGGTACTGCCCGAACTCCCCTCCGGCGCGGGCTGTGATCTCCTCGGAGAGGATCGTCCCCATGAAGTCGTCCGCGCCACAGGAAAGCAGTTTCAGCCCGAACTCGTCGCCGTACTTGACCCACGACGACTGGATGTGCTTGACGTTATCGAGAAACAGTCGCGAGACAGCAATCATCAACTCGTCTTCTACCCGAGAGGCCCCGCTGTCGACCATCCCGTTCTCGGCCAGGGGCGTGTCCGGGTGGATGAACGAGAGCGGGACGAACTCCGTGATCGCACCTGTCCGGCCTTGCAACTCGCGGACGCGTTTCAGGTGCAGCGCCCGATGGGCCTCGTTCTCGACGTGACCGTACATGATCGTCGAGGTGACGTCCAGACCGACGTCGGCGGCGGCCTCCATCGCTGCCAGCCATTCGCCGGTGTCGATCTTCGCGGGACAGATCACGTCCCGGACCTCGTCGACGAGGATCTCCGCCGCGGTGCCGGGAACGCTGTCCAACCCGGCCTCGGCGAGCCGTCGGTAAACAGTCTGATACTCCCAGTCTGTCCCGCGACGGGCATGAGCGGCTTCTTCCGGTGTCAGCGAGTGAACGTGGACGCCGTCGACGGCCATCGCCTCAATCTGCTCGACGTAGGTCCCTGGATCAGTTGTATAGGATTCGGGCGACCGGTAGTTCAGTCCATCTTTCTCGCTTGTTTCGAGGACCGCACGGTGATCGTCGTCCAGGGCGAACGCGGGGTGCAGTCCCGAAACGGAAGTCACCTCGTAGATCCCGCGCTTGAGAGCCTTGGTGACGATTTCGCGAGATTGAGCAGGAGTCTTCGTAAAGCCCGGATGATCGTCCGGACAGTCGGCCCGGAACTGTTCGGCGCTGTCCTTGAAGTTGCAGAACAGACACCCCGTGTCGCAGGCGGTCGTCACGTTGTTGTTGAGGTTGGCGACGACGGTGACGTCCTCGCCGACGACCTCCCGGCGGCGGTGATCGGCAGCCTCTAAGACCGCCTCCTTGCGTTCGGGGTCGATCCCGGGTCGTTCAGACCCCGTCGTCAAGAGTTCGATCGCGTCGGCAACCGAGAGACGGTCACCGTCTCGGGCCTTCCGGAGGGCGTTCTCGAAGTGCTGGTCGCTCTCCGGCCGGCGTTCAAAATCGAAGTCCCCACGCGGGACGTTTGCGCCGATCTTTTCGGCAGCCATCGGGTTATATCCCGGGATCAGGCATCTTAACGTCGGGGATCGCGTCGTCAAGCGCCGGTGTCGAAAACGCCGGTCTTGGACCGGTAACACAACGTTGATTTGGCGACCTCCCCTCGATCAGTCCGTGACTGACCCTCCAGCCGATGCCGACCCGTCGGTCCCCGACGATCGCGATGACGACCCGCCACCGACCGGTCCCCAGACGGAGCCAACTGGTGGGTCTGAAGGTGGGCCGGACCGAGAGGATCAGTCGGATTCCATCACCGAAGGGAGCCTGATCCGACCGCTGATGGGACTGGCCTGGCCGATTGTCGTCATCCAGCTGTTGCAGGTCACCTACAACATCGCCGACACGGTGTGGCTCGGGCGGCTCTCGGCGGACGCGGTCGGCGCGATCAGCCTCGCCTTCCCGCTGATCTTCCTGTTGATCGCCGTCGCTGGCGGCTTTACGACTGCGGGGGCGATTCTCGTCGCCCAGTACACCGGCGCGAAGGGCGAGCGCTCGGCCGGCCTCGTCACCGGCCAGACCGTTTCGTTCGTGGGACTGCTGTCGGTCGTGATCGGCGTCGTCGGGTACTTCTATACTCGTCCCGCACTCGAACTCCTCCCGAGCGATCCCGAGACATCGGCGACGGTCATCCCGCTCGCGGCCGATTACATGGAAGTCATCTTCATGGGTATTCCGCTGATGTTCGGATTCTTTATTTTCTCAGCACTCATGCGTGGCTACGGCGACACGCGAACGCCGATGTTCGTCATGGTTGTCTCGGTCGCCCTCAACGTCTTCCTGGACCCATTCTTCATCTTCGGGTTCGCCGGCAACCCACTGTTCGGGTGGCTCGGGCTCGGTGGCCTGGAGGCGTCACTTCACGCCGCGACGGGATTCTCGGGTCTCGGGATCGGCGGCGCAGCGCTGGCGACGATCCTCTCTCGTGGCGTCGGGACGGGGATCGGTCTCTGGTTGCTGTTCGGGACGTCGATCGGCCCCGCCGTCACGCTCGCGCACTTGCGCCCCGACTTCGGCGTCATCGAGGACATCGTCCGGTTGGGGACGCCAAGCATGGTCGAGCAGTCGACCAGCGCGCTGGCGATGATTACCTTGACGGCGATAATCGTCACGTTCACGCCGCCGGTCGTCGCCGCCTACGGCCTGGGCAATCGCCTGATTTCGCTGGTGTTCCTGCCGGCAATGGGACTCGGCCGGGCGATCGACACCATGGTCGGGCAAAATCTCGGCGCCGATCGCGCCGACCGCGCCTCGCGGGCGACCTGGCTGGCCGCTGGAACCGGCGCGGCAGTGATGACGGTCGTCGCGGTGATCGCCGTCCTGTTCACCGAGCCAATCGTCGCCGTGTTCATGGGCGACGTCCCAGACGCTGCCGCGACGATCGCAAACGGCGTCGAGTACGTCCGGATCCGGTCGGCCGAGTTCGCCTTTATCGGCGTCACACAGGTGATCCTCGGCGCGTTCCGCGGGGCGGGCAACACTCGAACGGCGATGATCATCTCGATTCTGACGCTGTGGATCGGGCGAGTCGGTAGCGTCGCCCTCCTGGTCTTCGTCTTCGAGTGGGGGGCGACGGGCGTCTGGGTCGGCATGGCGCTTGGCAACATCGTCGGTGCAGTCGTCGGCGTCGCGTGGTTCCTCCGGGGCACCTGGAAAGAGCGGTACATCGACGATCCGGCGATCGAACCCGAGGAGACCGCAACCTGACGCGAGGAGAATATGGACGGGGCGTCTCACGCATTCGGCAACAGATCGACCGCCACGTCGAGCGTTTCGAGAACCACCCAGCCGACGAACAGCGCGTAGATCCCCAGCAGGCCGACTGCTTCCCGCTCGGACAGCGTAAGGTCAGTTCGCATGACGGTAAAGAGCGCGATTGTCGCCGTCGTGAGCACGCCGAACATCGGGACGGCCATCGCGAAGTCGATCGTCTCCTCGCCGACCAGCAGGATACCGATCGGAATCGCCACGAGCAGGTCGAACGTATTCGATCCGAGGACGTTTGCCAGCGACGCAACCGGCCGCCGTGCGCGTGCGGCCCGGACGCTGACCAGCGAGTCCGGCAGACTGGTTGCACCGGCGACGATCGTCACGCCCAGCAAGAACTCGGGAACGCCGAAGATCATACCCAACGAGGAGACGGCCTCGACGAGGAAGTGTACGGCGAGGAGGATGACGGCCAGCCCGGCCGCCAGCCGAAGCCATTGCCGACCCGGATCGACTGCGTTCCCCGACTCGTCGTCCCCAGGCACGTGATCAGCCGTGTCTTGGTACTGGATGAAAACGTACAGGCCGTACAGTGCCAGCGGAAGCAGCGCGAGGGGCCGGGTGATCGTTCCCGAAAGGCCATCCCCGGCGGGGTAGTAGATGACGCCCAGCGCGAAGGTGATCAACAGCGCCGAGACGGCCAGCATGTAGAACTGGGCCTCCTTGTAGACGAGCGTCCGGTTGGATTCGATCGGGTCGTCGGTCAACAACCCGGCGAACCCGGGGATGACCAAGACGTTGAAGATTGCCGATCCCACGATCCCACCGACGCCGATCGCCAGCGAGCCGGCCAGACCGGCGATCACGACAGTCGCGAGTTCCGGCATGCTCGAACCGACAGCGGCAATCACGGCTCCCTGGACGACCTGCGGGAGGCCGTAATGGCTTGCCAGCCGATCGCTGGCCTCCTCGAGCCAGCCGCTACCGAACCAGATGGCTCCGGCAGCCAATACGATGATGGCGACGTCGGTGAGCAGTGTGCTAGTACTCATCGGGAGACAATCGTGGAGTGTTACGTGTTAACGAGGAAATCATTCCATCTGGCAGAAGGCCATCCCGTCATGGACCGCCTCGCTCTCGCCGAGTAAGGTCACTTTATCGCCCGCCTCGACGGTGTAGTCGGCGTTCGGAACGAACGTATCGCCGTTCTTGCTGACCAGGGCGATCAGACACGAATCGGGCAGCTCCGGCCCGATGTCGCGGATCGTCCGGCCGACGAGGTTGTCACTGGTCACTTCGATCTCCTGGACGTCGCCGACGCGGTTCACGTCGGTCATCCAGCGGGCCATCGCCGGCCGTTCGATCTGGTTGTCGATCGCCCACGCGACTGCCATCGACGAGGAGATCGTCCGGACGCCCAGATCCTCGAAAGCCTCGACGTTGTCGGGATTGTTTGCCCGGGCGATGATGTCCTCGATCTCGAAGTTGGTACTTGCGAGCTGGGCAACCAGGAGGTTGGTGTCGTCATCACCAGTCGCTGCGACGATCGTCTTCGCGTTGCTCGCGCCGGCCTCCCGTAACACGTCGGTGTCCGTCCCGTCGCCGATGATCGCGGTGAACCCGTCGTTGCGGATGGCTTCGACCTGTGTTTCGTCGTCTTCGATGATGACGACGTTCTCTCCACGCTCTTCGAGGCGGGTGGCGAGCGCACGACCGACGCGGCCGCCGCCCACGATGATGACTCGCATTGGTATCACGTCCAAGTATTCTGCGACGTAGCGTGCCAGGCCGCCTTCGACGACGGCCGTGGCGAGGATGACCAGAAAGACTGTTCCGATGAGGACGTTGGCCTCCGCGACCATGCCCTGTGACTGCAGTTCGATGGCGAACAGCGTCGCGACGGAGGCGGGAATGATCCCGCGCGGCCCGACGAAACTCATGAACGCCCGTTCGCCGAACGTAAAGCGGTTTCCAACCGTCGAAACGAACATCAAAAGAGGACGGATGAGTGCCGCAACCGCGACGGCCACGACCAGTCCAGGCACCCAGACCTCAAAGAGGACATCCAGCTCCAGGATCGCTGCCAGCGTGATGAACACGAACGACAGCACCAGCAGCGTCACGTCGCCTTTGAAGGCAGTAATGTCTTCCTCGTAGGGAATGTCCAGGTTGCCGAGGACGATCCCGGCCGTCGCGGCAGCGGCGACACCGGCTTCGCCCGAGAGATAGTTCGCCCCGGCGTAGGAGACGATCGCCCCGGCGAGCACCAGCAGCCGGGCGTTCCGCGGGGCGTCCCCCGGCGAGAGGTCGACGTATCGAAGCAAGTAGTAGACGACGGCGGCGACGACCATCCCGACGAGCAGCCCCTGGCCGAGCCGTTCGGCGAATGCACTGAGTAACTCGACGGGCGGCGCGCCACTGAGGACGATCACTTCGAAGACGACGACGGCAGTGATTGCCGCCGTCACGTCGTTGACGATCCCCTCCGTCTCCAGGGCGGTGGCGACGCGATCCCGGACCGGGACGACGTTGAGGATCGGTGCGATGACGGTCGGTCCCGTCGCCACGAGCAACGCTCCGATCAGGAACGACAGTCCCCAGGTGGTTGTCTCGAACGCGAGTTTCACGGCGACGGCCGTCCCGACCAGTGCGATCGCCGCGCCGAGGGTGACCAGCCGGAAGGTCGCAGCCGGCGCCTCACGCAACCGGTCGAGGTGAAGGTGAAAAGCCCCCTCGAAGACGATGATCGCCACCGAGAGCCCGACGATCGCCGAGAGCGGTGCCGCGCCGAAGGTTGAAAGCGAGAAGAGCCGGGAGGGCAAAACGAGCCCCGACAGCGGGCCGATCGCGAGACCAGCCGCGATGTAGAAGATGATGCTGGGAAGACGCCAGCGTGCGGCCAGCAACTGCGCGCCGACGCCCAGCGCGAAGATCATCGCGACCAGCAGGACGATTACGTCCGCGCCGCCGGCGCTCACGGAGAAACCTCCATACCGATACGCACTTTTCCTGACCCAATAAAACGAGCGATTCCGGCGGCGTCGTCGTCAGGACTACTCGTCCAGATATGTCAGTACACCGCGGACGTTCATCGCTGTCTCTCCACGCCCTTTCTCCTCGCCCCAGATCTCGGTCGCGGCAGTCTCGCCCGCGAAGTGCTCGATCACGGCATCGTCGTCTTCGAGTTCGTTCCGGGCGGCGGCGACCGCCTGGACCCAGTCGCTGAGTCGACGGGCGTATCCATCGAGCTGGTGGGTCCGCGGTGCGGGGCCGAAGTGGGAGTACAGCAGCGTCTCCGGCGCCAGATTCTGGATCGTTTCGACGTCCCGCAGCGCCTGCTCTAGGTCGAAGTCCGGCGGCGGCGATGTCGGCTCCGCCCGGTCACGGTCGGGGACGTACAGCCCTGCCGCGTCGCCGGTGAAGACGGCGTCGTTTTCGGGGTCCTCGTAGACGACCTGGTGAGGGGCGTGTCCCGGCGCGTGGTGAGCGACCAGGGCATGATCGCCGAGGTCGACCTCGTCGCCGTCGGCGATCGTCCGGACGCGATCGTCCGGGACCGGATCCGGCTCGACATAGTGGCTGATCTGGTCGCCGACGGCCTGTTTGGTTCCCTCCCAGAGCCGCCCGGGATCGACGAGGTGGGCGGCGCCGATCTCGTGGACGACGATCGTCGCGTTGGGACACGCCTCGGAGAGAAAGCCGGCCCCGCCGGCGTGATCGAGGTGGACGTGTGTCACGGCGATTACCTCGATCTCCGCGGGAGCCAGCCCCACGTCCTCTAGCGCGTCGAGGATCCGCTCGTAGTTGGTGCCGATACCGGTCTCGACGATCGTGGGTCGCTCGGCGTCGAGGACGTATACCGAGCCGTACCTCTTGACATCGTACATCCCCGTATCGACGTAGTAGAGGTCGCTACAGGTGCCGGTCGTTACTCGGATCACGTCACCGATAGCCATACCTGGAGGGCGAGGGCGGCGGAAAAAAGGGTTCCCACTCGGGATCGTTGCGGTGCACCGAGACGGAGGTGGTTCAGGCCGAGCGGGGTTCCTTGGCCTTCGGACGGAGTTTCCCGTAGCCACACTTCCGGCACTGGCTGGCGCGTTCGGGGTTGCGTGCGTTACACCGCATGCAGATCTGCTTCTCGAGGAGTCGTCCCTCGGCTTTTTCGAATCTGGCCATTGTGAGCCGGGATTACCGACGCGCGCGTTTAACTTTTCCGAGTCAGCCCGCCCTGGGATCAGCGGTCCATTGATACGTCGTCCACCCGTGGCCACGGGACATGGACTACGGTCGCATTGCTGATCTCCCGGTCTCTATCGAGTCACACGACCTGACGCTCAACGAGCGCAAGACTTCGAGTGGGTTCGAACGGGTCACGACGACGATTACGTTGCGGGGCGAGGGTACAGTCGGTCGCGGCGAGGACGTCACCTACGACGCGGAGGATCATCGGGCACTCGCGGCCAGTACGCCGCTATCGTTCGCCGGTGAGTACACGATCGACTCGTTCTCGGAGACCGTCGGTGAGATGAATCTCTTCCCCAGCGGGCCACAGCGCCCGCCGTCGCGGCGCTATCGGCGCTGGGCCCTCGAGAGCGCCGCTCTCGACCTGGCGTTGAAACAGGCCGGGACATCACTCGCCGAGGCTCTCGATCGATCGTTCGACCCCGTCCGGTACGTCGTGAGTACGCGCCTGGATGAGCCCCCCTCAACCGATCGACTGGACGCGATCCTGGAAAGTTACCCTGACGTGACATGCAAGCTAGATCCCACTGTCGAGTGGTCCCCGGAGCTGATCGAGGCAGTCGCCGAGCGCGACGCCGTCCGGACCCTCGACTTGAAAGGCCAGTACGCCCACGCCGATGTCCACCAGCCGGCGAACCCATCCCTCTACGAACGGCTCGTGAGGACCTTTCCGGGGGTGATCATCGAGGACCCGGCCGTCACCGAAGCGACCCGTCCCTTGCTGGCCGATCAGGTCGACCGCCTCGCCTGGGACGTCCCCGTGGAGGGCGTCGAATCGCTGGGTGTGTTGCCGTTCGAACCCCACTGGATCAACGTCAAGCCCTCCCGGATCGGAACGATCGAGGACCTCTGTGGCGTCGTCTCCTACTGCGAGGAGCACGGGATCGGGATGTACGGCGGTGGCCAGTTCGAACTCGACGTAGGACGCGAACAGATACAAGCGCTGGCGTCGCTTTGCTACCCCGACGCCCCAAACG
Source organism: Halorhabdus rudnickae (assembly GCF_900880625.1). Classification (NCBI taxonomy): domain Archaea; kingdom Methanobacteriati; phylum Methanobacteriota; class Halobacteria; order Halobacteriales; family Haloarculaceae; genus Halorhabdus; species Halorhabdus rudnickae. Next base: position 1,612,600 of record NZ_CAAHFB010000001.1, read on the forward strand.
ACGTTGCGCCGAAGGGCTTCAACGACCCGGAGGTCGATCCCGGTCTCCCGGCGAGTCCACTCCAGCCTCCCGCAGCCGAGCCCGGATTCGGAGCGAGCGAGTGATTCCGCTGACGCCGGGATTGTGTCTCGTCTCCTCGTGATCACAAGGCTGGGTCTTTCAATCAGATTCGTCCGCGAGATAATCGTCCTGTACCGCGACGACGGCCGCCGAGTCCTTACAGGCCGCGTAGCGTTCGAGCGGTTCGGCGTTGAGCTCCAGAAAAGTATGGCCCCAGGTGAACTTCGAGAGGATCTCCTCGGCCTGCTCGCGCTCGCCGAGGATGACAAGCGCGCCCGCGAAGGCCTCGACGGTCGACAGCTGGAAGGGAGTCCCGTAATTGACGGGGTTTCCCGCCACGAGGAACGGCAGCGAGCGCTGGACGCCCGGCAGGTCGAAGGCCTCCGTCTCGGCGGTCTCCCACGAGCAGTCCAGGGCGACCAGCCGGTCGTGGTCGGCGTCGGCCGGTGAGAGCGCTTGCTCGGCGAAAGGGTTGAGGACGATCCCCGGTGGGACGGACCGGGGCGAGCGGTGTAGTCTCGCCAGGTCGAAGCGGGCAAGCTTCCGGGCCGTGCACTTTTCGGGGTCGTCGTCGCCCTCGTAGCGGACGTGTAGCTCCACGGAGAAGCATTTTCACGACGAGACAAAAGCAATACGGAGAGGCACGCTTAACACGGATGGGTCGCAACCAACGGATATGCTTCAGGTGGGCGAAAACGCGCTGACCTTCGAGTTGCCCGCCGTCCTCGAGGGGGACATCCAAACTCTCTCCCTCGAGGAGTACCTCGGCGAGCAGATCATCATCCTCGCGTTCTACCCGGGTGATTTCAACCCGGCCTGCGGCGAGGACAGCGGCCTCGACGAACTCGACCTCTTTACGATGCAACCCGACGTGACGGTAATCGGTATCGCTCCCGATACGGTCTACAGCCACCGCCGGTTTGCGGACGCCTACGACCTGGCGATCCCGCTCGCTGCGGACACCACCGGGGAGGTCGCGGCGGCCTACGAGGTCGATCACGAGGACGAGTACGGCCAGGCTATCCCCCAGCGGGCGGTGTTCGTCGTCGATCTGGACGGTGTGATCCAGTACGCCTGGTCGACGCCGGACCCGTTGAAGGTACCCGACAGCGAAGCGATTCAGCGGGCAGTCGGGGATATCGGCGGCGATGCGACGGCCGTCTCGCGGTACCGCGTCGGCCACGCCCACTACGTCGAGGGGCGACGCGGATTCACCAGCGCGATGAACGCCTTCCAGGAACACGAGTGGATGGTCGCCCGATCGGACTTCCAGCGCGCCCGCGAGGAGTTCACCACCGCAGTCGAGGGGTTCGCCACGGCGGGGCGGTTCGTCGGCCACGCCGAACTCGCCGATCACTTCGAGCGCGCTCGGCTGAAGGCCAACGCGCTCTGGCAGGCCGCCGACTGGCTCGCTGACGCGGCTGACGCCTTCTCTAGTGGCGACGGTGAGGAGGGCAACGCCTATCGCAGGGACGCTCAATCCCCCTTAGAGTCGGCCCGTGATCTGGCCGAACCGCTGGAGCCCGACGACATCACCGTCGACGGCGAGGTGTCGATCGACGCCGAGGCGCTGGCCGGAGAGGAGACCGCCTCCGCCATGGAAGCGATCCGGGCGGAGTTCGACGAAGGGGACGCGGCCGGCGGTGTGGAACTGGAACTCGGGGAAGTATCCCTGAACGACGACGAGAACGACCTCCCCAGTCACGACGGACCCGATACCGATGCGGCAAAACGGATCCGCGAGTACGCCGGCGTCGGGATGGATATCGGCGATCCCGACGGAGCCGGGGACGACCAGATCGCCGACGCGCTGGCAGATGCCGACGACGGACCCGTACCAGACGATGCGGACGCCCGCTCGGAATCGTCTCACGGCGGAAACAAAGCCGGGGCAGACGAGACGGACCCCCGCTCGTCCGCCGACGAAGCGGTATCGGATCGAGAGCAGGAGACGGCCACCGACTCTTCATCGACGCCGCAGCCGAACAACGGGGTCGACGGACCCGATGACGGATCGCCGGAAGAGGAATCCGGAGGCGGTGCGGACGTGACCGAAGCAGAGATCGAAGAGATTGCCGAGGAACTGCAGTCCCAGGCCGGCGACGGGTCCGAATAGAGCAGGGCTTCGCTCGACGGGTGCTGAGTCGCGGGATCCTTGTGTCCGGGTACCGTGGATCGACTATGGCCCCGGAAGAGCGGATGGATCGCGTGCGGACGTACTATCGAGCGCTGGACGAGCACGACTACGACTGCCTGGCGTCGCTGCTCTCTCCCACCTTCGTCCAGCGCCGGCCGGATCGAACGCTGCAGGGGCGCGACCAGTTTGTCCGGTTCATGCGCGAGGAGCGACCCGACCCCGATACCAGCCATCCGATCGACGCGATCTACTGTAGTGGCGACGGTGAACTCGCCGCCCGTGGCCGGCTCCTCCACGACGACGGCGAGGAGATCACTGCCTTCGTGGACGTCTTCGAACTCGGCGACGACGGAATCGAATCAGTGCGGACGTACACCCGGTAATCAATTAGTCCCCGTCACGTGGCCGGGTTTTGACAACTCGTTCGAGCGCGCCACGAAGCCATCGGCCTGTCTCCAGCATCCCCCAGTGGAACGCGACCATGTAGCTGACCACGAGGATGGCGGCCCGTGCGGGGAGATACAGCCACGACCAGCCCGGGACGAACACCCACCCGAAGGCAGCCGGCAGGAGGAACACTGTCACGCCCAGGAATGCGAGCGCACTGCTGAGGGACGGTCGCCGATCACGGAGTTCCATCACAGCGAGGGCGACTGCCACCACCACGGCTCCCGCCACCCCGGCATCGAGGGCCAGGCTTATCGACGCCCAGATCACGAGAAGTTTGCCGTATCCCGCCGTCTCGGCGGCGAGAAACCGGGTGATCGCGCCCGCCGTCTTCGACGCGTTCTGAAGCGACGGCACTACTACATTGTTTTCGGGTGATACTAATAGGTGTTCGGATATTGATGGTCCGCTTTCGGGCCGTCCCTTCAGTGGCCCTCGTCGTGCGGATTCAGCGTCTTGCCGTACTGTTCGAGGTGCTTGGTGTACGCGATAAATTGCGGCGCGTCCGAGTCGAGAAACCCTTGTGTACGGTCGTCGTGGTGAGGGTATGCCCGGCGACGACGGCGTTGCGTCCGTCGAGACGTAGACGGGGTGAGCTGCCGGGATCGACGTTCCGCAGATGGTCCCTTCCGGCCGTGAATCTGTCGTTTGATACGGTCAGATCCACTTCCCTTCCAAATGATATAAGAGTCACGAGCGAGATGTGCCGACAGACCACTCAAATCGAACGGCAGTGAGGTGGTTACAGGGGATACCATGACCGAAAACACCCGAGAGAATGGAGACGACGAGGCACAAGCTGGTGGGGGAGACGGAACCGTCGATTCCGCACCAAGCGAGGGACAGGCAGAGACACAGCCATCCGGTGAACAGGGGCAGTCGGAAGCACCCCGCCGTGAGGGAACGTCGGTGGACAGTCAGCAACAGGGCGGCGGCCAACAGCCTCCACAGGGTCGACAGCAACGGGGTAGCGGCCAACAGCCTCCACAGGGTCGACAGCAACGGGGTAGCGGCCACCAGTCTACCGCAGGCGGGCAGCCAGCCGGCAACTATCAGCCCAGTACCGGGACGAGTCTCGATTCGAACGTCGCGGCAGCACTGTCGTATGCCTTGATATGGCTGTCAGGCCTGGCGTTTCTTGTTATCGAAGAAGAAGACGACTTTGTCCGCTTTCACGCCGCCCAGAGTATCGTTGTCTTCGGCGGGCTGACGGTCGGTTACTTCGTTTTCTCGATGGTTTTCGTGTCGCTTCTGTTCTCGTCCGGAGCGTTCGGGCTGTTTCAGCTGATGCGGCTCCTCTGGCTCGGGGTCGTCGTGCTCTGGCTCGGATTGATGTACATGGCCTACGACGGTCGGTGGTTCCGTGTGCCGGTCGCCGCAGACATCGCCGATAACATCATCTCGGACCAGGGTCCCAGCGGCCAGCCGCGACAACCGCGTGGCCAGCACGTGGCGGGCCATCAGCAAGCCGCCGGTAACCAATCAGCCACCGATCAGCCCGCCTCACGTGGCCAGCAATCCGGACAGCGGACACAGGCCGGCGAACACGACCAGCAGCGACCGACACAGAACCAGTAACCCGCTCGTAGCCGTCGTTTTTCGTGTGATGACCGTTCGGAACCGCGACAACCGCACCCGAGTTCGTTTCCTCAATGCCCTTGTTCGTGGGAGTTCATCATCGTCTCATACTGTACGGCGTGCTCGAGATGCTCGATGAACCGCGGCGTGTCTGGGTCGAAGGGCCGCTGAAGAGCCTCGAAGACCTTCTTCTTGTCCCAGAACTGCAGGCCGCCGATCGCGGAACGGCCCTCCAGATCGTAATAGTCCAGATTGTTTTCGTCAGATTCCGGGCGTCCAGCCCGGCTTTGGTCCGGACGATGACCGACGAATAGTTGTCGCTGGACCCGACCGTGCCTACCCTCAGATCCGCACAGTAGCCGGTGAAATCCGCAGACTCGTCACAGCCCTGGATCACGTCAACCCGACTTCGTCGACGGTCTCCCAAATCTCGTTCTATTCCTCACCCCCGTATTGGGCGGGTGCGGTGGCGGACTCCATCGCCACCTCGCCGATCACCTGGGCTTGCTCGGGCGTGAGGTACCCGCCTGACACCTTTGTCCGCTTCATGAAGAAGTCGTCGTGCTCGCCGTGGGCGTACAGCCCAACCCACTTCAAGAGTTCCTACTCGCCGCCACCCACCCGGTCCTCGATCTAGTCGAAAGAGAGGCCACCCCTCGCGTACACCTGGACGCCCTCGATGACGCCCAGCGGGTGTTTCGCCTGTTTCCACTGTTCGACCGTATTCAGGGCGAACATCTCGCGTGTGAGCCACGAGATCGATAGACGAGCGGTGCGTGTTCCAAGCGACAGTAAGGACTACGAACGGAGCGAACGGCGGTGCCGTGGGCAGTGAGTCTACCGGCGTTCATCCGACTGTCACGTGGTACTGGAACCACACGGATAATCGTGATTGACACGGCGGTACGTGTCAGCACTCGTGGGTAGGGGCGAGGCGTGCCGACAGCTACGACGCAGGAAGGACAGTTCGAAGCGGTGTTCACTCGCCGAGAGTCAGTTGATCGACGACATCCTCGGGATCGAAGCGCTTGAGGTGGTCGTAGCCCTGGCCGGTGCCCAGAAAGAGGATCGGCTTGCCCGTCACGTGGGCGATCGAGATCGCCGCACCACCCTGGGGATCGGTATCGGCCTTCGTGAGGATCGTCCCGTCGATCTCGGCAGCGTCGTCGAACTCCGTCGCGCGGGTGACGGCGTCCTGGCCGGCGACGGCCTCGTCGACGAACAGCGTCATGTCCGGGTCGACGACGCGATCGATCTTCGAAAGTTGATCCATCAACCCCTCGCTGGTGTGGAGTCGTCCGGCCGTATCGCCCAGCACGACGTCCACGTCGTGGGCCTCGGCATATTCGACGGCGTCATAGAGGACGGCCGCCGGATCTCCGCCCTGTTCGTGAGAGATGTAAGGGACGGAAAGCACTTCGGCGTGCTCGCCGAGTTGCTCGTTTGCCCCCGCCCGATAGGTATCACCGTTGGCCAGCACCGAGGAGTAGCCCCGGTCCTCGAGGTAGCGGGCGAGTTTCGCGATTGTGGTCGTCTTCCCGACGCCGTTGACGCCCGTGAAGACGATCACGACTGGTTTCTCATCATCGGCGATTCGCGCTTCGAAGTCGAACTGCCCGACGCTGATGACCTCGTACAGTGCCTCCCGGAGGGCGTCCTGAGCCAGGCTGCCTGTACTCTCCAGTCGGCGGCGCGTCTCCCCGACCAGGTTCGCCTCGACACCCTCGAGAATCTCGCCGGCGACGCTCATCTCGACGTCGCTGCTCAACAGCGTAAGTTCGAGTTCGTCGAGGTGTTCCTGAAGGTCGTCCTCGTCGATGACCGTCTTGCCGGTGGCAAACAGCTTCGCCCGCTCGGCGATGCCACGGTCGTCTTCCCTGGCGTCCTCGTCAGAGCCGTCTTGGGACGGAGCTACCTCAGCACCATCGTCGGGCTCCGTTTCGGATTGCTCTTGGGTTGATGACTGATCGTCCGTCTCTGATTCGGCAGGTACATCGTCGACGGGTTCCGAGCTGTCGCTCTCTTCTTCCTCGTCCGCCTCGGGCTCGGTCTCGACGTCTTCCTCGACGTCGTCGCTGAACTTCCCGAGTTTCTCGCGCAATCCGTCGAACATCGCCTACTCGTCGTCGCCTTCCTGCTGTTGCATCTGCTGCATCTGCTGTTGCATCTGTTGCTGTTGCATCTGCTGGGCGCGCTGCTCGAGGTCTTCGCTCTCGGATTCGAGTTCCGCGATCTCCTCGTTGATCTCCTCGATGCGGTCGTCGATCGTATCCTGCTTGGATTCGAGGGTCTCGACGGCATCATCCTGATCCAGTTCGGCCGCGTAATCCGCGCCGAATCCGACGATGATCTCGTCGATGTCCTGCACTTCGGCGCGGACGTAGGCATCCCCGCCCAGCGGGACCTGAACGGTCTCGCCGCTCTCGATGGCCTCGATAGCCTCCATGGCCTCGTCGATCTCAGTCTGCTCTGCGCGTAGCGACTGGATCTCTTCTTCGAGGGCTTCTTGCTCCTCTTCGATGGCCTCGATTGCCTGTGCCAGTTCCTGTAGTTGCTGCTGGCCGCCGCCTCCGCCACCGAGGCTCATGCGTCGACCCCCTCGATGTCGACCTGCGTGCGCTTCAGCCCGTGTCGGGAGCCGAACTCCGCGAGGATGTGCTCTTCGGCGACGTTCTCGTTCTCGGCCTCGATCTGCTTCTCGAAGGACTGCCAGCCGTCGCGGGCCTGGAAGGACCCGGTGACTGTGAATTCACTCATATCCGGGAATGCGGTGGTCGACGGGGAAGTATCTTCCCATCCACCTTTTCCTGTGGGGTCGCTGAAGCGACCTCCCTTGCAAAAACGTGGGCGAAAAACATCCGGACCCTCCCTTCGGTCGGGTCCGGTGACTCGCCTCGCTGCTCGCGGCTGCACCGCTCTCTTGTTCCGAGGTCTCACTGCGTTCGCCCTCGCTGCTCGCGGCTGCACCGCTCGCCTTTTCGAGATCTTCCCTCGGTCGATCTCGCTGCTCGCGACACTCGGCGTCCGCTCAACGGCGATTGCTGAACCGTTACCGACACCCTCGCAAAATGCGGGCACTCAGTCGATATAGCCGAGCGCGCTCTCGATACGGCCGAGTTCCGGGCCGGTGGTGTTCTGACCGACAACGTAGCCGTTCTCGTTGGCGACCAGCCCCGAGCCGATCAGGGGGCCGCCGTAATTGATCGTCCCCACGTCAGCGGGCACGTCCAGAACGTCCTCCAGCCGGTCGAGTTCGTCGTCGGTCGCCTGTGGGTGTGCGAGGACGCCCCGATTCGTGGCGACCGCCGCCGTACCGACAGTCTGGACACCGGCCAGGTCGCCACGTTCGACCGGGACCTCCAGGGCGTCTTTGACTGCCTGGACGGCCTCCCGGGAGAGGTCGGGATGGACGTACGCCCCGCTGTCGTTGGCGAGGACGACGTTCCCGGCGGCGTTGATCCGCCCCGGGAGTTCCACAACGGGACGGTCAATCGCCTCAGCGAGTCGGTCGCGTTCCCGTTCTGAGATGCGACTCGTGACGAGCAGACCGTTGTCGTTGCCGGTCGCGAGCGCGCCGACGGTGCTCGCGCCGCCGATCGTCGTCTCGACCGTCGGGACGGCGAGTTCCTCACCGAAAGCCGCTTTCAGATCGGATTCGGCGTCCGGCCGCAGGAGTAGGTACTCGTCGGTGGCACGCGCGTAGACGCCGACATACGTCGAACCGGCGAAGGCCGCGCGGAGCAAAGTTACTCGGCGGGCTCTGCTTCGACGACGCTCTCGCCTTCCTCGTCGAAGCGGGCGGCCCGGATACGGACCTTACTCGGTGGGTTCGAGCGACCCTGCGACCAGATCTCCTCGTTGACCGAGGGGTCCAGCCGGACAGCGTCCTCGGCGACCGAGAAGTGCTGGGCGAGGTGGCTGCGGATGATCGACATCGCCCTGTCGGCGCGTTCGCCTTTCGGCTCCGCACTGACGTCACGAAGCGGGACGGTCAGGACCCGCTCCTCGAACTCGTCGGCACTCATTCGTCGGTGTCGCTCCGCCGCCAGTGACGCCGCTTGGGGTTGCGTTGGACGTCCTGGTCGGTCTTCATGATGACCCACGCCGGGACCCGGCTGTTCTGGCGCTCTAGTTTCGCCAGCCGCTTCTTCTTGCCCTTGGATTTTTTGCCCATGGTGTCGATCCGTTCGCCGCCGCGGTTTATATGACTGTTCTTTTCGGTGGCATCGAGGCCCGACGTACAGTCGCGAAGGTTCCGATCGGCCCGTGGCCAGTCAGCCAGCAGGTCGAGACACTGCTCGACGATCGCTGCCGACTCCTCGATGTCCTGTAGCCGAACGTGGACGCGCGAGAAGTTGTCGCCATCGTCTTCGGTGACAAGCAACCAGTCGAGTTCGTCGTAGAGCCATAGGGATCGTCTCGCCGGAGGTCGTACTCGATACCGGAGCCACGGGCGACCGGCCCAGTCACACCGTAGGCCTTCGCCACCTCCGGCGACAACGGTCCAGTGTCGAGACACTGGAGCTGGAAACGCTCGTTGTGCGTCAGTAAGTCCGAGCTGAGATTAGCTACTTATCTAACCGTTGATGGGATCTCAAGAGCATATATTAAATCGCCACACCAGAGCGCTGCGTTCGCCTCGGGAAGTGAGAATCGGTCCTGCTAAAGCGCACTGCTGACGACAACCGTCGACGCTGGCGATTATCGGACGACTGCGCGCCGAAAGGGGCTAGTCCGGACCTCCTTCAGCCGCCCCCGACGTCGACATCAGTAAAGAGGACCCCAGCCACGCGCAAGTCAGCGGTGACCCGGCACCGGCAGGATCACATCTCGGAGGACAGCAACACGGACCGACCGGTGAACGAGGGACTCATACTGCCGGCTGTACGTTCGTACAGCTATTCGACACCACCGTAGTGGCGCATTCCGTGAGTTCGGTACAGCCGGCATATCACTCACCACCTCCGTCCCGGAACGAGATCGACCGCCGAGCGGCGAGAATCGTCGGCAATACGCCGACCGCCAGGGCCAGCGGGATCCACATCGCTGGCCTGATTCCCTGTGCTTCGGCAACGAATCTCATTACCATGGGGACCAGTGCGAAACTGATCGACGAGGAGACCGCGGCGATGGCGTTGACAGGGGCACTGTACTCCGGGGCGGCGTCGGTCCCGAACGCGACCAACAGGGGGTAGACGCCCGAGACGAGCATCCCCAGACAGAACACCGCTGGGAACGTCGCCAGCCCGGAGACGACGAAAAACGAGATGAAAAACGTGGGCAACAGAAGGAGCTCTATCCCGACGAGCAACACACTGTAGTCGTAGCGCTCGACGATGGCTGTCGCCACGAACCGACCGGGGACGTACGCGATCGTGAACGCCGACAACAGCAGGTTCGCGTCCGACTGAACGAGACCCGCAGCCTCGATCCCGAACGTCGGCAGCCAGAGGAACAGATCCCCCTCCAGGCCAGTGTGAAAGAACATCGCTAGCGCCATCGCGGCGATCTCTTTGGTCCCCAGGAGCGCCACCAGCGCCTCGCGATCGAGGATCGCTTCCCGACCCTCCTCGAAGGGGAGGTCCAACCGCCAGACGAACGCGACCACCGGGACGGGCGCGGCGGCCAGCCCGAAGTAAGCCAACCGCCAGTCGCCCAGCGCGATCGCGGCGGTCATCACCAGCGGGCCGGCGGCCGAGCCAACCGCCCACGCCAGATCGTACATCCCGAACGCCCGACCCCGAGAATCGGGGTAGAGGTGGCTGAGCATCGGGCGATCAAGCCCACGGATGATCCCGTCCCCCAGGCCGCGAACGACCAGAACAGCGAGGAATGAAAGGAACGTCGGGGCGAGTTCAGTCCACCGATCGCTCACTGGACGGCTTCGATCGCCTCGCCCAGCGTGAACGCCCCCTCGTAGAGCGCACTCCCGACGACGACGGCTGCCGCGCCTGCGTCTTGGAGGGCGCGAACGTCCTCGATCGAGGCAACGCCGCCACTGGCGATGACCGGAATATCAACCGCCTCGACGACGCGCTCGACGGGACCGGTCCGGACGCCCTCCAGCCGTCCCTCGACGTCGACGTCGGTAAAGAGGATGCCGGCGGCACCGAGGTCGGCGTATCTAGCCGCTGCCTCGGCGGGGTCGAGACCGGTCCCTTCGGTCCACCCCGAGACGACGACCTCGCCGTCGCTGGCGTCGAGGCTAACGAGGACGCTCCCTGAATGGGTCTCGCTGATCTCGGCGACGATCTCGGGGCGTTCGACAGCGGCAGTCCCGAGGATGACCCGGTCGACGCCGGCATCGAGGAGGTCCCGGGCATCCTCGGCCGTGCGGATGCCGCCGCCCAGTTGCACGTCGACGTCGACGGCCCCGAGTATCGCCTCGATGGCGTCAGCGTTCGCGCGTTCGCCCTCGAAAGCCCCGTCGAGATCGACGAGATGCAGGGTCTGGGCGCCAGCCGCGACCCAGCGCCCGGCCGCGTCGACGGGATCGCCGTAGGTCTTGCCCGTGCCGCGCTCGCCGCCCACCAACTGAACGACCTGACCGTCCTGCATGTCGACGGCCGGGATCACCTCGAATTCCGGGAACATATCACGATCCCGGGCGCCCGACGCGTAAAGAATATCGGTCGTCGAACGATCGAGATGCCGGGAGACACACAACAAAGGGCAGAAGTGTCTTCACTCGTAGCGGTCGCTGTCTGTCATCTGCCGTGGCCGGCAACGAGTGTCGAATCGGCCGGGAAAATACCAAGACAACGAACCACCGCGTCATCGACGCCCAGAACCGACGCACTGTCGAGGGTGCGTAACTTGCCGGCGACGTGAGAACGACTGCGGGCGCAAACGAGGAACAGACGGCGAACGTCCGTCAGATCCGGGAGGCGGTCGAACGGCTGAACCGCGAGGAGTAAACGGGATCAGGAGGCCGCCGACTCAGGTCGGCCCAGTGACAGCGACGGATACCACCCGGCCAGCGCGGGAAGGTATACCCCGAGAACGCGATCCAGAAGGATCGCCGAGGCAGCGACCTCGCCCGGCACCCCGAGCGCGACGAAGACGACCGTCGCCGTCGCCTCCGTGATCCCGATGCCGCCAGGCGTCACCGGGAGGAGCGTGACGCTGTATGCCGCCACGAGGTACAGCGGGAGGGCAATCGCCGGTTCGACGCTCGCGCCGAAGGCACCAAACAGCAGCCAGACCCGGACCCCGGAAGCAAGGACGTGTTTGATCGCCCACCCGGCCGCGTACCGGACCCAGACGCGCGCCAGGACGAGCAGTTCCCGGAACGTCGCGGTCGACTCCGCCGTGAACCCGACCAGCCCCTCCATCCGGTCGGCCACGGCGTCCCCGACGACTGGCAGGCGGGCGAACAGCCGCCGGAGAACGGCCAGCAGGCGGTCGAAAGCCGTGAGGTTGGCCCCACCGAACAGGACGGCCAGACCCGCGAGGAGGTACAGCCCGATCGAAAGCGCGAGCAGGAGAGCGATCCCGACGGACAGTCGGGGGAGTGCGACCGCCAGGCCGACCGCCGCGACCAGGGCATAACAGAGCGCGAACATGGCCGTGTGGAGAGCGGCGACAGCCGTCGCGTCCGGGAGAGTCATGCCGGTGAAGCTTCGGATGACGAACGGCGCGGCGACCCGCCCGGAGAGCCGCGAAGGGAGCAACTGGTTGACGAAATTGACGACGAGATCGACGCGTGCGGCGTCACGGAACCGGGTGGGACCGAGACGGTCGATCAGGACGTAGTAAGTGTCGAAGCGACCCAGCAGTCCGACGACGGTTACACCCAACAGCGCGAGGACAGTCGCAGGATCGAGACGCCCAAGCAGCGACCACACGGCCCCGAGGTCGATCTGCGTGAGCAACCAGTACAGCGCGCCAATGGCGACGGCGTACTGCACCAGCGTGATCGCGATCGCTCTGGGCGAACGTCGAGCCACGCTATCGCGCCTCGTTGTCCGCTGCCGTCGTCGGTGCGGTTCTCGCGTCGGTCGCTTCGAGGATCCGCCGCAGGCTCGTGAACGCGTAGGGCTGAGCGAGGATCCGTTCGAGTGCCCGACGCATCCAGGCACCTGTTCGGAACGTGACCCGGCGGGGTACCCCCTCGACAGCAGGCAGATCGACGAACTCCCAGGGGTGGACGTACAGGACAGGCGCGATGCCGCGGCGGGCGAGCAGTCTCATGCCGAGAATCGTATAGCGGACGCCGAACAGCCGGAGCCAGAAGCCGGTCAGCGGGAGCCGCAGGCCGGGCATCACGCTCGTGGGTATCGCCGTGACCCCGTCTGGCGCCGTCGGATCGACGTGAGTCGCCGGGGCCGGATGCTGCAGGCGATACTCGCCGCCGTAGAACCCCGGAATCCGCCGGCTGGCAACGACGCTCGCGTCGTAGGTGTAGCCGACCGCGGAAAGCGCATGGAAGTGCTCGGGACCGAAGTCGAACGCGGGCGCGCGAAATCCCTCGACGGTTGTGCCGGTCGTCGTCTCCAGCCGTTCCTTCGAGCGACGGAGTTCCGCGTACCGTTCGGCGGGTTCCAGATCGGTCAGGAGTCGGTGCGTGTGAGTGTGCGAGCCGATCTCGTGATCGGCGGCAAGCGAACGGACGGCCTCGGGATAGGTGTCGGCGATCTCGGAAACAACGAAACAGGTCGCCGTGGCGTTTGCTGCTTGCAGGGCGTCCCGGAGGAACGCCAGCCCGTCCAGGCCGATCCCCTCGCGATCGGTCGATCCGGAAGCGGCCCGGTAGGCCGGCGTCTGGGAGAACAGCTCGACGTCGATCGTCAGGGCCGCGTACTCACTCATCGGAGCGGTCCCGGAGTTCGGCCTCCAGTAGGCTGACCTGTTCGTTGAGCCGCGAGACACGGTCGTAGAGCCGGCCGATTCGGTTCAGCAGGTAGATGACGAGGACGAACAGCGTCAGGTTCGAGATGACCAGGATCGCCCGGGCCTTGAGTTCGAGCCCGAGGACGGTCGCGATCACCTCGAAAACGTTGGGGAACGCGGCGACGAACAACAGCCCGGCACCGACCGCGAGGGAGGCGACGAACAGGGCCATCGCCTCCCGGCCGCGCTGGACCAGGTAGTACCCGTTGGCGAGAAAGAGCACGCCCACGAGCCCGGCCACGAGATTGACGACGGAGTATGCCATAGTTAGCGAAAGAGCAGTACCCGGAGGACGACGTCGGCCATCCGGAAGGGGTAGCGGACGAACGTATCCAACGTGAACTGTGATTCGCCGGTCTCGCGGGTCGGCATCGCCACCGACACCTCGACGATACGCTGGTCGCGACGTGCGGCATCGAGGGTCTGTTCGACCGCCCAGTGGTCGTCCGAACGATGCAGGATGTCGGCGAGGGCGTCGACGCGGTAGACCCGAAAGCCGCTGGTCACGTCGGTCACGTCGACGCCGCCCAGAACGTTGACCACGCCCGTGAAAAAACGGATCCCGGCACGGCGCACCAGCGAGTACTCCGCGAGGCTCCCGTTGCGATAGCGGCTGGCGATCACCATGTCGGCCTCGTCGGCCGCCTCCAGCAGCCGCGGGATCGCTCCGGGGTCGTGTTGACCGTCGGCATCGATCTGGAGGACGAAGTCGTAGTCGTGGTCGATCGCGTACTGGTAGCCGGTTCGGACCGCGCCGCCGACGCCGGTGTTGAAGACGTGTTCGATCACCGTCGCGCCGTGCTCGCGGGCGAGGTCGGCGGTGCCGTCGCTGGAGCCGTCGTCGACGACGACGATCTCCTCGACGTGCTCGCGCGTGCCTTCGATCACCGGGCCGATCGTGTCGGCCTCGTTGTACGCGGGCAGGACGGCAACGGTTCGCACTACTACCGAGGCGGCCGGGAAGTCACTTAGAGGTGACGTTCCCGCGGGAAGCGTCGGACAGTGACTGCCCTCCAGCGGCCGCACGCGCATGGAAGGGACTTAATGGACCCGGCCCGTCCCCTCCAGCGATGACACGGACCGTCGTCCTCGGGCTTGACGGTGCCAGCTGGCGGCTGCTGGACCCGTGGCTGGAATCGGGCGAGTTACCGAACTTCGCCGCCTTCCGCGAGGAGAGCGCCTGGGCCGAGACCGAGAGTTGTCTGCCGCCCGTGACCTTCCCCAACTGGAAGTGCTACTCGTCGGGAAAGAACCCTGGAAAGTTCGGCGTCTACTGGTTCGAGCGCGTCGACCTCGCCGAGGGGACCATCGAGGTGACCAACGGCGGGGACTTCCTGACCGCGGAGCTGTGGGACTATCTCAACGACGACGGGCAGCGCGCGGGCGTAGTGAACATGCCGACGATGTACCCGCCCCGGGAGATCGACGGCCCGATCGTCTGTGGCGGCCCGGACGCCGTCGAGGGGGAGTACCGCTCGATCGAGGAAGGATACACGACGCCCGCGGAACTGGCAGCCGAACTCGAGGAGCGCTTCGACTATCAGGTCCATCCCGAACCGCTGCTCTCGAGCAACGACGAGCGTGGGGCCGAGGTCGATGCCATCCTCGACCTGCTGGAGACGCGCCTGGAGGTCGCCGTGACGCTGCTGGAGGAGCAGGATCTCGAGTTCGTCCACGTTACCCTGTTCTACCTGAACGTCCTCCAGCACTTCTTCTGGAACGACGAGCCGACCGTGCGGGCCTACCGACTCATCGACGAGTGGATCGGTCGGCTCCGGGAGCGTCCGGACACCAATCTCGTGATCATGTCCGATCACGGCTGTGGCCCGACGACGACGGAGTTCTACATCAACGAGTGGCTGGCCGAGAACGGCTATCAGGCCCGCACGGCGAGCGTCGACAACGTCTTCCAGAAGGTCGGCCTCGACCGCGAGAACGTCCTTGCGATCGCCAAACGGCTGGGGATGGTCGACCTGCTCGCGGCGGTGGTCCCCGAGGGGATCCAGCAACTGGTTCCCCAGCGGGCCGGACTCAAGCGCGGGCGGAAACTGGAGGCGATCGATCTCCCGAACACGAAGGCCGTCGCCAGCGCCCAGGGGC
This sequence comes from Halorhabdus rudnickae, assembly GCF_900880625.1. Classification (NCBI taxonomy): domain Archaea; kingdom Methanobacteriati; phylum Methanobacteriota; class Halobacteria; order Halobacteriales; family Haloarculaceae; genus Halorhabdus; species Halorhabdus rudnickae. The sequence continues at coordinate 1,627,814 of NZ_CAAHFB010000001.1, forward strand.
CGATCTATCTCAATCCCGAGTTCGATGGCGAAACAGTCCGCGAGGAGCTAATCGAGGACCTGCGAGCGGTCGAAGACGAGGACGGCCCCCTGTTCGATGGTGTCTATCCCGGCGACGACGTCTACAGCGGCCCCTACGCCGACGAGGGTCCGGATGTCGTTCTCGATCAGCGCGATGGCGTCCACGTCAACGACGGGGTCGGCGGCGGCGCGGTCCGGGCGGCGCCCGACCGCTGGGCGGCCGAGAACACCCGCAACGGGATCTTCCTCGCTGGCGGTCCCGATTTCCGGGCGGACGGCGAACTCGAGCAGGTGAGCATCCTCGACATCGCCCCCACCGTCCTGCTCGCTCACGGCTGTGCGATCCCGTCCGACATCGACGGCGAGGCGTTGGGAATCGTCGCTGGCGACCCGGACCCGGAGACGCGCGATCCCCTCTCGTCCGGACGATCGGCGGGCGAGCGCGACACCGACGGCGTCGAAGATCGGCTGAAACAGCTCGGGTACATGGAATAACTGCCGATCCAGGGACGAATAGCTATATAAATACCCGCGGCGTCGGCCGTTGAAAGCTCCCACCCGTCGTGTGGTAATTCTTCACACTACCGGACGATACCGACCGTTGTCGTGGAGTTTCGGGGCGCACTCCCCGGTTGTCGAGGGGAACCGATCGCCGACGGAAACCCGTACACTTATATAGAACCACAGACAAACATTCTACCGACTTATGAGCCAGCGCATGCAGGGACAGCCGATGATCGTACTCGGCGATGAGTCCGAGCGGATGAAAGACGAGGACGCCCAGAGCCACAATATCTCGGCGGCCCGCGCGGTCGCTCAGTCGGTCCGTTCGACCCTCGGGCCGAAGGGCATGGACAAGATGCTCGTCTCCTCGATCGGTGACGTGACCATCACGAACGACGGCGTCACCATCCTACAGGAGATGGATATCGAGAACCCGACGGCCGAGATGATCATCGAAGTCGCCGAGGCCCAGGAGGACGAAGCCGGCGACGGCACCACGACAGCCGTCGCCATCGCGGGAGAACTCCTCGCGAACGCCGAGGACCTCTTAGAGCAGGACATCCACCCGACAGCGATCATTCGCGGGTTCGACATGGCCGTCAAGCAGGCCCGCGAGGAGATCGACGACATCGCCGAGCGCGTCGAGCCGGACGACGAGGAGATCCTCAAGTCCGTCGCCGAGACGAGCATGACGGGCAAAGGGGCCGAACTCAATCTCGACCTGCTCTCGGATCTGGTCGTGGGTGCCGTCCAGGCCGTCTCCGTCGAGGGCGAAGACGGCTCGACGGTCGTCGACCTAGAGTTTATCGACATCGAGTCCAAGCCGGGCCGGCCCGCCGCCGACTCGACGCTCGTCCACGGCGCCGTCATCGACGAAGATCCGACCCACGAGGACATGCCGACGGACGTCGAGGGCGCCGAGATCCTCCTGACCGACACCGCGCTGGAGCTTGACGAGACCGAGGCCGACGCACAGCTTAGCGTCGACGACCCGAGTCAGCTCCAGGAGTTCATCGAGCAGGAAGAAGAGCAGCTCCGGGAAATGGTCCAGCAGATCGCGGACTCGGGCGCAGACGTGGTCTTCTGCCAGAAGGGCATCGACGAGATGGTCGAGCACCTCCTCGCCCGTGAGGGTATCCTCGCCGTCGAGCGGGCCAAGAAGTCCGACATCGAGTTCCTCCGTGAAGTCACCGACGCACGGATCGTCTCCGATCTGGACTCGCTGAGCGACGCCGATCTGGGGATCGGCGACATCGCCCGCGACGAAGACGAGGAGTGGTTCACCGTCGAGAGCGACGGACACGGCGTGACGCTACTCGTCCGCGGGTCGACCGAACACGTCAGCGACGAACTCGAACGCGGGATCAACGACGCCTTGGACGTCGTCGCCGCGACAGTCAGCGACGGGCGCGTCCTCGCTGGTGGCGGTGCGATCGAGGTCGAACTCGCTTCCCGTCTACGGGATTACGCCGACAGCGTGGAAGGCCGCGAACAGCTGGCAGTCGAAGCCTTCGCAGACGCGTTCGAACTCGTCCCGCGAGTACTCTCGGAGAACGCCGGTCTCGATCCGATCGACACGCTTGTCGAACTGCGGTCGGCCCATGAGAACGGCGAGCAGCGCGCCGGACTGAACGTCTTCACCGGTGACGTCCTCGATACCTACGAAGAGGGCGTCGTCGAACCGGCCCACGCCAAGACCCAGGCGATCTCCAGCGCCGCGGAGGCCGCCAACCTGGTCCTGAAGATCGACGACATCATCCAGGCCTCCGGTCTGGGCGGGGGCAGCGGCGACGACGGCCCCGATCTGGGCGGTGCCGGCGGTGCCCCTGGCGGTATGGGCGGCGGCATGGGCGGCATGATGTAACGACGGCCGACACGACACCACCCTACTCGCCGTCCGATCGCTGTACCGATTCGATCGATTTTTGAAGGATTGTCTTATCCACTACGTCCGGCCGCTCCGGCGGCCGACAAGAATAGGGCGGTCGCTTTCGAGGCCGAGGACATGCGCGTCAGCGTCATCGGCGGGAGCACAGTCACTGACGGACTGTACGACCAGGCCCAGGCAGTGGTCAACTGGTGGCCGAACGCGATCACGAGGTCGTCTGTGGCGGTCGCACGGGCGTCATGGAAGCGGTCTGTCGCGGAGCGCGCGAGACGGGCGGCCACACGATCGGGATCTTTCCGGGATCGGACCGCGGGGCGGCGAACCAGTACGTCGAGACGGCGATCGCAACGGGACTGGGTAACGCCCGCAACGCCCTGGTCGTGGGCAACGGCGACGCCGCGATCGCGATCGACGGCTCGACGGGCACGCTCTCGGAGATAGCGCTGGCACTTGACGCCGGGAAGCCGGTGGCAGGCATCGACACGTACGATGTTGCAGGTGTCAAACCCGTCGAGTCTCCGGAGGCAGCCGTCGAATACGTCGAGACGATGGTACGAGACTGAATGCCCGGGCCGGCCTGTTGATTGCTCCGACGATCACTCGCCAGTCGCAACGAGCGCGAAGATCCACAGCAGGACGAACGGGTACGTGAACAATTGGATTGCGGCGAGATCACTCCAAGCGGGCGGGCCAAGAAGGCCCACGCCGGCACCCAGTAGGCCACCGCCCGCCGCGATCGGACCGTAGGTCCCACTGCTCGCCGGACTCTCGACAGTCGAGAGGAAGAACAGCCCGGCGACGAAGAAGACTGCCAGCGTGAAGACGACCTCGGTGACAGGCGTGCCGCCATCCGTGATCGCTCGCCAGGTGCCGACGACGAACCCGCCGAACAGCATCAGGGTGACCAGTAAGCCACCGTTGACGGCGATCCGCCGCAGATCGAAGCCGAACCGGTCCGTTGCCATATGAGCACTACCAGCCAGCGAAGGCAAGTGCGTTTCCCCTCACGCCAGCCAGTCGACGAACGTCCCTTCGAGTAGCGTCTCACGTTGTTCGCGAATGTACTGCGATTGCATCCCCCAGATCGCTTCACCGAGTGGGACCCCCTCACGGACCTGGCGCCTGACCAAGTCGTGTTTGAACCGGGCGGGCGTCATCCGTCGGTCGAGGCGTTCACGGAGAGGCCTGATGTACCGGCGGGCTTGGGCCGTCGAGAGACCGCGCAACTCCAGGCCGTCCCGGGCGTGCTCGAAGAGATCGCCATAGATCTCGTCGATCGCTGTGGTCTCGCCACGTCCCGTGATCCAGGTCATCTCGGCTTGAAGACCGTCGTGCCCGGCGGCATAGAAGTTCTCGCGGGCCTGTTCCCATTCGAGGTTCCGGACCGGATGTTCTCTGCGGGGCAGACTTTCCAGTAGCCCGGCGAAGACAGCCTCGAAAGCCACGGCGTCCCGGATCGTCGGCTGGCCGGGCAGCGGTCGGAACTCGATGCGGGCGTTGGCCGAAGAGCGGGTCGCGCCATCGAAGACCGGCCGGATCCACCGCCAGTAGCTGCCGTGTTTGTGCCGGACGTGCGCGAAGCGATCGTCGAAGCGCCCGCCCGTTTCGACTTCCATCGGGACGATCAGCGGATCGGCGACGATCCGGTCGATGGCTTGCTCGACGGACTCGAAATCGCGGGGGAAGCGGACTTTGGGTTCGGCGTCGCTCCCCTCGGGCGGGTTCAGAACGGACTCGAAGACGCCGATCCGGTGTTCCATGTGGGCGTCGGCGACGATCTCCCGGTCGTGGGCGTCGTCGTAACACTCCGGCGGGAAGAAAGGAGAATTGACTCCGAGTGCGAGCAGTGGTCCGGCGACCCGGAGGGCGTACCGGAAGTACTCCGGGAGATCAGGGGCGTGGGGCACCTGGTAGTGGGGCTGAATGGACGTGATCAAGCTCTCGGGCATGACGGTGTCGGCTTGGACGGAAACGTGCGGGGCATCGAGCCGGAATCCGGCGGGGTACCCGGTGTTGGCCATCGCGTGGTATCGGACGCTGTCGGTCATGTTCGTCCCGATACGGATCCCATCCTGCTCGACGGAGTCACAGAGATACTCGATGGCCGTCTCGCCGTTAGGTGGGACCGTCCACATGCCGTCGCTGATCAACCGGATGTCTTCGGACCCCGTCCGCTCGATGGCCGGCGCGAGGTTGGCCTGGAGTTCACGCTCCTGGGCTTCGAGGCCGTAGTCGTTCAGTGGCTGTGGACTGGTCTGCATCTCGGCGTTGTGCAGGCCTAGTTCCTTCTCGAAGCCGATACGTTCGAGCAACTGCCTGGGAACGCGCCGGAGGTCGTCGGTCCGGTCGTCGGCCGCATACAGTTCGAACTCCAGGCCGACGATCGCCTGACTGTTGTCGAACGTCCCGTCCCGGACCTCCGCTTTGAGGCCCTCGGCCTCTTCCTCGGCTCGCGCCAGAAACGCCTCACGATCGACCGACAGCGCCTCACGGAGCGCCGTGGCGAGTTCTGAGGCTGACATACCTCGCGCTTGCGTATCAGGTGCCTTGAACGTGATGGGTCAGCCAGTGAGCGCGCGAATGATCGCGTCGGTCCCTCGATGGATCCCCAGACGACATTGTGGTAGGAGAGATCGGTGTTTTTAGCACGTTTAGTACATAAAGAAAAATTATATTACCCTGGGAGGGGTAAACTCGGGCGATGGTGCGGTCACTTAACCGGAGATCGTATATTAAAGGGATCATGGCAAGCGGGGCAGCCACCGGGCTCGCCGGCTGTTCTTCGGGCCAAGAGACTACCGAATCCCTCCAGACGAACCACCAGGACACCGACACAGTCACCGAAACCCAAACGACACCAATGGCAAGCACTACCGACTACACTCCAGTCGTCGAACAGGCAGCAGTCACCGGCAGCGCCGTTGCGGCCAATCTCTTCCGCCGAGATATCGAAGTCGAATACAAGGACGACACGAAGGCCAATGTCGTAACGAAAGCCGATCGTGGCGCACAGGCGGCGATCATGGACACGCTTGAGCGACTCCAGCCCGATGGGACGATCGTCGGTGAGGAAGGTGACGCGGCGAAAGACGTACCTGACTCGGGACTGTCGTTCGTCGTCGATCCGCTCGACGGCTCGTATAATTTCACTCGAGGAAACCGCCTCTGGTGTGCCAGTGTCGCTGCAGTCGAAGACGGCGATCCGGTTGCAGCCGCCTCCGTCGCCCCGGCACTGGATGACGCCTACGTCGGAAGTCCCGAAGGCGTCCGCCGGAACGGCGAGCCCGTCAGTGTGAGCGACCGTACCGACCCGAAGGGGTTCATGGTTGCTCCCACGTACTTCTGGGGCTTTGACAGTCGTGGACAGTTCGCCGCCGCGGCGCGTGCCGTCGTCGAGCGGTTCAGTGACCTTCGGCGGGTTGGCTCGACACAGCTCGCACTCGCACTCGTCGCTGCCGGCGAGATCGAAGCTGCGATCACGAATCTCGAAACGAACCCGTGGGACACGATCGCCGGTGCGGCGATGGTCGAATGGGCCGGTGGCACAGTAACAGACCTGAACGGCAAGTCCTGGGGACCGGACAGTACGGGTCTGGTTGCCTCGAACGGTGGCGCACACGATCTCGTCCTCGAAGCGACCCAGGAGATCGAAGCCGCGAAACAGAGCTAGGCCCTCTTTTTAAGTATTACTGCTACTTAACTTCGATCGAGTGAGGATTAGCGCCGATGCGTTTCTATCAGCACAGTCCACATGAGGACAGCGTCGGCCACACAGACACGCCGACCATTGTACACTGTGAGAGTGTCCAGACGTTTGTCTGAAGCCGTTGCAGCGATCACAACACACCGCGACCTTTAGGAACGTCGGCCGCCGAGTATTGCCATCGTGCGCGTCGAAGAGAGTTTCATCCCGGTCAGGGGCGTCGGCGAGCAGACCGAGCGGTCGCTGTGGGAACACGGAATCACCCACTGGGACGACTTCTACCCCGACGCCGTCGGCCCCACGACCGCCGAGCGCATCCAGGCGTTCATCGAGGACGCCCGCCGACATCTGGACGACCGCAACACCGAGTACTTCGGCCGACAGTTCCCAAGCGAGGCCCAGTGGCGACTGTACGAGTCCTTCCAGGACGGCGCAGCCTTCTTCGATATCGAGACGACAGGCCTCGATAAGCGCCAGGACGCGGTGACGACGGTCAGCGTCCGCCAGGGTGGCGAGACGAAGACGTTCGTCCGGGATCGCGATCTCACCGCCGAGCGCCTCCAGGAGACCTTCACCGACGCCAACCTGCTGATCTCGTTCAACGGCAAGCGTTTCGACGTACCTTTCCTCGAGCACTCTTTCGACCTCGGAGGCGTCCTCAAACGCCCGCATCTCGATCTGATGTATCCGTGCCGACGACTGGACCTGACGGGCGGGCTGAAACAGATCGAGAAAGACGTAGGGATCGAACGAGATCGCCCAGACCTCTCTGGAAAAGACGCCGTCAGGCTGTGGTACGAGTATCAGCGTGGGGACGAGACAGCGCTTGACACGCTCATCTCGTACAATCGCGAGGACGTCGACCACCTGGAGACAGTCGCCAACCGGGTCGTCACCCGGCTCCACGAGCGGACGGTGCCCGACGACTGTGACCTGTGATCAAAAGCGTCGTCGTTCCGTACTGGTTGCGGACGCATTAGACACACTGGATCGAAGGACGTGCGCTCGACCGGCGAGCAGACCGAGCACCAGCCCGGTAAAGTGTGCGATCAGTGCCACACGTCGACCCCGTGTCAGCCAGGTGATAGCGAGGGCAACGCCGATCATGACGAGGGTCGCCACCCGTGGATCGACGGCGATCCGGCTGGCGACGGCGTCAGTGAGGCGGTTGGCCGCAAGCAAATACCCCAGCAGGCCGAATATCGCGCCACTGGCCCCCAGCACTGAGACGGCATCACCCATGAGCCACCCCACGGTCACCTCCATCGTCCCGGCGGCGGCCCCGACGACGAGGAAGAACAGGTAGAACCGCAGGGTCGACGTGCGCCGTTCGAGGACGAGACCGATCACGAACAGGCCGATGGCGTTCGTCGCGAGATGCAGCGGGCCGCCATGGGCAAGGACGCTCGAAAGCAGCGTCCAGGGCCGATCGGACAGCGGCCAGGCGAGTGCGAGTTCGAGCGGTGTCCCCAGTACGGCTGCCAGTACCTGCAACAGGAAGACCACGATCAGCACGCCGATCAACGTCGTGGTCGGATTCGTGGCCCTGTCCATATCCGAGCGTAGGGCCGAACGGTCAAGAATCAGTCGGCCGGACCGACGCCTGGGAGGAACGGCGTCCTACTCTTCGCCGCCGTCGGCACGCAGCCGATCCACTCCCTTTCGCCGCAACTGCTCGACGATACCGGAGCAGGCGTCACACTCCGCACAGGTGGCCGTCGAGCAGGAAAGCATCGAGCCACAGCGGGGACACTGCAGATCACCGGCAGGGTCGAACTCGTACTCGCAGGTCGGGCACTTCATAGGCCGAGCACCCCGAAGGCGGCCGCCAACACGCCACCGACGCTGAAGGCCGTCACCCAGGAACCGACCCACATCAACAGGGCACTTTTTGCGTCCTGTTCTTTGAAAATCATCACCATCGCGAGGATGCAGGGGACGAACAGCGTGATCACGACCAGCCCCACGAAGACCTGGGCGCTCGACAGCGCCATGTCAGTCATGCCAGCGGCGGCGAAGTCCCGGCGGATCAACCCGAGGACGAGAATCTGCCCGAAGTCCGCGGGCATCCCGACCAGCGACGTCAGCGGTCGCAGACCGTTCTGGATGGCTGCCAGCCCACCGACGTAATCGAGTGCCGAAATGACGACGGCAGTCGCACCGAACAGCGGGATCGCTTCACGGAGGAACATCTTCGCGCGGTTGTACGTCTTCCGGAGGATATTCCCCGGTCGAGGGGCACGCATCCGTGGCAATTCGGCTACCAGCGACTGGCTCTGGCCGGGGAGCGTTCGATCGAGGAAGAGGCCGACGACCCCGAGCACCGCGAGGAGGACGCCGAGGTAGCCAAACCAGTAGATCAGTCCGAGCCCCGCCATCAATCCCATGATGACGCCCAGTTGGGCCGAACACGGCACCGCCAGTCCGAGCAGCGCCGTCGAGATGGTCCGCTCGCGTTTCGAGCCGACCATCCGGGTGGTGATGACGGCCATCGTCACACAGCCGACGCCGACAATCATCGGAACGACGGCACGACCGTTCAGGCCGATTCGGTTGAGGCCGCGGTCGGTCAACACGGCCAGCCGCGGGAGGACGCCGGAGTCCTCTAAGATGCTGATCGCGAAGTAAAACGCGATCACCAGCGGCAAGAGCGTGCCAATGACGTACTGGACAGTGACCGTCAGCAGGCCGAGATTGTCGTTGATCAAGAGGAACTCGAGGGGCTCGATCCAGGCAGAATCAGGCAGCAGGCCGGAGACGAACGACTCGACGGCGGGGATGTAGTAGACGCCCAGAATCTCCCCTTCGAGGGTGTCGACGAGCCGCTGGGCGACCAGATCGCCGATGAAATAATAGATCAGCCCAAGCATCGCCAGGGCGATCGGCGTCCCGGTCAGGGGGTTGATCATAAGGTCACTGAGTCGCTCGGCGATCGAATCGTCAGTCCGGGTTACTTGCTGGACAGAATCAGCGATCGACTGGACGCGCGAGCGGCGTTGCCCGTAGATCTCGTCACGGAGCCCCGACTCGACCAGCGCCGGCGAGCCGCCGTCGGCCATGACGCCGCCGACATCCATCTCCGTGGGGAGCTCCTCGTCGCCCTCAACCAGTAGCGTCTTCTCCGGACGGTCGGCCTCGAGTTCTGCGGGGAGTTCGTCGTAGTACTCGTCGATGGCCGTCGAGTCGGGCGCGCTTGCGTCGGAGATTCGGTCCCGGAGTTCGTCAAAGCCCTCGCCGTCGATCGCCACTGTCGGAACGACGGGAACGCCCAGGGCTTCCTCAAGGGCGTCGACATCGATATCGATGCCGTCGGCCTCGGCTTCGTCCATCATGTTCAGCGCGACGACCGTCGGGACGCCCATGTCCAGTAGCTGCAGCGTCAAGAAGAGATCGCGGTCGAGGTGGGTCGCATCGACGACGTTCACCACGGCGTCGGCTTCGAGGACGATGTCGCGGGTGACCCGCTCTTCCTCGGAGAACGAGGAGATACCGTAGACGCCGGGCGTGTCCGTCAGCTTGTAGTCGCCGAACTCAGCGATCGTGGTGTCGACGGTCGTGCCGGGATAGTTCGAGACGTCGACGTACTGCTCGGCGAGCTCGCCGAAGACGACACTCTTGCCCACGTTCGGGCAGCCGACGAGCGCGAGCGTCGCCTCGGCGTCGATCGCCTCGGGATCACATCCGGCGTCGTGACACCCCTCCATTGTCACTCACCGACCTCCGTGGTCGGCCGTTCGATCTCGATGTCCCCAGCGAGATCCGAGCCGAGTGCGAGATCCGTGCCGTTGCGTCGGACAATGACCGGCCCCTTGCGAATATGATGGCGACACTCCACGGTGCCGTCCAGAAAGCCCAGCCGTAACAGCCGCGCCCGGGTGTCCCCGTCCGGGACGTCGACCAACCTGACGGACTCGCCCGCCCCGACATCGGCCAGTACTTCGCTCATTTAGTCTCACCTAAGTAGGAATAAGCTAGGTTTCCCAAAAAGAGAGGGTGGGTGTTCCCGCTTCCTGAAAACAGATGTGGACAAACGTGATGGTTTAGGCCGGCCTATCTTCTCGCGACGGTCGATCGCTGGACGTTTCGGCGTCGCGTCCGGATGAGGATCCGTGACAGCCGATCAGGGAACCTACACGTTACTGCTCGCTCTCGAGGAGCAGGCGACGATCACCTTTGGCGCGGCGGGCGAGCGCAGCCTCACGGCGGGCGCATATGCCTACACCGGGAGTGCGTTCGGGACGGGCGGGTTCGCCCGGATCGACCGCCACCGTGAACTCGCAGCCGGCGAACGGGACGCCCGCCACTGGCACGTCGATTACCTGCTTGGCCATCCCGACACGCAGTTCACTGACGTGATAAAGACCGTCGGCGAAGACGTCGAGTGTCCGGTCGCTCGGGCGATCGCCGACGAGACGACGCCGATCGCCGGGATCGGAGCCTCGGACTGTGACTGCGATACACACCTCGCGTACGCACCCGAAGTCGAGGACCTTCGGTTGACGGTCGATCGCGCTCACGAGCGGGCCCAGGGTGACTGACCGGCGCCGCTCGATGGGAGAAACCGAACCACAACGCACACACTGACGGCGGTCCCAATCACGTCCATGACAGACTGGGACGTCTATCTCGTCACGCAAAGCTCGTTGTCGGGCGATCGCTCGACCACCGAGGTCGTCGAGCGGGCGATCGACGGCGGGATCGACGTGGTTCAGCTCCGGGAGAAAGACGTCAGCGCCCGCGAGCGCTACGAGATGGGCCTGGAGATCCGTGACATCACCCGCGAGGCGGACGTGCCACTGATCGTCAACGATCGGGTTGACCTGGCGCTGGCTCTCGACGCCGACGGCGTCCACCTCGGGGACGAGGACCTGCCGGTCCCGGTCGCCCGCGAATTGCTCGGCGAAGACGCGATCATCGGTCGGTCCGTGTCGTTCGTCGGGGATGCACAGGCAGCCGTCGAAGCCGGTGTGGACTACCTGGGCGTCGGCGCGATCTACGCCACGGGTTCGAAAGACGACATCGACGACAAGGAGTACGCCATCGGGACCGACCGACTGGCCGACATCGTCGCGGCCGTCGACATTCCGGTCGTCGGGATCGGCGGTGTCACGAGCGAGAACGCCGCCGAAGTGATCCAGGCTGGTGCGGACGGCGTGGCCGTCATCACCGAGATCACGGACGCCGCCGATCCGGAAGTCGCGGCCCGAGAGCTTGGCACCGTCGTTGCGGACGGGCGGTGACGGGCCTGATCACCCTGAGGAGGTGCGGCGGTCCTCGCGTCCGTCCCCGCTAGAAAGACCACCTCGGGACGGTCCTGTCTGCGATCGCTTGCCGCACGAATTAAGTACACACCAGCTGTCAGTATTCCCATGCGAACGCCACGGCAGATCCTGACGCTCGCCGTCGGGCTTGGGATCTGCGTGTGGGTGCTCGACGCCGCGTTCGACGCCGTCTTCTTCTACACCGGGACGCCGTTTCTCGCACTGCTCGTGACCGACGTGCCTGCCCACGAGCTGTACATCCGGTCGCTCATCATGGTCGTGTTCGTCGTCTTCGGGTTCGTCACGGCCAGACAGGCCAGGCAGATGCGGGAACGCGAACGCGAAGCGACGCTGTTCAAGCGACAGGTCGACGAGGCCACCGATAGCGTCTACGTCATCGATCCGGAGACGGGACGGATCAGAGACGTCAATGAAACCGCCTGTCAGACCCTCGGGTACGATCGCTCGACGCTGCTGGGGATGTCAATCGCGGAGTTCAATCCCGAGTTCGAGAATCCGGCCGATTTCCAGGGGTTTCTGGAGTCACCGGAAAAGGAGACCCTGGAGTACTACGAGACGGCACACGTCCGTGCCGACGGGACCACGATCCCGGTCGAGATCTCCGCCTCGGAGGTCACGGTCCGAGGTGAGTCCTCCCGGATCGCGATCGCTCGCGACATCTCCGAGCGCAAGGCACGCGAGGAGCGGATCACCCACTACAAGCAGGCCGTCGAGAGTTCCCGGGACCTGCTGACTGCTGTCGACGCTGACTTCCGGTTCCTGTTCGCCAACGAGGCCTACCGGACGTTTCACGGTATTGAACAGGAGACGCTCCAGGGGGAAACGCTCGATAGCGTCCTGGAATCCGAGGCGTTCGAACGGATCGAACCGGCGCTTCGTGACGCGCTTTCGGGCGAACGGGTACAGTTCGAGATGACCCGCGCCCACGCCGAGCACGGCGAGCGCGTGCTCGCCGTCCGGTATTGGCCGTTGCGCGACGCCGACGGGGAGATCCACGGCGTCGGCGCCTCGTTGCGCGACATCACCAAACGCAAGGAGATGATCGAACAACTCCGGCAAAGTCGAGAGCGCTACGAGTCGCTGTTCGACAGTATCCGCGACGCCATCCTGGTTGTCGACATCGACCGACACATCGTCGACTGCAACCTGGCATTTACCGACCTCTTTGGCTACACACTCGACGAGATCGAAGGCGAATCTGTGAGCGTCGTCTTCGAGAGTGATGCGGCGTTCGAGGCGATGGAGGAATCCCTCGGCCAGCACATCGAGGATCCAACGTTCGTCCAGACGGTCCGGTATCAAAAGCAATCCGGACAGATCTTCCCGGGCGAAACGAGCGTGTTCTACCTGCGCGATAGCGACGATGAGATCACCGGATTCATCGGCCTCGTCAGAGACGTCTCGGATCGGCAGGCACGAATAACACAGCTCCGGACGATCGATCGCGTCCTCCGGCACAACCTCAACAATGCCCTGACGGTCATCTTGGGAACCGCCGAGGCGATCGCAAGGAGAGAAATCGACGACCCGGTGGCGTCAGCCGAGCGAATCGTCCGGACGGGAGAGCAACTCCAGGAAACTGCCACAAAGGAGCGGGAGATCACCACGTTCCTATCCGAATCACGACGGACAGTCGAACGTGACGCGGTCGTGATCGTCGAGAACATCGTCGCCGACATCCGGGAGCGCTATCCCGAGGCCGATCTGACGGTCGACCTGCCCGACGCACAGCCGATCGTCGCCGTCGAGTACGTCGCCCGGGCGATCGAGGAACTGCTCGACAACGCCGCGACCCACTCCGACCGTGAGGTACCGTCGATACAGGTTTCACTCGAAGCGACAGACGACGTCGTCGAGATCAGGGTGGCGGACGACGGCCCTGGAATTCCCGAAATGGAGCGACGGGTCTTGACTGGCGAGCAGGACATCGAGCCGCTGTATCACGGCCGGGGCATCGGCCTGTGGCTGGTACACCTAGTCGTCCAGTACTCCGACGGAACGCTCGCCTTCGACGAGAACGACCCCCGCGGTAGCGTCGTGACCATCCGACTCCCGGCAAGCGAGGGATCGACCGACGAGCGGACGGCCGAGTGAACGTGCGTCCCGCGGCTACCCTGTGCGGTCGACGGCGAGTTGCGTCACGCGCCAAGGATCGCACGGTGCTTTCTTGGCCTTGTAGCGGATTGCTCACAGCATGAAAACCTGGCAGCGCCGTACCGTCGGATATGCGTTCATTCTGGCGGTTGTCATCCTCGTGTTCACCGTCTTCTATCAACGCGGGATGGCCGTCTACGAGGGGGAGTCCCACACTTTCTTGCGGTCGCTGCAGATTGTCGTCGAGACGTTCACGACGACCGGGTACGGGTCGGACTCGCCCTGGAGTTCGCCCGTGATGAACGCGTTCGTCATCTTCATGGACCTCTCCGGGGTGATCCTCCTCATCACGGCGCTGCCGGTGCTTGCGTTCCCGCTGCTCGAAGAGCTGCTGGAGACAACTGTTCCCGAACGTGCTCGCGAGGGGGTCGCCGGTCACGTCATCATCTGTACGTACACCACGCGCGCCGAGGCGTTGATCGAAGAACTGAGCTCTTGGGACGTACCGTATCTCATCCTCGAACCTGACCGCGAGCAGGCGATCGCTCTCTCCGAAGACGGCTATCGTGTCGTTCACGCGGACCCGGAGACGGCTGCGGGGCTGGCGGCGGCGAACCTGCCGTCGGCGCGAGCGTTAGTCGCGGACGTCTCCGACGAGGTGGACGCCAGCATCGTGCTGGCGGCTGGCGAAGTCGCTGACGACGTGCCCGTTATCAGCGTCCTCGAAGAGCCAGACAGCCGGCCGTATCACCGCCTGGCGGGCGCCGACGAGGTACTTTCGCCGCGGCCGTTACTCGGGGAGAGCCTGGCCGCGAAGGTGACGACCACGCTCGACGCCGACCTCGGTGACGCCATCGAGATCGGCCAGGATTTCGAGATCGTCGAACTGCCCCTCCAGCGGGGCAGCCCACTGGTCGGATCGTCGCTGGCCGACAGTGGGATCCGAGAAGATGCCGGTGGGAACGTGATCGGTGCATGGTTCGGGGGAGAGTTCCAGACGCCACCGGATCCCGAGGCGACGCTGACCAACGGGACTGTGTTGCTCGTCGCCGGGCACGAACGCGACATCGACCGGCTGCGGGAACTCACACGCGCAGACATCCGCCGGTTCGAGGACGGCGAGACGATCGTGGTCGGGTACGGCGAAGTCGGCCAGACCATCGCCGACGCACTCGAAGTCGCTGGGCTGCCCTATACGGTCGTCGACCGGGAGAAGATGGACGCCGTCGACGTGACTGGCGACGCCAAGAACCCCGAGACCTTACAGAAAGCAGAGATCGACGACGCTCGGTCGGTCATTCTCGCGCTCCCCGACGACACGACGACCGAGTTCGCGACGCTCGTCATCCGGGATCTGAGTCCGGACACCGAAATCGTCGCCCGCGTCGAGGAACCACAGAACGTCCAGAAGATGTATCGCGCCGGTGCCGACTACGTCCTGGCGCTGGCGACCATCAGCGGTCGAATGATCGCCTCGGCCATCCTCGAAGACGAGGAGGTCCTCGCCCTGGAGGGCCAGATCCAGGTCATCCGGACGCCGGCACCGGGCCTGGTCGGCAAACGCATCGGAGAAGCCGACGTCCGTTCGGCGACGGGCTGTACCGTCGTCGGGGTCAAGCGTGCCGGGGAAGTGGTGACCGAGGTCGGGCCGGACGTCCGCGTCGAGGCGGGTGATTCGGTCGTCATCGCCGGGACTGACGATGGGATCGCCGCCTTCCACGACCGCTTCGGGTGACGTACCTCGCCGATGTCCGTGCCGTGCCGGGACGAGCCCATGTTCATACTGTCGGCTGTAAGTCTCTCAAGAATTTCGCCACCCCGTGGTGGCGAATATCTTGTCTCAGTTACAGCCGACAGTATCAGTCCGCCCCGGTTTCGGTGTCTGGAGCGACCCGGGACAGTCGCATCGCGTTGCCGGTGACGCCGAGGCTCATCCCCATATCACCGACGACGACCGCGATCGCGACGCTGACGTATCCAAGCGGGACGCCGACCGCAAGGAGGGCTTTCACACCGAGACTGGTCCAGATGTTCTGTCTGATCACGCCGTTGGCAGCGTTCGACAGCGAGTAGAGGTAGGGCAACTTCCGGATGTCGTCACCCAGCAAAGCGATATCCGCCGTCTCCAGTGCGGTGTCCGTCCCTGCCGCGCCCATTGCGACGCTCACGTCGGCCGTCGCCAGGGCGGGCGCGTCGTTGATGCCGTCGCCGACCATCGCGACGTCGCCATACGTCTCCTGTAACCCCTGGACGGCATCGACCTTGTCTTCGGGCAGGAGTTCCGCGCGGTACTCACTGAGCCCGACTGTATCGGCGATCGCCCGAGCGGTTCCCTCGTTGTCGCCGGTCAGCATCACCACCTTCTCGACGCCGAGGTCGGACAGTCGTTCGACCGCCCGACGAGCACCCGGCCGGACCTCGTCGGCGATGGCCACCAGCCCCCAGACTTCCCTTTCGGTGCCGACGACGACGATCGTCTTGCCCTCCGCTTCGAGGGCGGCGACACGCTCTTGGACCGATCCCTCGGGCGGCCGCTCCTGGAGGCTGCCGCCGTCAGTCTGGGGCTGGCCGTCAGCACCGCTGAATCCGAGGTTGGAGAGATCGAGACCCAGCTCGTCGAAGAGAGCCGGCGTGCCAGCGTAGGCGGTTTCGCCCGCGACCTCGGCGCGAACGCCCTTGCCGGTCAGACTCTCGAAGTCGGTCGGCTCGGGCGGGTCGCCAACTCCGTCGCTATCTGCACGCTCCAGGATCGCCGTCGCGATGGGGTGCTCGCTCCGGCGCTCCAGGGCGGCCGCCCGCCGGAGTACCTCGCCTTCGTCGCGCCCTCCGACCGGGACAATATCGGTCACTGAAAGTTCGCCTTTGGTGAGCGTCCCCGTCTTGTCCAGGGCGACAGCGTCGACTGCGCCCATCGCTTCGAGGTGGTTGCCACCCTTGATCAGCACGCCGTTTTTGGCGGCGCTGGTGATCCCCGAAACGACCGATACGGGCGTCGAAATGACGAACGCACAGGGGCAGGCGATCACCAGCAGCGTCAGCCCGCGGACGAACCACGTCCGCCAGTCGCCGGGCAAAACGATCTCGAAGCCCGCGACCCCGACGGTCACACTGCCAGCGATCAACAGAGGTGGGATGGCTGCGGTCAGGATCGCCAGCACGACGACTGCGGGCGTGTAATACCCCGCGAATCGGTCGACGAACTGCTCGCTTTCGGTGCGGTTCGTCTCGGCGTCTTGGACCAGTTCGATGATCCGGGCCAGCGTCGAGTCGCCCGCCGTGGAGGTGACTTCGACCTCCAAGTAGCCCTCGGCAGCGATCGAACCGGCGAAGACATCCTCGCCCTCGTGCTTCTCGACGGGCATACTCTCGCCGGTGATCGGCGACTCGTCGACCGCGCTCTCGCCTTCGATCACAACGCCGTCCAGCGGGATTTTCTCCCCCGGTCGGACCAGCACGGTCTCGCCGATCGCGACGTCCTCGGCGGGGACGGTCACCTCCTCGCCGTTCCGTCGAACCGTGGCCTCGTCGGGGGACAGTTCCATCAGCTCCCGCAGAGAATCCCGCGCCCGGTCCATCGCGTAGTCCTCTAAGAGTTCGGCGATGGAGAACAGGACCGCAAGCGTCGCGGCCTCGACGACGTAGCCGATTCCAGTCGCCGCGATGATGGCCACGCCCATCAGCAGGTCGATGTCCAGACTCCGATTGCGCGCGGAGTAGTAGCCGCTCCGGACGACCGGCGCGCCGCTGACGACGATCGCCACGAGAAAGAGGACATCCGCGACGGCGATAGGGTACTCCAGGATCGTCGCCACCTCGACGTTTCCCCCAGTGACGACGAACTCGACGGCGAGTCCCAGCGTCACAAAGACCGCGCCGATCCAGGTCTTGATCGCCCGCTGGCTCGTCCAGACCTCGGTCGGCGGCGCAACGTCCGGCCCGCCCGTTTCGTCGTTGCTCTCTTCGGATGTACCGTCGAGGACTTCATAGCCCGCGCCCTCGATGGCAGCGACCACAGCGTTTTCGCTCGTTCGCTCAGAATCGAACGTGACCGTCGCGGTGCCCTTGGTGGGCGAGAGGGACACCTCCGTGATTCCGTCGACGCGTTCGAGACTCCCGTCGACCTTCTTCGCACACGACGGACAATCCATCTCGGGGACAGCCAGTCGTGCCGTGACTGTCTCGCCGTCCTGTCTTTGCCTGTCTCTGGAATGCTGATCAGACTGACCCGACGTCCCATCGTCGCTCATTACCTCATCGTAGGGGAGACAGTTCGATAAGCCTTAGTTGGAATATTCCAAGAGGCCTGCTCATTCGTTGCACAGCATCCCAGAGATCGGATCGGTGCAAACAGGTGTGCAAGATACGCTCCGTGTGTGCACCACCCCCCGCGAAGGCTCCGCGGAACCTGTCTGGATCGAAATACCCGATACAGAGAGTGAGTTCAACCGTACTCTTCACCGTGTCCGCGGGTACGTGAGGGTTCTTCGCCTACAGAACGCTCAACCCTGATCGAAGAGAGTGATTACGGGGAGATCTCGATAGCGAGCGTCGATTTGGCGGTCGGGTCCCCCAGCATACTCGGCCGTGGGATACTCTGTGCGATATTGAGTCGAAACGTATTGTCCGCTGGGATAACTTCGACACCTCGATACCGAACAACGTGAGCAGTCACATTGTCGAGATCCCATCGGTAGCGGTTTCCGACGGGCTCTACATCTTCGCCGCCATGCCAGGCAGTCGTTTGCTCTTTGTACAGCGCATAGAGGAGACCTGCCCGTGTCAACCGATCGTGACGCTCGGGGGAACGACGGTTCAAGAGAGTATCAACCAGTCTAAAATCTCCTTTCACATCGTCTTTCGGATGCCAACGGGATCGCCCTGTGAACATCCCACGCCTGATGAGATCGCGGACCACAGAGGAGTTGTCCAGTTGGGTACGTTCGACCGGGAGGTTTTCGGCGAGAACGGCCGGAGGGACGAGAATACCTCCCTGGATATTATTCCCCTTACCAGTAAAGTACATGATGAGTCCCACTTCTTCAGATCCGCTGACAGATAGCCAGTGTCGGTGTAGTGGTTGTCCGTCAGCACCCGACTCGTCCTTTTTTATCGTGACCCCGATGACGTCAAAGAGAAGGTTATCGCCAGAAGCGCGCCCACGGTATTGAACGCCGATGAGCTGTGTGAGATCCATCGTCGACAGACGATCTCCGAACTGAAAGTCCGCTGCCCAGAGTGCGCCAGGATCAGGAGTGTGCGAGACCTGCCGTGTTGCAGTCCGCTTAACCGACGATCGATGTATTGGATTGTCACTCGCATAACCCAGAAGTCCGAAACCGGTAGCTCCAATTGCACCTGATGCCGCGAGTAACTGTCGACGAGTGATACCGCTAGAGGGCATTCGTATCAGATAATTGTTTTTACGTATAAATGTTTCCTGTGATAGTGAGGCGGTGTTTAGTTAAGCGTAAAAAGTGAGGCGTGGCGTTTTCAAAGTGATCATGCCCGAAAACGCACGCCTCAGCGGTAGTATCGACCAGATCGACTTAGAGTTTGTGGAGCGAGAAGCGACACCGCGATTTTTGATGAAGCTCAGTATTCAACTGCATCTGGCTGGACTATCGCTTTCAAATACTGTTTCTATTCTTGAGGTATTTGGTGTCCAACGCGCTCGGTCAACCGTGCATAATTGGGTTCACAAAGCCGATCTACAGCCTGAAACTGGACGAAGCCCGGATCAGATTGCGGTTGACGAAACCGTGATCCGACTCGATGACGAGCGATATTGGCTGTACGCTGCCGTCGATCCTGAAACAAACGAATTACCCCATACAAAGCTTGATCCGACGACAAATTCGGTCATCGCTCACGCATTCTTTCATGAGCTACGTGAGAAACACGACGTTGACGACGCGGTGTTTCTCATCGATGGGTCGCATTCGTTGAAAGACGCCTGCAACCGACACGGTCTCGATTTCAGATACGAAAGACGTGGAAATCGGAACAGCGTCGAACGTGTCTTTCGTGAGGTGAAACGCCGTACCTCTTCGTTCTCAAACTGTTTTAGCCACGCCGCTGCAGAAACAGCCGACGATTGGCTCAGATCCTTCGCATTTGCATGGAACCAGCTTATCTGAACACTACCGGTGAAACATGGCATAAGTATAAGTCATCAGAACCATAATGAAAGAACATGAGTGAGTCTGGCAAAAAATCCGACGCCCACATCGGCGAGACAACCAACTGGCCGGAACTGGCCGCCGGGTTGTACGATCGGTTGACTGGCCGCGGGGCAGAGATCGTCTACGAGTTCAAGGACATGGACGTGGCCGTTCCGAGCAAAGTCGGGGAAGACGCCGATCACGCTCACTGGCACGTCGATGGAACCGTTCGAATCACGACCGACGAGAGGGACTGAACGTGGCAGCGAGCGACGACCTGGTCGCAACCATCGAAGGTCTCGCTCGCAGCAGGCCGGCTCTCAGCGTCACAGCTAACCTCTCGGTACGCATCGATAACGTCGACCTCGCGATCAGTACGGTCGAAGATCGCATCCGCGTACAGGTGCCCTCTGTCAGCGCGGGGGTTCGTCTGCTACGAGGCCAGCGGGAGCACCTCCCACGGCTCTCGCGGGTGCTTTCGGAGGCCGCGCTGACCGCCGAGATACGGGTCGGGAGTGCGGTGGTCGCCCTCGCCGGGGCGGACGCAACGCCCGGTCGGCTAGGGCGAGTCCTGTCGCTGGAGCCACTCGAAGTACGCCCCCAGGCGCTGGTTGCCGCAGTGGTGCGCTTTCGATAAGACGGGGGCGCGTTCGGCCCGGTCTCAATCGGGCACTGACAGCTGAGAGTGGATACTCGGGAGTCCCTGCCTTGTGCAGTCTTTGGGCGGCACGTCAAACCGGCCGGCCAATGGAGACTACGGGCATCTGGGTCTCACGGTCGACCGGTGTGTGACGTGTCCGGACGCGTCTCGTCGGTAACGTATCCCTTCGCGAGTTGCTCCTCGGCACGTCGCAGCCGGTAGGTCAGCGTCGACCGGGGCACGTCGAGGTGCTCGGCCAACTCGCCGCCGTCGACCTCCCGCGGATTCTCGTAGTACCCGTGTTCGACGGCGGCCCGGAGCGCGGCCTCCTGTTCAGCCGAGAGCGTCGTCGATTCGTGGTCGACATCCCCGCCCGGTTCGGCCGTCGCCCCCGTGCGGAGCATCTCCATTTCGGCGCAGTCCCCGACGGCAGTCTCCAGTGCGTCGAAAAAAGCCGCCACGTTGCCGGTCCCCGAATGGATGATCCGCCAGGTGTAATGGCGGCCCTCGTGACGCGTGTCGAACAACAGTCCGTCGCCGAGGTGATCCAGCGCAAGATGTGGCACGGAGACACAGACGGGTGAGCGCTCCCAGTACGAATAGAGGACGAGCGTGTCGTCGTCGCGGTCGAGGACGTCAGTCGTCTGGGTCGCCCCGCAGTCGTCGGTCGCCAGGCAGTCGGCGTAGTAATCCGTCGATTTGAAGGCCGTCTCGATGGCCGCGAGCGCGTCGGCCGACCCGCTGGCATGATCGACCCGCCAAAGTCGCTCGTCGGTAGCGTGTAGCGACAGCGACCGGATCCGCGCGCCGGGGTGCTCGGCGAGGGTATCCGCGACGGCATTACACCCTGGATCGTACTCCAGGGCGAAGACGAGTTCGCGCATGAGCAGTCGTTACCGCCCGGCGAATAAACGCTCTCGGGCGGAGATCGGCAACGCTGTCCGTTGCCATTCAATGCTCGCCGTCACTCCGCCACGCCGTCGAGGCCGGACCGGTCGGTCGCTGTGTGCCGTCCGAGGTGCTCTGCAAGCGCGACTTTGCCGATCGACTTTGCGATTGCCGCCCCGCCCGAGAGCGGATCAAGCGTGGTCTCCCCGACGCGTTCGCGGTACGCGATCGGAATCTCCGTGACTCGGTACCCGCGAATCAGCGGTCGAAGGAGGAGTTCGGCCGACAATCCAGTGTTCTCGGTCCACTCGATCGCGTCGATTACTTCACGGCGGTACGCGCGCATGCCCGTGGTCGTGTCGTGGACCCGCTCGCCGACAAGAGCACTCGCGAGCCACGCGAAGACGTGGTTCCCCAGGCGATTGAACCGCGGCATCGTCTCGGCCCCCGTCGAGAGCCGGTCGCCGCTGACGACGTCGTAGCCGTCGTTGATCGCGGCCAGGAAGTCCGGCAGTTGCTCCATCGGATAGGTGTCGTCGCAGTCTGTCGTGACGATCACTGGCCGATCCGGCGTCGTGATCGCCTCGTGGACGGCCACGCCGTAGCCCTGGGGCTCCCGTTCGATCACACGCGCGCCGTGCTCGCGGGCAATCTCGGCCGTCCCGTCGCTCGAACTGTCGACGCAGACGACTTCGGCCTCGCCGTCAGTCACCCGCTCAATATCATCCAGGACGGTCCCGATCGCCTCCCGCTCGTTGTACGTCCCCATCACGACGCTGACGTCCCCGAACGTGTACGCGCTGTCGTCGCCCATTATCCCCCCGTTCGTCCGTGGCTACTTGGGTTTTAGGTTTGCCTAAAGCGCAGTTTCGATATGCTCGGCCGTCCGCAACGCCAGGGCAGCGATCGAAAGCGTCGGGTTCATCGCGCCACCGGTCGAGAAGACGCTGCTGCCGGCGACCCAGAGGTTTGGGAGGTCGTGAGTCCGCCCCTGGGCGTTCACCACGCTCTCCCCTGGGTCGGTCCCCATCTGGGTCGTCCCCATGTGGTGAGCGGCCGGGCCAGTGTTCTCGGGACCGACCTGCCAGGTGATCTCCGCGCCGACTTCGTCGAGAATCGCCGCCTGGATCTCGTTGGCCCGCTGGATCGTGCGTCGGGTTCGCTCGTCTAGACTCCAGTGGATCTCCGGGACGGGATTGCCGTGGTCGTCGGTGCGGGAGGGATCGAGAGTCACGCGGTTCTCCCGGCGCGGGGTCTGCTCGACCAGCGCACCCACGGTGAGGTGGTTGCCGTACGCGTCGGCGACGCGATCCCGCAGTTCGTCGCCCCATCCGCCGTCGGTAAGCGCCGCCTCGACTGGCGAGGGGCCGGCGTAGTTGAGGAATTCGAGTTTGATCGCGCCAAAATCGTCGTTCGCACCCTCGGCTGCGGGAATTCCCTGCGCGGTCCCCGCCGCTGGCTCGTCGTAGAACTGGTGGGACTCGGTGGTGTTGAACCCGACGTGATGCTGGCGGGTCGGGCGGTCGACCACGCCGCCCGTCCCGGCAAAGAGGTGCTCGGTGAAGTACCGGCCCACGAGCCCACTGCTGTTGGCCAGGCCGTCAGGATACTGCGACGACTCCGAGAGCAAGAGCAGCCGCGGCGTCTCGACCCCGCCGGCCGCGAGGACGAACTGCCGTGCCTCCTGGCGGTGGGTCTGGCCCTCGGGGGTCGCGTAGACGGCCGCCGTGACGCGCTCGCCCGCGTCGTCGTGTTCGAGACGCTGGACCGGTGCCCGATCGATCACTCGCGCTCCAGCCGCCTCGGCTTTGTCGACGTGACTCGTGGCGTCGTACTTCGCGCCCGAGGGACAGACCGGCTGGCACGTGCCGTACCCGACACAGGCACTGCGATCGTCGTAGGGTTCGGAATTACGGGCGTTGGGCACCGAGTGGGTCGTGATCCCCAGCGACTCGCAGGCGTCCGCGAAGATCGAGTCGCTGTATGAGGGTTCGAACGCCGCCAGCGGATGGGGTCGCTCACGTGGCGGCGCGAAGGGGTTGTCACTGGCGCCAGCGACGCCCAGCGCCGCCTCCGCCTCCGCGTAGTACGGCCGGAGATCGTCGTAGTCGATCGGCCAGTCGGCCCCGACGCCATCCTGGGACTCGACTGCGAAATCGCGCTCGTGGAGGCGCATCACCATCCCCTGCCAGTGCAACGTCGATCCACCGACACCTTTCACGCGGGTGTGATTGAGCGGATAGCCGCGATCGCCACTCGATGTGAAGGCGTCGCGATCGCCGCCCATCTCCCAGACGTCGGGTCGGCCGTGAGCCGGCCGCAGGGCGTCCTCCATCCGCTCGATCCGTCGCTCGCGGTCGAACCGCGGGCCGGCTTCCAGCACGACCACCGCGTGGCCTGTGGAAGCCAACCGATTGGCGATCAGCGCGCCGGCTGGACCGGCACCGACGACGCAGACGTCCGCGCGGTCGCCGGGCGTGCGATCGACGCTCACGACTGGGGCCCCCGCTGGTAGCTCGCAAGCCCGCCCGGGTGGCCCGGCGGGTTCTCGATCCCGACCAATTCGGCGCCGGTCGGCGAGGCGTACAGCGCCAACAACAGATCGTTTATCACGTAGTAGCGAAGGCGTTCGACGTCGCCGCCGGTCGGATCGGAAGCGGCCTCGTCGGCCCCCATCCGCCGGAGCGCCCCATCGCGGTCGCCGACCGACAGCGCCCTGAACTCGCTGTCGAACCACGCCCGGCAGTACTCGTCGAGATAGGCCACGCTGTCGGCGATCCCGGCAGCGTGTTCGGGGCGATCGGCCACCCGTCCCGCGGCGTAGCGCTCGACGAACGGCTGGATCGCCGTTACGTCCACGGGATAGAGCACCTCGGCGACGGCAGCCAGCGTTTCCCGATCGTGGTCAGTGAGGGGATCGTCGTGGTCGTCGCTCTGGCCGCCACTGTCAGCCGAAGGTGCGACACAGCCGGCCAGCGACGCCCCGACGGCCGACAGCGCTGCGATCGCGTCGCGTCTGGTGAGTTCGTGGCTCATGGGTTCTCTCTCGGTGCGGTTGTCGCTCGCAGTGCAGTCCGGACGAAAATCCCATCGGGTGATTCCGACGGTAGGTACGTCGCTGCGCCCCCGCAGGCCCGGGCATCGAGACAGTACTCGACGCTGGGGGTCAGCGCACGTACCTGCCCACCCCTCATTTCGACTGGAACCGATAGTCGGTACTCGAATCCGGAGACGCCGTCGTCGGCGAAGACCGTCACGTCGACGGCTCCCCCGTCGACAGCCGGTGGATCGCCGCCGGTCAGTTCGAGCGGACCAGCAATCCGGACTGTCCCGTCGCTGATCACGACACGGAACTGCAGATCGTCGGCGGTACCGCTCGCGACGTAGTGGGCTGCCCCGGCGTCGGTCTCGACGGTGACGGTCGCGCTCGTGACCCGCTCGGGAAGTCCGACGGTCGCGTTCAGCGCAATTGATTCCCCCGTCCGTTCGCGGACGCGCTGCAGTCGGGCGGCTTCGGGAGAACCGCCGAGTGGATCCCAGACCCCGCGATAGCCAAAGCGATAGAGATCCCGGTCGGGGAACGCGTCGGCGATGGCGAACGGTCGGTCGTCCATAGCATAGACCGTCCGGCCGTCGTAACTCGGATCGTTCCGCAGCACCTGGAAGGGATGGTTGAGCCAGGGGCCGTAGGGTGTCGGCGTCAAGACGACGGCGTTAGCGGGCGGTTCGGGTTCGAGCGGCGCGTAGGTCCGCTCGTAGGTGTCGGTCACGCCCGCGTTGCGCTCGACGGGAGCACCGGCCCGGTCGGCCGTGAGTCCGCCGAGGACGAGCGTACTTGCGAGGGCGACCGCAGCCAGTCCAGCCAGTGCAGTCCGGCGGTCGAGCCGATCGTCGAACGCGTTTCGCAGGGTGTCGAAGCCAGCAAGCGCGGCGACCGCGGCGAACGCAGCAGTCGGGACCAACAGATCGAAGTGGTAGTACGGACCCAGTGCGGCGATCAGGCCGTCGCCGGCCACGTCGAGGTCGCCGAGCAAGTTGTAGTTGCCCCAGAAGTAGAGGTTCCCGACGGGGACCGAGACGGCGAGACCGGCGAGGACGGCAACCCGCGGTGACCACTGTCGGCGGGCGGCGATGACCAGTCCCGTGAGCGCGAGGGCCCCACCGAGAATTCCGCCGGCAATCCAGCGGTCGACGAACGCGGCGAGGACGTTCCAGTTGGCCGCCAGTGCCAGTTCAGGCGTGTACGCGACGGAGTGATCCAGGATTTGTCGGTGGCCGAACCCGAGACCGTCCAGCGGGGCGAAGGCTTCGTAGGGAAAGGTCAGGGGTGAGCCAGTGACGAGGGCGTTGTAGCCAAGCGTCAGCCCGACGCCGGCAAGCCCGAGCGCCGCGGTCGAGGCCTGTCGAGGCAGCGCAGTCCGCCAGTTTCGGGTGAGCGTCCAGAATGCGTGGGCGACGAACGGCACGGCGAACAGGACGGCAGTGTACGGTCGGGCGAAGAACGCGAGGCCGATCGCCGCGCCCGCCGCCGCTGCCCACCGCCAGTCGTCCGTTCGGTCGGCTCGCAAGTAGCCGTACGCGAACCCGAGGTTCAGCAGCGTCGTCGGTGCGTACGGGAGGAAGGTCGCCGTATCGAGGACAAACAAGGGTGAAGCCAGCACGAAGACGGCCGCAAGCAAGCCGGTTCGACGATCGAAGACCTCGCTCGTGACGCCCGCGACGCCCGCGAGAATTCCGGCCGCGATGGCGGGCAGCGCCAGCCGGTAGCCACCGAAGAGTTCCCCGAGGGCGAACATCGCCGCAGTGACTGGGTTGTATTTGGGATAGAGTCTATCGCCCCCCTCGACGAAGAACCACGGCCGGAAGACGCCCTCGACGGGCGGCTGAAGGTGAACTTTCCCGTCCAGAAGCATCGCGGCCTGCTGGAGGTAGACTCCCTCGTCGTGATTCAGCGAGTGGTACGGAAAGAGTTCCGTCGAGACGAGCCAGATCGTGAGTGCGCCGACAAACGCGATCGCGAGCGTGACGATTCGAAAACGGCGTCGATCCATCACTCGGTAGGGAACCAGGCGAGGGCGTGGTCGGTCGCCAGGCGGACCCGCACGCGCTTGTCGATCCCGAGTTCCTCGGCGTGGTTGTGCTCACAATGCAGGACAGCCCCCGAATCGAGTTCGACAGTATAGACGAACGAGGGGCCGGTATACTGCCGGTTGACGATTCGACCGTTGGTACCCGCGGGATCGGCCGGCACGGCCCGGATGTCGTCCGGCCGGACGAGCACGTCGATCTCGGCTCCCTCGTACTCGGTGTCGAGTCCCTCGATGCGACCGGCATCGAGACAGCCAAGCGGCGTCTCGACACAGCCCTCGGCGAAAGTCCCCGAGACGAACCCGGCCTGGCCGAGGAACTCGGCGACAAAGCGAGACTCTGGTTGCTGGAAGACGACTTCCGGGCGGCCGATCTGTTCGACCCGACCGTCGTCGATGACGGCCACACGATCGCTAATCGAGAGGGCCTCCTCCTGGTCGTGGGTGACCGAGACGGCAGTCACGCCGGTCTCCTTGATGATGCGGCGGACCTCCCGGCGCATCTCCTCGCGGAGCCCGACGTCGAGATTCGAGAATGGCTCGTCCAGCAAGAGCACGTCGGGTTCGGGCGCGAGCGAGCGGGCGAGAGCGACCCGCTGGCGCTGGCCCCCGGAGAGATCCTCCGGGCTGGCCTCGCGGTAGTCGGCGAGCCCGACCAGTTCCAGCAGTTTGTCGACGCGCTCGTCGATCGCGTCCTGCGTGCGATCCTGGAGCCCGAAGGCGACGTTCTCCCCGACAGTGAGGTGTGGGAAGAGAGCGAACTCCTGGAAGACCAGGCCGACGTCGCGGTTCTCCGGCTTGACGAACGTGCCTTCGCCCGCGACGGTCTCGCCGGCGACCCGGATCGCCCCGGCGTCGGGTTCGTCCAGACCCGCGAGCAGGCGTAGCGTCGTCGTCTTCCCACAACCCGAGGGGCCAAGCAGCGTCAGCAGTTCGCCGTCACGGACCGACAGCGAGAGGTCGGCGACGGCCGTCTCAGTCCCGAACTGCCGGGTGACGCCATCCAGTTCCAGGATCGCCTCGCGGTTCTCGTCGGTCGATTCGTCTCTGTCGGTCGCCTGAGGTTGTGCCTCCACGCGGGTCGACGGTTGTGAGGCGGTCACGTGTTCGATCCCTCCTGTGAGAGGATGACGGCCATCGAGAATCCGGAAATGACGATCAACGCAAGCGCGGGAACGGCGGCCCGGCCGTAGAGACCGGCCTCCCGGACGCGCCAGATGTAGGTTACGAGAGTATGGTCGAAGGTGAACGGCCGCATCATCTGTGTTACCGGTAGTTCCTTCATCGTCGTCAAAAAGACCAGGGCTGCGCCGGTCGCGATCCCTGGCGCGATCAGCGGCAGCGTCACCGCCCGGAAGGCACCGAGTCGGGTCCGGCCCAGCGTCCGGGCAGCTTCGATCAATCGGCGATCAACCTGCATCGTCGAGGCCCGGATCGCCCCGATGGCCTGCGGGACGAACCGGACGACGTAGGCGAAGATGAGCAGTGGGAGCGTCCTGTATACTAGCTCCGTCATCGACTTTGGGAGGCCGTGGAGACTCGCCAGCAACAGGGCGATCGCCAGGACGACTCCCGGCGTCGCGTACCCGACGTACGAGAGTCGATCGGCCAGCGCGGCCAGCCGGGACCGCCCGCGTGCCGCCGCGACCGCGATCGGCAGGGCGACCAAAAGCGACGCCCCGGCGGCCAGCAATGCCAGGTACACCGAGTTCCAACCGTAGGTCCAGGAGAAGGCCATCCCGCCCGCGGTGTAACCGCCCGCGTTACTCGAGAGCCACAGTCCGAAGACGATCACCGGGAGGGCGACCGCCAGCCCCGCGACGACGGCGGGAAAGAGCGCGGCGACGTACCGCCAGTTCCCGAGTTCGATGACCGCGCCGCCACTGCTCCCTCGGCTCTGATAGGCACCCTCGTCGTCGGCCCCGATCTGCGATTCGAGATAGAGGATCGCCGCGGTCACGCCGAGCAACTGGATCGACAGCAGGGCGGCCCACGGTCGCATGTGATTGTTGTATCGCGCGTAGATCGCCTGGGTGAACACCTCGACGCCCATGAAGTTCGGCGTCCCGAAGTCCGCGAGCGCATACAGCGTGACCAGCAACGCCCCGGCGGCGATTCCGGGTGCGATCTGTGGCAGCGTCACCCGTCGGAAAGACTCGAGTCGTCCGGCGTCGAGCGTCCGGGCGGCCTCGAGCAGCGAGGTATCCAGCGACAACAGCGACGCCCGCGTCGTCAATAGGACGTAGGGGTAGGTGTACAGCGTCAAGACGAGTGCCGCGCCGGCAAACCCGCTGATCTCGGGAATCTGTTCGATCTCGATCGGTGCGAGGACACCGGTCAGAATCCCGCCGGTACCGAAGGCCGAGAGGACCGCAAGCGCCCCGAGATAGCTCGGGATCGCCAGGGGAAGCGCCGCCAAGACCGTGAACAGCCGCGCGAACGGCAGGTCGGTCCGGGCGGTCAACAGTGCGATCGGGACGCCGACGAGCACGCTCGCCACCGTGACGACGGCGACGAGCGCGACGCTGCGGATCAGGATCTCGATCGTCCGGGGATCGACCGTGAGTGCGAACGCGCGCGGACCGAGGTCGAACACCTCGACGAACAGCCACCCCAGGGGCGCGACCAGCGCGACGGCGACGGCGATCGCGAGCAGCGTCAGCCCCGAGGGGCGGCCCGAACCGGCGGCTCCCGGAAGGCGCGCGCCCAGTCCGTGGGTCCCGCTCTCGCGGCTCATCCCGAGACGCCGGCCTCGGACATCAACTCGAGGGTCGGCTCGAGGTCGGCCAGGTCGGCCAGGTCGATGTCCGGCGGGTTCAGTTCGTCGACGGTGGGCAGGCCGCCGACCGGCTCGACGCCGGTGATCATCGGGTAGGCGAAACTGACGGTCGCGAAGAACTCCTGGGCTTCCGCCGAGAGCAGGTGACGGACGAAGTCAGTGATCAACTCGTCCTTTTCGGTCCCCTCGATCTGGAGGACACCGGCGACGTTGACCAGCCCGCCCGCGTCACCGCTCGTGAAGGCCAGATCGAGCGGGGCGTCGGGATGCTGGGTCTTGACGCGCATCGCGTAGTAGTGATTGGCGAATCCGGCGGTCAACTCGCCGTCGGCGACCGCCTCCGTGACGAGGTACTCGTTTGGGTACCGTTCGGTTCCCGCCTCGCGCATCGACGTCAGCCACTCCCGGGTCGCGTCTGCACCCTGTTGCAACCGCATCGCGGTCACGAAGGACTTGAACGCGCCGTAGGTCGGTGCCCACCCCATCGCCCCCTGTAAGGCGTCGGTCCCGGGGAACTGCGCGACTTTCCCGGGAATCTCGCTCTCGTCGATGGCGTTCGTATTGTACGGGACGCTCCGGGCGCGGCCGGTGACACCGACCCACGACCTGTCCGCGCCCTGGAAGTCCGCCGGGACGGGCTCGAGTGCCTCCTCGGCCAGCGGCTCGTAGGCGTCGTTCTCGGAGACGTAGCCCAGCGATGCGGCATCGATCGACCAGAAGAGATCCGCCTGGCTGGCTCCGGACTCGACCTCCTCGACGATCTGCTGGGCAAGCGATGCCGAGGGCGAGGGACTGCTGAACACCGAAAAATTCGGATAGATGTCCTCGAGCATCGTAATGAATTTTTGATAGATGCCGCCCTCGCCGCCCCCGATATAGAGGTTCAACGTCCCCGAGAGATCCGGCAACTCTTCGATCGAAGTACCGCCGGGTGCCGGCCGGCCCTCGGCCAGCGCGCCCGATCCGCGGAACTGTGCGAGCGACGGGATCGAGATCTCCCCGCTGCTATCTGTCGTCTCGCCGCCGAGGGAACCCATACAGCCCGCCAGACCGGCCAGCGTCCCTGCACTGACCGCCCCCAGAAACCGCCGTCGACTCGTCGATCGCTCGGTCATTCTGGTTTTAGGTTAGCCTAAATCCATATAAACCTCATGGATCGGGTTCGGACTGGCAACGAACGAAGGCGTCGGGTGATCCGTGTCCCAGGGTGGTGCCAGCGGTGGCGGGACCGCGGCCTGGGCGACGGGGCGACCGATCGGGCCGGGGACAAACCACTTAGTGACGCCAGCCGTAGGGGGGAGTATGACAGACCGACCGCAATCGGGCGAGATCTTCGGCGTGCCGTACAACTTCGAACGACCGAGCATGAAGCGCCTGCTATCTTCGTACTGGCAGCCCGGGGAGAGTATGCTGGTCGAGAAACCCTTCGGCATCGGCTACACGCTCAACATGGCGAACTGGCGGTCGTGGGTAGTCCTTGGCGTCGCCGGCGCGCTCCTCTGGCAACAGCAGTCCGGTGAGGACGAGGACGGCGACGGAGGTATCGACCGAACCGACGGGTCCGACGACGACGGCCCGGTTGAGGTCATGGTCGAGTAGCCTGCGATCACACCGACGCATCTTTTGAGGGGGCGTGCGAGGTCCGCCCATGATCCAGTTTGTAACCGGCAACGAGGGAAAGGTCCGCGAGGCCCGGACGGCCTTGGACACTCGTGTCGAGCAGTTCACCTACGACTACGCCGAAATCCAGAGCGACGACCTGGCCGCGATCGCCGCCCACGGCGCTCGGGAGGCATACCGCGAGGTCGGTGGCGCCGTCATGGTCGAAGATTCCGGGCTGTTCGTCGGCGCGCTCGATGGATTCCCCGGACCCTATTCGGCGTACGTCGAGGACACACTCGGGATCGAGCGTGTCTGGCGACTGGTCGAACCCGAAGACGATCACAGCGCCGCGTTCCGGTCGCTGATCGGGTACTGTGACGGATCCGAATTAGCCGGGGCACCGACGGTCCGCGACGGTGACCCACCGGTGGCGATCTTCGAGGGGCGCGTGGCGGGGGAAATCGTCCCGCCTCGCGGTGACGGTGGTTTCGGATACGATCCGATCTTCGAGTACGACGACCGCACCTTCGGGGAGATGGATCCCAACGAGAAAAACGAGTACTCACACCGCGGGCGAGCCATGGACGCTTTCGCCGCGTGGGACGGTGCCGATCGCTGAAAAGGACCGCCCCGTCAGGTTCCGTGCTGCCAGGAGTCCAGGTACTCGCGTTGCTCGTCGGTCAGTTCGTCGAACTCGACGCCCTCGGCAGCGAGTTTGACTTCGGCGACCTCCCGGTCGAGGGCGTCGGGGACATTGTGGACGCCAGCGTCGTAGTCATCGCCGTTTTCGACCATCTCTCTGGCTGAAACGGCCTGGATGGCGAAGCTCTGGTCCATGACCTCGACGGGATGGCCCTCGGCGACCGGGGAAGCAAGGTTGACCAGACGCCCCTCCGCAAGGACGTTCAACTGGCGGCCGTCCGGCATGACGTACCCGCGGACGCCGTCACGCGCATCAACGATCTCCTCGGCCATGTCTCGAAGGTGTTCGAGGTTGATCTCGACGTCGAAGTGACCGGCGTTGGCCAGTACGGCACCGTCATCCATCTTCTCGAAGTCTTCCCGGGTGATCACGTCGCGGTTGCCCGTCGTCGTCACGAACAGGTCGCCCTCCGCGGCGGCCTCGGCCATCGGCATGACCCGAAAGCCCTCCATGTGGGCTTCCAGGGCCTTCCGGGGCTCGATCTCGGTGACGATCACGTCCGCGTTCATTCCCCGGGCCTTCGTCGCGATCCCCTTGCCACACTGGCCGTACCCGCCGACGACGACCGTCTTGCCGGCGATCGAGAGATTCGTCGTCAACTCGATCGAGACCAGACTGGCCTCGCCCGTGCCGTGGACGTTGTCGAACAGCCGCTTCATCGGTGTGTCGTTGACCGCGAACATCGGGTACTCCAGGGCGCCGTCGTCGTCCATCGACCGCAGGCGATGGACACCCGTGGTCGTCTCCTCGCACCCGCCGATGATCGAGTCGATGAGTTCGGGATACTCCTCGTGGACGCGGAAGACCAGATCCGCGCCGTCGTCGATGGTGATCGTCGGGTCGTGTTCGAGGACCGCGTCGATGGCACCGTAATAGCCCTCGTCGTCGACGCCGCGCTCGGCGTAGGAGGTGATCGATTCGTGGGCGTCCAGGGCGACGCTGACGTCGTCGTGCGTCGAAAGCGGGTTACAACCAGTGATGGCGACCTCCGCCCCGGCGGCGGCGATCGTCTCGGCAAGGGCCGCCGTTGTGGCCTCGACGTGCATCGCCATCCCGACGGTTTCACCCGCGAGGGGCTGGTTGGCCTCGAACTCCTCGCGGAGCGAAGCCAGGATCGGCATGTGTTCGCGTGCCCAGTCGATCTTCCGGCGACCCGACGCCTCCTTCGCGGCGGGATCGTCGACCCGCTCGCTGATCGGTTGACTCATGTCCGGATCATCGGCGCACGTCGGGAAAACGCTACCGAAGCGTTCGTCCGATCGGGCAGTCAGGTACTCCCGAAGCACTGTACGGAAGCGTCAATTCGGCGGGCCAGCGTGGTCCAGCGGCCCGCGCTCACCGTCAGCGTCCGTTTCGTCGTCGGCCTCATCGTCGGCTTCGGACACTCCGTCGTCAGCTTCTTCACCGTCGTCCGTTTCGTCGTCAGATCCATCGTCGGCTTCGGACGCCTCGTCGGCCTCGTCGTTCGCTTGCTCAACATCGTCTCCGTTGGTATCGTCGTCACCGGGCCCGGCGTGGTCCGGCGGCCCGCGCTCCACCCCTTCATTGTCATCATCGTCCCCGTCCGGCTCGTCATGTTTGCGGTCGCGATCCGGTTCTTCGTCCGTGGAACCAGGATTCTCATTCAGGTCACGGTCCGTGTCTTGATCCGGATCTCTGACCTGGGTCCGGTCACGGTCCGTGTCTTGATCCGGATCCTCGTCCTGGTCTCGAACACGATCCGTGTCCCGGTCACCAGCCTGGAAGGGACCGCGGTCATCGTCGTCAGTCTCGTTGCCGTCCGGTCCCGCGTGTTCGGGCGGACCACGCTCGTTCTCGTCATCCACAGTCTCGTTCTCGCCGCCGTCAGTTACGTTCTCATCGGGACCGGCGTCGGCCGGCGGACCGGCGTGATCGGGTCGGTTGTTGGCACCGGGGTTGTTCTCGGTGACGAACTCCGAGACAGACGGTCCGATCCCGTTGTCACTCGATGCGAGCAGTCGATGGGCGAACGCCTGCACTTGCTGTCCGAACACTTCGTCGCCGCCATCGCTTTCGAAGATGGTCGTCGTCGAGGCGGTCCGGTTGTCAACCGTGGCGGTCACACTGACACGGACGTCCTCACTCGGAGCCGAAAGCGTGACTGTGCCGTTGGCGTCGGTCTCGTAGGTGCCGCCGATGGTGACAGTCCCGGTCTCCTCATCTGACTCATTACTATCACTGTCCTCGAGAACCCCAAGAACCGACACGTCGACGGAAGCGTTGGGCGCGGCAGTACCGTTGTCCGTCACGTTGATCGTGACGTCCGCGTCGTTGCCCGCCTGTGTCACCGAGACCGCGAGGCCGTCCTCGGCAGCCAACGCCGGGGCTGCCGTCGAGACGACCAGGAGTGCGACCACGGCGACTGCGATCAGTTTCTGATTCATTGCACTCGTTGGTGGACTCTGTGGGGG
Organism: Halorhabdus rudnickae; assembly: GCF_900880625.1. Lineage (NCBI taxonomy): Archaea > Methanobacteriati > Methanobacteriota > Halobacteria > Halobacteriales > Haloarculaceae > Halorhabdus > Halorhabdus rudnickae. Next base: position 1,661,597 of record NZ_CAAHFB010000001.1, read on the forward strand.
CATATACACCGATAGCCGTTCACCCCGTTCACGTCAGTTCAAGAATCAAGGAAACGATCGGAGAGGCGCCCGTACTGTTTATAATCGTTTTTTGGAGTTTTATTAGAGTCTATCTCATTCGCATAAATCACGTAGCGCGATCGACGAGAGCGTGGGCACGCTCCCGGGCCTTCCGACGCGTTCGGGCCTCGTCGAAGACCGTGACCTCGCGGTCGCGCATCAACACGTTGCCGTCGGCGACGGTGTGACGGACATCCGATCCTCGGGCCACGTACGCCAGATGGGAAACGAGGTCGTGAGCGGGCGTGAGGTGCGGGGCCTCGAGGTCGAGGATAGCGAGATCCGCGTTCGCGCCGGCCTCGATCCGGCCGGAATCGAATCCGAGCAACTCCGCGCCGTTGGCGGTCGCCATCTCGACGACTGTCGGCGCGTCGACGGCGCTGGCGTCGTCGGCGGCAAGTTTGCCGAGCATGGCTGCGTCGCGCATCTCGTCGAACATGTCGAGGTCGTTGTTCGAGGCCGCGCCGTCGGTGCCGATGCCGACGGTAACGCCGGCGTCGAGCATGTCCTGGACCGGTGCCATGCCGCTGGCCAACTTCATGTTCGAAGCCGGGCAGTGAGCGACGCCGGTGTCGGTCTCGACCAGCAATTCGATCTCGCTGTCGTCGACGTGGACGCCGTGGGCGATGTAGGTGTCTCCCGCAAGCAGTCCGATATCTTCCGCGTAGGCCAGCGGACGCATCCCCTGTTCGTCGACGATCGGCCCCACCTCGTCGGGTGTCTCGTTGGCGTGGAGGTGGGTCGCAAGCCCCGCCTCGTTGGCCTGCGGGACGAACTCTTGAAGGTACGCCTCGCCGACGGTGGTCAGCGAATGTGGCTGGAAGGCCGTCTGAATGCGCCCGTCTGCCGCGCCGTCCAGTTCTCTGGCCACCTCGATACTCCTTTCAAGTTCCGCCCGGGCCGCTTTGTCGTCTTTGCCAACAGTCACGGCAGTGTAGCCGAGGCGGGCCCGAACGCCGGCCTGTTCGATCGCATCAGCGATCTCTTTAACCTCGAAGTACATGTCCGACAACGCCGTCGTCCCGGACTTGATCATCTCGATCAGCCCCAGTTCCGCACCGATGCGAATATCTTCGGCGGTGAGTTCGGCCTCGACCGGCCAGATGTCCTCTCTGAGCCAGGCGTCGAGGGGCTTGTCATCAGCCAGGCCCCGGAGCAACGTCATCGCGACGTGCGTGTGGGCGTTGACGAGGCCGGGAATGACCAACCCGCCCGACGCGTCGAGTTCGTCGTCGGCCGAACCGACATCGCCGACCGCTTTTATTTCGCCGTCGGCTTGGTCGATCAGTACGTCGGCGCGTTCGACAGTCAGATCCGGGCGCAATACCTCGCCACCGGAGACCAGCAGCGTGCTCATACCGTACGTTTCACGTGTCCGGCCTAAGTCGGTGACGGGTTCGGCCCACTTCGCCAGCACTTTGACGACGAGATGGTGAAGAGAAAGCGACGAGCGCCCGACGGCTCGTGGCGTCGTTTCACGACCGACGGATCGTCCTCGCAGTCACTGTTGCGACGGTGATGCTGTTTGGCTTCCAGGCGCTGACCGCATTTCTCGCACGTACCTCCACCATGTGAAGGGACTCTCGACGGGCACTGCGGGGGCGGTCCTCAGCGGCCTGTTCGTCGTCGGCGCTCTCTCCCAGGCCGGAGGGGGCCTCGTCGCCGACCGTCTCGGACAGTCCCGTCCTCTGGCGGCGATCGCGTGCGTCAGCGTGCCGCCGCTGGTCGCCCTGCCGCATCTCGACGGACAGGCCCCACTGGCAGTCGTCGGCTCGCTGACGGGCATCCGGATGAGCGTCGGCCCCCTCATCAACGCCTACATCGTCGGGACACTGCCCGACGATGTCGAGGGAGCAGCCTGGGGATTGCTCCGGATCGGTTTCTTTACGAAAAATTCGAGGCGAAAGCCTCGCCCTTCAGGGCGGGGATGAAGCCGACCAACAGTATTCAACCGCCGTCGATGGCACAGACGGGGTTCCAACGCAATCTTTAAGCCGTCCGACAGCGATAGTATGCATAGATGGTAAAGAGTACCCGTCACGCGAAATACGAACTCTATTACCATATAGTGTTCGTGCCGAAATATCGGCGTTCGCACCTGACGGGGAAGACGAATGAACGTCTCGAAACCATCTTCGCAGAAATCTGTGAAGACAAAGACCTCGAACTGGCCGAGTCCGAGGTTATGCCCGACTACGTCCACCTGTTCATCGGGAGTCCACCCAAGAACGCCCCGTCACTCATTGTCAACTGGGTCAAGGGCATCTCGGCGCGGAAGTATAACCAGCGGTACGACGACCGCGTGAAGTGGACTCGTTCATACTACGTCGGTACGGCGGGAAGCACCTCGAAGGGCGCTGTTGAACAGTACATCGCTGAACAGGAGGGTGGCGACGAATGAAGCGCGTTAACACCTTCGAGGTGGTTCCACAGACCGAGAACGACAAAGAGTGCCTTCTACGGCTACTTGACGCCTCCGCCTCCCTGTGGAACGAACTGACCTACGAACGTCGGCAGAACTACTTCGGTGACGGTGACGTGTGGGACACGTCCGAGTACCGTGGACAGTACAACGGTGTCGTCGGAAGTGCGACCGTCCAACAGATCATGCGCAAGAACAGCGAAGCGTGGCGGTCGTTCTTCGCCCTCAAGGAGAAAGGCGAGGACGCCAACCCACCGTCGTACTGGGGAAACGAGGAGGACGGACGTGAACTCCGTACCTACATCCGAAACAACCAGTACACGATTCAGTGGGGCAAGCGTAGCCGTCTCGAAATCCCTGTCGGACAAGACCTGAAAGACGAATACGGACTCGGCTACCACGAACGATTCCGCCTCGAAGTCCGAGGCAACCCAAAGTGGGACGGCAAACAGGGTCGTCTGGAACTTGAGTATGACGAGGTGAGCGACACGTTCAGGGCTTTCCAACCAGTCACCGTCCCTGATTCTCGACTGGATTCACCACTGGCTTCGGAAGAAGCCGCCCTCGACGTTGGCGCAAACAATCTCGTCGCCTGTTGCACGACCGCTGGGAACCAGTACCTCTACGACGGACGGGAGTTGTTCGGACGGTTCCGCGACACGACCGACGAAATCGCCCGCCTACAGTCGAAACTCCGAGAAGGACGCTACTCCTCGAATCGGATTCGACGGCTGTACCGACAGCGGACGAAGCACCGCGACCACGCACAGAACGCGCTGGTGCGCGACCTCGTTGAACGGCTGTACGACGAGGGTGTGGCGACGGTGTACGTGGGCGACTTGACCGACGTGCTGGAAACGCACTGGTCGGTCAGGGTGAACGAGAAGACGCACAATTTCTGGGCGTTCAAGCAGTTCATCCACCGTCTCGCGTGTGTTTGTGAGGAGTACGACATCTCTCTCGAAGCCGAGTCGGAAGCGTGGACGAGTCAGACGTGTCCCAAGTGTGGCGACCACGAGAAGACGGTTCGCCACGGGGATACGTTGACGTGTCCGTGCGGTTTCGAGGGGCACGCCGACCTCACGGCGTCAGAGACGTTCCTTCGAGAAAACAGCGATTGCGAAGTCAGGCCGATGGCACGGCCCGTGCGATTCGAGTGGGACGACCACGACTGGTCGGGGGAACCACACCCTCACGAAAGTCCCAAAGAAGTGCGCACAAACCCGCAAGTTGCCTCCGTGGGTCGGTAGCCGAACCCCCAACGGAGGAATCCTCGCGCTTTAGCGCGGGGAGGATGTCAAGATCGGGTCGCTGGGCTCGACAGTAGTTTGCGTCCTCGCGACGATAGAACGGTTCGACGAAGCGTTCTATCTGTTGGCGGCCCGATGGTACTTGCGGCAGTTATCTTCTTGACGTTGCCCGCCCGCGCCCGGCCAAGCGATGCGCGCTGACGCCTCGATCTCCCCCTCAATCCTCCCGTCCCTTCAGCCACTGATCCAGACACTCCCGGATCGCCGCCTCGCGGTTGTCACGGTGGTCCCGGAAGGCCTTCGCATCGAGGGCCTCGAGGGTCTCCTCGTCGAACGCGACGGTCACCTCCTCCAGATCCGCAAGGACGTCGTTCATTGTCCGTAACCGGGGGACGGCACCGACTAATAGGTTCGTCAGCCAGTCGTCCGACGCCGGGGTGTGATTCGAATTCGCAATCGTTCACGTCCGGATCTCGAAACGCGACCCCGTCTCGACGTCGGCGAGTTCGATCTCCCACTCGTGGGCCGCGACGATCTGCTCGACGATCGCGAGACCGAACCCGGTCCCGTTCTCGGCCGTACTGTATCCCGACTCGAAGACCTGCTGGCGTTCCTCATCAGGAATGCCACGTCCGTCGTCTTCGATGAAGAAGCCGTTCTCACCGTCGAGCGGCCCGACCGTGACGCTCACGTCTTTGCCACCGTGCTCGACTGCATTCCGGAAGAGGTTCTCGAAGAGCCGCTGGATGCGCTCCGGATCGCCGAGGATGTCACGGTCGTCGTCGACAACCAGTGCCGCGTCGGCGGTCTCGACCATCTCCCAGGCGTCGCGTGCGATCACTTCGAGGCTAATGCGTTCGCGTTCCTCGATAGGCTGTCCCTGGCGGGCCAGCTGAAGGACATCCTCGATGAGGGCCTCGATGCGGTCGAGCGCCTCACTCGCGGTTTCGAGGTGTTCATTGTCGGCGGCCTCGTCTCGGGCGAGTTCGAGTCGCGCCTGGGCGACGTTCAGCGGATTCCGGAGATCGTGAGAGAGCATGCTGGCGAACGAATCCAGCCGGTCGTTCTGGCGCTCAAGTTCATTGCGGTACTGCTCTCGGTGGGTCTCGTCGGTGAAAACGAGTGCCCGTCCGAGCGAGGCCTGGGAGGCCGAGAACCGCTGCTCAGTCACGCGGTAGTAGCGCGTCTTGCCGTCCCGATGGGCCGTCACGAGTGGATCGTCCGCTTCGAGTTTTTCCGCACACCGGGGGGCGATCGACGCGAACACTTCCCCGATAACCGACCGGTCGGACAGTGCCGGGACGAGACGCCCCGCCGCGCGATTGAAGTCCCGGATTCGGTCGCTGTCGTCGAGAACGATCACCGGATCGTCTCGGTCGCCGGCCAGCCGGATCGTCCGAAAACGCTCGAAATAGACGAACGTCAATCCGACGGCGAAGGCCGCGACGCCGATCGGTTCGTAGGTAATCTCGATCAGGTCGGGGACGACCATCCCGAAGACGTCGAAAGAGATTGGCAACGCCGTGAGAGCGAGCAACACCACCAGCGGACGGGTGTCGTGGCTCACCTGACGAAAGCGCTCATAGAGCATGAAGTACCCGACCGTCGCAAGGGCGTAACTCCCGGCCATGACCGCCCAGTGCAAGGTAGTACTCTCGATGGCGACGTGGGCAAACGGTGTCGAAACGACCTCGCTGGTGAAGTACAGCCCGTGGAAGCCGTTCGTGAGCTTCACGGCGACGATGGCGAGAAAGACGACGACTGCGGTCCATCGGATCGTCGGATCACGGTGCAACGACCGACCGGTGTAGGCCGAACAGAAGTACAGCCATCCGCCGATCGTGCTCAGGCCGACGACGAGACCGATCTGGTAGAGTACAACGGCCAGTTGTTCGTTCGCCGTCGCCAGGTAGCCGACAGTAGCCAGCGCCCACCCGCCGCTGGTGAGCAGGAGTGCAACCAGCCCACGCCGGGTGTCGCCCTCGGCGATCCGGTTGACCCGGACCGCACTGACGAACGTGGCGACAGCCGAGATCCCGAAGATCGCCAGATACCAGAGTCGATCACCCAGTACCGGAACTCCGTCGATCATCGGTGACTCGACTCACCTGTCCAGTCCATAGGATATGTTCCGTATCCAACGTAATGAATGCATCTGCCGGGGGAGTATCGGTCTGTCCCCGAGCCGTGTCGAAATCTCGAAGCGTGCCGAAAGACAATTGCGGCTCTCGCCCGGAAGGAGGGTATGCGCATTGCCTTGCCCAACAAGGGCCGGCTACACGACCCGAGCGTCGACGTCTTAGAGCGCGCCGGGCTCCACCTCGTCGACGGCGCTGATCGCCAGCTCTACGCACAGACCGTCGACGAGGACGTGACCGTGCTATACGCTCGCGCCGCCGACATTCCCGAGTACGTCTCGGACGGCGCTGCAGACATCGGTATCACGGGATTCGATCAGATACAGGAGGCCGGCCGCGAGAATCTCGTCGATCTGCTCGACCTCGAATTCGGCGAGTGCAAGCTCGTGCTGGCGGCCCCCGAGGACGGCGACGTCGACGCGCCGGGGGATCTCGTAGGCGGCACCATCGCCACGGAGTTCCCGAATGTGACCCGGGCCTATCTCGACGAGGCGGGGATCGACGCCGAGATCACGGAGGTTTCGGGCGCGACGGAACTCACGCCGCACGTCGACATCGCCGACGGCATCGTCGACATCACCTCCACGGGGACGACCCTGCGGATGAACCGCCTCGAAGTGATCGACGACGTCCTCGAGAGCTCCGTCCGACTCGTCGCCCGCGAGGACGTCGCCGACGACCCGAAGATCAAGCAGATCCGGATGGCACTCGAATCGGTGCTGACCGCCGAGGACAAGCGCTACCTCATGATGAACGTCCCCGAGTCCCGCATCGAAGACGTCAAAGACGTCATGCCGGGGATGGGCGGCCCGACGGTGATGGACATCGCCGGGACTGAGGACGTGGCCGTCCACGCCGTCGTCGAGGAAGGGTCGGTCTTCGAGACCATCAACCGGGTGAAGGAACTCGGCGCCAGGGACATCCTCGTCACCGAGATCGAACGGCTCGTCGAGTGAGTTGCCGGTCGTCTTCCGGCCGTCTCAGGCCTCGACTTTCTTGTAGTCGACGTACTCGCCGCCCCGAAAGTCCTCTAAGAGGTTGATCGCCGCCGTCGTGCCCTCGCCGACGGAGACGTTAACCTGCCGCTGGCCACCGGTCAGGTCGCCCGCCGCATAGACACGATCGACGCCCGTGTACTGCTCGCCGTCGACGTCGAGATAATCGCCGTCCCGCGGAATCCCGAGCATGTCCCCGATGTCAGTGCCGCCGGCCGCACCGAGCGCGACGAAGACGCCCTTGACCTCGATGACGTCCCCCGATTTCAATTCGACGCCCTCGACGACGCTATCCCCGACGATCCGATCGGCCGGTTCCTCGATGATCTCGATGCCCTGCTCGGCCAGCCGCTCGATCAATGCCTCGTCCATCTCCAGCTCCGTACCGTTGGTCAGCACCCGTACGTCGTCGGTGTAATCCAGCAGCATCTCGGCCTCCTTGGCGGCGTAGTTCCCGGCCCCGACGACCGCGACCGGCGCGTCCTGATAGAAGAAGGCGTCACACTCGACGCAGTAGGAGACGCCGCCGCCCTCGAACTCGTCGACGTCCTTGATCGCCGGGCTCTCGTAGGACGCCCCGGTCGCGAGGATGATCCCGCGAACCTCGTACTCCTTGCGTTCGGTTTCGATCACGTAGCCGTCGCCATCCTCGCCGACCCGGACGACCTCCTCTTGGACGATCTCCGCGCCGAACTTCGTCGCCTGCTGTTGGCCCGCCTCGACGAGTTCCGGGCCGCTGGCGCCCTCCGGGAAGCCATAGACGTTTTCCATCCAGTCGACATCCCTGGTCGTCCCGTCGCCCTTGTCGAAGACGAGCGTCTCCTGATCTGCGCGTGCGGTGTAGACGGCGGCGGCCAGTCCGGCTGGCCCGCCACCGATGATTGCGACATCAGACATTGTGTACATACTATACAATACTGTGGAATATAAACGACTCGATCCACGCGAGTATATCCCGAACGTGGCACGAAATAGCGCACCCTAACATGGTACAGAACAGTACATCACCCGGACGGATGCGGCCCGCCAGTAGTGAACGATATTCGAAATACAATCCGCTCGCAGAAAGCAGGCGAAGGACGGGTTCCTACCCGACGGAGAAGAACTGGAAGAGATCATCGCGTTCGGCGTCGTGGAGGTGCGTCCGGACGGCTTCGTTCATCGCGTTGATCGACCCACGTTTGGCGGTGATCGGCGCGATGGTGTCCTGCCACTGTTTCCATGGTGGATGCAGGCCCAGACGATCACACAGTTCGTTCAGTCGCTCGTCGCGGTCGTCGACCTTGTCCATCTTGTTGACCGCGACGACCGGCGGGATCCCGACGTCCCGGAGGAAGTGAAACAGTTCGACGTCGTGGGGGATCTCGTCGGAACCGGAATGGCGATCGATAATGTCGATGACGCTCTTGCCGTCGACGACGAGCACGCCGACCAGAATCTGCTCGGCGTATTCCTCGACGTACCGGACGACGTCGGTCTTGATCTCCTCGCGGGCCTCGTCGGGAACGCCTTCCATGTAGCCAAAGCCCGGCAGATCCGTCAGGACGAAATCCTGGCCCGTCCAATCGTAGTGGTTGGGTTCGCGAGTCACGCCCGGTCGCTGTCCGGTGTCGAAGGTATGGCCGGTCAACTCCCGCATGAGCGTGGACTTGCCTACGTTGGATCGCCCGAGGAGGACGACCTCAGCGTCGCGGTCCGGCCGCGTCTCGAACATAGCCGGTCTAGGGCTCGCGAGCGGAAAGGAGCCGCGATCCCTCGGCAGAACTCCGTTGGGCGTGACGGGTCAGCCACCGGGCATGAACGTCGGTCGCGCCGTGGGAGTGGCGCTGCTCGCACTAGTCGACGCGACGGCCGCCGGATTGCTCGCAGGGTTCGCTACGCTGTGGCTCGTTCCGTTTCTGTGGGCGAGCGACGCGGTGCTGGTCGCCACGATCGTCTTCGGTGTAGTCACCGGAACCGTACTCGCGATCGCGCTGACGCTAGCCCACCGCGGCGAGCAGCCGTTCCCCGCGACGCGTCTGGCCCTCGGCGTCCTGGATCGATTGCCGCGTTGGTGGCCGTGAGAGTGAGCATCGTCGACTGTCGAGGAGCGTTTGGGACTTCAGCGTCTCGCCCCGCGATCGGACAGACGGTTGGCGCGCATTTCGAAGTGGCCCACAGTGCCCGGTGTGAACTCGATACGGATTGGTTCCGACATTTCGAACCAACGTGCAGGTCGAACTACTCACACGAATCAAGGATGATTTTTCACTAGCATCTCGAAGGTTTAGGACTACCAAATATCAAAATGTAAATACCATTCTCCAGAATGGAAGACTGGTTGTTCAGAATGTCTGAACAGAATTGGTCCCGCGAAGCGAGTCGACGCACGGTCCTCAAGACAACTGCGGCTTCGATCGCCGGGCTCTCCGGCGTGGGGAGTTCATTGGTATCCCTCGGCCGGGGTGCCGAGGGGTCGAATCCGCAACCAGTTACCGATCCCGAACCTGCACCTGCGCCCTCGATTTACATCGCATCGGACCTGCAGGAGTTCAACTGGCCAATCCTCCTCGGGAACGAGCGAGATTCGATGGCCGACGCACTCACCGGCTACGTTGACGATGCCACAGTTAGCCGGGAACAGAAACGGACTGCCCGTGAATCTCTAAAAGACATCTGGTCAGAAGTTGAGATCAAATCTAAGACCAAGCCCTGGCATGTGATCCAGAAACAACGTGAAAAAGAGGGACGGGACAAACCGAAAACACACGACAGCGACCTACGAGGAGGGCAAGGCCACAAGAAGAGACAGAAGTCCCAGAAAGGAGGCAACGCCAAGCCCCAAATTCGGCGTGATGATAAAACGACAGTGTACAAATTAAAAGGAGACAAACAGAAGGCAAAGACGGTGTTGGATGATGCCGAACGAACAGTCCGTCAAACCGGAAATATCTCTGTAGCTACAAGCCAGGACGCAGAATCTCTGGCAAGCCTATCAAGCGTGATCGAGTCCGGTGCGACTTCATCTGGTGAAAACGAAGAAGGTTCCGAAAACATATCGCCTCAATGGAAGGGGGGTGACGGTGACGGGAACTATGACGGCCACAACTATCTATCACGTTGGGCGGGGAAGAATATGAATATTGACGATGAATTATCAGAGACACTATCAAATAATGCCCCAAAGCCGGATGACTGGCCATACGATTTCCCACCGGGAACGATTCCCCAGAAATTCGATGGAACGCCCACGGGCGAAGATTTGGCGCAGTCATATGCACATGCCTGGAACCCGTTAACAAAGATCGGTCATGCTGATCATTTCTTAGACGAGCGAATGAACAATGCGGTAGACCACGCCGAAGAGAGTACCGAACGGTATCAAGAAGTCGGCTATGCTATGCACTTTCTCCAAGATCTCGGAAACCCATTACACACTAATATGTTCGAAGAGCAATTACGTAATAGGTGGGTTCACTTTAAATATGAACGAAAAGTTGCGGACTATCTCGAAGACGGACACATAATGACGAGAAATATTGAGAATATAGAACAGTATAATCCTGTACCAGATCCTCTCCCATGGGAAGGTTCGAAGTGGGGAGAACATGGACACCAATTAGCGACATTCTCTGCAAATTATGCATCTGATTTCCTCACCATTATTATAGAACATGAAGGCGAGGATCCACTGGCAAACAGTAATGCGTTAGTGACTGATACACAAAAAGTCCTCGAGAAAACGACGAAGTACTCCATGGGGCTGATTGGAGAGATCCACCCTCGATACGAGTGACTATTCAGGTCGTGGATACTATGAGCACAATTGGATGGAAGGGATTGGTAATCACCGCCATGATCTGTAGTGTGATCGCCCTCAGTGGGTGCTCGGGAGTCCAAATGGAATACGATACGTCACCAGAACCACAGGAGGAACTGGCAGGCTATAATCTCACTATCGGCGAACCGACGACTGGCGTGGCCTTCGACGGGATGTTTATCCAAAGCCAGTCCCATATGGGAGGTTCAGCATATCTCGAGCTTCGAGAGCACCCGGAAGCCCTCACGTCAGTCAGAACGATCCGGATCCAGGAAAATGACACACAGATGCATGAAGAATATGGACAGAAAGAACCTATGAACGCGGACAGGGGCTATAGCTTCGAACTGGAAACCCCAATCTATCCTGATACGAACAAATATCGGTATCGGGTAGAAGCCTTGAACGAATCGGACGCCGTCATCGATGCGGTCAACGTCACGATCGTGGACACCTAGGGCCAGCGTAGTGGACTGAATTTATCGAGAACAATTATTGATCGTCCAAGGACCATATGATGGCAACTCATTATAGAACACTCCTGGTCTCGACGTTGCTCTGTGTCGTGCTCATCACCAGTGGCTGCTCGGGAGTCCAAATGGAATACGATACGTCACCAGAACCACAGGAGGAACTGTCAGGCTATAATCTCACCATCGGCGAACCGACGACCGGCGGGGCCTTCGATGGCATGTATATCAAAAGCCAGTCCGCGGAGGGAGGGACAGCAAGTCTCGAGTTGCGAAAGCGCCCGGAAAGCCTCACGTCCCTCAGATTGATCCGGACTCAGCAAAATGACACACAGATGCACGACACGTTGTGGACCATGGAAGTGAACGAGGATTCGGACTATAGCTTCGGTCTAACAACCCCTATCTACCCCGATACGCACAAATACCGATACCGAATCGAGGCCCTCAACGAATCGGACGCTGTCATCGATGCAGTCAACGTCACGATTGTGGATATCTAGCGCCAGCATAGTGTACCGGATTTATCGAGAACAATTATTGATCGGCTAAGGACCATATGATGGCAACTCATTATAGAACACTCCTGGTCTCGACGTTGCTCTGTGTCGTTCTCTTCACCAGCGGGTGCGTGGGACTCTCCGCAAACGACGGCCCACCGAGTCAATACAACGTCACCTTCGATAAGCCAACGACAGGGGCCGTCTTTTCGGATCTCTCGCTATACAGGAACACATGAATGACAATCCAATAGATCATGTTGAAGAGTAAACAAAACAATCATTATCGTGGGCCGAAATGTTTTCGGCAGATCTAATAGCCGAATTGACATAATATACGTGACACCACTGGTAAAGATGGACAATAAAGTATGGTTGATCGTCTCTATTTGTCTTGCAGTAACAGTGCTGGGCGGCTGTCTGGAAGCCAATGAGTCACCTCCGACGAGAATACATACAATAGACGAAAATCCCACTCCAAAGGCGGCTTCAGCCTCGTTTACGGCCCCGTTGACAGGGGATGTTTTCTCTACGGTGGGATACGTGTCTACCACGGCAAATGATCTTCACTATAAGATTCCCCGTCTCGATAATCGGAAAATAGACCGAATCTATGTGGAAACTATACCCACTTCCGGTAGTGATACATCCGAAACAGGGTACGACGGAAAGAGTACAATATATGAGGGGTATGCCATTGTCACGCTCGAATTTCCGCTAGATGAAGACTGTACTACAAACCAATACCGTATCATTGCAGAAAACGAAACGAGAGGCGTCATAGACGGTATCAACGCTACGGTTGAGAGAGTGCAATGAGTGAGCAATGGATAGACTCCCGTACCGGAGGACTCACTAGATATCTTGAAGTAGATATGGAACTTGAGTTCGTAACAACGTTTTTGGTGGGCCATTGAATACGCCCCTGTATGGTCCCCGAATCAGACTCCGAACGCGGCTGTCCAAAGTGTGGGCACGAAGAGACCGATGTCGGCGAGATCTCGACGACTGGCGGCGGCCTGAGCAAGATGTTCGATATCCAGACGAACAGCTTCAAGGTCGTCTCCTGTACCAACTGTGGCTATTCGGAACTGTACCGGGACACGACCTCCGGAGCGAGCGACATCGTGGACGTGTTCCTGGGGTAATGGTTGCCAGCGTGATCGCCGTCCTATTGGTGGTCATGATCGGGCTTGCCCTACCGCTGGCCCTCTATCGGTTCGTCCGCGCCGAACACGACAAGCGGGAGACGATGACTCGCGACGATGCCGAACGGGCCGCGCGACGGGACACCCACGAGAAGCGGTAAGTTCGCCGCCAGCGCGGGTCTCTGTCCACGAATCACGACACGACATCGGCTGACGTTGCAGGCCACCCAACCACAGGTATTTGGGCGTACCGACCGACGAGCCGGGTGTGCGACTCGTTCAGGTGTCGATCCCGGCGGGCAAACGCGACGCGATCGAGGACGCCCTGGACGCCGAAGATGTCGACTACATCCTGACTGACGAGACCAGCGGCCGGGAGTTTACGGCCGTCGCGTACATCCCACTGCCGACCAACGCCGTCGAACCGGTGCTCGAACGGCTCCGCGAGGCCGGCATCGACGAGCAGGCCTACACCGTCGTAGTTGAGGCCAATACCGTCATTTCACGGCGGTTCGAGGAACTCCAGGATCGCTATGCCGAGGAAAAGAGCGAGGAACGCATCGCCCGCGAGGAACTCACCTCGAAGGCCGCCGACCTCGCCCCGGCGACCTGGAGCTATGCTGTCCTGACGGTCGTCTCCGCGGTGATCGCCACTGCCGGACTGCTGTTGGACTCGCCGGCGGTCATCGTCGGCTCGATGGTGATCGCACCGCTGATCGGCCCCGCGATGGCTGCAAGCGTCGGGACAGTCGTCGACGACGACGATCTCTTCCGGCGGGGCGTGGGGCTGCAGATCGCGGGGCTCGGACTGGCAGTACTTAGCGCCGCCGTCTTTGCCTTCCTGGTGCGAAACCTGTTTCTCGTCCCACCTGGGCTCGACGTCACGTCGATCCCGGCCGTCCGAGAGCGTCTCCTGCCGGACTTCCTCTCGCTGGTGGTCGCGCTCGGGGCCGGTGTCGCGGGTGTGGTCAGTCTCTCGACAGGCGTCTCGACGGCGCTGGTCGGCGTCATGATCGCCGTCGCGTTGATCCCGCCCGCGGCGACGGTCGGGATCGGCATCGCCTGGGGGTTGCCGACAGTCAGCCTCGGATCGGGCGTGTTGACGCTGGTGAACGTCCTCTCGATCAACCTCGCCGCGCTAGCGGTGCTTTGGTACCTGGGCTACCGGCCGACCCACTGGTTCCGGGAAGACGACGCCCGTTCGCAGACACTCAAACGCGTGCTGGCGCTTGCCGCGGCCATCGCCGTCCTGTCGGTGTTTCTCGGCGGGGTCACCTACGACACCTACACGCGGGCGACCGTCGACGGCCAGATCGACGAGGCCGTCGCCAAAGTGGTTGCCGAGACACCGGGGACGACCGTACAGGACGTCTCGATCGAGCGATCAGGCGGACTGTTCTTCCAGCAACCGCGGCGGATCGTCGTCACGATCGGTATCCCGCCGGATAATGGCCCTCCCGATCTGGCCGACCGACTCGACGACCGTCTCGACGACGTTGTGGGGCGTGACGTCACAACGGAACTCCGGTACGTAACGACTGAATCGGCCTGAACGAGACTCAAACGTTCGTTTGACCTTGGGATAGGGGCTTTTAGTAGCGGGTCGAATCTGGTAGTGATGCGTACGAACAACATACTCCTCGTGGTAATCGCCGTTGCAGTGACGGCACTGGCGGCGGTCGGCGTCGCAGCCGCCGTCTCGCCGAGTGCACAGACGGACCAGCCAGCCAGACAGATCGAAGTCGGAGCGTCGGGCGACGTTTCGGCCGAGCCCGACCAGGCGCTCGTGCGCGTCGGCGTCGTCGCGACCGCCGACGACGCGGCGACCGCCCGTGACCGGGTCGCCCAGAACGTGACTGCCCTGCGATCGACGCTGGAGGAACTGGGAATCCCCGACGACCGCATCGAAACGGCCCACTACAACATCCGGGACGTGCGCGAGCGTCCCGAATCCGAACAGACCAGCGAGTACCAGGCGATCCACACCTTCGAAATCACCCTCGAGGACATTGACCGCGTCGGTGACGTGATCGACGGCGTCGTCGACAGCGGCGCAAACCGGGTAGAGGGCGTCTCCTTTACGCTCTCGGACGATCGCCGCCAGGAACTCCGCCAAGACGCACTCCGGAACGCGATGGACAACGCTCGCGAGGAGGCCGGGACGCTGGCTGATAGCGCCGACCTGACCATCGAGGGCGCGGCCTCGATCAGCGCAAGCGACGTCAGCGTCCGGCCCTACCGCGTCGAGCAATCGATGGTCGCGTTGGAGTCCGGGGACGCCGGCGCGTCGACGACGATCGAGAGCGGCCCGGTCGACGTCTCGGCGTCCGTCCAGGTCGTCTACAACGCGACGACGGCCTGAGCTGGGTAAGCGGTCAGTCACTCGCCGCCGACTGTCCGAGTCCCGGAATCGAGACGACCGTCTCGAAGCGAGACATCGCCAGCGCCGTCGTCAACACGAGCGCGAGATAGAACAGGCCGACGACGACGTAGATATCCGTATACTGGAACGTGTCCGAGGCGATGTCCCTCGCGCGCTGGAACAGCTCGGGGACGGTGATGAACGTCGCGAGCGAGGAGTACTTGATCAGGTAGATAAACTCGTTGGTCCAGCTCGGGATCGCGAGTCGCAGTCCCTGTGGGAGGACGACGTGACGAATCGCCTGCCGTTTCGAGAGGCCGACCGCGCGCGCGGCGGTCATCTGCCCGGCGTCGACCGACTCCAGGGCCGATCGAATATACTCCGCCTGGTAGGCCGAGGAGTTGATCGTGAACCCGATGACGGCGACGGCCGCCGCTGCCCGGGGGATCGGCGGCTCGCCAGTGAATCCGACCCAGCGGGCGACGTCCGTAAGCGGGAGCGCGAAGTAGACGAAAAACAGCTGGGCGAGCAACGGCGTCCCGCGGATGAGTTCGGTATACGTCAGGGCAATCGCCCGCAAGAGCGTGCCACCGTAGGTCCGGGCTACGGCAACCGGGATCGCAACGACCAGCCCGAACAGGATCGACAGGATCGTCAGGTAGACCGTGACGAACGCACCCTCGGCGAATGCGGGGGCGATCGTCGTCGCGAACCCGGCCAGATCAGCGAGCCAGACCGCCCAATCGAGCAGGACGCTGGCCGGACCGAGCGGGTCCGCGACGCTCGCGATCGCGTTGGCAACTGCCTCGAAGGGGGCCGCCGGGACCCACCCCTCGCGTGCCTGGACAGCAACCTCCGAGCGGACGAGATCCGGAAATCCGAGCGCCGTGACCACCGCGTCGAGGACGGCGTTGTGATAGGCCCAGCGCGCGAACAGCCATACCCAAAAGACGGTGCCGATCGCCCCGAGGGCGAGGCGGCGGCGAGCCGGTAACTCCTCGACGAGGGACCCGCGGTCGTCGGCGGGATCGGTCACCGTTTGCGCTGGTCCGTCGGTCATTGCTCGAGGTCAGTGAGTTGGCCAAGGAACTCGGCGGTGCGGTCGTTCTCGGGGGCCTCGAACAACTGTTCCGGTCGACCTCGCTCGACGATCTGTCCGTCTTCGAGGACGGTGAGCGTGTCTGCGGCAGAGCGAGCAAAACCCATCTCGTGGGTGACCGATAGCATCGTCATTCCCTCGGCGGCGAGGTCGGCCATCACGTCGAGGACTTCGCCGACGAGTTCCGGATCCAAGGCGCTGGTCGGCTCGTCGAACAACATGAGTTCGGGCTCCATCGCCAGTGCCCGGGCGATCCCGACGCGCTGTTTCTGCCCGCCGGAGAGTTCGGCGGGGTGGGAGTCGGCCTGATCGGAAAGCCCCACCTGGTCGAGATAGGCGTCGGCGCGCTCGACGGCCGTCTCGTGATCCAGCTCGAGTACCTCTTCGAGGCCGAGGGTGATGTTACCTCGTGCCGTCCGGTGGGCAAAAAGATTGAAGTCCTGGAACACCATCCCAACGCGCCGCCGGAGGGCATTCTCGTCCATCGCGTGGATCGACTCGCTGTCGAGAGTGATCGTCCCTCCGTCGATCCCCGTGAGTCGGTTGACACACCGCAACAGCGTGGACTTACCAGCCCCGCTCGGACCGACGATCACTTCGACGTCCCCGCGTTCCATCGCGAAACTGACGTCGCGCAGTACGTCTTCTTCCTCGAAAGACTTCTCGACGTGTTCGAATTCCAGAAGACTCATCGGTTCGGTCCCTCCGTGGTCACGTAGGTCGACAGTTTGTGGATCGTCCGGCTCATGGCACTCTCCCGAATCGAGCAGTCCGACGGTCCTGGGTTCGCCCGGCCCACAGCGCCCGCCCGAATCGAGCAGTCCGTCGGTCCCAGGTTCGTCTGGCTCATGGTTCGGTTCCCTCGGGGATCGCGTAAACGTCACCCAGATAGTCCAGCGTGCGGTTGGTCGTGAACGTCAAGACGAAGTAGATCACGCTGATGATGACAATGACCTCGAACATCGCGCTGTCTCGCCCCGGCTGGAGATAGAGGTTCTCCGCGCGGGTGAGCAGTTCCACCAATCCGATCGCAAAGGCGACGCTGGTGTCCTTGAGAACGATCGTGAACTCGTTTTGGAAGCCGGGGATCGAACGCCTGATCGCCTGTGGCAAGATGACGTGTCTGATGGCCTGCATGCGGGTCAGCCCGACCGACCGTGCTGCTTCCATCTGGCCGTCGTCGATCGACTGAATCGACCCGCGGAACACCTGGCTCTGATAGGCCCCACTCCGAAGTCCGAGCGCCAGCGTCGCCGCGACGAAGGCGTCCAATCGTACGTCAAGCAGCGGGACCGTTCCGAGGCTCGGAATCGGGAGCCCGTAGAAAAAGAGGAATATCAACACGACGATGGGCGTCCCGCGGAGGACGACGCCGATGGTGCTGACGGCCCCTCTGAGTCGACCCGATCCGTATGCTTCGATGGCGCCGGCGGGGAACCCGGCGAGTAATCCGACCAGGAGACTGCTCGCCGTCAGCAGGACCGTCACAACCGTTCCGAGGAGCAGCCACTCCCAGTTGGCGGCGATGAACGCCAAGTCGCCCGTCTGGAGCACGGTCGAGACCATCGAGAATCCTTACTCGAACCACTCGGAGACGAGGTCATCGTACGTGCCGTCCTCGCGAATCTCGGCCAGAGCGTCGTTGATGTCGGCGAGTCGGTCGTCGTCCTGGCGCATCCCGAGACCGAACTGTTCGCCGGTGTCGATCTCGAAGGCGATGGCGACCGACCGCTCTGCCGAGAACGTCTCGGCGACCGGGATGTCGATCACGACGGCATCGACGTTGCCGTTCTCCAGATCCTGGACGGCAAGCGTGTAGTTGTCGTACTGGCGATAGTCGCTCTCGCTGATCGTCCCCTCCTCGATGAGGTCTTCGATCTGTCCCTCGCCGGTCGTCCCGCCCTGGGCACCGACCCGCCGACCCGCGAGGTCCCCAACGCTGCTTGGCTGGAAGTCACCGCCGTCACGGACGAGGACGGCCTGGCTGGACTCCCAGTACGGATTCGAGAAGTCGATCTGTTCTTGGCGATCGGGTTCGATCGTCATCCCTGCGGCGATGAGGTCGAGATCGGCTTCTTTGAGCGATGGGATCAGCGTGCCGAAATCGATGTCGACCCACTCGCCGACCTCGTAGCCGGCCCGGCCGATCACTTCCTCGGCGAGGTCGATGTCGAAGCCGACGACCGTCCCGTCCTGGGTGTACTCGAAGGGCGGGAAGGCCGCGTTCGTACCGGGTGTGATCGTGTCGTCGCTACCGCCCTGACAACCGGCGATGACGCCGGCGGTCCCGACGGCACCGACAGTCCTGAGGTAGGCGCGACGATCCATACTGAATTCACGGTTCATGTTCGTGTACGCTGTCCAGCGTCTATTTCAGCGTTTCGGACGCGTCGAGCCGTGAAACCCGGAAAATCACAGGCAAGTGGTACGAAATGAGGATGATCGATCGTTTTACTCGGGTGGGCGTCAGCACGTTGAGTGTGCTCTCACAGGCCGATTCCTCGAAGGATAGTGCCGGCTTATATCCGCCGGCTTCGACTGCCACGTCGAGAAGATCATCACGCAACTTGGCCCCGATCGCCTGGGGCTGTATTTGCTTCGGTTAGTTTTGGTACGTGACGGGGACGTGGTGGCGGCCCCACTCAGTTCACCAGGTTCCATTGGGACCTTGACCGCGTTGGATCGAAACGATTGTGCCGGACGGTTTCGGATCGCTTGTGACTACCGCCGTCGTCTTCTGGTTGCAACGATATTACAGACACCCAAACAGCCACTCGCCGAGCGCTGATGCACTCACGCGTCGAGGACAGCAAGACGCTTCTGGGACTTATTTCAATGCTCAGAGCGGTACGTCGCCACGGACGATATAGCGCTCGTTTTCGATGTCGTTCCCCCAGAAGACGGCGTCAGTCAATGGTTTCGAGACTACGTCTGCCAGCCCCCGGTCACGAAGGAACGCTTCCATCTGCTCCGCGAACGGGCCGTCATACAGCGGCAGGTCCTCGTGGATATCCGCGTATTCGTCCCAGGGCTCATCGAAGTCCCAGTGGCCTTCGACGAGTACGAGACGCCCGCCCGGGCGCAGGACGCGTATCCACTCCCGGATGGCCACAACGGGATTGGGCAGCGTCCAGACGAGATGCCGGGCCGTCACGACATCGAACGAATCGGCGGGGAACTCCAGGGATTCGGCGTCACCCTGCCGGAACTGGAGGGAAGCCTCGACTTCGGCGGCGTTGGCTCGGGCGCGGTCGATCATCTCGGAGGCATAATCGACGCCGGTAACGTCGTGGCCCAGTTCCGCCAGCAGTAGCGAGACGACGCCGGGGCCACAGCCGACATCGAGAACCTGCTTTGACTCGCCAGTCCACTCCCGCAGGACCGACACCCATGCGTCGTGCTGGGCCTCGCTGTGGATGGCGTGCTGGCTGTCGCTCTCGTAGGTTTCGGCGCGCCTGTTCCAATACTGTTCGACGAGTGCTTTGGGCTCGTCATCTGGCGAATCCATTAGGCGGACACCTCCCAGTGACCGTCTCTGTGAGCTGTTGGCCTGGATCGTTCCGGCGAAATCGGGGCTGTGTATGTTGTCGTGGGAACGTTCATTGGCTGTCCTCGATCGATACCGTCGCATTCTATCGAATTGGGCCGGACTGTATTGGTGTGGAACATTGGATGGGGTTCTGGGGGGTGATGTGCCATTGTGTTAATCTCGTCTGTGGGTCGTGTCGGGCAGCTATGCTGAGAGGCAATGTCGGAGACAGTTCCGAGACTGACAGCGATCACGCCTCAGGGAGTGTTATCGATTCGACCCCGTAGTCGCTCTCGGTAGGATGGGGCTGGTAGCCATCGAGACCTGCCGATGTCGCCACGACGTTCGTATAGTAGGTCAGCAAGGCCGTGGGTGCTTCCCGAAGCGTGATCGCCTGGACCTCGTCGTATTTTTGCTTGCGAGTCTCGTAGTCCATCGTCGCTCTGGCTGTCTCCAACAGTGTATCGACAGTCTGGTTTTCGTAGCCGTGTTCGAGCGTCGATTGCTCGGAATGATACATATCGCTCAGCCGTTCGGGATCGGGATACCACAGCATCGATAGCGACATCAGATAACAATCGAAGGCGTCCTGTTTGGTCTGTTCCATCATCGTCGCGTACTCGAAGACCGACAACTCGACGTCGATCCCGATCTCTCCGAGCTGGCTCTGGATGACCTCTCCCATGAGTGGCAAACGCGGGCGTTCATTGTATGCAAGAAGCTCGATCGACAGTTCTGTGCCGTCTCGCGTACGAACGTCTCCCTGGCTGTCGTTCGTCCAGCCAGCCTCCGATAGTAGCGTCCGGGCAGTCTCCGGATCGTAGGCATAGCCATCGAGGTCCGGGTTGTGCCAGCGCTCGACGGAGTCAGGGAACGGCCCGACGGCCGCTTTCCCGACGCCTTCGAGGACGGTCTCGACGATCGTGTTCGTATCGATGGCGTAGTTGATGGCCTGCCGGACGGGAATCTCGTCGAACGGTGTCGTTGTCGTATCGAACACCAGGAAGCGACATCGCGGGATCTGATAGGCCTCGACATCGATATCGGCGGCGGTTTCCAGTGGATCGACGTCGCTCAGCGACAGAATGCGAGCCATCTCTAGATCCCCGTTCTCTAATTTGAGTCGCCGCGTCTGGTCGTCGGTGATCGTTTCATACCGGACGGACTCGACGGCCGGGATCGCCCCGTAATACTCCTCGTTTCGGACAGCGTTGATGATTGTCGCTCCCTCCCAAGACTGCACTTTCAGTGGCCCGGTACCGATCACCGCCGAGACGTTGCCGTCCTCGTAGGCCGCCGGCGAGAGGATGGCTGTCTTGGGACGAGTGAGGTGGGCCGGCAGCGAGACCAGTGGACTCGCCGTTTCGACGGTCACCGTCAGGTGGTCGCTCGCACGAACGTCGTCGATCGGGATTTCGGCAAACGCCGGTGAGTTGACCGCACGTTGGAGTGACCTGACGACCGCATCGGCGTCCATCGTCGTTCCATCGTGGAAGGTAACTCCCTCTCGAAGTGAGAACTCCCAGTGGCGGGCCGAATCGTCGCTCGTCCAGTCAGTCGCCAGCTCTGGCACGGGCTCGATATCGTGGCTGACGCCGACCAGCGACTCAGTAAGGCCAAATCGCTGTAATATCAACCCCCCGTCGAGGGGATCGGGTTTCGGTTCCCACGTCGAGGCGATACGTAGCGTCTGTGACTCGTCTTCACCCGACGAGAGACAGCCAGCAACGGCGAGTGCCCCGCCTGCAGCTGCACCTTGCAACACTGTTCGTCGACTGATCGGCTGTGAGTTGGTTTCGTTTGCCATGTGTATCAATTGTCAGTAGTCGCACCGCTGTTCGATGTCTCGCTGTTCGCTCCCGGCGACTCTCCGCTGGTCGGCTGGTTTGACTGCTCGGTACTGGACTCGTGGGCCTTGTCGGGTGGCGCTCGCTGTCCCTCCGGGACGGCAGAGCTTCTGGACCCCCCTCCGTCCGGCTCCTCGGGGTGGTGACATCGTGTGTGAACCGCACCGAGCGGTTCAAACGACGGGTCGCACTTCCGACAGATGTCGGTCTCAGCCGGACATCGCGAGCGAAAGGCACACCCGGACGTTGCTGGTTGCGGTGTCTGTGCCATCCCGGTATCTGTGTCCGTCTCGGCATCGATTCCCGGAATCGCGTCCAGCAATGTCCGTGTATAGGGATGAGATGGGTCGGTAAAGACCGCCGTTGCCGGGCCGACTTCGACGAGCTGGCCGAAGTACATGACTGCCAGTCGGTCAGCCATGTGGTGGACGACTTCCAGATCGTGTGAGACCAGAAGATACGTCAGTCCGAGGTCGCGTTGCAGCGAGGCGAGCAGATTGAGAATCGTTGCCTGGGCTGAGACGTCCAGTGATGCCGTCGGTTCGTCGAGCAACACGATCGACGGACCCAACGCGAGGGCCCGAGCGATCGCCACTCGCTGGATCTGTCCGCCCGAGAGTTGTCGGGGCTGTCGCTCGGCGTATTCGACCGGTAGCCCGACCGAGTCGAGCAAGGATTCGACACGTTCGTCCCGCCGCTGTCGCCCCCATCCGGCTTCGTACAGCGGCTCGGCGATGACTTCCCGGACGGTCTGTTTCGGATTGATACTGCGCTGTGGGTTCTGGAAGACGACACCGATCTCCGAACGCTGGTCGGCCGTTCGTCCGTCGACGCTACCGACAGCCTCGCCGTGTAAGCGAACGGTCCCCGCGGTCGGCGTCTCCAACCCGGCGATCAGCTTAAGCAGGGTCGATTTCCCACACCCGCTCTCGCCAATCAGCCCCATCGTCGTCCCCGCTTGCACCGACAGCGAGACGTTTTCGAGGGCAGTTCGTCGCTCGGCCGCCCCGACGAGTCGGTCCGTGATCGCATCCGACGTTCGGAAGGTTTTGCTCAGGCCGTCCAGAGCGAGGATCGGGTCCGATCCGTCTGGCGTAGTGTCGGTCTCACTCGCGGCGGCCGCCGGGGTACCGCTCACGTCGTTCTCGCGGCGCGCACCTGAGTCGATCCCCGCGGACTGTCGATCCGTCGAAGCTGTCCCCCCGTCAGCAGCGTGCTGTCCGTCGATAAGTGCCGGGGCCGTTCGTTGGACAGTCCGGGGTTCTCGCGCGCTCGGAACGGCACACTCGACGGTATGACTGGGGGCGACCTCGACGGTCTCAGGTGGCCCATCACGGCAGGCCGCAGTCACGGACGGACAGCGGTGGGCAAACGGACAGCCTGACGGCGCGGTAGTCCGCTCGGGGACGTCACCGTCGATCGTCGGTAGAGTGGTCCCGGGTTCCGAACGCCGTGGAATACAATCGAGCAGAGACTTGGTGTATGGGTGACTCGGGGCCGTCAGTACCGCGTCGGTCTGGCCACGCTCGACGATCGATCCGTCGTACATGACGAGGACGCGATCACATAGCTCCGAGACGAGACCCAGATCATGGGTGATGAACAACATACCCATGCCGTACTCGCGATTCAACGTCCGGAGGGTCTCGTGGATCGCCGCCTGTGTCGTCGTATCCAGGGCTGTCGTCGGTTCGTCGGCGATAAGTAGTGACGGGCGACGTGCCAGCGCCATGGCGATCATGACACGCTGGCGGAGACCGTCACTCAGCTGGTGTGGGTAGGCATCGATCCATTCGTCAGGCTGGTGGATGCCCGCCGCCTGCATGGCCTGTCGAACCTTCGCGGGGTTGTTCGTCTGTCCGTGCCGGCACAGATGGGACGTGATCTCACCGAGCAGGGACTGTTGGCGTGGCTGCTTGCGGATCCGCACGGCTTCGTCGATCTGTTCGCCGACGGGAAATCCGGGATTGAGCGAGGACGCGGGATCCTGGAAGATCGTCGCCAGTTCCTGACCGCGTAGTCGCCCAAGCGTCCGTTCGTCGGTTTCGGTGAGATCAGTCCCGTCGAACGTGATCGTCCCGCGGGTGATCTCGCCGGGCGCTTCGAGGCGGACGAGCGAGTTGGCTGTTGCCGATTTCCCACAGCCACTCTCGCCGACCAGCCCGAGGACCTCACCCGCCTCGAGTTCGAAAGAGACGCCATCGACTGCACGGACGGGACGGCCGGCTGTCCGAAATCGAACTGATAAGTTCTCGACAGTGAGGGAGTTGCTCATGCTCTCCTCCGTTGTTCGAGGGCCTGTTGATCCGGGTCCAGAAGATCCCGCAGGCCATCGCCAAGGAGATTGAACCCAATGACGGTCAGCATGATTGCGACACCGGGGACCGTGATGAGCCACCACGCCGACCGAAGGTGATCACGGCCGGCATTGACCATCATGCCCCACTCGGCGGTCGGTGGCTGTGCGCCGACGCCGAGAAAAGACAGGCTGGCGACCGAGATGACGACCGTTCCGAGATCCAGCGTCGCCAACACGATGACCGGATTCATCACGTTCGGTAGCAGGTGTCGACCGGCAATGCGCCAGCGGGGGGTTCCATACAGTTTCGAGGACTGAACAAAGGAGTTGTTCTTCACCGAGAGGACGCTACCCCGGACGACCCGCGCATACGAGGCCCAGCCGACGACCGAGATTGCAAGGACGATACTCCCCAACCCGGGACCGAGAATGCCGGCGACGACAAGCGCCAGAATGAGTCCCGGGAAGGCCAGTTGGACATCGACGAGACGCATCAAGGAAGCGTCGACGATGCCGCCGGCAAGGCCTGCGACCAGTCCAAGGACCGTCCCGACGACCAGTCGGATCGCCGTCACGAGGAGGGCAAGTCCAAGCGAGAGACGAGCCCCGTAGACCAGCCGTGTGGCGACGTCGCGCCCGAGTTCGTCTGTCCCAAGTGGGTGTGCCAGCGAGGGCGCTGCCAGTCGGGTACGAAGAGCCTGGGTCGCCGGATCGTACGGTGTCACCAGCGGCCCCACGATCGCAACCACGCCCAGCAGGGCGACGATCGCGCCCCCGAGTGTGACTTTCGGCGGGGCCGACCGGACCCGACGTCGCCCTGAATCGATCGCGGTCCGGACTGACCGGAGCGTCGGCCACCGGGCGAGTAGCTGGTCGATCACGACCGAACACCCGACTCGACCTGTGGATCGATCGCGACGTATGCCAGATCGACCAGCTGGTTGATCAAGACGAACACGATCGCCGTGACGAGGACGACGCCCTGGACGACGGGATAATTCCGGGCAAAGACCGCATCGACCAGGAGCGTCCCCAGACCCGGCCGCTGAAAGACGACTTCGACGACGACGGCCCCGTTCAACACGAAGCCAAATTGTAGCCCGATGACTGTCACGACCGGGATGAGCGCGTTGCGAAGCGCGTGTTTATAGACCACGAGACGCTCGCGGACGCCCTTCGAGCGCGCAACGACGACGTAATCTTTGCCCAGTTCATCGAGGACCGACGTGCGGACGATCCGGGTGATGATCCCGGCCATCGCGGTACCGAGCGTGATCGCAGGTAAGACGAGATGCCCAACTGTGCCCGATCCCGAGACCGGTGTCAGTCCCAGTCCCAACGAGAAGACGAGAATGAGAAGATATCCCAGCCAGAAGTTCGGGATCGAGACACCCAGCAGCGCCCCGATCTGAGCGGTATGATCGATCCACGTATCGTACTGGACAGCACTGAGAATGCCAAGCGGGATCGCGATCACGACCGCAACGACGATCGCCGCGATGGCTAACTCGGCAGTGTTTGGCAAATGCAACGCCAGCAGTTCCCGGACGGATTGGCTACCGTAATACGACGAGCCAAAGTCCCCGTGAATCGCGTCGACGAGCCAGGATAGATACTGCTGGACGAACGGTTCGTCCAGTCCGTGCTCGGCTCGAAAGGCGGCCATTTCGGCGGCCGTCGGCTCACGCCGTAGCTGCTGGGCAAGGATCGTATGGGCGGGGTCGCCGGGCGTCAGATAGATTAGCCCGTAGGTGATCAGCGACGCTCCCAACGCGACGACGCTGACCGAACATAGCCGGGAAAGACCACCACGGACTGCCCATGAGAGATCCCGCCTGCCAGGCATGCGATTCATCATCGGAACGGTCACAACGGCTTTTCGTAGAAAATGACTTCTCCATCGAGTATCGGGTGTGGTTCCCGATGGGTCTCCTCGTAGCCGTTGTCCTCGTACAGCGATTGGGCGACGGTCAACACATCGTCTGTGTGCAGGGTGATGCGATCGAACGCTTGCCGGCGTGCGAACCCCTCCAGCTTCTCGAGCAGCGCCGTTCCGTACCCCTTCTGCTGGTGTTTCGGCATGACGCGCAAGCGTCGCAGTTCGATCGCATGCTCCTGTGTGGGTGCCATTCCGCCGGTCGCGATCACGGTTCCGTCGAGACAGCCAACGAGGAACGTCCCGCCAGCCTCGAAGTAGTGTTCCGGAATGTTTCGCAGGTCCGCATCGAAGGAGGGCTTGGAAACGAACGGCAGCGGTGAGTCTTCGATAGCCGTTTTGTGGACCTCCCAGACACGATCGGCATCCGTGGGCTTGAAACGCCGGACAGTCAGCGGGCGAGCTCCCGAATCAGGGACCAGGGACTGGCTCATATGAGATTGCTGTAACAGAATGGGAATAAGTATTACGAATCTTCTCCCCAGTAATACTGGCCTGGACCCTACCTGAGTCATTTGAGACTGGGTGGCCAGGCTGGCGATGGATAGCGCGAGGTTGTGGCTGCAACCGACAACAAACGCAAGGAAATATCGATCGTCCGTCAGGTGATCAGCTGCATCGGGATGGCATACGCTGGCCGTCCTCACATCACGAAAGTCGGGACAGCTCGTTGTGGCCTATTAGCCACCGGAAACAAACCGATCAGTCCGCTCACTCCTCGAATGGTAGTTCGGGCTCGTACCCGACGGCTTCGATCGCTGCGTCGAGAACGCCCTCGACGTTGTCGTCCTCGGTGACGCTCATGTAGTGGTCAGCCTCCACGCTCCGTGATCGGTCGGCTTTGTTGGCGACCGTCAGGACGGGGGCGTCCTCGAAGCGTTCGACGACATCGTCCCGGAGATCGAGTTGCACGTCGATCGGGAAGCCACACTCGCCACTGGCATCGACCATGACGAGTACGGCATCTGCGAGGTGCTCCAAGGCACTGATCGCCTGGTTTTCGATATCGTTGCGCTCCGCCGGTGGCCGATCGAGCAAGCCCGGCGTGTCCACCAACTGGTAGCGGATGTGATCCCGTTCGACGTGACCGACGTGGATCTGCGTGGTCGTGAACGGGTACGCGGCGATCTCGTTGTCGGCCCGCGTCACGCGGTTGACGAACGAGGACTTCCCGACGTTGGGGTAGCCCGCGACGACGATTGCTGGTTCGTCGGGCCGGATGTCGGGGAACGCTCGGAGTGCGTTTCTGGCCTCGCCCAGTGCCGCGAGGTCGTCGCTCACCTCGCGGGTAACGTCCGCCAGCCGGGCGAACGCTTGCTTGCGGAGCTTGCGCGCGCCGTCGACATCGGCGTTACGCAGCCGCGACTGGTACTCGTCGCGGATGTCGTCGGTCTTTCGACTGGCCCACGTGACTTCCGAGAGGTGCTGTCGCAACTCGTCGACGCTACGCTCTGCGTCGGCCAGTTCCCGGTAGAACGGGTCAAGGTCGTCGAAGTCCGGCCAAGCCGTGACGACGTTCTCTAAGTTGTCCGAGAGGATGTTCGACGCAGTCTGGAGCATCGACTCCTGGGCCTCGTGGCCCTGCTTGGCTCGGCCGGACCGGGCGGCCCGCGAGAAGGCCTTGTCGATGAGTTCCTCCGACGTCGGGGTCGTCGGGAGGTTCTCGAATGGATGGCTCATTGGGCGTTCGTAACCCGCGCGGCGGGAAAAGGACCGCGAATCCGGCTCGTCCGGGCCGCAAGCCCGCTGTGCTGGGTAAGTCGAAATCTGATAGCTCCCGCCGAAGGGTCGATGTCGCGGAGCGGTCGTTTTTATCGGTTCGATTCGAAACGGAGGTATGGCACACAAAGATGTCGAAGACATCCTTCCCGGCGGCCATCTGACTGAACAAGCGCTTTCCGGCGATGTGACACAGATTCATCGCGGTCAGGCCTACGCCGAGGAGGGCGACACCTTTGAAATCGAGGACACCACGTTCGAAGTGACCGACGTGACCCACCGAATGCTCGGCGATCTGACGGACGAAGACGCACAGCGCGAAGGGTCCCCAGATCTGGACCACTACCGGCAGCGACTCCAACACGCTCATGACAACTTCGAGTGGGACGACGACAGTGAGGTTGTCCGCCACCGCTTCGAGCAAGTCTGAGACCTCTCTATTTGGTATTCTCTCCCGAATCCGCTACCGTTCGCCTTCTTCGAGGTCTCGCTGCTCGCGGGTCACGGCGTTCCCCGCTCGCCTATAACGAGGTCTCCCTACGGTCGACCTCGCTATTACCGCCGTTCCCGCAACTCCGCCCGCAGATCCGCCAGATCCATATCGTTTCCACCTTTTATTCCTCGGGGTCGCAAAGCGACCCACTCGTCACAAAAGCTGGGCCAAAAGTCCTCGACCTCGCTACTCACGGCTTCCGTTGGTCGCCGTTCGCAATTCCGAGGCTCTCACTTCATTCGAGCCTCGCTATCGCTCGCTCGAGTGAAACGGCGCTTCGCGCCGTACGATTACCGCCGTTCCCGCAACTCCGCCCGCAGATCCGCCAGATCCATGTCTTTCATCGCCAGCAGAACCAGCAGGTGATAAACGATGTCGGCGCTCTCGTGGGCGATTTCCTCGCGGTCGTCGTCCTTCGCGGCGAGCAGCAATTCCGTCGACTCCTCACCGAGTTTCTCCAGGACGGCGTTCTCGCCTTTCTCGTGGGTGAACAGGTCGGCCGTATAGGAGTCCTCGGGTAGCGTTTCCTTACGGTCCTCGATCACCGCGAACAACTCATCGAGGATTGCGTCGTCGGTCATGTGGGTACAGATACACTGCCGGTCCCTAAGCGCGTCGAAGCAGGTGACGGAATCACGACGACCGATCCGGCTATACGCCGTACCCCTCACTCTCGATTGGGCCGCTGAAGACGCCATAGAGGAACTTGAAGTACCACAAGACGACGAGGAGGACCGGGAGCCCGAGGATCGTAGTGAGATTGAGTGCCAGCGGTGAGACCACGGCGTCGCTGACGGTCAGTCCAGTCGCCGGGTAGATCGTCGGGTACAGCAGGAGCGCGACCAGCAGGCTCAACAGCGTCGGAAGCGCGAGCGCCGCGGAGAGCCACGCACGGTAGCGATCCCGGAGTGCGAGGACGATCCCGCCGAGCCCCGCCACGACCGAGAGGCCGACGATGGCGATACCGGGAATCGAAAGGATCGTCCCGGCAGCCCCGCCGGCGTCGGTCCAGATCACGACCGCCAGCAGGACGACCACGCCGCCAAGGTACGCAAGCGTGGCGAGAATGCCGAGATCACGCATCTCTCCGGCAAGCGCCGGCCTGGTCTTGGCCGCGATGAACGCCGCGCCGGTGACCGCCGAGACGGCGACCAGACCGACGCCGGTCAGGATGGCGGGCAGCGAGATCGCGCCGACGCTGAACACCCACGAGCCAGCGAGCACGCCGAACAAAAAGGGCGCGAGCGTACTCCCGCCGATAAACGACCAGTCACAGGCTCGCTGCCATTGTTCGTCCTCGCGTTGCTCGCGCAGTTCCGGGCCGATGCCGCGGAACAACAGGGCGAGGACGAATCCGAGTGCGATCAGGTAGTTATCCGCAAGCAGGCGCGAGTATACATCCGGGAAGGCGGCAAGTGTCATCGTCCCGAAGGCGATCAGCCACACCTCGTTGGCGTCCCAAATCGGTCCGAACGCCGAAAGCAGCGTCTCTCGATCGGCCTCGTTATCGCGAGTCGCATACAGCATCCCGATCCCGAAGTCAAAACCGTCCAGGACGACGTACATCGTCAGCGCGAACATGACGACGCCGAACCAGACCTCCGGCAGCGCCGGATGGAGGTAGCTATCAACCGGGATGATCAGCGGTTTAATCATCGCTGGTCACCCCCGGGATCGGGCCGTACCAGTGATCGTTTGCGGATTCCTCGACCCCGAGCTCGCGAAGTTCGTCCTCGATCAGCCACCGGAGGACGTACAGCGCGGCCAGCACCAGGCCGACATAGATGACCACGAACGCGATCAGGCTCGCAGTCGCCTCCGCCGAAGTCAGCGTCGGGGAGACGGCGTCGCTCGTCGTGAGTACGTCCTGGATCACCCACGGCTGGCGGCCGATCTCCGTGACGTACCACCCGGTGAGTAATGCGGCATAACCCAGCGGTGACGCGGCGATCATCACTTTCAGATAGCGGCTGCTCTCAGAGAGACGATCCCGATAGATGAGGTACCCGCCCCAGAATGCCAACGCAATGAACAGGAACCCGAGTCCGACCATGAACCGGAACGACCAGAACACGAGCGCGACCGGTGGGTTCTCCTCGTACTCGTCGAGTCCTTGTACGACGGCGTCGAAATCACCCCCGCTGGCGAGGAACGACCCGACTCTGGGGAGGCTTATCGCAAAGAGGTTCTCCGCCCGCGGGTCGGTCAACGCGCTTGGATCGGTCGGGACGGCAAAGAGGTGCAGATCGGCCGTCCCGGTCTCGTAGTGGGCCTCCATGGCGGCGAACTTCTGGGGCTGGGTGTCCTCGACGTGGCGGCCGTAGGCGTCACCGTGGACCGCCTGCAATGGCGCGGCGACGATCAAGATCAGGACCGCGATCTTCAGCGCCGTGTTCCAGGACCCCGCATCGCGTTTCTTCCAGAGGATGTAGGCGGCGACGCCGGCCACCAGCAGCGCCACGGAGATCACTGACGCGTTGATCATGTGAACGTACATCCAGGTCATCCGGGGCGTGAAGAACGCGGCGATGGGATCGGTCAGTTTGGCGACTTCCATCCCGTTGCGGGAGATCATCTCGAAACCCCGGGGCGTCTGCATCCAGGCATTGACGACCAGGATCCAAAAGCCAGAGAGCCAGGCCCCAAAGCCAGTCAGCACCGACGAGAGGAAATAGGTCCGATCGCTGACTTTCTCGCGGCCGAACAGTAACACACCGAGGAAGACGGCTTCGAGGAAGAAGGCCATCTTCGCCTCGAAGGCCAGCGGGCCGCCGATCAACTCACCCGCGACCGCCGAGAACTGCGGGAAGTTCGTCCCGAACTGGAAGCTCATCGGGATTCCTGTCACAGTTCCCATGACGAACCCGACGGCGAAGACCTTCAACCAGAACGAGCGCAACCGCGTGTAGCGCTCGTCGTCTGTCCTGACGTCTTTCCACGTGAAGTAGACGATAAAGGGCGCGAGCCCGATCGAAAGGGCCGCAAAGAGGATGTGCACGCTGATCGTCCACCCGAACTGGGCCCGACTCGCGAACTCGACCGGCAAGAACAGTGCCCATCCGTCCAGCACCGCTCCGGCCCCGAGTGCGCTTTCGACTATCTGTGCGTACATTCGTTATCGAGCGCTCTGTCTCCTGAAAGGATAAGTCGGCGGTTCCCTCCCGGCGACTGGAAATAGGCGAATGAATTTTACGTGTGCACGAAGACTCTTTGAGTAAGCAGCAAATTTTGACGAAATTTCGGCCCGGTTCCCGCGCAGTGACGCGTCTCTCACTCGAAGAATGCGAGTTCGTGAATCCGGTGGTCGCCGGTCAATTCCGGGTGAAAAGAGGTCCCGACCACTGGCCCGTCGCGGACCGCGACGGGTCGACCGTCCCAGGTGGCGAGGACGTCGACATCACCGACTTCGCTGATGACCGGCGCGCGGATGAACACCGCGTGGAACGACTCGTCCAGCCCGTCGACGTCGAGCGGGGCCTCGAAACTGTCCTTCTGTCGGCCGAAGGCGTTGCGCTGGACGTGAACGTCCAGCAGATCGAGTGTCTCGACCCGGTCGTCGCCGGCGTCGCTCGCGGCGACGATCAGGCCCGCACAGGTCGCCAGTACGGGCTTGCCACTGGCGACGTGCTCGCGGATTTCGGCGGCGATTCCCTCGCGGTGGATCAGCCGGGAGATGGTCGTCGACTCGCCGCCGGGCATGAGTAACACGTCACAGTCCTCGACGAGACCGGACTCGCGGATCTCGATGACTGTGGCAGCTTCGCCGTGGTCGGCGGCGGCCTCGACGACGGCCTCGGCGTGTTCGTTCACGTCGCCCTGGACGGCGACGACGCCGGCGGTAATGGCCATACGCCCGCTTGCCGATCGAACGCGAAAAACCTCTCCTTTCGGGTCGACGGAGCAGTCTAAAACGATCGGAAACAGCGTCCGTCAGACCGTCGACTCGAGACCGAAGTGCTCGGCCAGTTTCCGGCCGGCTGTCAGTCCGCTGTCGAGGGCAGCGTGTGCCTGACCGACGCCAGCGACCCAGTCGCCGGCGACCGCGAGGGCGTCTTCGAGCGTGCGATCGCACAGCGAGTCCTCCGGTCTACCGGCCGGCAGCCCCCGGCCCCACCGATGGTGATCCCACCAGTCGGGTTCCCGTAGCCGGTCGTCGCCAACCAGGGGAGCGATGCGGTGGGCGACCTCCAGGGCCGTCTCCTGAGCGCGCGCACCGGCGTTGGCGGCCGACCACAGCGCACCGAGTTGGACCATCAAAAGCGACTCACCGGCAGGAACGTGGCCCGGTTTACACTCCTGGCGACCCACCCAGACCACGTCGCTGGCTCGCTCGACGCTGACCAGTCCGTAGTAGGGGACCTCAACTGCGAAGGGATAGTGCAACGCCACGACATCGACGGTCCGATGCGGGACGTCACCAGCGACCTCGGCCAGTCGCCGACGGCCGGACGCCTCCCAGTCGGCGGCCTCGAGTAAGACCGCCGTCGCGGCGGCCGGCGTCGCCAGCACGACCGCGTCGAACCGGCGGCGATCGCCCGCGACGGACACCACCCACTCGTCGTCTCGGCGGGCGAGTCCGGTGACGGTCGTGCCTTCCTCGATCGCCGGGTCAGCCGCCTCGAGGAAGGCCCAGACGATTTCGTCGATGCCGTTCGCGCCGCTCCAACGCGTGAACTCGTCCGGTCGGTCGGTGATCGTCCCCTCGGCGTCGAACTGATGGATCGGTGCGGTGATCTCGACCAGTGCCTCACCCGCGACA
Organism: Halorhabdus rudnickae; assembly: GCF_900880625.1. NCBI lineage: Archaea > Methanobacteriati > Methanobacteriota > Halobacteria > Halobacteriales > Haloarculaceae > Halorhabdus > Halorhabdus rudnickae. Next base: position 1,694,422 of record NZ_CAAHFB010000001.1, read on the forward strand.
CGTCTCACGAGGTCCGTACGATCGTCGGCCGCCAGCCGAAGGTGATCTGCCCCGTGATCGTAGATGCAGCCCTCGCGGTGTCGACTGGCGAGGCGGCCGCCGATGGCCTCGGATTCGAGGACCGTCACGTCGACCGCATCGGGGAGGGCAAATGCGGCACCGGCACCGGCGATCCCGCCACCGACGACACAGATCGACCGTGGCATGAATGTGTCTTGGACCGCCAACAGTTAAAGGCGAGTGGCGGTCCTCGCGATCACAGTCTCCAGTCCCCGCGATCCACCACTCGGCCGACTCGATCCACAGCTCGCCGGCAGACACTTGTCGTCGCCGGTCCCAGGAGCCCCTATGGACCGACGCGACCCGATACAGGTCGCCACCGACGGCTCGCTGGATCTGCAGGATGTCACCGAATGGCGCGCCCGGAGTCGGCTCGATCGGATGGCCGTCTTCGTCTACCACCTGTTGGTTACACTCGCGCGTTCGGCCGTGGTGGTGCTGGCGCTGTTGATCCTCGCCGCACAGGTACTCCTCGGAGGCCTAGGGACCGTAGCCGATCCAGTGGTTGGGACGTTGACGCTGCTGTCGGCCATCCCGGCTCTCGCCCTGGCGGCGTACGTCTGGTGGGCGGACGTCACGACGGGCGAACCGCTGAGCTTGCTCGTCGCGACGTTCCTGCTGGGCGTGCTGTTTGCCGGGTTCGCCGGGATCGTTAACTCCCTGCTACAGCCCGTGGTCGTCGGGTCGGCTGCACTGATCGGTGTCCCCGCCCTCGGGATGGTGGCGATGTTTCTTGTCGTCGTCGGCCCCGTCGAGGAGGGCGTGAAACTGCTTGCAGTCCGCCTGCACGCGTTCCGTGACGATCGCTTCGACGCGGTGATCGACGGGGCGGTCTACGGCGCGGTCGCCGGTCTCGGTTTCGCCACCATCGAGAACACGATCTATATCACCACACAGACGACGGCTAACGGCGGTTTACAGACGCTGGCGGCGGTCAGCGGCATCGCGACCGTACGGGCTCTGGCCGGGCCGGGTCACGTCATCTACTCGGCGATCGCAGGCTACTATCTCGGGCTCGCGAAGTTCAACCCCGACGATGCGGGACCGATCGTCGTCAAGGGCCTGTTGATCGCAGCGTTCGTCCACGCCGGGTACAACGTACTGGTCTCGGTCGTCCCCTTCGGCGTGGCCGAGGCCGTCGGGATCGCTCCCTTGATCGCCCTCGTCGGGTTCGTGCTCGTCTATGACGGCATCCTGCTCTCCGTCCTGCTCGGCAAGTTGCGTGCCTACCGGCGGGCCTACCTCGCGACCCGACCGGACGCCGGCCAGTCTCTGGAACCGGAGCTAACCGAGTTCGATCCCTGACGTCCCGACGAGAGACTTTTCCGTTAACGCGCAGTACGCTCCCCGCATGGCATCGGGGATCCTCGAGTTGATCGGGCAGGCCGGAACCGTGGTCGTCGTCGCTCCGATCCTCGTGCTGGCGCTTGACTTTCTCGCCAGCGGGCGCGTTCTGGGCGGACTGGCGTTTCTCGGGATCATCGCGTTGATCCTCGCCGTCGAACGCTACGTCGTCACGCCCGGCGACCTGCTGGAACGGGGCCTCGGCGGAGCCGTTTCGGCGGTGGTTAAGCCGCCAAAAGACGAATGAGTTGCCGTCAGTGGTTCTCGTTGTAGGCGTCGACCAGGTCCTGCATCGACTGCTTTGCATCGCCAAAGAGCATGCTCGTGTTGTCCTTGGCAAACAGCGGATTGGGGATACCCGAGAACCCGGGCGAGAGGCTGCGTTTGTTGACGATGACCGACCGAGCGTCCCAGACCTCCAGGACGGGCATCCCGGCGATCGGACTCCCCTCGTCCTCGTTGGCCGAGGGATTGACCACGTCGTTGGCGCCAGTAATGATCACCACGTCCGTCTGGGAGAACGTGGGGTTGACTGACTCCAGTTCGCGCATCTTCTCGTAGTCGACGTCCGCTTCGGCGAGCAAGGCGTTCATGTGTCCGGGCATCCGCCCGGCGACAGGGTGGATACCGAACTCGACGTCGACGCCGGTTTCCTCGAGCAGATCGGCCAGTTCCGCGACGGCGTGTTGGGCCTGGGCGACGGCCATCCCGTAGCCGGGGACGATGACGACGCGCTCGGCGGCGTCGAGCATCATCTCGACCTCCTCGGGTGACGTTTCCGTGATGTTGCCCTCGTAGATGTCCTCCATGTCCTCGCTGTCACCCTCGGCCATGCTGCCGAAGAGGACGTTCGTCAACGAGCGATTCATCGACTCACACATGATGAACGTGAGGATCAACCCGGCCGCGCCGACGAGCGTCCCGGCGACGATCAGCGCCGTGTTGTCCAGCACGAACCCGGTCGTGGCCGCCGCCAGTCCTGACATCGAGTTCAACAGCGCGATCACGACCGGCATGTCCGCGCCGCCGATCGGGTACACCAGCAAGATGCCAAAGACCGCCGCAGCGGCGACCAGTATCCAGTAGGCGGGGAGCCACTCGGCCAGCGGCGCTCCACCGAGCAGGCCCGTCTGGACGATCAAGCCGACGCCGGCCAGGACCGCGCCAGCGAAGAAGACGGCCTGAAGCACCTGATTCGCTCGTCCATCGACCGGGGAGTCGCCGACCAGCCCGTGGAGTTTCCCGGCGGCGACGAGGCTCCCGAAGAAGGTGACCGTGCCGACGATCCCGGCGATCGCGGCCGTGGTTGTCAACTCCAGTCCGAGACCCGCCGTCGTGGTGGGATCAACCGCGTCGACCAGTTCCGCACCGGCGACGAGCGTGGATGCTCCGCCACCAAAGCCGTTGAACAGCCCGACGAGCTGGGGCATCTCGGTGGTCTCGACGCTGACGGCGAGCCAGGCGCCGATCGCCCCGCCGACCAACAGCGAGGCCGCCAACAGTACCGGCGAGAGGATCTCGAAGTAGAGGACCGTCGCGATGACGGCCAGGAACATGCCGCCCGAGGACAGCCCGTTGCCGCGCGTGGCCGTCCGGGGATGAGTCATGTCCCGTAGGCCCTGGATGAAGAAGATCGCCGCCACGAGATAGGCGAGTTCGAGCGCCGACGGCGGCAGGTGCCCGAGGAGTCCGTCGGCCATTCAGCGCCCACCCCGGTTGAACTGCGAGAGCATGAAGTGACTCACGAGATATCCACCGACGACGTTGATCGTCGCCATCACGACCGCAAGTACCCCGAGAACCGTCGCCAGCGTCGTCTCGCCCGATCCAGCGACGAGGACCGAGCCGATCAGCGTGATGCCGGAGATGGCGTTCGCGCCGGACATCAGCGGCGTGTGGAGGTTCGTCGGGATCTTGGTGATGATCTCATAGCCCAGGAACGCCGCCAAGACGAACAGCGTGAGGTTGGTGACGAGACTCATGTCTCTACACCTCCGTCGTCTGCGTCGGCCGGTTGCTCGGCGTCGGCCGCCTCGCTGTCTTCGCTCCCGTCGTTCGTCGCCTCCTCTTTCGCTTGTTCGTCCTCGTGAGGGTTCCGTACCGTTCCGTCGTGAGTGAGCAGCGTCGCGTCGACGATATCGTCGTCGGTGTCGATGGTAAGATTGCCATCTTCGAGCATGTTTTCGAGGAAGTTCACCAGGTTGTTGGCGTAGAGTTGACTCGCCGTTCGCGGGACCGTCGCCGGCAGGTTCGTCGGCCCGAGGACGGTCGCGCCCTCGTGGTTGACCCGCTCGTCGGGCACGGTCGGATCACAGTTCCCGCCACCGTCGGCCGCCAGATCGACGACGACGGAACCGTCGTCCATCGCGGCGATCGCCTCGTCGGTGACGAGACGGGGTGCCTCACCGCTTGCGACGGCTGCGGTTGTGATCAGGGCATCCGAGTCGGCGACGACCTCGCCGAGTTGTTCGCGCTGTTTGCGGTAGAACGTCTCGTCCTGCTCGACGGCGTGGCCTTCCTCGTCCGATGCGTCGTCGGCGTGGACATCGAGTTCGACGAACTCCGCGCCGACGCTCGTGATCTCCTCGGCGGCCTCCGGCCGAATGTCGTAGGCCCTCACCGACGCGCCCAGTCGATCGGCCGTCGAGATGGCTTGGAGGCCGGCGACGCCCGCACCGATGACGAACACCTCGGCGGGCTGGACCGTCCCGGCGGCGGTCATCTGCATCGGGACCATCCGATCGAGGTTCTCGGCGGCCCGGACGGCAGCCTTATAGCCAGCGACGTTGGCCTGCGAGGAGTTTGCGTCCATGCTCTGAGCCCGGGAGATCCGCGGGACGAGTTCGAGCGCGAACGCGGAGACCTCGCGGTCGGCGAGGATCTCCAGAGTCGCGTCGTCGATCCCGTAGGGACCGAGCATGCCGAGGACGGCCTGCCCCTGGCGGTACTGCTCGGGGTCGGGATCGTCCACGGCTCCCAGCGCCGCGACCTCGAAGACCACGTCGGCGTCGACGAGTACACCCTCGCGGTCGTCGTGGACCTCACAGCCCGCCTCGCGGTAGGCCGTGTCGTCCCAGCCAGCCCTCTCGCCAGCGCCGGATTCGACGTGTACTTCGTGGCCGGCGTCGACGAGATCCGTGGCAACAGCCGGCGTCATCGCGACGCGCGTCTCCTCGCCACCTGCGGCAGGAACGCCGACGATCATGTCCCCTCCCTCGGCCGACGACGAGGCGATACATCCCGCTCCAGTCGTCCGATCTGACGTGTAATGACGTAGTTTAACATAGACAGGCAGGTAGCGGAGTCACTAGCCTGGCGGTATTATGACTTTCGCAAATAATGCGCCATTCGAAACGAACTCTCCAAATCTTTCCGGAGACGAAAGCCCCCGACCCATCCATCCGCTCGCGGTGTCGATCACCGACTCTCCGTTCGCCCGGTCCTCACACCGATTGACTCTCCGTTCGCTCGGGCTACTCATCGATTGACTCTCCGTCGGCCCGGACCACTCATCGATACGTCCGTTCACTCGACGCGCTCGCCGGCTGCCAAATACTCCTCGATCAGCGGCGGGAACGACCGCCCGCGGAGGTATCGCAACCCGAAGTCCTCCGCCCAGTTGATGATCCCCGTATCCTCGGTGACGACCCCGGCGTCCAGTTCCCGCGCGAGGATCAGCAGGTCGAAATCCTCTCGAGAGTCCAACACGCCCTGCCGAAGCGCCCGTCGGTACTCGTCACGCAGATCCGAGATCACCTTGTCCACTTCGCTCATGTGTTCGTGGTCGGCCTCCTCCTCGCGGGATTGTTCGGCCTTCCGGACGGCCTTCTCGGAGACGCGCAATCCTCTGTTTACCCGGTCGCTCATCTCGTCGATGAATCCATAGACGATCTCGGCAGGGATCATCACCTCGTACTGGGCGGGACTCTTGGTGATGACCCAGGTGTTCAACTTCTCGATGGTTTCCTCGCTTACGTCGCGCTCCTCGAGCATCGTCGTCAACTCGTCGTTGATAGACGGCGGCATGTAACAGGAGATGTTGTGTGCGAGCTTTGCCTCCGCGACGAGATCGAGCAAGCGTTCGACAGCCGCCTCTACGTCTTCGTCCTCGGTGCGGATCTCGGGAGTGATGAACACCGACGTGTCGAGGACGAACCGCTGTTTCAGCGGATGCTCGGCCATGGTTGATGATACCGTGTCCGCTGACAAAGATGCTCCGGCGCATCGTCCGTGTGGTGTGCCACCACGACTATATTGCCAGCGTGCGTCAGTCTACACATGGACGCCGATCCCGCCCTGGCCGACGCCCTCGGCGTGCCGCCGGACGATCTCGAGTCCCTCCTCGAACAGTTTCAACACGAAACGTTCGAGGGGCAGCGGTATCGCCATCTCGCTGACGCCCGCCACGGGATCGAACGCGGGACCGCTATCGTCGCAGGCGGGGTCGTCCGCGGGTTCCCCTCCATCCCACGAACGCTCGTACTCGATCCAGGCGTACCCGGACACTTCGACGGCCGGCTCACCATCGAAGAGAAGCGCAACGGCTACAACGTCCGGATCGCCCGGATCGACGGCGACATTCTGGGGTTCACCCGCAGTGGGTATCTCTGTCCGTATACCACCGCGACAGTCCGAGAATTGCTCGATTCCGGCGCTTTCTTCGAGGAGCACCCCGATCTGATGCTCTGTGGCGAGTTGATCGGTCCCGAGAACCCCTACACGCCCCACGAGTACCCGGACGTAGAGTCGGCACGGATCGAGGTTTTCGACGTGCGTCATCGAGAGACGGGGACAGCGCTATCGGTCCCGCGCCGACGAAAACTGTGCGAGACGTACGATCTTCCGCAGGTCCCCGACTTCGGCGAGTACGATCCAGCGACGGCACCCGAAGCCGTCCGGTCGGTCATCGCCGACCTTGACCGCGAGCGAAAGGAGGGTGTCGTCATGCAGTCGATCGACGGGACGCGACAGCTGAAGTACACCACCTCGGCCACCCACCGGGCCGACCTCGAACACGCCTTCTCGCTGCCGTTCGACTACGGTCGCGATTTCGTCTTCCCGCGGATCGTCCGGGAAGCGTTCCAGGCAGTCGAACTGGACCATTCGAAGGGCGAGTCCCGGCAGCGCGCGCGGGAACTCGGGGAATCGATCCTCCTGCCCGCGATCGAGACGATCCGGGCGGTCGAACGCAGCGAAACCGTCGGTGAGGAACACACTGTCCGGGCCGATCCCGACGTGATCGAGGCGCTACTGTCTCACCTTCGGAATCAGGGCATCACCATCGAAATCGAGCGCGACGAACGCGAGGCGGACCAACGGGTGGTTACGTTCGTCAAAGTCGCGCAGGCAACCCGCGATAACGCCCGGGACTACCTCGAAGGCAAGTTGATCGACGAATGATCGCCGGGACGGCGGCGAACAGCCGCTCAGTGGACGGCTGCGGCTTCCTCTCCGAGGATATCTGCCAGGCTTTCCTCGGGATCGATCTCGGTCGGCTCGTTGTTCAAGAGGACGTCGATCGGGAGCGTGGGGGCACCATCGACGAGGTTCTCGAGGATCACCAGCCGTTCCCTGGCCCGTGACATCCCGACGTAGAAGACCCGCCGTTCGTTGTCGGTCAGGGTCGGGACGGGGCTGGTGTGTTTGGTGAACTCCTCGACACCCGGGATCTCGATGTCGTCCTGTTCGACGGTCGCGGCCATCTGCTCGACAACTTTCTCGGTGAGGTCTGTCGCGACGAAGACGTGATCGGCCTCACGACCCTTCGCACTGTGGATCGTGCCGACACGCACCCGGTCGGTCGGCATGTCCTGATAGTCACCGCGGAAGTACGCCTCGATGGCCCGCTCCTGGAAGCTGGTTACCTTCCGGACCATATCCGCGGCAGCCGGCGGCTCTGGCAGGAAGGGAGCGTGATCGCGAACCAGGTCGGGTTCGACCATGATCTCCTCTAAGTCGTCGGTCTCGGCGGCCTCCTGGCGGTCGTCGACGGCGTCGAAGAGGTCGTCGCGCTCGCCGGTCCCGAAGGCCGTGTCTTCGAGCATGTCTGCCAGCCGGCGGACCTCCAGGGCCGTCAGATCCTCGTCGGCAGCGAGTGCCTCGATGCCGTGGACGTAATCCTCCAGACGGTCAGTCCACATGCGCTGGTCAGTCATCACGTCGAAGGGGATGCCCTCGTCGATGAACTCATCGATGAACTGGAACATCTGATAGCGCGCCCGGAAGAGGATCATCAGCGAGCCGTCGTCCTCCTCGACGGTCGAACGGACGTTCCGGACCAGATCCAGCATCGAGGGAGTCTGGACAGCTTCGACTGCCCCACCCTGCTTGCGTGGCGAGAGATTCTTCTCCTGGCGCTCGTCGATGTGGCTGACCTCCCGCTGGACAACGTCCAGGATCGTCGAGGGCAAGCGGTGTGAGGTGTCGAGGATGACGTCCTCGCCTTCCACCTCTAAGAGGAGGCGCGGATCAGCCCCCTGCCAGGCGTAGACGACCTGATCGTCGTCGCCCGCGATCAGGACATTCTCCATGTGAGACTTCCATTCCCCGTAGACATCGTACTGCAGCGTGGTGATGTCCTGGAACTCGTCGATGGCGAGGTATTCGACGTTCGGCAACAGCGACCGCTGGGCGACGCGTTCGAGCATGTCCGCGAAGCCGACGATATCGTGTTCACCCTTGTACGTCCGCCAGGCACGGATCACTTCGGGGACGTCGACCCGATCGTCGTCGGAGGGCCATGTCGGCGTGTACTTGTTGCCGGTCTGGGCGTTCTCGTCGATGTCTGGCGGGAGCCGGACCGTCTCGTCGTTCCACTTGAAGGGGACGTCGTACCAGTCGGCGACGTCACGACGGGTCCGCTGGAGCCACTGACTGGTGGCGATGATCTTGTTGCCGATGGTAGTCGAACGGGCGGTCCGCCGACCGCCGCTCTCGTACTGGTCTTCGTACTCGACGCCGTACTCCTCACAGAACTCCTGTTTGTCGGACTCGCCCACTACGTCTCCTCGCGAGAGGTTAAGCAATTCGTAGGCCTTAGCGTGCATCGTACAGACGTTGCCCTTCAACGATCGCGGGGAAACGTCCAGCCGCTCGGCCAGCCGTTCGCGGACCTCCGCCGCCGCCGCTCGCGTATAAGAGACGACCAGCACGTCACGGACATCAACGTCATCGTCCTCGAGCAGTGCCTCTACACGGTCGAGCAGGGCCGTCGTCTTCCCGCTGCCGGGTCCGCCGAACAGGCGCGTCACCTGCGTCGAATCGGTCATTGCACAACTAGTGGGGCTACACCCTCATAAGGGCCGTGACTTTTGCCGGTAACCGCAAAACGCCTCGCTTTGCGCTGTGGAGTTACCGATACAGCGAGAGATACAACATGGCGAACCCGATGATGAACGGAATCGTCTCGGTCATATCGAAGAACAACCGCGCGGTAGCCGTCGGATCGGTCGTGAACATCTGCGAAACGATGTTGCTCACCGCAACGCCCATGCTGATGAACGCAAACCCGATGAACGCGTACTGGAGGCGTTCGGACTGACGCTGCTGGTAGGCCTGGAAACTGATGAGCGTGATCCCCAGCGTCAGGCCGAACAGAATGAGTCGCAACAACACGAGAACCGCCTGGCCGTACTGTACGACGCTAGAAGCCATCGTTGGCTCGCCAGTTGATTTGCCCGACATATCAATGTGATCATTGACAGGTGCCAGGCGACAGTGCATGCCATCCAACTGAACAGTCCCGAAAGCCCGAACACAGGCTGCTGGTCGATAGTCGTCGACTCCAACGAGACCTCAGCCCCGACGTCAGTCCACGTTGAGATCGTCCCAGAGCTGGCCGAACCGGTCTGGAAGGTTCTCCGAACGATAGATCCGCACCTGATACTCGTCGTCCTCCAGCCGGATGACTGTACTCTCGAAGTTCGATTCGTAGACCTTGTAGTGGTTGCCGTCGTCGGCAACGGCCGTCTGATCGGACACCAGATCGTGTTCCTGGAGGATCTCCAGACGACGGTAGACAGTCGGCAACGAGAGATCGAGTTGCTCGCTGAGTTCCTTGGCCGATTTGGCCTGCTTGCTGACTCCCGCCAGGACGTGTCGCGCGTGCTCGTCCCCGATCGTGTCGAGGACTTCCTCGATTGGTCGATCGTCAGCCACTGCTCTGGGGTACTAAACCAGTACTCAAAAATGTTGTGAGGTGGATGCTGTCAATTACCGGGTAAAAGACACCGCCATCGGGCGGTCCCTGTCATCTCGATCCGGCCGGTATCCAGCCGCATACCGAGCATTCGTTCGCTGTCGGCTCGTGGAGCCCTCCGCAATCCGGACACTGCTTCTTGTTATAGTTTTCGTCCCAGCCGACCGCTTCGGTTTCGTGCCCACGCTGGGAGAGGAATTCGTCAATGACCTCGTCCGTGCTCGGTGCGGTGGCCATACATGACATGATATAGCACACCACTATATAGGTTTGTTGGTTCGCATACGTGTTACCAAGTGACAATATACTTCATCACTTCGACAGCGTGTGAGGCGATCGTGGCTGGACCCACAGGCCGGGGCTGCTCGGCGGGAAAGGGATCGCTTTTTTGGGGGACCTTCCCGTACGGTGGGGTATGTCATCCCGCGAGTCGGGGCCGGGCGAACGCGGATCGGGGCAGGGTGGTCACCTGGCCGACGTATTGCCGATCGACCGGACGGCGATCGAATCACTCAGCTGGGGACTCGGATCACGCGTCACCGGCAACGTCGACGCGACACCGCGCCTGGAGCTGACAAATCGAGCGACAAACACCTCTCTGACGGTCTTCGGAGCGACCGACTACACCTACATCGTGCGGTTCCGGACGCCCGTCGGCCGCGAGAAGTTCTTCGGCGTCGCCGGCGTCGATCTCCGACCTATGCTCAAGGAATTGCTCGATCGCGGCGAGTGGACAGTACTGCAGGGCGAACTAGACGGGATGTGACCGACCAGAAGGGTTCGTTTCCGTCGCTTCTGGCCGTTTGTGCCGCGAGTGGATCCGGGTGGAACTAGATCCGCCCGAGGGCGACTCCTTCGTTCTCGTCAAGTGGGGCTATGCAGCTTCCGACGGGATTGGGACGCAAGCCATGACACGGACTGCGTCCGATCTCGAACCGATTGACGCACGCACCGCGCAGGTCCGTCTGAAACCGCGACAATCGCAACGACGAGTACATCGTTTTCGAGCTTCAACCCCACAAGAGTCCGTCTGAAACGGCGCTAGCGTGGCGTGCGCTCGATCGAGGAGATCCAGCTTTAACCCCACAAGGGTCCGTCTGAAACCGTCTGCCCCGTCATCGGACCCCGTCAGTTTGTCCAAGCTTCAACCCCACAAGGGTCCGTCTGAAACTCGTGATCGGTGGCGTCCTCTACTACGGCCGTCAGGCTTCAACCCCACAAGGGTCCGTCTGAAACGACTTACGGCGTCGTGTGTACGAGCGAGGCTCATGCGCTTCAACCCCACAAGGGTCCGTCTGAAACTATGCGGATGGGAATTTGAAACGACAGAGCCACAGGAGCTTCAACCCCACAAGGGTCCGTCTGAAACTGCGGGCCGTCGTCGGCTTGTCGTTCACGTCCGTGGCTTCAACCCCACAAGGGTCCGTCTGAAACTGATTCATGGTCATGGTTTGATACACCAACGTCTGGTGCTTCAACCCCACAAGGGTCCGTCTGAAACCATAAGTAGCATATGTGGCTGCCTTCATTGACAGTGGCTTCAACCCCACAAGGGTCCGTCTGAAACCGTTCGTCGGCGTATTGCCGTGACCGTCCGGGTCGGTGCTTCAACCCCACAAGGGTCCGTCTGAAACCAACGATCCCGGACAAGATGCCGCCCCAGTCGAGCACGCTTCAACCCCACAAGGGTCCGTCTGAAACTAGCTCTTTGAGGTATCGGTTTACTGTGCGTCTCTCGCTTCAACCCCACAAGGGTCCGTCTGAAACGACGACTACCTGTTTGTTCTCACCGCTGGGGTTTCGCTTCAACCCCACAAGGATCCGTCTGAAACACACTAATGCTATTCTTTCGCAAATCCTACCATTAGCTTCAACCCCACAAGGGTCCGTCTGAAACCAGTGAGTTGGAGTCTCATAGGCGTAACATCCAGGGCTTCAACCCCACAAGGGTCCGTCTGAAACGAGCATTTGAAGGAGATCGACCTGTCAGACGCAAATGCTTCAACCCCACAAGGGTCCGTCTGAAACCAATCACTACGACTCGCTACTCGACGGGCCGATTGCTTCAACCCCACAAGGGTCCGTCTGAAACACGTCGTTAAACTAAAGATACCGTCTGATGCTGGGCGCTTCAACCCCACAAGGGTCCGTCTGAAACTCGGACTGAAATTAGGACGCGACTTGATGGAGGCGTGTGGACATGCTTCAACCCCACAAGGGTCCGTCTGAAACCTATCTCTTACGGCGTCCTGATTAGGGCGTTAACAAGCTTCAACCCCACAAGGGTCCGTCTGAAACCGCTGGAGAATCCCGAAGAGATGCGGCCCGACGACGCTTCAACCCCACAAGGGTCCGTCTGAAACAACGGGCCGATCCCGTTTATTCACGCGTGAAAACCGCTTCAACCCCACAAGGGTCCGTCTGAAACTCGTATGGGGGTTTGGTACAATAGTACCAAACTGAGTGCTTCAACCCCACAAGGGTCCGTCTGAAACCGGACCTCCCGACCAGAACCGCGGTCCTCGTTGGTGGCTTCAACCCCACAAGGGTCCGTCTGAAACAACGGGCCGATCCCGTTTATTCACGCGTGAAAACCGCTTCAACCCCACAAGGGTCCGTCTGAAACTCGTATGGGGGTTTGGTACAATAGTACCAAACTGAGTGCTTCAACCCCACAAGGGTCCGTCTGAAACCGGACCTCCCGACCAGAACCGCGGTCCTCGTTGGTGGCTTCAACCCCACAAGGGTCCGTCTGAAACCATGGCCAAATCGGGCCATATATGGCCTGCTAAGTGGCAGGAGGTGTTAGTGTTTTCGTCGACCGCCAATAGCCCGCAATACCCGGGAGGTCGATGAAGGGCTACAAAAATTGACTGTCGTCCGTCGGATCTTCACCATAGACGGTACGCGAGACATACTGCTCAGAACTCATTCGATAAACGATCACGGATTCCCCTGCTTCTAGCATCGAATCAAGTTCTTGCTTGATCTCTTCGAGATCGCCCTCTGTGATTTCACCCTCGAAAACCGAATTCTGAACGTGAGTCAAATATCGGCGCAGGAAATTCAAGAAGAGTCGAGTTCGATCGGCCTCAACGTCGTAGACGGCGACGACGTACACCACGTTACCACCACCGTTCGAATGACTCGTATGATTCGCCGGTCAGCAGGTGCTTCTTGAGTTTGTATGCCTCCACCCGGAGGAGGTACTGGTAGCTTACCTTTCGGTTAAGTCTGGGATGTTCGATCGTCCGATCGAGTGTCTGTTCGAACTCCTTCGAGAACGTCTCTCGTCCACTTTCGGTAAGTAGGCATGCATTCATTTCCGAATCAAAGTCGTCTTCGGACAGTTGTCCCCGATTCACGAGACGAAACACCACGCGATCGGTCAACACTGGCTTGAACAGGTCCGCGAGGTCCAACGCCAGCGAATACCGTCGCTCGCCGGGTTCGTGGAGATAACTGATCGTCGGGTCGAGTGCCGTGGCCCGGATCGCTGAGACGATGTTCGCGTAGACTAGACTGTTCCCGAACGAGATCAGACTGTTCACCTTGTTGTTCGGTGGATTGTATTTGCGGCCCCCGAAAACGAAGCCATCCGGTAGGATCTGATCAAAGATCGCGTAGTAGGCCCGTCGAGCACTCGCTTCAACGCCCATGGCTTCCTCGACGGACTCGGCGGACTGGATCTCCTCACGACGCCGATCGAGTGCATCGAGTGTCGGGCCGAGGTCGTAGTCCCGATTGTCGTAATAGGTCACGTTCGCCCGCATATTATGAATGCTCCCAGCGACGATTTCGCGGGCGATCTTCCCCCGGTGGACTTCGTCGTCGTAGGCCCGGACCTGTTTGACGACCGTCTGGCCCGACGTTTGACCACGCTCGGGCATGATCGACCCCGCATAGTAGTCGTTCCAGCCAAAGACGTGCATCGCCACGCCGTGATCGTCGAGAAACGAGATCACTCGGGTGTTGAAGTCGATCTGTCCGTGAAGGAACAGCGCTTCGGCGTTCTCGATCGGGAGATACTTTTTCTCGTCGCCCTCGGTGACGAGCCGTACAGTATCGTTGTGTCGCTCGACCCGTCCGTCCGAGAAGATGTGGTAGTTGTCGTTCATGGGTCAACAGCTCCAGCAGAAGTCGTGGTACGCACACGACTCGCAGTACGGTTTTTCTTTCGCGGGCGGTGGCGTATCGCTTCGGATGACCTCGTAGATCCCGCGGATAGCGTCTTCGACCTGCTGTACAGTTTCATCCGTCAACTCGACTGATTCACGGTTCCGTTCGGTTGGATGGGCCAGCACCCCCTCTTTTTCGACACCGACGACGCGATCGAGATACCAGAGGTAGCGCGCACCACGCGGTGTGTGATGACGAATTCGGCGAGTAAACGAAGGCCACGTTCTATATGCACTTGAAAGCGGATCGACCCTACCACATCAACCACGTTTTCGCACCCGAACGGTGGATTGCATCAGAGAGTGCGGTTACTGCCGGTCGGTACGACGACTGGACGACGCGAGCGATCACGTGCCGCTACTGGTGACACTTTGGGACAACTCGCTCATTGAACGCCGAACACTGGATGATAGGACTCACCGCGGGCGTCCACCAGCAGGTACCGCGAATTACCGACCGTGACCTCGCCCGTCCACGTGTCCGGGTCAGTGCTAACTTGTGCCCCCGGATGTCTCCCGATGTCGCCAGCGTCCAGATCGCCGTCGAGCAGCTCGGTCCGCTCCTCGTCAGTGAGGCAGGCGACAATATCCTCATAGTCCTCGATCTCCTCAATCATGTGTTCGCCCTCCAGTTCGGACATCGACGCCGAGGAGATGGCATCCGCCAGTCGCTCGTCGCCGGGGTCCAGTTCCCCGTCGAACAGTGACTCGTAGAACTCACTCACAGTGGCAGAGACCATCGTCGACTCGCCGATACACCCGTCCTCGACGTGTCGCCGCAAGACGTGTCCGGTTTCGTGGAGGAGTGGAAGAGCATCGCCGCCGTCGCCACCGTGAATCACCAGCGAAGGAATGGCGCTTCCGTCCTCGGGTCTGGCGAGGCGCCAGACGACCACGTCGCCGGTCTCACCGCCGAACGAGCGGTTGCATCGCCCTCCTGACTGGACGATATTCGGAATGGGAGCATAGTCTCGGAACACGGTGTCGAAACTCACGTCGACGCCGGCCTCGACAACGCTCGTTGAGATGAGGACGACCGACACATCGCCGTCGAGGAGCGGCGCGGGATCGTCCTCGTCGCCCACCTCGTCGTCGTAGAGGGTGTCGATAAGCAGCTTGCGGTCGTCAGGACGGATATCGCCGGATAGGAACGCGTAGACGGTCTCGGCATCTTGCCTGCCCACGGCGTCGAGTGCAAGTCGCCGGTGTGCGATGGGGCTCGGCAACTCGCCGGTTTCGTCGATATGGTCATGGATGAGGCGACCGAGTTCGACCGGCTCGCTCGCTTTCATATCCTCCATCGGCGTGACGGATTGGTAGAGTTCTTCGGCACTTGCCCGTGTGTTACAAATGGCGAGCACGTCTTGTCCGTCTCCTGCTGCCTCGGATATTCGATTGCCAGCGGTGGGATAGTCAAGCGTCGCGAACTCGTCACCCTGGTCCGTTCGGACGGTGTCGTGCAGTCGGTAGGTGACCCGGGGGTGCTCAGCGAGAAAGTCCGTGTACTGGTCGGTATCGTCGGTGAGTTCACGCGTGGTCAGCTCGTCCGATCCGTACTTGACGAGGCCGGGCTGTGTCGCCGTCATCAGGATAACGGTAGCGTCGTAGGTGTCGACGAGTAACTCGACGAGCACGGGGACGATCTGCCACCAGTCTTCGGGGATGGCCTGTGGCTCGTCGATCACGACAACGGACCCGCGGAGGGACGGTACACGGGTTGCTTGCCGTGCCGTCGGAGCCGTGAGCGACTCGAAGAGCTGGACGGTAGTGGTAAGGGTGACTCCACTCAGCCACGACTCCGCGTGCAGGGCACCCGGCGAGCGGCCGATGTCGCCGTCCGTGTAATGGTCACCGAGTCCGGTGTAGGTGTTCGAAAGGTGGTGGTGGAGGGTGAACGCCTTGCTGTAGGGACTGACGCCGAAGACGGATTGGATCTCGCTCGCGGTCTGGTCGAGGATACTCGTATACGGGAGGACGTACACCAGCCTGCTGTCGTTGATGTTGGCCGCCCGAAGACCTGCGGAGAGGCCGGCGTACGTCTTACCGAACCCGGTTGGGAGCGTGATCAGTCCCACGTCGTCGGATGCCAGGAGCGCCTCAACGTTTTCCGTCGAGGTCTGTCGTGCCTGATCTCGGAGATCGTTGAGGTCCGCCAGTATACCCTCTCCCTCGTCAAGGTCGTCGACGTGCTGGTTGAGGGCTTCTCGGTTGGGAAGCGTTCCACCAATGTCGGCGTCTTCGAGACCGCTCGCAGCGGTCTGATCGGCGAACTTGAGTCCCGCCCAGAGTCCAACCACGTCCCCGTAGTAGCCAACTCCGGCGTCTCCGGCGCCCATTCGGGCGAAGTACAGCAGATGATCGTGGGCGTCATCGACTGGCTTAGTGCGGGTCTTGTGCCACTCCATGAAGTCCTCCCACGACCCATCACCGTCGGTCGCCGCGTGGATGATTCGGTCTGCCCGCTCCGGCACCTTGTTGCCAATATCGCCGAACTGCTCGTTGACGCGCTCGTATGTCCCCTGTACTACATCATTATCTCGACCGTAGTTCTCCGCCAGCATGGAGGGTTCCGGTGGCGATCGCGTGTTGTGGTGGCCCGTGACAACGAGTGTGGCCACTTCGGCCGCGTAATCGCCGACCTCGTCGCGACATTCCAGCAGGCAGTACAAGGTGACGAGGGCGCTCGGGAAGGCATGATATCGATACTCGTCCGAGTGCTGGGAGGGCTCACCGCGGAGATGCTTCTGCGCCCAACTAGTCAACTTGGCGAAGTCGTGAGTCAGACCGACTACTTCCGCAACCGACTCCGCTGGCGTCCCGTCGGCTAGTGTCTGCCCGCGGCAGGCCTCCACCATTCTGTCGGCTACCGTCTGGAGATGCCCATCGTCGTCGAACTGGCCATTGTCGCCAATGAGGAGCGTCGCCTCGCAGTCGTCGCTTTTGGCCGGGTGCGAGATGTACTGCTTGAAGATCATGGTACGCGTGTTAGTAAAGGATTACTTCGTGGTCGCCAACCGCGTACGTCCGCGTGGCGTCCATCGGAAGCCGATCGTCGCCAGCCGCGTACGTAATGTTTCCATACGTGGTCGTCCGCCGGCCGTCGTCGGTCGCTTCCATGTACAGTGGGGCCCGCTCGCGCTTGATGCTGACACCGGGTTTAGGAATGACCGCGGAGTCGTCGTACGCAGCCGAGTCGACGGCGTCTGTGGTGGCGGATTCGACCGTATGCGTGTCCACGTTTCGGATGTCAGCGATGCACTCGGAAAGGCCGAGTGCCGGCGAGTAGTGGTACCGCGAGTTTTCGAGGCGTTCCCACAGTTCGTTGTGGGTATCCTCGTCGGCGAGTGCGACATAGATCCGATACACCGGGTCGACGAGCATCTCGTAGGTGTCGCGCTGGCGGTCGTACTCCACGTAGGACTTGGGGGTCAGCATCTCTGCCGACTTCGTGTAGTGCTTTTCCTCTGGGAGGTACTGGATGGCTTGTTCGTTCGTGTTGACCGTGGTGATCCCCATCGTGTAGGTGTGGGGCATCTCCTTCGGGACAACCGCGATCGCGGACGACGACGGGGAAAACAGGTCGTAGTAACTGTTTCGCGCCATTCCCATAATCCCCGCGAGCAATCCGGCGATGGTCGTCCGTGGCGGGACGCGGTAGCTGGGCTTGGCGCTATTGTTACCGACCTTCCGGAAGTGGGCGAAGTCAGCGGTTATGTCGAACCCGATGCAAGTATCAGGAACGTACCGAGCGGTCGACGAGTCGCCGCCATCGGACGCGTAGTCGGTGGGGTCTTGTTGCGTCATATGCAGAGAAATGAGGGGCGGTTTCAGTTCGTGTACCGCTCGTACACGTCGTAGGCGTCGACCGCCTCGGTACCGAGAGAATCTTCGAGGGCGGTGAAGAAAGCCTCGCGGTCGCCCGTCTCGCCGCTGGGGAGCGCGAAGTCAACGGCACTGTCGGCGGTGACGTGGACGGTGTCGATCCGGGCCTTATGTTCGGCAAGCGCGGCCACGAGTTCCGAGACGTCGAGGTGGAAGTCGCCCATCCCGCGAATCTCGTCCTCGGGCAGGTCACTGGCCACGCCGATGCGGTCGTTAAGCCGCCCGATCTCGAAGCCGTCTTGCTCGTATTCGACGCGGACGTAGAGACGGGGCTGTTGACCAGCCTTCGAGCGGGTAACAGTCTGGTTCTTCAGCGCTCGCCAGCAGAGCGTGTCGAGTCGCTCCACATCGACTTCGGACAGGTTCGTGTCCGCGGCGGCATTGTCGTTGATGCGGCCGCCGAAGCCGATGACACCGTAGCTGATGCGATTGTCCGTGGCGAACGTGCCCTGATCTTTCTTCCCGTCTTCCTGGCTTTCGTCCTCGTTAGCAATGACAGTCGCAAGCTGCTTGGACTCGGTGTTGCGCGCGACCTGGTGGTAGCTGCGGCCGTGGTTGAACTGTACGGGACCCTCGAACTGGTCGGGGAGGTCTTCGGCTAAATCCGTGTCGAGCGAGATTGTTGCACCAAAGTATCGCACGTCGGCAGCGGTTTTTACGAACGCCTCAAGCAGTTCCTCGGGCTCTGCCTCTTCGGTGCTGATGCCCATCTCTGCTTCAACAGCGTCGTACATCTCCTCGCGGGTCAGAACATCATCGTTCGGGTTGGCGATCAACACGACGTGGCCGTCTTCCACGAGCTGGTCCCGAATATACCGCTTAAGCCGGACATCGGTGACGACACACTGTCCGGTGACGGGATCGATGCGCGGTTCGTTGTCCGCGGTGAGTGGGTCGCCGTTAGGATTGGTGTCCTTAGCGTCGATTACGAAGGCGATTTCGGAGCGGTTCTGGATGGTGTCATCGTTGGTTTCGGCCATTTTTGTATTCTGGTTGATCGGCGTGGTCAGTCGTCAGTCTGTGCCTCGGCTGCTGGTGCTTCGGACTCCTCTTCGTCTGCGTCGTCGAGCGTGGTGTCGTTCTTGCCGTAGGTGAGGCCGAGGCCGTAGTGCATCCGGAGGTCGTCGGTCGAGAGCGACCACTCCTGCGGTGGACGGCGGTTCACGATGTCGTTTAGTCGTGAGATATATCGATCGTTCATCAGCATCCCCGCCTTTTCGTCGTCGTCAGAGTAGTGAGCGTTCTTCTCCAGCACCTTGGCGAGCGTGGTGCTGATTCGCCGCCGCGTCATCGCGTCGATAGGATGTTGGCGAATTACGGTGCGCGAGATACCGCTTTGACTCTGATACGCTGCCACGCGACCGACCAGCGCGCCAAGGAGGAATGCTGCACGGCGCTCCTCATCCTCGTCGAGGGCAGGATGGCTGTCGATGAACTGTTCAAGTCGATCGTCTCTGTCACTAAATTCAGTCTTGTCACTCATGGCTTCAGTGCTTGCTGGGATGGTTCGTGGGTCGTCTGAGGACGGATCACCGAGGACGTCCGCGCGGGCAAGCGCCTGCATCTGGACGTACTGGCGGGTGAGAAGCGACTCGGGGAGCTCGTCGCCGTCTTCAAACGCACTCCGCTGATCGCTGATCAAACGTGGGACGTACTGTGCGAGAAGCCAGTCTGGGTCAAATTGGCCGTTGGAGGCAATGGCAGTGCTCGTCGCCTCCGCTCGGAGATCTGTCGTTCCGTGATCGTCTCTGTCCTCATCCGTACTCTGGTGCCGGAAGGTACTCTGGAAGTACCCACCGGTGAGGATCCCAGAGACGACCGGTGCGTTCGGCCGCAGGTACTTGCTCCCCTGCTCGTCTTCTCCATCGTCGTCCAGCCGACCGTACGATGGCGAAGGGAACAGAGGCTGACTGTCGCCATCGGGAGCGACGAGATCGCCTCTCAGTACGGTAGTGTGTGCATCCTGAATGGCACGAATCCGTTCCGGATCGACGCATGGCTCCTCTTGGATGAACTTCCGCTTATTCCCCGGTGTGTACGTGGCCACGTAGTGGAATTGGAGATCGCCTTTTAGCGGACTGATGGGGTTATTTGCGACGTCGTCGAGTACGTCGACGATCGTCCCGTTGTTGTCCGCGGCGTCCATGGCCAACCCGTACAGTGCGAGTGCTTGCTCAACCGTCGGTTCGGGGACGTATGGGACGTAATACGCCTGCGTATCACCACCGAGGACCTGTACGAAGTTCCCCAGCAGTGGCACGGCTGAGGACACGGCAAACGCGGCCTCAGCAGTGAGCGGGCGTTGCTGCCAACTCTCGTCGACCACAAGATTCGGGAACTTCTCAGCCATTTTCCCCTTGTACCGCTCAAGCGGGGAATCACTCAATCCGAACACTTCACCGGTATCTCCGGTGATGTATCCCCGACCATTGCCAGACGCGTCTTTGGCCGCCGAATACGCCCGCATCCGCTTCTCGACCCACCTGTGGAGCATCGCCTCGTTCAGCACCTCCACTTCGCCTGGATAGACGTATCCGTCGGTGTCCGGGAGCTTCAGGCGAGCGGAGAGGACGCCGTTGATCTCATCACCGAACGTTTCGCGAACGGCGTCTACGACTTCGTCTTCGATGATGTCCATCAAGTGGCCGTCTTCCCCGACCTTTTTGAGTTCTTCAAGAATCCACCCGTCACCGTGGTCATCGGCCACGTCCGCAACAGCATCAGACGCAGCCCATCGCTCGAATGACTGTTTAGCGTATTTCTTACATTTCTCTTTCTTCTCATCGGTCGTCAGAGATAGACCCGATACGTCGTGCGCTAAAGACATATTGTGGCCGGCTGCACGACTGTCTTGTCGACTAAATCCGACACGGAGCATTTTCTCGCGGTCAAGCGACTCGGCGACAAACGGTGACTCGTCGTCGTCCGGTCGCCCGTCCAACTCGCCGGCTTTGCCGAAGGTCGGCTCGTCTCCAGTGAGGTCGACGAGAATACTGAGGAGCCCGACTTCCTGCTCGTAGTAGTCCGTGCGGGACTCGTGGGTCATCCGCTCGATGTACTGGTCGTCGATCGGTACATCGTACTCCTTTGCTGTATTCAGCGCGTGGAGCTTCCCGTAGAGGTACGCCACATCGTACAGCGATGCGATCGGACGATCGAGGAGAAGATTCTCAATATCGTCCGCGTCCTCATTGGCGTCGAGAGCTATGTCACTCATCGTTCTCCCGTCGATGATTGAGTGGCCCGAGACCGACCGGCGTCCGGTGGCCGATACCACCGTCCAAGGCGATCTCCTTGAGAACGTAGGCAAGCGGGCATGTCATCTCGAACTCAGCGAGCGAAAGCATTCTCACCCTCCAGTGCCGTGTCACCGGGTTCCGTCTTGTCGACGATGTTGCAGAACCCGAACCCGAGCGAATTGCGCTCGCCGATACCCACATCAAGCAGTAGATTCAGGTGGCGTCGATGGTCGTCGTCCCGAACGGTGTACTCGAAACGCCACTTGCTCAACACCCACGTCTCGGTCTCGCCGGTCGTCGGCGTGACCGGAATCGCAAAGGTCTTGATGAGTTCGTAGCCGTCGAACAGCTCGCCGTCGACCTCGCTCGGACCGGGCAAATAGTCCGGACAGAACAGGTCGTGTTTCCTGTCCAGGTTCGCCTCGATCTGGTTGCGGAACGGTTCCATCGAGTGTTCCGGGCGCCAGAACTCAGCCTCGTCGTGGTCCGTCTCGATCCCGTACTCGTCGAAACGCCAGGGCGGGATCCGAACCAACACGCCGGTTCCAGTCGAAATGGTCCCGCTCGTTCCGGGTTCGCCGACATCCGGCGAGACCGGCGTGATCTGCTCGACGGTGAACGGCATCTCACCGATGTTCAACTCGCGGTCGTCCTTCAGATCGGCGGCGACGTGGGCCAGCAGATCCTCGTACGGCGAGGCGACGAGGAGCGTTCGCTCGTCGCCCTCCTCCATGTCGCCCGGCGGGAAGGGGTTCGAGTACGTGAACGCCTTCGGGCGGTTCTCGTCGTGGCTGGCCTCGTAGTCCGTCCCGTCGAGGGCTCCCCAGAGCCGCCCGCGGAGCTTGTGGTGATACGCGTTGTCGTATGCTGCGCCGGTTCGTGCCCGCAAGCGGACGAGTACACGCATCCAGCGTCACCTCACCTCTCGCCGTTCAGTTGTTCGCATTGCGCCATCGAAATCATACGGCTCTCTAATAAGGTTCATCCTACCAAGGTGAAAGTAAAGCCCACAAGGGGCCATCTGAAACATGCCCCAACGTCCTCTCCACCAGCAAGCACTACACGCGCGTCGATCCACTGGATCGGAACGATACCCCGACGAACTACCGGATCACGGTCTCGACAAGGATGGGACTGCCGTGATCATGCCGGCGAACGCGCCCGACGTGGATGCATTGGTGACCGACGACTTCCGGAACCTGGTACGGATCCGCGCACTGCCTGAAGACATTCAGTTGGTCCCGAGACCGTGACTGTTACTCTTGATCGGTATCACAGCCCCCTATCGAAACCGGGAGCCGAACAGTTGCGAGCAAGCTCTCCGGGAGACGCTCTGATTGGTCTTCTACGGGAAGGCTAGGCTGATACAGACTCTACCAGCTGGGAAAGCGATCATCGGAGCCAGAAAATCCAGACTGGAGTCGATCTACCATTGAGATCATATATTTGACTAGTTTTTTAATGCTTTGATTGGCAGTTCTCCACATTATCCGGCTGGAACCCCCTCTGGAAGCCGAACCCGTTCACGGACTGAACGGATTCGACCGTCAAGACCCCCTATTTGACCGGCGAAGGAACGACCCGATCACCGGCTATAAGCACTGAAAAATACGAAAACGGCATAATTACGAATCGTGCAGAAGGTGAGTGGGTCCGGGCGGATTTGAACCTCGGTCGCTCCCGTTCGTTCGCTATCGCTCACTCACCTTCCGCTCCCTGCTTCCAATCCGCCGGCCGCTCCGCATACGCGGCGCTCGCAAGTGAGCGCCGCGAAAACTCAGTGGGTCCGGGCGGATTTGAACCACGCCCTGACGTGCTCGCTTCGCTGCGCGCGTCACGTCTGCTTCAAATCCTCGTCACCCACACAGACGGCGCTGGCTCCTCGTTTCACTCGTCGCAGTCGCCGTCAGAAGTGGGTCCGGGCGGATTTGAACCACCGACCTCGGCCTTGTAAAGGCCACGTCATAACCAACCTAGACCACGGACCCGACACCACCAATTTCCCACCAGAGGGAATAACCCTTACTGTCTCGCCCGAACACTTTCACGCCCCCTGTCCGTATGTCCCCTGTGAAGCGTAGCCGCCTCATCAACGCAATCGTCTTGATCCTGTTGGCCATTGCCCTTGTCCTCGTCCTGGTCAGCCCGTCCGGCCCCCTCGCGTCGGTGCTGTATCCCCTCGACTACGGGAACGCCACGGTGACGGTCCACGACGTCACCAACACCACCCTCGCCAGCGTCGATATCCGGATCGCGAATTCCGAACACGAACGCTGGGTCGGACTCAGCGAGACCACCGACCTCAAAGACGGCCATGGGATGTTGTTCGTCCACGAGCAAACGGGTACCTACACCTACGTGATGCGGAACATGTCCTTCCCGATCGACATCGTCTTCATCGACGCCGACGGGCAGATCACGGAGATTCACCACGCACCAGTCGCCGACGATCCCGAGAATCCCGACCGGCGATACCGGGGGGAGGGCCGGTACGTCCTCGAAGTGCCGTACGGCTGGACGAATCAAACCGGTATCTCCGTGGGCGATCGCGTCTCGATTCCGGAGAGAGTTCACGACTGATAGTGAGTACTGTCGGTATGTACCGCTACGACCGCACGAATGCGTGGTGGAGTGAAACAGGTCTACAGTGATCACTATGAGAAGGGGCGATGAGCTTTTCACCGGCAGACCCGTCATGCGTTTCGATGGGCGTTTCTGAACTCGATGATGACGACGTGTTTGAAGACGTTCGCGAGCGCGTCGATCGCCCGATGGCCCGGCTCTTTCGCTCGTACGGCTGGGACTACCGGGTCCCCTTTGCCGTCGGGTTCGTCAGTAGCGTCGCCGCCCGGATCCTCGACCTCCTGCCGCCACTGCTGTTGACTGTCGCGATCGACGGGATCTTCGGCGACCAGGCCTTCAGTCTCTGGCTGGTCCCCGACGCCTGGCTCCCCGGGACTCGGGCCGGCCAACTATGGCTCACGGTGGCGATCATCGCCACGGCCTTCCTGATCGGCGCCGCCTTCCACTGGATGCGCAACTGGGGCTGGAACATCTTCTCCCAGAACATCCAGCACGACGTCCGGACGGACACCTACGACAAGATGCAGCGGCTGAACATGGACTTCTTCGCCGACAAGCAGACCGGCGAACTGATGTCCATCCTGTCGAACGACGTCAACCGGCTGGAGCGGTTCCTCAACGACGGGATGAACTCGTTTTTCCGGCTGTCGATCATGGTGCTCGGCATCGCCGCCATCCTCTTCTACTGGAACTGGCAACTCGCGCTGGTGACGCTCGGGGTCGTGCCGCTGATCGGCTTTTTCACCTACAAGTTCGTCCAGATCATCCAGCCCCAGTACGCCGAGGTCCGCTCGTCGGTCGGCCAGCTGAACTCGCGGCTGGAGAACAACCTCGGCGGCATCCAGGTGATCAAGACCGCGAACACCGAGACTTTCGAATCGGACCGGGTTGACGACGTCTCCGAGGACTACTTCGACGCCAACTGGGCGGCCATCAACACCCGCATCAAGTTCTTCCCCAGCCTGCGACTGCTCTCTGGGGTCGGGTTCGTCGCCACGTTCCTGCTCGGCGGGATCTGGGTGGTGACCTACCAGACGACCGGGGCCGCTCCGTGGTTTTTCACCGGCACCCTGAGTGAGGGACAGTTCGTCGGGTTTATCCTGCTCTCCCAGCGGTTCATTTGGCCGATGGCGCAGTTCGGGCAGATCATCAACATGTACCAGCGCGCCCACGCCTCCAGCGAGCGAATCTTCGGGTTAATGGATACACCGAGCCGGATCGTCGAGGATCCCGACGCCAAACCCCTCGAGGTAACTGAGGGCCACGTGGCGTTCGACGACGTCACCTTCGGCTACGACGAGAAGGATCCCATCGTCGAGGACATCTCCTTCGACGTCGCGGGTGGGGACACCGTCGCACTGGTTGGCCCGACGGGCGCCGGCAAGTCCACCATCATGAAACTTCTCCTGCGGATGTACGATGTCGACGAGGGCGCGATTCGTATCGACGGGACGGACCTCCGAGACGCGACGATTCCCAGCCTCCGGCAGGCGATGGGTTACGTTAGCCAGGAGACGTTTCTGTTCTACGGCACCGTCCGGGAGAACATCGAGTACGGCACTTTCGACGCCGACAAAGACGAAGTGGTCGAGGCCGCGAAGATGGCCGAAGCCCACCGATTCATCCAGAATCTCCCAGAGGGCTACGATACGAAAGTCGGCGAACGCGGAGTGAAACTCTCGGGCGGCCAACGCCAGCGGATCGCGCTTGCGCGTGCGATCCTCAAAGACCCGGAGGTCCTCGTGCTGGACGAGGCGACGTCCGACGTGGACACGGAGACGGAAATGCTGATACAGCGTTCCCTGGACGAACTCACCGCCGATCGGACCACCTTCGCGATCGCCCATCGGCTCTCGACTATCAAGGACGCCGAACAGATTGTCGTCGTCGAGGACGGTCGGATCGTCGAACGCGGCACCCACGAGGAGTTGCTCGTCGCCGATGGTCTCTACGCCAAACTCTGGGCAGTCCAGGCCGGCGAGATCGACGAACTCCCCGAGGAGTTCATCGAACGGGCGGCCCGGCGACGCGCACAGACCGAGGCCGACGACGACTGACGCGATCGGTGAGTGATGCGTGACTCGCGGAAGCGTTTTGCGCCAGCGGATTCCCCAGTGAGACATGAAGCTTACTGAAGCCACCTGGACGGATGTCGAATCGACCGGGACGGATCTCGCAGTCCTTCCCGTCGGATCCACCGAACAGCACGGTCCACACGCCCCCCTGGGAACCGACGCGATCGCCGCGGAGACAGTCGCCAAAGCGGGTGCCGACGCAGCCGAGTGGGAAGTGGTCGTCGCCCCGTCGATCTCGGTCGGCGTGTCAGAAGAACACCGCGCGTTCGCTGGCTCGCTGTGGGTCAGCGAAGACACCTTCCGGGCGTACATCCGCGAGACCATCGAGGCGCTGGCCCACCACGGCTTCGGCCGGATCGTCGTCGTCAATGGCCACGGCGGCAACACCGCTGCGCTCAGGGAAGTCTGCGCCCGAATCACCAGAGACGGCGACGCCTACGCCGTCCCGTTCACCTGGTTCGAAGCCGTCGATCCCGACGGGATCGAGATGGGGCATGCGGGACCCGTCGAGACGGCACTGCTCGAACACGTTGCACCCGAGTTGATCGACAGCGAGAGAAAGGAGACCGCGGGCGAAGACGCGGCCGACCGCTGGGGCGAGTGGGAGGGAAGCGTCAATCTCGCCTGCGACACCGACGGGTTCGCGGACAACGGGGTCGTCGGCGATCCAGCCGACGGCGACGGCGAGTTGGGCGAACGGTTGCTCGCCGAGGCCGCCGACGCGCTGGCGGCGCTGCTTTCCCGCGTCGCCGAGCGTGATCGTCCGGGGGAGCTATAGCTACTCCTCGTTGTCCTCGTCGTCTACGTCGTCTACGTCGGCGTCTTCGAGGGCGCTTTTGAGTTCCGGGATCGTGCTCGTCAACTCGCCAACCTGCTCGCGGGCCTCGGATAGATCGGTGACGATCCCTTCGAGTTCCTCGATTTCGTCCTCCAGGTCCCCGGCGTCCTCGAAGGCGTCGGCGCGCTCACCCATCGTGTACCACTTCTTGGCGTCCCGGAGGTGGTCCTCGGCGTCCCCCGGGTCCAGCCCAGACCGTAGCGCATTGAGCACGCCCAGCGTGTTGTCGGCCTCGACCGCCCAAATGGCGTCCACGTCGGGCAATGCTGCCCGGGTCGCTTCGAGGTGCGCTTCGACGTCCGAGCGCATCTCGCTGGCTGCTTCCCCGAAGAGGTCCTCGTCGTCAAGTGTTGCCTGGCTCATGTGTAGGGATTCAATCGCACTCCGGTTAAAAGATTGCCCGAAACTGAAAGTGAACGACACCCAACCACAGCGTTCGGCTACCTGAGAGCGGAGCGAGGGCTCTCAGAGCGACTGTGACGGACGGCGATCACCCAGCACGTCGAAGTTGGTGTTCGTGTCCCCCAGGACGAGCAGGGCGTACTGACGGTGGAAAACCTTGATCGGGACGTAGATCACGGCCGCCGCCACGAACAGGACGAGCAGATACGCCGCCAGTAGCGCGACCAGCAGGACGACCGCCCCGGCCGTGATCGTCCCGCTGCCGATCATCCCGAAGCCGACGGGGACCGCGACGATCAGGAACGGAATCGCCAGGGCGACGGCGGCGATCCCGAGGACGATGGTTCCGGCAATCTCGGTGACGATGTGGAGGCCGAACGCGACCAGGACGTACGTGCCGTACTGTTTCCACTGGTCTACCAACGTCGGCCAGAAGCGTCGCCACCCCGCGAGGACGCCGCGGTCCTCACGGAGCATGATCGGGACGACGAACTCCGTCGTGAACCCGTTTGCCAGCGCCACGAGGACCCCGACAGCGATTCCCAGCGGCACCAAGAGGATCGCACCGACGACGAGACGACTCGCCGACGGGACGCCGACTTCGCCAGCAAGTAGCCCCGCAAAGACGTCTCCGAACAGCAACACGGTGGCTCC
Source organism: Halorhabdus rudnickae (assembly GCF_900880625.1). Classification (NCBI taxonomy): domain Archaea; kingdom Methanobacteriati; phylum Methanobacteriota; class Halobacteria; order Halobacteriales; family Haloarculaceae; genus Halorhabdus; species Halorhabdus rudnickae. The sequence goes on from NZ_CAAHFB010000001.1 coordinate 1,721,874, forward strand.
GCCAAGGACGGCCAGTGTCCCGAGTCCGAGGACGATCCGGAAGCCGAACAGCCGTACTCCCTTGCCAGCGTACCGACGGACGTACTGCCGGACGTGGACCTCGTCCGCCGAGAGCGATTGGACGAAGACGAACTCCATGACGGCACCGATCGCAGCGACGACCAGCCCGCCCAGTACCAGCAGGGCGATCACGCCGATGACGACCGCGACGGCCGTTCCCGTGAGTTCGGGGAACTCGGCGGAGAGTTCGGGAAGCCCGTTCTCCGGTATCGACCCGGCAGTCGTGGGAGTGTTCGTCACAGTCGAAGCGGCACCACCCCCGCCGCCGGTACCACCCAGCAAGAACGCGACGACCACCGCCAGCCGTCCCCACCGCCCCGCCTCGACGGGGCTGAGAAACGAGCGGGTCATGTCAACCGCGTCGTCGATCCGTTCGACCGCGTAGAGGGCCATACCGTCTGTTCCACCCGGAGTCGTCTTAGCGTTTTGCCCGGCTTCACACCCTGAAGCGGAAGAATGAGTCGTTCACGCGACCGAAACCAGCCGCATCCGCGGGTAGCCGTCGTCCATCTCCATGACGGCGGTCGCCTCGATCCCCTCGTAGGCGACGACGATTTCCACATCGGCGAACTCGCCGGTGAACTCGGTATACCCCACGCCGGGATCGACCGCCTCCCGGATCGCCGCGGTCTTCATCTCGACAGTTACGTCCCGACAGTGGGGCTGGTTCTCGATCGCGCTCTCGATCGCGGCCGCGAGATTGGCAGCGCTCGCGGGACTGATCGGCGTCCCGGCGAACTGGTGGTACAGCGAGCCGAATTTGATCCCGAGTTCGAAACACACCTGCTGGGCGTCGGTCGGTGCCATATCGGCTTTGAGAGAGCAGCCGGGAAAACGCTTGGCCGTTCTATCGCGGTTCAGTATTGTTTGTCAACGTCCCTCAACCGACCGATACCGGCCGTTACGGACCCAACACCGGCGAAGGTTTTTGGTGACACCCCCGTTAGCGATTCCCATGAACGCCGACCGGGCCGTCCTCGAGCATGCGATCGAGCGCGGCGAGCGCGAGGGCGGCAGCGTCGAGTTCAAAGAACGGCTCACCCGCGAGACCCACCTCACCGACGGACGACTGGAAAGTCTGGCCGCCCAGTTGCGTCACCGCGTCCTCTCGGGTGACAGCGAGGCGACGTACGTCGTCGGCGTCACGGACGACGGAGGGATTGCCGGCCTCGAACCCGAGGCTTTCTCGGAGTCGATGGACGTCCTCTCGTTGCTGGCCGACGAGGCGGGCGCCCACATCGAAGACGTCGAAACGTGGGGCGTTGACGAGGCGGGCAACGCCGTCCGTGGCCAGTCGGGCGAGTGTGGACTCGTCGGCGTCGCGACGATCCAGGAGGGGGCCGTCATGGAGGACGACGAGCACATCGTCGTCGGGACGGCAGGCCACGTCGACCACGGCAAGAGTACGCTCGTTGGGTCGCTCGTCACTGGGCAAGCTGACGACGGGCAAGGCGGGACGCGGTCGTTCCTGGACGTCCGGCCTCACGAAGTCGAACGCGGCCTGTCGGCCGATCTTTCCTATGGCGTCTACGGCTTCGACGACGACGGCCCGGTCCGGATGGACAATCCCGACCGGAAGACCGACCGGGCCCGGATCGTCGAGGAGGCCGATCGCCTCGTAAGCTTCGTCGATACCGTCGGCCACGAACCCTGGCTCCGGACGACGATCCGGGGGCTCGTCGGCCAGAAACTCGACTACGGGCTACTAACAGTTGCTGCCGACGATGGACCGACCAAGACCACCCGCGAGCATCTGGGTATCCTGCTGGCGACGGACCTCCCGACGATGGTCGCTATCACGAAGGCCGATCTGGTCGACGACGAGCGCGTCCTGGAAGTAGAACGCGAGGTCGAACGACTCCTGCGGGATGTCGACCGAACGCCCCTGAACGTCGACCGCCACGGTGTCGACGCCGCGATCGAGGAGATAAGCGAGACGGTCGTCCCGGTGGTGACAACCAGCGCCGTCTCTGGGGAGGGGTTGGACACCCTCGATGAACTGTTCGAACGCCTGCCCAAGACTGGCGGCGACGAAACCGCCCAGTTCCGGATGTACGTCGACCGGAGCTACAACGTCACCGGTGTCGGTGCAGTCGCCTCGGGAACGATTAACGCCGGCCGGGTCGAGGCCGGCGACGAACTCCTGCTCGGGCCGATGGACGATGGTCGCTTCCGGGAGGTCGAGGCCCGCTCGATCGAGATGCACTACCATCGCGTTGATGAAGCCCGGGCGGGTCGGATCGTCGGCATTGCGCTGAAGGGTGTCCCAGAGCAGGATGTCGAACGCGGGATGGTCCTGCTTCCCCGCGACGCCGACCCCGACCCCGTCCGGGAGTTCGAGGCCGAAGTGATGGTGCTCAACCACCCGACGCGGATCGGCGAGGGCTACGAACCCGTCGTCCACCTAGAAACAGTCAGCGAGGCCGCCGCGTTCTACCCCGAGGGTGGGCAACTCCTGCCTGGCGATACCGGACGGGCACGTGTTCGCTTCAAGTTCCGGCCCTACCTAATCGAGGAAGGCCAGCGCTTCGTCTTCCGTGAGGGGCGATCGAAGGGCGTCGGGACCGTGACAGACGTGACGGGCGTGGAATGATACCGCCGAGAGCGTGGGGGAAGCGAACGACAGCGGAACGATCCTGGCGAAAATATCTTTGCAATATATTTCATAGAGGACGATATGGTCCTCATCGAAGACGTAGTCGTCGGAGTCCTGCTCCTGGTAGTCGGCGCCATACTGGTTGTTCGTGGCCGTTCGGTCGCTGATATGAGCGAAACGATCGATGCCATCGGCAGTACGAACTCGTTCGACGGGACAGAGGCCGCGGCGTGGAGAGTTACGCAATTCAAGATGAGGGGTGTCGTCGTTTGTTCGTCGGTTTGATGCTCCTGATCAGCGGTCTGTTCAGCTGAGCCGAGACACAACTGGTTTTCCGGTTGCGTCGTCTACGCAGACGGCGATCCAGCGGGTCTTGGATAGTTAAATCAACGAGATTGTCAGCGAACAGTTCCGATCGAATAGAGAGTGGCGAACGAGGGACTCCTCTCGTGATCAGGCCCAGGGTTCGTCGGCGACGTCGTGCATCGACGTGACGCGGTACTCGGGGACTGGATCCGGATCGATATCGGTGTCGCCGTCGAGCCAGACTGACGTGACGCCAGCGTTGTGCGCGCCCGCTACGTCGCTCTCCAGTGAATTGCCGATGTGGACGGCCCGATCGCGATCCACGCCAAGCGCGTCGAGGGCCTCGTAGAACGGCTCCGGATCGGGTTTGTACGGCGCGTCGTGGCCGCCGTGGACGACCGTCTCTACCCGGCCTTCAAGCCCCAACCCAGCGAGCTTTTGGGACTGCATCCAGGGATCGCCGTTGGTGACGATCCCGACGCGATAGCGGTCGAGCATCCGCTCGAAAGCGGTCTCTGCACCCGGGAGAAAGCGGACGTTCGTCTGGTCGCGCTCGGCTGTGAACGCCTCGGCAATGGCCCGTCCCACGTCGCCATCCATCCCGTTTTCGTCGGCGATCGTGCTGAAACAGCGCCGACGAACGTCCCGAATGTCGTCGCCCGACTCGACGAACTCCCCGAAGCGGCGATAGTAGTCTTCGACCGCGAAGAACGGATCGGCCCCCACCTGCTCGAAGGCAATCTCGAGTACGTCACCGGCGGGCCGTCGGTACTCACAGAGAGTATCATCAAGATCGAACAACACGGCGTCGACAGTCATGTGTATTTGGAGGGGATCCCGATTGAAAACGACTCCGGGATACGGACAGCCCAGGTGTCTCTACTGACGGTCTGGAACTCATCCACGATCGTCGTGAGAAGCAAACCGCCACGGTTACCGCTTGCAAACGGTGATCTATCGTGTTTCCGAGGCCATCCGGACACAGTGTTCCGAACCCGAAACGCCACCAGACGCCACTCTACAGTCGTATAGACTACACTATTGAAAAGGATTTAGAATAGTAAGTTTTTAACAAGGTGAACGAAATTTTCACCGTGTCGATTGCGGGTTCTGTCCGGGGGAGAGGGAGTGGTCCCTCCGCAGCGACCCGCTGGCAAGGTAACCATGAGACGGATGACAGCACCGTGCGGCTGGGGGGTCGTAGAGCGTTTCGAACGAAATGATCGCAGGACAGCAGAGCCATCAGTCCAACAGGGGAGACGGCACCATCCTGGCTTCGGGAGGCCAGACGGCCCCGGCGAGCGGTCCGGGCCGGCGCGGTCCAGGTGGGCGCGGTCCAAGTGGGCGAACGGTACGGACACTGTCGCGGCCGCATCTGGCGGAGACCGGGCGTCGACAACGTATTTCCAGTGAGGGGTGGCATGTCTGTGCAATCACCCCGGGGGACAGCAGCGTCGCCCGACCCTCAGGCGAATCGGCAGACCAGCGTCTCCGTCGTCATTCCGACCTACAACGAACGGGAGAACGTCCAGCAGGTTGTCAGGCACTGTCTCGACGCTCTCGCGACGTACGACATCGAAGTGATCGTCGTCGACGACGACAGTCCCGACGGCACCTGGAAGTTCGCCAGGGAGTGTTTCACGACGGACGACCGGGTGAGAGTGATACGGCGACGCGAACAGTCGGGGCTGGCGACGGCAATTGCCCGGGGATTCCGGGCGGCATCCGCGGAATACTGTACGGTCATCGACGCCGACCTGCAGCATCCGCCAGCGAAGATAGCGGCGTTACTCGAGGCCTTAGAAGCGGGGGCGGACGTCGCCATCGGCAGTCGCTACACCGACAGCGGAGGGATCGAGAACTGGTCGTGGTATCGTCGGGCGGTCAGTGGCGGGGCTTCGGCCGTCGCGAGCGTCTGTGTGCCCGAAGCCAGGTCGCTCGCGGATCCGATGAGCGGATTCTTCGCGATCCGTCAGTCTGTCGTCGAGAGCGTCGAACTGGATCCCACAGGGTACAAAATGCTGCTCGAAGTGCTCGTCAAGGGCGACTACGACTCGGTCGTGGAAGTCCCGTACGTGTTCCGGGAACGCGAACGCGGTGATTCGAAGCTTTCTGCAGGGGAGTACGTCGCGTTCCTCGAACACGTCCTTGCGCTCGGGTTCACCTCGCGAGGGATGGGTGACACCGTTGACGCGGAACGGGCTGTTCAAATGGTGGAATTCGGCGCGATCGGCGCGATCGGTGCGCTGTTGAACATGGCAGTGTTCGCACTGGCCCACGACGTCACGGGCGTTCATTACGTCGCGGCCGGTATCGTGGCCTTTCTGGTGGCTTTGCACGGTAATTTCGTTGGGAACTGGTTGCTCACGTTCGACCGTCCTCCCGGTCGATTGCGGGCACAGTACCTCCGGTTTCACGCGGTCAGTATCGGCGGGTTTGTCGTCTATACCGCCGTACTGTCCGGGTCGGTGGAGCTGATAGGACTGCCAGCACTCGGAGCGAACGCAGTCGCGATCCTCGCCGGTTCGATCATCAACTACATCGGTTCCGAACAGTTCGCGTTCCGGCCGAAATCGGTTCGATCACGCGGTGAAGCGACCGGACAAGGGTAGGGACCCCCGATTGCAATAACCCTAGCTGCCAGCGATCGACCGTCTACGTTCGCAGTCGACGTGTTTCGGTCCCGTCTCGCAGCTTACAGCCCGAAACTCTCGACCAGCAACGCCTCGCTCGTCTCGCCGTAGGTCGTCGTCTCACCGCCGATCACGTCGACAGTAACCTGGGCGGGGCCAAAGACGTCCGCCGGGAGTTCCTCGAAGTCCCAATCTGTTTCCGCGAAGATGTCGGCGAAGGGCTGACCATACTCATCGCTGGCCGTCGAGGGGAGTTCGTCGAAGCGATCGAACGCCGACTCGACGATAAGATGAACCTCGCCGCCATAGGCCAGCGCATCGTTCGTCCGGGCCATCGCTGCTGTCTCGTCGCTCGCGACGGGCGCGACCGGGGCCGTTCCCGACACGGAATGGACGTCAGCCGGATCGTAACCCAACTCGAACAGCCGGTAGACGGCGAGTTCACTAGCCCGCGCCGCGGCCGAGACACTGCCCGTGATCGAGGCCGTCGCGTAGGTCGGCAAGAAGACTGCGCTCTCGTCGACGCCAGCCAGGTCGGCGACTTGTGTGGCTGCCGCGTCGGTCGGTAGCTCGTCGGCCTCGATAGCGAGGACTGCGAAGTCGAACGCCTCGGCATAGCCCAGCCGGTCAAAAACATCCTCGTCGGCGACCAGTGCTCGTGCGGGTCCGCTACCGAGTCCCTCGAAGTCCTCGGTTGCGAGTTCCCAGCCAGCCTTCTGTGAGCCCAGCAGCGCCAACACGGGATGGTCAGTCGTCAGTTCGACGTGCGGGATCGAGGCGTCAGCGATCGACTCCAGGTGCGACGTGACGGAGGCGAGTCCCGCAGTCTGGATCTCGGTGAGCATCAGACCCGCCTCGACGCCGCCGGGATGGTCGACGCCGAAGTCAAGCACAGTCGCCTCGTTGTCGAGTCGAAACTCGGCGACTCCGAGCTCGTCGGCGAAGTCGATCGCCTCGTCGACGAGTTCGGTCGCCATCCGGTTGAGTTGATCCATGCCCCCGCTTCGAACGGGGGCTTGAAAACTCATGCTACAGGCGGCCGCCGGGCCGACCGCCCGGTCGCCGTCGGTTACTCCTCGAGATCGCGTTCGGGATCGTGCCCGAGTTCGTTGGCGACGGATTCAACTTTGTCCTGGGCGGCATGCTCGACCGCCCGCTTATCGTCGATCTTTAGCAGCGTCTCGACGCGGTCGGCGTCGACCGCATCGTGGGCGTCGGCCGCCGCGGCGAAGATATCCGCCGGATCCTCGGCCTCGATGATCGTCCCCATCGGCGTCGTCTCGTAGCCAACATCGTGCTCCTCGATGGCTGCGACCGCTTTAGCAACCTCGCCGGACATGCTCTCCTCGATGACCGGTGCGACCGTCAGGAAGCCGAACGCTGTCATGTGTCACGCTTTGGGGCCAGCCAGTAAATGTCCAGCGGTTCTGTCCTCTCGCTGGCGACCTGATCCATACTCGACAGCTGAGCGTCGCCGTCGTCGTATGGTCACAACCAGCGTCTGACCGAGGAGTGAAATGGCCCCGCTCAGGGATCGGCTCGATCGGCCGACAGGTCTCTGTCGTGGAATTCGAAGCGTGCCCCGCCCCCATCGCTTTCGGTCACCGAGACGTCCCACCCGTGGGCAGTTGCGATCCGGTCGACGATCGTGAGGCCGACCCCGGTACCGCTGTAGCCGGTCGAAAATCCGTGTTCGAAGACTCGCTCGTGGTCGTCAGGGTCGATGCCGGGGCCGTCGTCGGCCACGAAGAATCCACCTTCCGCGAGGGGGCCGACCGTGACCGTCACATGGTCGCCGCCGTGTCCCACGGCGTTGCGGAAGAGGTTCTCGAAGAGGGTCCGGAGTTTGGCCGGGTCGGCGTCGACGGTGGCTGCGGGGTCGACATCCAGCGTCGCCGAGCGGGTGTCGACGTTCTCCCAGACGTGGCGGCTCGCCTCGGCCAGCGAGACGCGTTCGCTCTCGCCGGTCTCGCCGTTGCCCTGTGCGAGGTCGAGCAACTCGTCGGTGATCGTCTCGATGCGTTCGAGAGCGTCGATGGCTGTCTCAACGGACGCCGACTCGTTGCCGGCCCGCATCAGTTCCAGGTGACTCAGCGCCACCGAAAGCGGGTTCCGGAGGTCATGAGAGACCATGCTGGCGAACTGGTCGAGTCGCTCGACTTGCTCCTCGAGCTGACGTTCGCGCTCGACGAACTCGGTCACGTCCGAGGAGATCCCTGCCAGTCCAACGACGCCCCCGTCGTCGAACACCGGGACGCCGACCGTCTCCAGGTGGCGCTCGTCGTCGCCCTCGCCGACAGTTACCTCGAGGACGTACTCCCGGTCGGGGTCACCCGCGGCGACATCGTTCCTGATCGCCGTCAGCCACTCCCGTGCCGCCGTCGTGTTCTCGGGATGAATGACGGCCGCGGGATCACAGTCCGGCGAGACGCCAACCACCGACTCGTAGGCTGGATTGACGTAGACGATACCCTCTAGATCGGCGTCGAGCATCCAGATCACCTCCGTCAGGTGGTCGACGATCTGCCGGAACGGATCCCGTTGCATATTGTACCGTAGTTCGGACACGTTCGGCCTTGAATGTGGGGTTTCCGAACCTACCGACATCGCCGCTCAGGCGTTTCGGACCCACCCCGCCGTCACGTCGATCCCGGGGCTGTACAGCAGATGCGGGTCCCCGTCTGGGGAATCAAAGCCCGACGCTTCGAACAGCGTGTTGTGTTCGATCGTCACGTCGACGTCCTGCAGGGGCCAGGGCTCGTGCTCGATCTCGCCGACGGCGATCGAGCCTCGCCGCTCGGTGAAAAACCGGTAGCGCTCGACCAGGAACGCCTCGAGCGTCCCAGATTCGACTGATTCGGGCTCGCCCCGCGGGCGGATCGTGGCATCGAACGCAGCGTCCGGCGCTCCCGAGTGGTGGCGTTGGCTGCGGAACCGAGTCTCCCCGTCACGTTCACTGACAGTCATCTCGGCGCGGTAGTACGGCAGGCCGAACAGACGACGCGCGATTGCGACGCCCAGGCGGTCGTCGGCGTCGAGATTGTAGAAGTACACGCCCGGCACGTCGTCGTGGCGGACGTACGTCCGGAGGTTGAGTTCCTGAAACGAGCGACCGATCGGGACGAACCGCGGCCGAATGTCGTCCATCCGGAAGCCGACGATCCCCAGCCACGCCTGGCCGTCGAACGTGTCGACCGTCAGGCCGTCGGGAAGCGTCGCTTCGAGGACTGTTGGGTCGACGGGCCAGTGGGCGAAGAACACGTCTCGCCACGCCATCGTGAGCACGTCGCGCTGGGTCCCGCTCGAGGGCATACGTTTCCTACGGCTGCCAGCCGCTTTGTCGTTCGGGTTGCCTCGTTTTGCGGGCGAGTAACGGACCCGGTCAGTACAAGATGGCTTCCCAGACCCATGCCATCGGCTTCCGTGAGCCGACCGGCTCCGGGCGTCGGATGTCAGCAGTGCCGACCTCCTGGAACTGCCACCGATAGTCGAACGCGTGGCCAGTTTCCCGGGAGCGGAACGTCGCCTCAACCACCCCGACGGTTCCGCGCTCCCGGTCGACGACGACCTTGACCGTGCTCTCATCGTCGAACCCTCCGCTTGAGCCCTGATAGGTGGTGTCTCCTTGGAATGCGTCGCCGATGGCCTCGGGGTGATTGAACCGATAGACGAGCGTCGAGTCGGTGCTGGAACTCACCTGTGGATCGGCATCAGGTGCCAGAAGAGCAATCTCCGGGATCTCGCTGGCGGGGACGTACGCGGGGAGCTGTCTGACCTGCCAGTTCCCGGTGGCAATCGTGGCTTCGAGGGATCCGTCCGTCGCCGCGTCGCCCCTGAACCGTGTTGCGTAGGTCCCCTCACCCATGAACCCACCAACGGTGCTGGTCCCGTTCTCGTCGTACATGTAGAGGTACATCCGTCGATCATCGGCGTCGACCCCTGTCCGGAGCGAGAGCGTGAAGGACTCGTTCGCGCTCCGGTTTCGCGAGGTCATGACGACGCGGTGATTTGCTTCGGCCGTGTTCTCTATCGCGGTACTGTAGGCCGCTTCGGGATCATTTGAGAGTGGTTCGATCGGAGCCTGTCCAGCCCCAACGTCCGCAACCCGGACAACACCCGCACCCGCCACCGCGACCGACAGGACCGCGATACCGATGGCGACTCGCTTCCAGGGCAGCGGGGTGACCGAACCCCGATCGGGGACACTCGCCGATACCGTGCCCCGGACATATCCGACGTGAACCGCCACCCACAGCAACGTGCTGGCGCCGCCGATCACGGTGATCGTCGTCACGGCGACCAGCTCCGAATCCGGCCATAATTCGGTCACGTATTCCAGTAGTATGGTCGCGGTTCTGAACAGGACGATCGTAGCGAGCGCGTAGCCGAAAAACGTGCTCGGGTGACGGCGAGCGAACCCGGCACTCGAACGCCAGGCCATCCACGGGTTGGCGTCCTCGAAAACGACGAAGAGATCGGTGAAGCGGGTCACGAGCAGTCCGACGCCGAACCCCATCCAGAAGGCAAGCGCCAGTTCGGAAAGGATCTGTAACGACGAGGAGAACCGCGAGCCGACGAGGACGTACATTCCCAGCCGGAGTCCGGTCGCGAGGACGTACCAAGAGAGAACCGCGGCGATCCCGGCGACGACCGCGACCCCCAGGGCGACTGAATTAGCGACGAGCAGCGAGCGGTACTGCGTCCGGACGGCGTTCCAGGATTGTCGAAGCGTCGCTGTCAATCCCGTCCGATCGCCGGCCAGCGGCGCATACAACGCGACCAGCAACGGCAGCGTCACGACCAGCATCAACGGGACCCCAACGATCTCCGCTACGGTGACGTTGTCCGTGATCGCCACCAGACCGAGCCCCACGGCACTTGTCACGGCAGTGGCGACCAGTACGACTGCAGCGGTAACGACGACCAGTGCGGGACGGATCGCACGCAGCGACGGCCCGATATCCTCGCGAAGACCCATGGTATCCGGTAGCGCTCAGCGCAGTGACATAACGATCCCGATTACTGACAGTGGTGCGTGATCAGGGAGATATCGAACAGGGGGACGGCCGCGACTCGCCGGCGATCAGATCAGTACCGGACCTGTTTTGGTACTGCTCGTGTGACGGTGGTGCATGGTCGAGGACGACCTCGCGTGGGAGACACTGGACGATCGCGTCGTCTACAGTTGTGCAGGCTTCGACATCTACAACGAGGACGTACGCTTCCCGAACGGTGACGTAGGGGAGTTCGATTACCTCTCGGAGAACGAGGCAGTCGTCGTGCTCCCGTTCACCCCGAACGGTAAGGTGGTCGTCATCGACGAATGGCGACAGGCCGTCAAGCGCGTCAACCGTAGTCTTCCCGCCGGGTCGATCGAAGACGCTGACGCGGATCGCGAGACCGCTGCTCGACGCGAACTCGCCGAGGAGACCGGCTACGAGGCTGGCAGCGTCGAACACCTCACGACGGTCGAACCGGCCAACGGCTACTCGGACTCTGTCTTTCACTACTTCGTCGCCGAGGACTGCGAACCGACCGCTGGGCAAGATCTCGACGACAACGAGTCGATCCGCGTCGAAACGACGACGATGGACGACCTGCTGGAAGCAGTCCGTGAAGACGACCTCCGCGACGGCCGGAGTGCACTGGCCGTGCTCTACTACCAGGCTTTCGAGCGGTAACTCGTCTCGGGCGGGGCTCACTGAGACAGTCCGGCCGAGCTCGGTTCCGATCCGATGGCCTGTACTCGTACTACCGGGCGACCTCTCTCGGCGAGGGGGTCCTCACGCACGGCGTGCGCGAACTCATGTGCGAGGAATGGGACTTGCGTGAGATGTACGGGGAGTGAGTGTGCGTCTGTTCGCGATTTCCTCGCTTGTGGGTGTCCCAATCGACAGTATCGATCGAGTATCGAAGTCCGCCCCCCACTATTCGGAATCTCACAGCGCCCGTTCGTCTGGCCCAGCCGTGGCCGAGGGGATTAAATGCATTCCGCATGTACATACTCATGAAAATATTCATGTCTACGGATGCCGATGCGAAAGTCGTCCAGACGCGACTCACGGAACAAGAGTACGAACAGCTTCGCCGGGTGGCCGACCAGGAGGGGCTCCCGCTGAAAGAGGTACTCCGGCGAGCGGCGATCGAGTTCTCGAAGCGACAGGAGAAACACGACCCTGAAGATCCGTTCTTTGCCGAGCAAGTGCCGGAGGTGGCCGACGAGGAGTCGTCGCTCACCGCAACGAAAACCGACGAGTATCTCTACGAATGACCGATCTGGAGCGCTTTCGACCGTCGTCGGGTGGTCCGACCGCGCTGTTTCTCGATACGAGTGGGTTGTTTGCCTACTTTCACCCGCAGGCTGCCGAACACGAAGAAGCGACTGCGTTTCTCCAGGCAGTCGGATCGAACGAGGTTCCCTATCGACCGTTGTACACCAGTACGTACGTCGTCGACGAACTGGCCACGTTGCTGCTCTCGAAAGGGACACACGAACTCGCGACGGTGGCACTCGATCGGACGCTTGATTCCGAACACGTCTCCGTGATCGCCGAAGACGAGGACGAGTTCGCCGCTGCCCGGCAGGCGTTCGAACGGTACGACGACCACGAGATCTCGTTCACCGACCAACTCAGCGGCGTCCAGATGCGAGAGCGCGACGTTGGACACGTCTTCGCCTACGACGGTGACTTCCGGACGCTCGGATTCGAACAGCTGCCGCGGTGATTGCGCGGAGACGAAACTCCGCACCGTATGGATTTGGAGAAGATGCGACGGCCGAGAGTTCACCAAGCGAAGCGAGGTGAACGCCGATCGACGGCGTCGATCGGAATTTGAACTCGATGGCGAGACGATCCTGCTCGCTCCCGCTGGTCGCTGCGCGGGCTGCAACTGGCGTGTTCAAATCTCTATTGACGCATTCATCCTCGCGCTGAAGCGAGCGACACGCAGAGCGGTCGCTCGCTGGTTTTGCGCTCGGTAGAAGTGCGACGGCCGAGATTTGAACAGGTGCCAGACGGTCGGCCTCACTCCGTTCGGCCGCTGCGACTGGCGTGCTCAAATCTCGGTTGCGCACACAACAAACTCCGTGATAGCGCGGAGATGAAACTCCGCGCAGTTGGAGTTTGGAGAAGTGCGACGGCCGAGATTTGAACTCGGGTTAGGACCGTGGCAGGGTCCTGTGATACCACTACACCACCGTCGCACGGTGCATTCCAAAGTCGGGCGTGAGAGAAACATAAGGCTTCCGAATCGAGTGCCCGAAAGCGGGTGGTCCACGACAGCCACACGCATGCACCGCAATCCCCTGAGAGAGCGTCTCACGACCGGGTCAAAGCGGCATCCTTTTAGGACTTGGGCCGGGAGTAATCGGCACAGTCTAGTGGCGTGACCTGGAAGCGTCACGGCATGACGCTATGCGCACTCGTGCCGTCGTCGCTCTGCCGCGAGGCGGAGGACAAACGCGAAGCGACCCGGAAGATTGGCTACGTGGCCCGTGCGGCCACCGTCTTCGGGGTCGACCGTTTGACCGTCTTCCCCGACCCTGACGGGGCGGGGAGATGGGGCGACGGGTTCGTCGAAACCGTGCTGCGGTACGCCGCCACACCCCCCTACCTCCGAAAGGCGGTATGGGACAGGCGGGACGAACTGGAGTGTGTCGGCGTCCTGCCGCCGCTCCGCGTTGCGACACGGACCGGCTCCGGATCGGACGATTCGGGGTCGTTGAGACAGGGAATCGTGACCGAGGTCGGACCTGATGGGCGCGTCCGGGTCAATTGCGGCCTGCAACACCCGATCTCTCTCCCCGTTCCGGACGACCGGAACGTGGCTGAGGGGGAGCGTGTCACCGTCAGGGTCTCTTCGAGACGACCGGTCCGCGCGAAACTCACCGACGAGTCCCCACCGGGATTCGGAGTCGATCGCACGGACCTCGATACGGCGCTCGAACGCTCCAATGCCGGCGTTACCATCGCCGCGTCCCGTCACGGCCAGTCGCTCACATCCGGGCGACTGGGGCAGTTGATCGGGACGATCGATGGCGCCGGCGGCGACATGACAGTCGTCTTCGGGGCACCCGAGCGCGGTTTGCCGGCTATCCTCGGCGTCGATACGGATGCCGTCGGCTCGGCCACCGTGGCGGAGCTTTCGGCTGCCGACGACACGGAGGACGGCGTCGACACCGTCGACGCAGAAGACGCGGTCACCGGAAGGCGACCGGACGGAACCCGGTTCGACCTCTGGCTGAACACGGTTCCCAACCAGGGAAGCGAGGTCGTGCGAACCGAAGAAGCGATGTTCGCCACCCTCGCGCCCCTGACACTCACGGAGTGAGAATCCGATGCCACAACCAAGCAGACCACGCAAAGGCTCGCTGGCCTACAGTCCGCGCAAGCGCGCGACCAGTGAGACGCCGCGGTTCAACACCTGGCCCGATGACGCGGGCCAGCCGGGCGTACAGGGCTTTGCCGGCTACAAGGCCGGCATGAGCCACGTCGTTGTCATCAACGACGAGCCCGACTCGCCGCGAGAGGGCATGGAGGAGACCGTGCCCGTCACTGTCGTCGAGACGCCGCCGATGCGGGCGGTGGCTCTGCGAGCCTACGAAGACACGCCGTACGGCCTGCGCCCCCTCACGGAGGTCTGGACCGACGAGTTCCATCCGGATCTCGATCGGGCCATCGACCTCCCGGAGGGCCAGGACCGCGACGCCACAGAGGAACAGATCAGGAGCGCCTTGGACGACGGTCGTCTCGGGGACGTGCGTCTCATCACGCACACGGTCCCGGGCGAGCTCGCAGGCGTTCCCAAGAACGAACCGGACGTCATGGAGACCCGCGTCGGCGGCGGTTCGCTGACCGATCGCCTCGAGCACGGCCTCGAACTGCTCAACGACGGCGAGTACGCCATGACCGACGTCTTCCGCGCCGGCGAGTACGCCGACGTGGCGGGCGTCACCAAGGGCAAGGGCACCCAGGGCCCCGTCAAGCGCTGGGGCGTCCAGAAACGGAAGGGCAAACACGCCCGCCAGGGCTGGCGCCGCCGGATCGGCAACCTGGGTCCGTGGAACCCCTCGCGGGTTCGCTCGACGGTGCCCCAGCAGGGCCAGACCGGCTACCACCAGCGCACCGAACTCAACAAGCGCCTCATCGACCTCGGCGACGACGACGTCACCCCCGACGGTGGCTTCGTCAACTACGGCGAGGTCGACGGGGAGTACGCGCTCGTCAAGGGCTCGGTTCCCGGGCCCGAGGAGCGCCTGGTTCGCCTGCGCCCGGCCGTCCGGCCGACCGACCAGCCGCGTCTCGACCCCGAGGTGCGGTACGTCTCTACGGAGTCAAACCAGGGGTGAGATGAATGCAGGCAACACTACACGACCTGGACGGCAGCGCCGACGGCGAGGTCGAGCTGCCGGACGTCTTCGAGACGCCCTACCGGCCCGACCTCATCAAGTCGGCAGTGCTCGCCGCCCAGGCCAACCGCAAGCAGAAGTACGGAGCCGACGAGTACGCGGGCCTGCGGACGCCCGCCGAGTCGATGGGGAGTGGCCGCGGTCAGGCCCACGTCCCCCAGCAGGACGGCCAGGCACGACGCGTCCCCCAGACGGTGGGGGGCCGGCCGGCCCACCCGCCGAAGGCCGAGAAAGACCCTGCGCCCGACCTCAACGACAAGGAACGCAAACTTGCGACCCGATCGGCGATCGCGGCGACCGCCGACGCGGATCTGGTCGCAGAGCGCGGTCACGAGTTCGACGAAGGTGTCGACCTGCCGCTGGTCGTCTCTGATTCCTTCGAGGATCTCCAGAAGACCCAGGCAGTCGTCGACGTGCTCGAGAGCCTCGGCGTCCACGCGGACATCGAGCGGGCCGACGACCGGACCGTGCGAGCCGGCCAGGGGACGACCCGCGGCCGGAAGTACCGCACGCCGACGTCGATCCTGTTCGTCACGAGCGAGGAGCCCTCGAAAGCGGCCCGCAACCTCGCGGGCGCGGACGTCACGACCGCACGCGAAGTCAACACGGAAGACCTCGCGCCGGGCGCGACGGGCGGGCGACTCACCGTCTGGACGGAAAGCGCACTCGCGGAGGTGGCCGACCGATGACCGATCCGATCGACGTCATCGAGCACCCTCACGTCACCGAAAAGGCCATGGACAAGATGGACTTCCAGAACAAGCTGCAGTTCATCGTCAAGACGGACGCGGCCAAGGCCGACGTACGCGAGGCCGTCGAGCAGCAGTTCGACGTGACGGTCGAGAACGTGAACACGCAGGTCACGATGAATGGCAACAAAAAGGCGGAGGTTACCCTCTCGGCTGACGACGACGCCGAGGAGATCGCCTCCCGAATCGGGGTGTTCTGAACATGGGACGACGTATTCAGGGACAACGACGCGGTCGCGGGACGCCCACGTTCCGGGCGCCCTCCCATCGCTACAAGTCCGATCTCTCACACCGGAGCACCGAAGCGCGTGACGGCGATCTCATTGCGGGTACGGTCGTGGATATCGAACACGATCCGGCCCGGAGCGCGCCCGTCGCCGCCGTCGAGTTCGAAGATGGTGACCAACGACTGGTACTGGCGCCGGAAGGCGTCGGCGTCGGCGACGAGATCCAGGTCGGGGTCAGCGCGGATATCAAGCCGGGCAACACGTTGCCACTGGCGGAGATCCCCGAGGGCGTCCAGATCTGTAACGTCGAGGCTAATCCCGGCGACGGTGGGCAGTTCGCCCGCGCGTCGGGCGTCTCGGCCCAGTTGATGGCCCACGACCGCAACGTAACGGTCGTTCAGTTGCCCAGCGACGAGGTCAAGCGACTGGATCCGGACTGCCGGGCGACGATCGGCGTCGTCGCGGGCGGCGGCCGGACGGAGAAGCCCTTCGTGAAGGCAGGCAACAAGTACCACAAGATGGCCTCCCGCGGGACGAAGTGGCCGCGGGTCCGCGGTGTCGCGATGAACGCCGTCGATCACCCCTTCGGTGGTGGCGGCCGCCAGCATCCCGGCAAGCCCAAGTCCATCTCACGCAACGCCCCGCCGGGCCGGAAAGTGGGCGACATCTCCTCGCGACGCACCGGCCGAGGTGAGGACCAATGAGTTCGAGTGACTATCAGATCGGCCACGAGGGTGAGTTCACCTACCGTGGTCACACGCTAGAGGAGTTGCAGGAGATGTCGATCGAGGAAGTCGCGGAACTGTTACCCGCACGCAAGCGGCGAAGCATCAAACGCGGCCTGTCCTACGAAAAGGAACAACTGCTCGAGAAGGCCCGCGAGGCCGGCGAGGAGGAGACGGCGAACGACCCGATCAGGACCCACCTGCGGGACATGCCGATCCTCCCCGAGTTCGTCGGGATCACCTTTGCGGTCCACAACGGCCAGAGCTTCGAGCGCGTGAAGGTCGAACCGGAGATGATCGGCCATTACCTGGGCGAGTTCCAGCTCACGCGCACGAGCGTCGAGCACGGACAGGCCGGGATCGGGGCGACCCGCTCCTCGAAGTTCGTGCCCCTCAAGTAATCCATGGGAATCAGCTACTCAGTCGACGCAGATCCGGAGACGACGGCGAAAGCGATGCTCCGGGAGCGTCAGATGAGCCACAAGCACAGCAAGGCCATCGCCCGGGAGATCAAGGGCATGACCGCCGAGGCGGCGGTCGCCTATCTCGAGGACGTCATCGAGGGCGCCCAGTCGGTGCCCTTCAAGTCCCACAATTCGGGCGTCGGCCACCGATCAGACGTCGAGGGCTGGGACGCCGGCCGATACCCCGAGAAGGCCAGCGAGGCCTTCCTCGACCTGCTCGAGAACGCCATCGGCAACGCCGAGTACGCGGGCCAAGACGGCGAGTCCATGGAGATCATGCACGTCGCCGCTCACAAGGTCGGCGAGCAGCGTGGTCGCCAGCCCCGTGCAATGGGTCGAGCCAACGAGTGGAACACGCCGGAGGTCGACGTCGAACTCATCCTGGTAGAACCCGACGCCGAGGAGGGTGATGCCTGATGGCCGACGAACTGCAGTTCATCGAGGACGGCCTCCAGCGCACCCAGATCGACGAGTTCTTCGAGGACGAACTCGGTCGGGCGGGCTACGGCGGCATGGAAGTCGCTAAGACGCCGATGGGGACCCAGATCGTCCTCAAGGCCGAAAAGCCCGGCATGGTGATCGGGAAGGGTGGGAAGAACATCCGCAAGATCACCACCACCCTCGAAGAGGAGTTCGACCTCGAGGACCCCCAGGTCGACGTCCAGGAGGTCGAGGAGCCGGATCTGAACGCCCGGATCGTCGCCGATCGCCTGGCCAACGCCTTAGAGCGCGGCTGGTACTTCCGGAAGGCCGGTCACACGACGATCGACCGGATCATGGAAGCCGGCGCGAAGGGTGCCGAGATCGTCCTCTCGGGGAAGGTCACAGGCGCCCGCTCCCGCGTCGAGAAGTTCAACCGCGGCTACATCAAGCACAACGGCGAACCCGCCGAGGACATCGTCGACCACGGTCAGGGCGTCGCCGTCATGAAGCTCGGCACGATCGGCGTGGACGTCAAGATCATCCCGCCGGAGGCCGAGCTGCCCGACGACTTCGAGATCTACGAGGACGTCGACGTCTCGGAGTACGTCGAAGAAGTCGAAGGCGACTCGGTCGAGGAGCTACTCACCGGCGAGCCCGAAGAGGGCGAGGATGACGCGGAAGCCGCGACGGGCGCGCCGCCCGAGGAATCCGAGGAGGCGGCCGACGAGGACGCCCCCGAGGAGGAAGTCGTCGAGGAGGCTGCCGAGGCCGAAGAGTTCGACGACGTCGATGTCCCGGACGATTCGGGTGTCGAGGAAGACCTCGACGAACTCGAGTCGGCCGTCGACGAGGAACTCGACGAGGAGACAGAAGAAGAGGCCGAGGAACTCCTCGAAGAGATGGACAGCGCAGAGCAGGACTCCGCGGACACTTCGAGCGGCGACGAGCCGCGAGACGACGCGGATGCAGACGCTGCCGACGACGAAGCTGACGAGGAGGGTGACGAGGAATGACGATCCTCCATCCCACGGAGATCCGCGACATGACGCCCGCCGAGCGCGAGGCCGAACTCGAGGACCTCCAGACGGAACTGCTGAACGCCCGCGCCGTCCAGGCGACGGGTGGCGCTCCGGAGAACCCCGGGCGCATCAAGGAGATCCGCAAGGCGATCGCGCGGATCAAGACGATCGAAGCTGAAGAAACAGAGGAGACAGCGTAATGTCACGTACCGCCGTCACCCTGCCACGCCACGAACTGATCGGGCTCGCCGTTCGCGTCAGCGACGCGACCGATCCCGGTCTCGTGGGCATCGAGGGAACGGTCGTCAACGAGACGACCAACACCCTCGTGATCGGGGCTGGCGGGCGGACGTGGCAGGTCCCGAAGGCCGCCGTGACCTTCGAGTTCGAACTGCCCGACGGTGCGGGGGACGATCCCGATTCGGGTGCGTCCACCGTCGTCACCGTCGAGGGAGTGCGGCTCGTTGCACGGCCAGCCAGACGGACCGAGCGGAGAGGTGATTCCACATGGCGTTAGGATTGAACGTACGACAGCCGGACGAGACCTGTGACGACCCCAACTGCCCGTTCCACGGCACCCTCTCGGTGCGCGGGCAGACGGTCGAAGGCACGGTCGCGTCCACAGACATGGAGAAGACCGTCGTCGTCGAGCGCGAGTACGACGTCCCGGTGCCGAAATACGACCGCCTGATGAAACGGCGGAGTCGCATCCCGGCTCACGCACCCCCGTGCGTGGACCTGGATGAGGGCGACACGGTCACGATCGCAGAGACCCGACCACTCTCGAAGACGAAATCACACGTAGTGGTCGAGAAACACGGAGGTGAGGCCTGATGGAGGCCCTCAACGCCGACGTCACCCAGGGCCTAGAGAAGGGTTCGCTCGTCACGTGTGCGGACAACACGGGCGCACGCGAACTCAAGGTCATTAGCGTCGCGGGCTACTCCGGGACGAAGAACCGCCACCCGAAGGCGGGCCTGGGCGACAAGATTACCGTCTCGGTGACCAAGGGTACCCCAGAGATGCGACGGCAGGTGCTGGAGGCAGTCGTCGTCCGCCAGCGCAAGCCGATCCGGCGACCCGACGGCCAGCGCGTGAAGTTCGAGGATAACGCGGCCGTCATCGTCGACGAGAACGAGGATCCCCGAGGGACCGAACTTCGCGGGCCGATCGCCCGCGAGGTGGCCGAACGCTTTGGCTCCATCGCCTCGGCAGCCACGATGATCGTATAGCTATGAGTGAACAACCAACCAAACAGCGCAACGAGACCGAGCGCGCGCCGTTGCACGAGCGACACAAGCAGGTCCACGCGACGCTGACCGACGACCTCCGCGAGGAGTACGACACCCGACGCGTCCGCGTCAACGCGGGCGACACGGTCGAGGTCATGCGCGGCGACTTCGCCGGCGAAGAGGGCGAAGTGCTCGACGTCGACCTCCGGGACGCGACGATCAGCGTCGAGGACGTCACCGTCGAGACCGCCGATGGCGAGGAAACTCCCCGCCGTCTAGAGGCCAGTAACGTCCGCGTGAC
Source organism: Halorhabdus rudnickae (assembly GCF_900880625.1). Taxonomy (NCBI): domain Archaea; kingdom Methanobacteriati; phylum Methanobacteriota; class Halobacteria; order Halobacteriales; family Haloarculaceae; genus Halorhabdus; species Halorhabdus rudnickae. The sequence continues at coordinate 1,742,018 of NZ_CAAHFB010000001.1, forward strand.
TGATCTGGACCTCGCTGACGACGTGCGACGGCAGCGACTCGAGGAGGACGAACAATGAGCAACCACCAGAAACGACTCTCGGTACCGGAACGCTGGCCGGTCGAGCGCAAGACCGAGACCTTCACCGTCAAGGCCGACGCCGGCCCACACGGCGAGGCCGGCGTGCCCCTGCTGATCGTCCTCCGGGACGTCCTGGGGTACGTCGACAGCCGCAAGGAGGCTCGCTTCGCGCTCGATCAGGACCAGGTGCTGATCAACGGCGACCCCGAAAGCGACGAAACCCGTCCCGTGGGGATGTTCGACATCCTTGCGTTCATGGAGCGCGAGGAGTTCTACCGCGTGTTCCCCGGCGAGGGCGGTCGGCTCGCGCTGACGCCCATCGACGAGGACGCAGCCCAGTCAAAGCTCGGCAAGATCGTCGAGAAGGGTAACGTCCCCGGCGGCGACCTCCAGCTGACGCTGCACGACGGCGAGACGCTGCTGGTCGGCGAGGACGCCCCCTACGAGGGCAACGACTCGATCGTCGTTGCCAACGACAGCGAGGAGATCGTTGCCCACTTCGAGTACGAGGAGGGCGCTCTCGTTACGGCCGTCGATGGCCAGCACGCCGGCGAGATCGGGACGATCGAAGAGATCCAGGTCACGCCCGGCAGTGCCGACAACAACGTCATCGTCGAACGCGAGGACGGCTCGACAGTCGAGACCGTCGAGGAGTACGTCGTCGTCATCGACGAGAACTTTACTAGCGACGACGCCGACGAGGACGTCAAGGAGGACGAATCCGACGCAGAAGCCGACGAGGCCGACGCCGAGGACGCGTCCGAAGACGGAGGTGCTGAGGAATGAGCTCCGAGACCGAGGCCGGGTTCCACCCGATGCGCGAGCCGTCCGTCGAGAAGGTCGTCGTCCACATGGGCATCGGTCAGGGCGGTCAGCAGCTGGCTGACGCAGAGGAGATCTTGGCAGAGATCGCCGGCCAGCAGCCCGTCCGGACCAACGCCAAGGCGACCGTCGGCGAGTTCGAAATCCGGCAGGGTGACCCCGTCGGGACAAAGGTCACGCTGCGGGATGAGGACGCCGAGGAGTTCCTCGAGACGGCACTGGAACTGGTCGACATCGAAGCGTCGCAGTTCGACGAGACCGGCAACTTCAGCTTCGGTGTCGAGGAACATACTGACTTCCCCAGCCAGGAGTACGACCCGACCATCGGGATCTACGGGCTGGACGTGACGGTGAACCTGACGCGGCCGGGCTATCGCGTCACCAAGCGCGATAAGGCGTCCCGGGCGATCCCCGCGAACCATCGGCTCGATCCGGAGGACGCGATCGCGTTCGTCGAGTCGACCTTCGACGTGGAGGTGAGCGAATGAGCGAGAGCGAGACAGACAGCGACACGGGCGCAGAAGCAACCGGCGAGCAGGCCGCAAAGCGGACCGGCCAGCTAGAGGCCTGCCAGCGCTGCGGGCGCGAACAGGGCCTTGTCGGCAAGTACGACATCTTCCTGTGCCGGCAGTGTTTCCGGGAGATCGCCCCCGACATGGGATTCGAGAAGTACAGCTAACGATGACAGGAAACGATCCACTCAGCGCGGCGCTCGCGGAGATCGATAACGCCGAGAGCGTCGGCCAGCTGTCACACATAGTCGAGCCCGCCTCGAACGAGATCGGCAACGTCCTCGAAGTGTTCTACGACCGTGGCTACATCGACGGTTTCGAACACATCGAAGACGGCAAGGCCGGCAAATTCGAGGTCGAATTGAAAGGTGCGATCAACGAATGTGGCCCGGTCAAACCCCGCTATTCGGCGGGATCCGACGAGTTCGAGCAATGGGAGAAGCGATTCCTCCCTGCTCGGGACTACGGGACGCTCGTCGTGACCACCAGCCACGGGATCATGAGCCACTACGAGGCCCGGCAAGCGGGCGTCGGTGGCCAGGTGATCGCCTACGTATACTGACAATGCCACGCACAGAACTACAGCTACCGGAGGACGTGAGTGCCGAGATGGACCATCTTGAACTCACCGTCGAAGGGCCCGAAGGCAGCGTCACGCGCCGGCTGTGGTATCCGGACGTGTCGGTCGAGGTGGCCGACGAGACGGTCGTCATCGAGTCTGCGGAAGACGACGCAAAGACGATGTCGACGATCGGGACCTTCGAGAGCCACGTGCAGAACATGTTCCACGGCGTCACCGAGGGCTGGGAGTACGAGATGGAAGTCTTCTACTCTCACTTCCCGATGCAGGTGCGCGCCGAGGATAGCGAGATCGTCATCGAGAATTTCCTCGGAGAGCGCGCGCCGCGGACGACCCCGATCCACGGGGACACCGAGGTCGAGATCGACGAAGAGCAGATCACGCTGCGCGGGCCCAGCATCGAGGATGTCGGCCAGACGGCCGCGGACATCGAGCAGCTAACCCGCGTCACGGACAAGGATGTCCGCGTCTTCCAGGACGGCGTCTACATCACCCAGAAACCGAACCGAGGTGAGGCCTGATGGCCGAAGACGAGGAATTCACGGAGTTGACGGACGTCAGCGGGATCGGCGACGGAACGGCCGAATCGCTTCGCGAGGCCGGCTTCGAGACTATTTCCGATCTGCGCGAGGCGACGGAAGACGAACTTATCGAAGTCTCGGGCATCGGCAACGCGCTGGCTGCCCGGATCAAGGCCGACATCGGCAGTGTCGAACCCGACGAGGACGTTGACGCCGATGTCGACGAGGAGTCCGAAACGGACGCCGAGACCGAGAGCGCCGAGTCCTACGAGGAACTGACAGACATCAGCGGCGTCAGCGAGGACAAAGCCGAGACGCTGCGGGAGGCGGGCTTCGAGACGGTCGAAGACGTCGCCCGCGCCGAGCAATCGGACCTGACCGCGGTCGAGGGCATCGGCAACGCCCTGGCCGCCCGAATCCAGGCCGACATCGGCGAACTCGACGTCTCGGCCGCCGAGACCGCCGAGGTCGAGGAGGCTGGTGCGGAAGCCAAAGAGGCCGAAGATGTCGAGACGGAACTGCAGGCGCGCGGCCACGCAGAGAAGACGCCCGAGTTGAGCGACGAGGAGGCACGTCTGCTCGTCCAGCGACGACGCGAGGGCAAGCCGCAGTTCAACCGGCAGGACTACCACAAGAAAAAGCGCGTCCCGACGTCCTGGCGACGCCCGCGGGGCGGCCTCTCGAAGCAGCGCCGCGGCGTCAAGGGCAAGGGCGATACTGTCGAAGCCGGATTCCGGACGCCCGAAGCGGTTCGGGGACTCCACCCCTCTGGCTTCGAGGAAGTCCGCGTCCACAACGTTGCGGACCTCGAGGGTGTCGACGGTGACAGCCAGGCAGTGCGGATCGCCTCGAAAGTCGGTGGCCGCAAGCGCGAGCGCATCGAGGAGGTCGCGGAAAACGAAGGGATCCGCGTCCTCAATCCCACCTACGTCGAAGTCGAGGTGAACGATGACTGATCTGAGTGCACAGAAACGGATGGCCGCCGACGTACTGGACGTCGGGAAGAACCGCGTCTGGTTCGATCCCGAGGCCCAAGACGAGATCGCCGAGGCGATCACGCGGGCGGATCTGCGTGATCTCGTCGATCGAGGCGTCATCCGCGCCGAGGAACCGGACGGCAACTCCCGCGGACGGGCCAAAGAGCGCCAGCAGAAGCGTGCGTACGGCCACCAGAAGGGACACGGGTCCCGGAAGGGGTCTGCGGGAGCGCGACAGAACGAGAAAGAAGACTGGGTCTCGCGGATCCGTGCCCAGCGGGAACACCTTCGCGAACTCCGCGACGACGGCGAGCTGTCGCCGACGGAGTACCGCGAACTGTACGATCAGGCCAGCGGCGGCGAATTCGACGACGTCGGTGACCTGACGCGATATATTGACGACCAATACGGTGATCAGTGAATGGCGACAGGACCACGATACAAGGTGCCGATGCGTCGGCGCCGCGAATCCCGGACGGACTACCATCAGCGGTTGCGCCTGCTGAAATCCGGCAAGCCCCGCCTCGTGGCGCGGCTCTCGAACAGCCAGGCCAGGGCGCAGCTGGTGACTACCGGGCCCGATGGAGACGAGACAGTTGCAGCCGCCGAGTCGAACGACCTCGCCGAGTACGGCTGGGAGGCACCGACGGGCAACCTGCCCGCCGCGTATCTCACCGGCCTGCTCGCCGGGCTGCGAGCGATCGACGCCGGCTACGAGGAAGCCGTGCTGGACATCGGACTCAACACGCCGACGCCAGGGAGCAAAGTATTCGCGATCCAGGAGGGTGCGATCGACGCCGGCCTGGAAATCCCCCACAACGACGACGTGCTTGCCGACTGGGAGCGGACCAGCGGTGAACACATCGCCGAGTACGCCGAGATGCGTGAGGAACCGCTGTATAGCGGGGATTTCGACGCGACAGAGCTACCCGCACACTTCGCGGAGTTGCGGGAGACGTTACTCGAAGGTGACATCGAACTATGAGCGACGGATGGGAACCACGAACGCGGCTCGGCCGCCAGGTCGCCGACGGCGAGATCGACTCGATGCGCGACGCCCTGAACGCCGGGCTGCCGCTGAAGGAACCGGAGATCGTCGACCAGCTCGTCCCCGGGCTGGAAGACGAAGTACTGGACATCAACATGGTCCAGCGGATGACCGACTCTGGCCGCCGGGTGAAGTTCCGGTGTGTCGTCGTCGTGGGCAACCGCGACGGTCTGGTCGGCTACGCCGAGGGGCGTGACGACCAGGTCGGCGGCGCGATCCAGAAGGCAATCGAGGTCGCCAAGCTGAACCTGATCGACGTCTCGCGTGGCTGTGGCTCCTGGGAGTGTGGCTGTGGCCGAGCGCACACGGTCGCGCTGCGGACCACGGGCAAGGCCGGCAGCGTCGAGGTCGAACTCCAGCCCGCCCCGCGCGGACTGGGCCTGGCCGGCGGAGAAACCGTCCGGCACGTCCTCGAACTCGCCGGCATCGAAGACATCTGGACGCGCTCGTCGGGGAACACCCGCACGACGGTCAACTTCGCAAAGGCGACGTTCAACGCCCTGCGGAACACGGCCGAAGCACGGGTCCCCGAGCGAGCCTTCGAGGAGCGCGAGGTGATCGAGTAATGGAAGTACTCGTTCAGTTGCGAGGCGAGGTTGACGTCAGTCAGGACGTCGTCGACACCCTGGAGATGCTCAACCTGGGCCGCGTCAATCACGCCACGTTCGTCCCCGAGACCGAGGCCTACCGGGGCATGATCACGAAGGTTCACGACGTGGTCGCCCACGGCGAACCCTCTGTCGAGACAGTCGAGTTGCTCCTCGAAAAGCGGGCTGAGCCTGCCGAAGGCGAAGGAGACATCGACGACGAGTGGGTCGGCTGGAACACAAACTACGACGACCTCGAAAGTCTGGCCGAAGCCCTCCTCGAAGAGGAGACAACCCTGCAGGAAGTCGGCCTGTCGCCGACACTCCGTCTGCACCCACCACGGAAGGGCCACGACGGGATCAAGCATCCGACCACCGAGGGCGGACAACTCGGTAATCACTCGACCGAGGCGATCGACGACCTGCTGGAGGCGATGCGATAATGACTAGTAAGAAAAAGCGCCAGCGCGGTTCGCGCACACACGGCGGTGGCACGCACAAGAACCGTCGCGGTGCCGGTCACCGCGGCGGTCGCGGCGACGCCGGCCGCGACAAACACGAAATGCACAACTACCCGCCGATCGGCAAGAGCGGGTTCACGCGCCCCGAGAAGACCCAGGAGGACGTCCGCGAGATCGACGTCCGGAAACTCGACGAGGACGCGGCCCTGTTGGCCGCCGAGGGCCTCGCCGAGGAGACCGACGGCGGCTACCGGATCGATGCCCGCGAAGTCGTCGAGGACGGTCACGAGGCCGACGTCGTAAAAGTACTCGGTAGCGGGCAGGTCCGCAACGAACTGACCGTCGTCGCCGACGCGTTCTCGGCCGGTGCCCGCGAGAAGCTCGAGGCCGCCGGTGGGAGTGCGGAGCTGAGCGAGCGCGGCGAACAACGACAGGATAAAGAGCACGCCGACGCCGACAGCGAGTAAGGATGAGCTGGAAGGACACCGCTGAACCACTGCTGACGCGGATGCCGTCGGTCGCCCGCCCGGAGGGCCACGTGCCGTTCAAGCGCAAGCTGGGCTGGACAGCCGGCGTGCTAGTGCTGTATTTCTTCCTGACCAACGTCTACCTGTTCGGACTGGGGACCGGTGGCGGCGACGCGTTCGGTCGCTTCCGGTCGATCCTGGCCGGTGGACAGGGGACGATTTTGCAACTCGGCATCGGGCCAATCGTTACGGCAAGCATCGTCCTGCAGTTGCTGGGCGGTGCGGATCTGCTGGGCCTTGACACCCAGAACAATCCACGCGATCAGGTGCTCTATCAGGGCCTCCAGAAAGTGCTGGTACTCGTGATGATCGCCCTGACCGGGCTCCCGATGGTGTTCGCCGCCAACTTCCTGCCGGCAGACCCGGTCTTTGGACTGGGTACAACGGGAACGAAGTGGCTCATGTTCCTCCAGATCGCCGTCGGCGGTGTCCTCATCCTCTACATGGACGAGGTGATCAGCAAGTGGGGCGTCGGGAGCGGGATCGGCCTGTTCATCATCGCTGGCGTCAGCCAGAGTCTGGTGGGCGGGTTGATCGCGATCCCGCAGCTATCGCCGACCAACGACTGGGGCCTCATTCCTTCCTGGATTGCGATGGGGCTTGGCTACCGGGACATCCCTTCGGTGCTGACCACGGAAGGGTTGCTGGACTTCCTCTTTGGACAAGGCCAGATCATCGCCCTGCTCACGACTCTCTCGATCTTCGTGATCGTCGTCTACGCGGAGTCGGTCCGGGTGGAAATCCCGCTCAGTCACGCTCGCGTGAAGGGTGCCCGCGGACGATTCCCCGTGAAACTCATCTACGCGAGCGTCCTGCCGATGATCCTCGTCCGGGCGTTGCAGCAGAACGCCCAGTTCCTCGGGCGGATACTCAACCAGCAACTCGGGGGCAGTATGCCCGCTATCCTGGGCACCTACGGATCGAACGGTAATCCAACGGGCGGACTGTTCTACTACCTGGCACCGGTCCAGTCGCCGAGTCAGTGGGCGTGGTTCCTCGGTGGAGTCTCCCAGCCGGTCTGGAAGGTCCTGCTGCGTGTCGGTATCGATCTCACCGTCATGATCGTCGGCGGCGCCATATTCGCCGTCTTCTGGGTCGAGACGACTGACATGGGTCCGGAGGCGACGGCCCAGCAGATCCAGAATTCCGGCATGCAGATCCCCGGCTTCCGACAGAGCCCCGGCGTACTCGAGAAGGTGCTTGGACGGTACATTCCGCAAGTGACGGTCATCGGCGGCGCCCTCGTTGGCCTGCTGGCCGTCCTGGCGAACATGCTCGGCACGATCGGCGGCGTCACCGGAACCGGACTGCTGCTGACCGTGAGCATTACCTACAAGCTCTACGAGGAAATCGCCGAGGAGCAACTCATGGAGATGCATCCCATGATGCGCCAGATGTTCGGCTAAGCCGACACCTGACTGGCTACCGGAATGGGGCCACCAACGTTTCCAGATTGAAACGACGGACAAGCAGGTCGATATTTCTTACCCGCCAGGCGGGCGTGATGATCAGTGTATATCAAACCGTCGGGGCGGGGGCTACCACGTATTCTATCCCCTGGATCGACGACGGCAATGGAGATGGACTCCACCACGTCTCGGGAGGCCGTGTGATCGACGGCCTCGGGGAAGACCGCCCGGGGACGTCGACAGCTTCGCCGACGGGACGATCCAGATGGCCGAGTTCGAACTCGCCGCGGGGAGTCCACTCGCCGGACAGACCGTCGCGAAAGCCGATCGGTTCGACGATCTCACGTTCGCTGCGATCCTGTGTTCCGGGGAGGATGGGGCCTGCGAAGAGATCGTCATCCCGCGCGGTGACACGGTACTGGAAGCCTGCGACGAGGTGATCGTCATCGGGACCGACGAGGCGGTGACGGCTTTCAGCCACGCTGTGGCCCCGGATGACGACTACCACGACGTCTTGCTCGTCGGCGGGAGTTCGGTCGGCTACCAGACTGCGAGACTGTTCGAGGAACGCGGGATTCGACCCAAGCTGATCGAGCGGGACCCCGAACGCGCGCAGTTTCTCGCCGAGTCGCTACCAAAGACGACGGTGTTACAAGCTGATGCCACCGACCGGGGCTTCCTCGAGAGCGAGAACATCGAGGCGGTCGATGTCGTCGTCACGACGCTGGAAACTGACGAAGCCAACTTGCTCGCGGGACTGTTCGCCAAGCGACTCGGTGCCGGCCGCGCTATCGCAGTCGTCGAAAACGGCGGCTACGTTCAGCTGTTCGAAACCGTTGGGATCGATATTGCCATCCAGCCCCGTGAGGTGGCCGCCGAGGAGATAACTCGGGTCACGCGCGAGGAACACGCCGAGAACGTCGCGATCATCGAGAGTGATCGCGCGGAAGTGTTGGAGATCGAAATAAACGAAGACAGCGTTTTCCACGGCCAGTCCATCCCGAGGCGGTCAGTCCCGTCTGACTGGGCGGCCGAGCGCTAGACGAGTCGACCGTCCGCGGAATTCACGCCTTCACGCTGCTGTATCTCGCGCTGTTCTTCCTCGGAGTCGTGGTGATCATGCTCGATGCGGGCCGGGTCGGCATGGAACTGGCAGTCTTAGACGGATTGAGCGCCGTCGCGGCGACGATCGGCAACGTCGGGCCAGGCTTTGGCATCGTCGGTCCGATGAAAAGCTACCTGCCGTTCCCCTGGACATCGAAACTATGGATGGTCTTTCTGATGTGGATCGGCCGCCTGGAGATTTTCCCCGTGTTCGTCCTCCTGACGCGGGTCTACTGGCGGTCGTGAGACGTTGGAAACGAGCATTCTCACGACTACGAAACGAGATACTGATCAGTTACTAGTCCGGCGGTTAGGAAAGTTATATAGAAATAGCAACTATAAAACATATTTCTATCATCCAATATAGAAATGATATAGTAAAATTACCATTGTTTGACTGTATTTCTGATCATGGAGCATGAAGCTAACTACAAGGCGCCAAGTACTGAATCTACTTGGCTCGTCAGCGTTGTTAGGTGCTACCGCTTCTGTAGCATCAGCAAAAAAGAAGAGTGACAAAGTGGATAAACTAAGGGATCAACTATTGGAAAGGTATCCACGAAATGAGGTATCTGTTGCTTGTAATATTTATAAGAAGGAAGAGAAAAAAGTAGAAAAAGGAAAGAAAACTGAAAAACAGGCACGGAAAAATCTTGAGGATAGATTGATTGATCACCCAGTCCCATCAGAAATATCTGCCGATATATTAGATTGTAGACAAAAGATAAAGGAACATAATAAAAAGAAAGCCAATAAGGAGGAAGAATAATATGGTTACTCTATCATTAGATGAGAAAGAATCAGAGAAGAATAGCTCATTAAACTCTAAGAATAATGTGTCCATTGACACTATTGAAAATAAAATCCATCTTTGGTCTAAGGCACTTATTGCGGGTAATGCAAATGCTACAGCTAGGCTTTTCACGCAATATACACCAGACGAAGATGGAGACTACGAAGTCAGTGTCGACTATTTTAAAAACGCAGATCTCCTCCTGGCAAATGCAGAATTATCAGTGATTGTTCGGGACAGCTTTGGACTGTCTAAGCACAAAGTATGTGATATATCAGGAGGATCGGATGATGAGAAAAGATCAGTTAATGGTATTGAATTAGACGCTGGAACAGAATATGATATCGGGATTGAGATATTCACCAACGCGGGTGCATTTATGAATGAAACGTATGCAGACTTATATAATTCCAAAAGCCTCCCTCCGGAGATAGGGCCGAGACATCGGTTCGTACTTAATGAATTTAAGATGAGAAAAGACTAAAATCTAGCTGATAACAGCACTTGTATTTGTCTTACTTAATCTGATTCTAGAATGAAGAATCGATCTTTATAGAATGTGGGCACATAATCAATTGTTATCAATAGTCGTCTCGCGATATTCTTGAAATCCAAGCAAGACAAGAAAAAATAACACTGTAAAAAGATATATCGACATTCCATTTGAGAAGGGGTGGAACACGCGATATACAATGTACCCTCCAATTGCAGATACCAAGCAGTAAGCCATCAACCGGGTATCATCCATTGTTAGATAATAATGTTTTCTATATGAATATAAATTTTGGGTTCGGGAACGGGCCGTATTTCACCATGCCCAAACAAGCACTCTCCCATCTGGCCGAAATTCAGCGATTTTAGGTCCTTTAGTTCCCCGACACCTCGAAGCTGCTGCTATCTTCCTGCTGTGGATCGGCCACCTGAAGATCTTTCCCGTGCTCGTCCTCCTCACGCGGGCCTACTGGCGGTCGTGAGGAATGGTCCGGAGTAATACTTTTACAGTATTACGACTAAGTTATTACCACAATGCCGCGCATCACCAGCAAGGGACAGGTCACGATCCCGAAGGAGATTCGGGAGGCGCTCGGGATCGAACCGGGTGATGAAATCTCTTTCGAGCGGACTGACGAGGGCTGTGAGATCCGGAAGGAAGCGCCGACCACCGAAACAGGAGGGGATCCCTTCGAGACGTATCGGGGACGGGCCGAGAGCGACGAGACGATGCCGGAGCGAATGCGGCGCCTCCGCGGAGAATACCCGCGAGAGGAGACACCGGAAACCGACGACGGCGGATCGGGCGCAATGTCGGAGGATGAGACGTGAGGACCGCTGTCGATACGAACGCCTTGATCGCGTTGTTATACGACGACGAACACGCAGACGAAAGCGAGGCTGCGCTCAGGGACGCCTACGAGCAAGGTGCGGTCGTCATCACGCCGATCGTCTACGCAGAGCTGGCGGCCGACGGAACGTTCGACGACGCATCGGCGCTCGACCGGTTCCTCGAAGACATGAGCATTCGGCTCGTCGAACCGTCACGTCGAGCGCTGTTCGCGGCCGGCGATCGCTTCCGCGAGTACGTCGATCGGCGACCGGACGGCCTACAGTGTCCGTCCTGCGGGACGGAACAGACAGTCGAGTGTGAGCATTGCGGGACGTCACTGTCCCCGCGCCAGCACGTCGCCGCTGACTTCCTCATCGGCGGCCACGCGATGACCGAGGCTGATGCCCTGATTACATTCGACGAAGGATTCTATGGGTCGTATTTCCCATCACTGACTGTCCGCCCGGACTGAACTGCTCGACCGGACAGCGCTCACTGCTGGCAAGCAACCCCCTTTCCGATCCGCCCCCTACGACGTCGCATGTCGCCCCCACCCATCCTGCCGTTGAATTTCGGCGAACCGGCCCTCCCCGAACGTGAGGCTGTCGTCTCGTATCTCAAACGCATCTACCGCATGGTTGAGGGCGATACCACTGTGGACTGAGTGTGGAACGACCGCTCAAACTGGCCGATATTCCGATGTTATCAGGCTCTTCCAGCCATATCCAAAATAAGAACACAAAAGGAATATTTACTATGAGAACCAATAAATCATCATACAAGAACAATGCATGTCATGGGAACTAGAACGGAAAGAAATCATCGCTATCGTACTGATTGCTTCATACGGAGTTGCTCTGCTACTTGGTCCGAAACATCTAGTAACGATCATTTTCATAATTGCCGCTCTTGTATTCGCGTTATCCTCGGAATTATACAACAACAATCAGGCATAACGTCTCCCTGTGCGTGTATGAATCTCGTCTAAAATCGAGGGCACAGTAATTTCGATCTTTCAGATGCTAGTGGGAAATTTGGAGGACCACATATTTCGACGGCTGAAAACCATAGTGTTCCGGAAGGAGAATTGACAGAATACACGAAGGGAAAAGAAGCTCTGGAGGAGGCAGATCCAAATGCAGGTTGCGATGCAAGTGCAATCTTGGGTGGTGCGGGCGTTGTATTAGGAATCACCGCAAGTGCATTGTCAGGGGGTGTAGCTGCTGCATTAGTCGGCACCAGTTCTGTTCTCGGCATAGCAAGCGTACTTGACGGTATGTCAGAGAACCATGACTCAGAATCTAGTTCAACCGACGAATATTCGTACGAATTCGAAGAAACGGCATACATCACCACCCAAGAGATATCGATGTGGGCTCATGACTGGCGATTCGCTATTCCTATTCAGAAGGGACAGACCGGCCAATTCAAAATGTGGAGAGATATCAATGGTGCCGGAGGCAAAGTGGGTGATGCCGACGTGGGTGAATGGACGGAAGAATAGGGAGGGAAGGGAACATGGGATGTAGATATCCCCCTCATATAATAGTCGAGAAGACACTATTAAGAATCCACCAGATATTGATGACGAGCATGGACGACCACATGACTTCAAATACGATCCTGATGACGACACAACACTTGTTTAATCGATATATGAAAATATAGAGTACGGCTTGATGATCATCCCCCAGTACAACCCCGGCTGGGGGAAACCTTCGCACTCGCGACTGCGAGAGTAGTCGAGGGCACGCTCGGTTAGTGGGGACGACGATTACGACGACGTCACCGACGGTCGATCGAGCGGTTTCGCGACGGGGCGGCCTGAGCGGTCACCGAGTCCAGAGTTCGTCCGGATCGCTCCGCCGGCAAGCAAACATCTATTCCGATCTGGCCGTAACTGTGAGTCATGTCGAGTGCCATCCTGCTGTTGAATTTCGGCGAACCGGCCACCCCCGAACGCGAGGCCGTCGTCTCGTATCTCGAGCGCATCTTCTTCAACAACCGCGAGATCGAGGGCGATACGACGGAAGCCGAGGCCCGCGAACGGTCGCGCGAACTCGCCGAGCGCCGGGCCGGGCCGCTGATCGAGGAGTACGAAGAGATCGGCGGCTCGCCCCTGAACGGCCAGGCTCGTGAGCAGGCCGACGCACTGCAAGAACGACTCCAAGAGCGCGGTCGCGACGTCGAGACGTACATCGGGATGCAGTTCACCGAGCCGTTTATCGAGGACGCACTGGACGCTGCGATCGAGGACGGCCACGAGCAGATCATCGGCCTGCCGATCTACCCACTCTGTGGCCCCTCGACGACCGTCGACGCACTGGAAGAACTCCGCAAGGCCGCCGACGAACGTGAGTTCGACGCACTCCAGGAAATCTCGGGCTGGCACCGCCACCCCGATTACCCCCGCCTGCGGGCTGACGCGATCGAAGCCTACGCCGAGGAGCGTGGTGTCGATCTGACAGACCCCGAGACGACCCTCGTGTTTTCAGCCCACGGCACACCCCAGTACTACCTCACGGAGGAAGGGAGCCGCTATGACACCTACGTCACCGAGTACGTCGAGACGGTGGCTGGATTGCTCGATGTCGATTCGTACGAACTGGGCTACCAGAACCACGAGAACCGGGATATCCCCTGGACGGAACCCGAGATCGAGGACGTCATCGAGACCGTCGACGCCGAACGCGTCGTCGTCGAGCCGATCAGCTTCATGCACGAACAGAGCGAGACCCTCTCGGAACTCGATGTCGAACTCGCGGAGGAAGCCAACGCGGCAGGCTTAGAGTTCCACCGTGTGCCGATACCCCACGACGATGATCGTTTCGTCGGCGTGCTCGAGGATCTTGTCGAACCCTTCCTCGCTGACTTCGACCCCGCAGTCTACCAGTTCCGGCAGTGTCAGTGTCGGGACGAGCCGGGAACGATGTGTCTGAACGCGCCGATTGAGTGACAGCGGTTATACCAATGGAGACGAACGATCTACGTGACCGATGGCCCGCACAGTCGAAATTACGGGGCGGCTGATTGTACTCTCCCTCTATGCGGTCACGATTCTCGGGTTCCTTGTGTTCGTCGGGGCCATACTATACCCGTTCGACGGTCCTGCGAACCTCGGGCTGGCAGTGCTGTTTGTCGGGGTCGCCGTTGCGATGGTAGTCCATCTCTGGCGGATAAAGACCGGCCGGGACACAGTTGAGTTTCCCCCGCCCGGCAACGTCCACCACCGACCGCTCTCGCCCGGATGGATGGCCAAAGAACGGTGGCTGAAAGCGGTCAACCAGCTTCCCGAAAACGACGATGACGACAAAGCCTGAGCGGTTGATGAAACTGCTCAGCGCTCGATGGACTTCGCCGTCTCGACGAATGCCTCAACGGCTGCGACGGGCGTATCTTTGTTGACACCGTGGCCCAAGTTAAGAATATGTCCCCGGGGTCCGGCCTGTTCGATCACTTCACGCGTGCGTTCGCGGACTATTTCTGGATCGGCAAAGAGGACCGAGGGATCGAGGTTCCCCTGGACGGGTCGGTCACCCAGTTGGTCGCGAGCCGCGCCCATCTCGACAGTCCAGTCTAAGCTGACCACGTCCGCCCCCGTCGCCGCAAGTTGATCGAGTCGACCGCCCATGTTCCGGACGAAAACGATCGTCGGCGCGTCGACGTCGGCCAGAATCTCTCGGTGGAGTGGCTGGATGAACTCCCGGTAGTCCGCTGGGGGCAAGACTCCGGCGTAGGTATCGAACAGTTGGACGACGTCCGCACCGTGATCGACCTGGTACTGGAGGAACTCGCGAACAGCGTCGGCGAACGTTCCGAGCAAATCACGGAACGCTTCGGGGTGGCGAGCCTTGAACTGGCGGGCGGGGTAGTGGTTCCGGGTGGGATGGCCGGCGATAGCATAGGAGGCAAGCGTGAACGGGCCACCGGCAAAGCCGATGAGGCCGGTCTCATCGCCGACCCGGGCGTCGAGTCGATCGAGCAGGTCGCCGACGTAATCGAGTGACTCCTCGATGTCGTCGTAGGTGTCCGGGACGTCCGCCGGGTCGGAAACAGGCTCGTCGATGACTGGGCCCTTCCCGGACTCGATGTGGTACGCAAAGCCGAGCGGTTCGAGGATCGTCAGGATGTCCGAGAACATCACCAGCCCGTCGGGACGATAGCGATCCCAGGGGAGGAGCGTGATTTCGGCGGCCACCTCGGGAGTCGTGACGGCTTCGAGAAAGTCGTACTCCTCCCGAAGGCGCCGATACTCCGGGAGATGCCGTCCCGCCTGGCGCATCAGCCACACCGGCGGCCGTTCGGTACGCTCACCGCGGGCGGCCCGTGCGAGTAGATCGCTCATCGCCGGGGATTGTACTCGAACGTGGTTAAGGAATTCCCATATAGATCGCCGACGGGGGCCGATCTCTACCTGAAAAACGCAAATGGCATGGGATGACAAAACATATCACAGTTCGTGGTGTATATTAGAACATGGGTCGCTACGATGTCGAAGTGGACACAGCACGGAATCGAATGACACTCACGCTGGAGGGGCAACTGGACAAGAGCCAAATCGAAGCCATCATCGACGAGATGGCTGAAGGAGCGAAGCAACTCGATGAAGGCTGGGGCCTCATCAATGATATTTCCGAATTCAAGCCGGCGGCAGACGACGACGAAGCGGACCTGAAAGAAGGAGCGGTACAGGCAGGCCGACTCGGTATGGATACTGTCGTCCGCGTCACCGGCGAGTCGGTCACGGCCGAATTTCAGTGGGAACGGATCGGTGAAGAAGCGTCGTCCGAGGAGGGATACGATGTCTTCGTGACCGAATCAGTCGAAGACGCCACGGCGATGCTCGACGAACGTCAGTGACCTGGCCGCCTTGGCTCCACAGAGATCCACAACGGACTTTGAGATAATCAACACAGCCGAGAAGCTGTCTCCAATTCGCCGTCGCCTTGAGACACTGTCGAGGCCAATCGGCAAACGTCACATAGTTAATTCTCGGTGGCGAACCTCCGCTCATGAGTCAGCCGAAAATTCTGCTGTTAGGGCCGCCAGGCGCGGGTAAAGGGACACAGAGTTCGAACCTCGTCTCCGAGTTCGGCGTCGAGCACGTCACGACGGGCGATGCACTCCGCTCGAACAAGGAAATGGATATCTCGGATCTCGGCCTGGAATACGACACACCCGGTGAGTACATGGATCGAGGCGAACTCGTCCCCGACGAAGTGGTCAACGCCATCGTCGAGAAAGCCCTGACGAGCGCGGACGGCTTCGTCCTCGACGGGTATCCACGAAATCTCGACCAGGCCGAAGAACTCGAATCGATGACGGAACTGGACGTGATCGTCTCGCTGTCGGTCTCCGAAGCCGAACTCGTCGATCGTCTCACCGGTCGTCGAGTCTGTTCGGACTGTGGGGAGAACTACCACGTCGAATTCGATCAGCCCGAGAAAGCGGGCGTCTGTGACGAGTGTGGCGGCGAGTTGATCCAGCGCGAGGACGACCAAGAGAAAGCGGTCCGCAATCGCCTCGAGGTATTCGCGGAGAACACCGAACCCGTCATCGACTACTACAGCGATCGGGACGCGTTCGTCGAAATCGATGGCGAACAGTCCCTCGATGACGTCTGGAATGACCTGCAGGCGGCCGTCGAGAGCGCTATCTGAACGACGGACCAACCGGGGTCGCGTCGTTGGAAAATACAAAGTTGATTTACCTGCGCCCGTTAGAGGGTTTACGATGGCACGGACAGGCGAGAAAATAGATCGTCTCGTGGCCGAGGACGCAAGCATGGAGGAGGCCATCGAGACAGTGCTGGCTGCGGCCGAAGAGCAGGGGACTGTCTCGTGGGGCGACGTCAGCGACGACCTCTCGAGCGGCCAGTGGGGACGACTGATCGAAACAGGGCTGCTGACCGACGCCGACGGCGACGGGTTCGTCATCAACGATCCCGACGGCGTCCACGATGCCCTAGAGGACGCCGACCCCGACGAGGACGACGGTGGCGGCTGGTCGACCTGGGACAAGCTCGCCGGCGTCGGCGCCGTCTCGTTGATCGCCGGCTACTCGATCCCCTCGATCAAGACCACCGTCGGCACCGTTCTGGACACTGTCCTCGGGCCGATGGAAGCGATGTTGCCCTTCTACATGGTGATCCTGGTACTGGCGACACTGACTGGCCTCTGGTCGGCGTTGCTACAGGACAATCTCATGGACATGAGCGGGATGGGTGAACACCAAGAGAAGATGCAGGAACTCCAGGAGCGCCGCGAACGCGCCAAAGAAGAGGGCAACGAGGAGGAACTCGACCGCATCCAGCAAGAGCAAATGGAGATGATGAGCAACCAGATGGGCATGTTCAAACAGCAGTTCCGTCCGATGGTCTGGATCATGCTGTTGACCATCCCGGTGTTCCTGTGGCTGTACTGGCGGACCGGAAGCGGCGATCTCGGTGTCACGGGAGTCGCGATCGTCATGCCGCTGTTCGGCGAGATCAGCAGCTGGACTGCCGGGACGCTCGGTCCCTGGCCGGCCTGGCTGTTCTGGTACTTCATCTGCTCGCTATCGTTCAGCCAGATCGTCCGCAAGGCATTGAACGTCCAGACTTCGCCGACCTGATCGGCGAGACTCGGCTAATCGGCCGTACATGGCGGCGTTCTGCCGCGAGACACACGCCTTTTTACCGCGCCGTTCGCATACCGAGTATGTTGATCACCGTCTCCGGCCCTGCCGGCAGCGGCAAGAGTACGCTGGCGGAGAGTCTCGCCGACGCCTTGGACTACGAGCACGTCAGCGGCGGCGACATCTTCCGGTCGCTCGCCCAGGAACAGGACATGACGCCCCTCGAACTGAACAAGCAAGCCGAGGAAGACGAGGCGATCGACCTCGACCTCGACCGTCGCCTGCGGACGATCGCGCGCGACCGCGACGATCTCGTTCTCGAATCACGACTGGCCGGGTGGATGGCCGGGAACTATGCGGATCTCAAGCTCTGGCTGGACGCGCCGTTGGACGTCCGGGCCGACCGGATCGCCCAGCGGGAGAACAAACAGATCGAGCAAGCCAAAACCGAAACCAGAGAGCGCGGCGAAAGCGAGGCCCAGCGCTATGAGGCGTACTACGGCATCGACATCGAGGACCTCTCGATCTACGACCTGGCGATCAACACTGCCCGCTGGGCCCCCCAGGGCGTGTTGAGCGTCGTCCTGCACGCCGTCGAGTCCTACGAGCAGAACGGTGACGAAGGCAAAGCCCCCGTCGAGGGCGTCTCCTACGATTTCTAATGGCCCTGCGTGGTCCGCCCGCCGAACGCTCGCCCGCCGAACTCCTTTCGTTTGGAGTGCTCAACCTCGATAAGCCACCTGGCCCCTCCGCCCACCAGGTCGCGGCCTGGGTGCGTGACTTGGCCGGCGTCGACCGGGCGGCCCACGCCGGGACGCTCGACCCGAAAGTGACTGGGTGTCTGCCGATGCTGCTCGGCGACGCGACGCGAATGGCGCAGGTCTTCGACGACAGCGAGAAGGAATATGTCGCAGTGCTGGAGGTACACGACCGCGTGAACCAGCCCGATCTGGAACGGGTCGCAGCGGACTTCGAGGACGAAATCTACCAGAAGCCGCCCAAAAAGAGCGCCGTCGTGCGCCGGCTGCGCGTCCGAGAGATCATCGATCTAGCGGTGCTGGAGAGCGAACAGCGCCAAGCCCTGCTCAGGGTACGCTGTGAGAGCGGGACATACATCCGCAAGCTCTGTCACGACATCGGGATGGCGCTCGGGACCGGCGCACACATGGGCGACCTCCGACGCGTCGGGACCGGGCCCTTCGACGACCGGGACTTGGCAACGCTCCACGACTTCGCCGACGCACTGGCGTGGTACCGCGAGGACGACGACCCCGTAGCACTCGAAGCAGTCGTCCAACCCGCCGAGCGTGCGCTGGTCGACCTGCCGTCGGTGACGATCGCTGAGAGTGCAGCCAAAGCGGTGGCAGACGGTGCACCGGTGTACGCCCCCGGCGTCATCGATGCCGACGCGTGCCTCGGTCCCGACGCCGAACCGCTGGTGGCCTGCTACACGCCGAACGGTGCCGTGGTATGTCTCGGTCACCTGATCGGTGATCCCGACGCCGAATCGGGGACTGTCGTGGACCTCGAGCGCGTGTTAGTATAGACGAAGGCTCATCGACTGGGACGGGGAATAACTATCGTCTGCCGTCCCGCACTTCGCTGCCCTCCAGTCGAAGCTCCATAGCACTGCCAACGATGGAATACACCACTGCCGGCCAGTGTCAGCAAGGTTCGACCCTTTCGGCGAAACGAAGGCCTTAACTCTGGCTCCATCGTTGTCCAAATCACGGGACCGTAGGGTAGCGGTATCCTCGGCGCATGGGGTGCGTCGGACCCGAGTTCGAATCTCGGCGGCCCCACTACACCACCTTTTTACTGCGGAGGGGTGCCTATCGGCACCCCTTCTTGCAAAAAGCTGGACCAAAAACATCTGCTCGCGAGCCGACGGTTCGCTCGCAGGGAAACGCCTCACTACGTTCGGCGTATGCGTACTGCCGGAATGGGGCAATGATTCGATAAGTCCGATAACGGCAGGCGAGAGCTGGTCGCGGACAAAGCCGCGACATGGAAGCTTGTGCCGTACTGGGCGACAAACTTCCGCTTCTTGTCATACTCAAAACCGATCACCGAAGTCGAGCGGCTCGGCGTGCGGTCAACGTTGCCCGAAGAAACCTCGTATCGGCGTCTGATTGACTATCTTGGTGCGTATGCCTTCTGGGACATGCTAAGTGGGTTGCTCGCTCCACAACCGCGCGATTTCGAAGCTGTCGAGGACTTGTCCCAAGATGTCGAGGGTGTGACTACTCGTTGGGTAGCTCGTCGTCGGCTGCCCGGCGCCGGTAGAGGTATGCCGCGCCGAGTCCAGCGATGCCCGCCGGCAGGGCGTAGCCCGGATCTGGGAACAAATCAGTTGTCTCAACAGTAAGGTCTTGGTCTGCCCAGGTGTGATGGTGCCCAAGCGTTCCCAGCCGTGTCCGCGATCCCTCACTCGATCCCTCGACTCCGCAGTCGAGCGCGTACACGTGGCCGTCGTCGCTCCCGACGAAGACAGTGCCGGCGACTACCGTCGGCGACGACCAAACCGAGTCCCCGGTTTCAAAGGACCAGTTCTCGGTTCCATCTTCGGCGTCGATCGCGTATACGTGGTTGTCGTCGCCGCTCCCCACGACGACAGTGTCGTCGACTACTGTCGCCGACGACGACCAAAATGTCGCTCCTGTTTTGAAAGACCAGTTTTCGGTGCCGTCCTCGATGCTGAGCGCGTACACGTAGCCGTCGTCACTCGCCACGAAGGCGGTGCCGTCGATCACCGTCGGCGATGACCGGACTTGGCCGGTGTCGAAGTGCCACAGTTCAGTACCGTCATCGGCGTCCAGCGCGTGTACCCCACCGCCCTCACGGTTGCCCCCAAGGTCGTTCCCGACGACAACAGTACCGTCAACCACCGTCGGTGATGACCGCAGTTTATCTCCGGTTTCGAAGCGCCATTGTTCCGTGCCGCTTTCGGCGTCAAGCGCATACACGTAGCCGTTACTTCCGACCGGTGTACCGCCACTCGCCACGAAGACAGTGCCGTCAACCACCGTCGGTGATGACTCAACCGGGTAGTCCGTTTTGAAGAACCAGTCTTCGGTGCCGGTCTCGGCATCGATCGCGTACAGTCCATTGTAGAGATCACCCACAAAAAGAGTGCCGTCGACCACTGTTGGCGACGAGTAAATCGGCTGACCGGTATCAAAGCGCCATAGTCTGGCCCCGTCCGTCGCATTGAGCGCGTACACGCGCTCGTCTCCGAGTTCACTCCCAATAAAGACGGTACCGTCGATTACCTGCGGCGACGACCGGACTACGTTCCCGGTTTTGAAGGACCACTCTTCGGTACCGTCCGCCGCATCAAGCGCGTACACGTGGTTGTCGTCGCTCCCAATGAAGACGGTATCGTCTACTACAGTCGGCGACGAATGGACTTCCCCTCCGGTTTCGAAAGACCAGAGTTCGCCGCCGTCCGTAGCGGTCACCCCGCCGACCCCCTGTGTGAGGCCCGCCGCGCCGGCGAAGACGCTCCCAGTAATTTTCAGGAGGCCCCGGCGGGTAAACGCGGGAGGCAGTCGCCGCCGAGGCGGCTCGTCGGCCAGTGTCGTATCCCGGTCAGACATCTTGCTCACCTCTCCACCACTCATGATTATGTCGTCGAAGTGATGTAATCACTGACCGCCCGGTCGAGAGATCGAAGGGGCAGTTCAGAGCTATCATTGAATTTACTACAGAACAGCGTCGCATATTTGTTTCCCTCGGGCCGGTCGTATTCGCCAGTGCGACGCCCTCCCGTGCTGGATAGACGCTCTAAGTCTCGTAGTTGCTCAAATCCTTCATCTGGAATCTGTCACAGTGGTGAATGTTGAATAGAAGGCACGTCTTGGTCGTGAGTGAGTGAACTCAACTGGACAACGGAAGTACTTGCAAGTTGTGTGATCACGTTGTCTAAATTACCGCGTTAGAGAGACAGCAATAATCCTCCGGGGGTTGTAGCGTTCATCTCAGTTACTTACATTCGTGGTCACAGTCGCCACATCTCATTTTTGATTTCTTGAATTCGTCACTCCATCCGAGTTCAGTGACATCAGTAACCTACATTTTGAGCATTCGAATATCATACTGATTGATTGGAGTCTTACACAGGCTCATGCCTACGGTGGAGTTCAGTATCTGACCAGCAGTTCTTTGCTGACTACACGCTCTCTATCCTGTACAATAACTAGTGACAATATTCCTTATTCGGTGGTTGTTTGCACTGGGTTCGGTAAGAGCCTCGGCAGTACTGACAGTATCTTCCGTCTCAGTCACAGCTTCACTCGCAGAAACTCAGTAATTCATTCCACTCTTGTTGCATAACTCCTCTATAAGTCACGTTCCGGAGCGGCCCGAAATCCGATCTGACGGGACGATCGATCGACGCCTCTGTTGACCAGTCTCGTCATCGCAACGAGACAGTCGCTTTCGAAGGCTGCATTGACCCGAGCTAACCCGGCGAAAGCGCTTCGACCGGAAAAATCGGATCAGGAGTCATTATCGATCGCGGTCCGCTCTTTCAGTGCCTGTCCGCCGACGATGAGAGCGCCGAGAGTCAGCCCCCAGACCAAGTGCCCGAGCAGTCCGGCAAGATCAAGCATCGGGATTGGCGACGGGACCCCGACGAGTCCCAGCCACAGCGGCATGATCACCCCGGCGGCCAGCGCCCAGAGGACGACCGCCCAGCCGATGGCGACCGCCAGACACCACCGCCAGTCCTCCGCATAGCGATCGGGGACTGATGCGAGGACGCCGGCGTAGACGAGTCCGAAGACGACGCTGTGGAACTCGTGGGTAATCCAACCGACGACCGCGTTCATGTTGCCGTACAGCGCACCGATGATCGGCACCACCCCGGAGGTCGCCTGCCCGACCAGCCCCATCGTCACCCCGGCCAGTAGCGAGACCACGACTGTCAGGCCAAGCGTCGTAGTCGGGACACCGTAGGCCCGAACGTCAGTGGCCGTCGACTGGCCGGGGTGGACTTCGGCGTCAGCGATCGGGAGGCTGAGTTCGACTGTCGTCGACCCCTCAGCCTCGGCACAGCCGATCTCCCCGTTGAGCGTATCGATCACCAGCCGGACAACGTTGAGCCCGAACCCGACCAAGGGGTCGTCGTAGTCCCCGCTAGCTCCCTCCTCCAAGATCTCGCGCTGGGCCGGGGTCAGGCCGGCCCCGTCGTCCTTGATACGGACACGAACCTCCTGGTCGGTGGCGTCAACGGCGACTTCGACGTGCTCGGCGCCACTCTCGGCCGCCCTGACGAGGACGTGTTCGAGCCCACGTTCGAGCATGACGTTGCCCCACACCGAAACGTCGTCCCGGAGGCGATCGACCACCTCAATGGAAACGTCGGGATGGTCCGCGTCGACGGAGGCGATCGCCTCATCGAGAGTATTCCCGATCCGGGTCGCATCGAGTCCCTTCTGAGCGGCGGCACTCGACCGCGCGAGATACTTCACGTCGTCGACGGTGCGCTGGATGGTGTCGGCTTGGTCGCGGACCGTCCCAACCACCTGCTTGCGGAGTTCGGGGTCGTCGCGATCGGCGAGCACGCCGATCTGACCGTCGATTACCAGGACGGCGTTGAGAACGCGATCGCGCAGGCTCCGGTTGAGGACTTCCAGCCGGTCGGCCTGTCGCCGGAGTGTAACGCGCTGTTTGCGGTTTTCGGCCGCATACAGCCCCGTCAACGCGCCACCGATCGCCCCGCCGATCAGAAAGTTCGAGAGGTACGTGCTGTCGTTGATGGTGCCCATGCGTGTCATGGTGTCGATGCCCGACCCGACGAGTGTCAGGACGACGAGGACGAACATCGTACCCGTACCGATCATCGTCCAGACGGCGGTCGTCCGAACGTACACCCGCTCGAAGGAGCCGACCGCCAACGCGACGCCGAACGCTGACAGGCCAAGCCCCAGCGTCAACGGGAGCAGCCCTGCGACCACGAACTGCAGGAGATCACCGTCGACAGTGAACGTGACAGTGAAACGGGTCAGCGCGAACCCCACGAGCGAAATCACCAACCCGCCGACCGAAACCCGACGGATAAGTGCGCCAACCAGGGACGATCGGTCCATTTCTACAGAGAATGGCAACGTCGCGCATAATACCTTGCCTCGGCGAAGACGTTCGGCCCGACCGTTTTCCGCATCGATGATCATCCTTGTTATCAGCGGGCGAGAAGAGGGCTCATAGTCAAGTGTCGTGATGCCCTGTCTTCTCGTATGAGATCCGGGTGCCCCGGCGGTCCCCAACGGAGCAATTCCAAGTCGCAGACAGACACCGGCCGGCAGCCGGATCGACCGGTTCCGACGGAACCATGCCGCGCGAACGACAACACAGATCCAGGTGATAGTACATGTGTCTAGGCATTCCGGGAGAAATCGTCGAGATAAACGGGCAGGAAGCACGCGCCGAGTTCTGGGACGTCGAGAAGACGGTCCGGATCGACGTCGTTGACGAGGATGTCGAGGTGGGAGATCACATCCTCAATCACGCCGGCTTCGCCATCCGGAAGATCCCCGACGAGGAGGTCGAAGAGACGATGGAAATCTACGAGTCGTTCCTCAAGGGCGACGAGGATGAGGCCCGCGAGGAGATCGGGGCGGCGGAGGGCGAACAGCTCGGGATCGAGGGCCGATAGATGGCGACAAACGCCGATCGCGGGGACGACGAACTCCAGTTTCGTGACCCCGAGAAGGCCGAGCAGTTGACCGACGAACTCCAGTCGCTGATGGACGACATCGGCGAGCCGGTCAACGTGATGCACGTCTGTGGCTCCCACGAGCAGGCCATCGCGAAGTTCGGTCTGCGCTCGATCCTTCCCGACGACCTGACAGTCCGGATGGGTCCAGGCTGTCCGGTCTGTGTGACCAACATGCCCGAGGTCGACGAGGCCGTGGCGCTGGCCGAAGACGGGAAGGTGGTCACGACCTATGGGGACATGTTCCGGGTCCCCGGCACCGAGAAGAGCCTCGCGGACGCCAGAGACGAGGGCGCGGACGTCCGGGTGGTCTACAGTGCCAGCGAAGCCGCCGAGATCGCCGAGGAAGAGCCCGAAGAGGATGTCGTCTTCTTCGCGACGGGCTTTGAGACGACTGCCGCGCCGACCGCCGCGGTCCTCACGTCTGACCCGCCAGAGAACTTCTCGGTCCTCTCGGCCCACAAGTACGTGCCGCCGGCGATGGAGGTCGTCGCGGAAATGCCCGACACCGACGTCGATGGCTTCCTCGCAGCAGGTCACGCTGCGACGATCACGGGCTATGGTCTCTTCGAGGACTTCGTATCCGAGTACGATACCCCAGCCGTCGTCGGTGGGTTCGAACCGATCGACGTGCTGTTCGCCCTGGCCAGGCTGTTGGAGTTTATCCGGGACGACGAGGCTGGCCTGGAGAACGCCTACCCCCGCTGTGTGTCCGAGGAGGGCAACGTCCCGGCCAAGGAGATCATGTGGGACGTTTTCGACACCACCAGCGGGGAGTGGCGCGGGATCGCCGAAATTCCCGACGCGAACCTCGTCCTCAGTGAGGAGTACGCTCACTTCGACGCCCGCGAACGTTTCGACATCGATGTCGACCCGGGCGCAGCCGATCCCCTGACCGAAGACTGCATCTGCGGGGACATCATGGCCGGGCAGGCCGACCCCGACGAGTGTGAACTCTTCGGCGAGGAATGTACGCCCCAGGACCCCGTCGGGGCCTGTATGGTCTCTAGCGAGGGGACCTGCAAGATCTGGCTCGAATACGGCGGCCAGCCGGATCTGTGAGGTGATCGAATGACGGATACAGACAACGGCGACGTGCTCGAGGATAGCGACACCCCGACGGACGGGTACACTGACGACGAGGTCATCACCCACGCCCACGGCGCGGGCGGCGGCCAGATGACCGATCTGATCGAGGAGTTGGCAGTCTCCCGATTCGCCGAGAGCGAGGCGGACGTCGGCCTGGCAGCCCTCGATGACGGGAGCGTCCAGCCGATCGACGACGAGCACTCGGTTGTCGTCACGACCGACAGCCACGTCGTCACGCCCCTGTTTTTCCGCGGCGGGGACATCGGCCGACTCGCCGTCTCGGGGACGGTCAACGACCTGGCGATGATGGGCGCGACCGAACCCCTGGCGTTGACGAGTTCGCTGATCATCGAGGCCGGCACCCCACAGTCGACCGTCGAACGCGTCACTGAGTCGATGCGCGAGACTTGCGAGGAGGCCGGCGCGACCGTGACGACCGGCGATACGAAGGTGATGGGTAGCGACGAGATCGACACGCTGGCGATCAATACGACGGGAATCGCCGTCGTCCCGAAGGGCGGCCACGTCCCCGACGCCGGTCTCTCGGTCGGCGATAAGATCATCGTCTCCGGGACGATCGGCGATCACGGGATCTCGCTGCTCTCCGAACGCGAGGGCTTCGACTTCGGCGGGGACCTCGCGAGCGATGTCCAGCCGGTCAACGACCTCGTCGCCGCGGCGATGGACGCTGGCGACGTGACAGCGATGAAAGACCCCACGAGAGGGGGACTCGCCACCGTTCTCAACGAAATGGCCGGCAAGGCGGACGTTGGTATCGACCTTGAGGAGCGGTCCATCCCCATCTCGGGGGCAGTCTCCTCGGCCGGCGAAGTGCTGGGCATCGAACCGTTCGACGTCGCCTGTGAGGGGGTCGTCGTGATGGGCGTCGCGAGCGATGACGCCGACGCAGTGCTTACAGCACTCAGGGACAATCCCAAGGGCGAGGACGCCGCAGTCGTCGGCGAAGTGGTCGAGGACCACGCCGGGCAGGTTGTCCTCGATACCGGCTTCGGACGGCGGTATCTCACCCCGCCGGAGGGTGAACAACTCCCCCGGATCTGTTGACATGCACGAGTTCTCCATCGCCACGCAGGTGCTCGAAGCCGCCCGGGAAGCGGCGGCCGATCACGGAGTGGATACTTTCGAAGGTATCACCGTCTCGGTCGGCGAGGCCAGCCACGTCAATCCCGACCAGCTGGAGACGTGCCTCGAAGCGGCGGCCGACTCGACGATCAGTGACGGCGAACTCGACATCGAACTCGAAACCGTCGTTCCCTACGCCGAGTGTTCGTGTGGCTGGAGCGGCGAACCCGAGACGATCGATCGTGCGCTGGCCTACGCCCCGGACCTGACCTGTCCGGAGTGTGACGCTCGCCTGGAGCTTGCTCGCGGCAACGAGTGTCGACTCATGAGCGTCACGATCCCGGACGAGAACGGAGACGCCGACCGCGCGAATACGAACGACAGCGAGGGAGAAGGCGAAAGCGACGGACTGAACCCCGACGCAGTAGAATCCGATCCGAGCAACTGATCGCGTACACAAAATCAGACAATGAATTACACGATACGACAGCCGTTCGCGGACGCGATACCAATCGACCGACTGCTCGACCGCCTGCTATCCGATTCCGATCCGCTCGGACCGTTGCAGGCCCATCGGATGGGCCACGGCGACGACGATCACGACCACGGCGAGGGCGACGCCGAGGCCGACATTCTCGCACAGTTCGCCGAGCAGGCCGACGACCTCCACGAGCACGTGGTCCACGATCACGGCATCTTCGTCGCCGAGTTCCTCGGCGCGACAGGGAGCGGCAAGACCCGGCTCATCGAGCGCCTGATCGAGCGGGCGCCCGACGACGAAGAGATCGGCGTGATCGTCGGCGACGTGGCCGGGGAGGACGACGCCACCCGCTTTCGGGAGTTGGGCGTCTCCGTCGCCAACGTCAATACGGGCAAGGAGTGTCACCTCGACCCCTCGCTGGTCGAGGGCGCACTAGAGGATCTCGATCTCGACGCGCTCGATACGCTGTACATCGAGAACGTCGGCAACATGGTCTGTCCGGCGGACTTCCCGCTCGGGGCACAGGCCCGTGTGCTCGTCGTCTCGGCGACGGAAGGCGACGACGTGGTGCGTAAGCATCCCCTCCTGTTCCAGGCCTGTGACGGCGCAGTTATCAACAAGGTCGACATCGCCGAGGCGGTCAACGCCGACCTCGACTTGATGGAATCGGACGTGAGCGAGATCGCCCCGGAGATGCCGACGTTCCAGACCAGTGCCGAACACGGCGAGGGGCTGGAGGAGCTGGCAGCGTTCTTAGACGAGCGGGGGCACACCCACGCGAGCGATCACGAGGCGTACGTGGCCGGGGACGGACACAGTCACTCACATGGTGAGGAGCAGTCTCACGACCACACGCACGAAGACGGTCACGAACACGCTCACTCGCACGACTGAGCTTCGGTGGCCCTGGAGAAGAAGTACCGTACGTGAGTGGTAAATCCATCTGTCGTGATTGCAGGAGACTTCTCCCAGCCGTTCCGACAGATCTATTTATTCAGTATCAGAATATGGGCGGACGCGACGATGATCGATCTGCCCGATAGCGAATATGAAGAACGCGTCGAACGAGCGCGTCTCGCTCGGGAAGAAGCCAGAGCGACCATTACAGAGCAAACCTCGACACTCTCGGATATCGATGAAAAAGCAATCCAGATTTTCCGGATCAACACGGTCATCGCGAGCATCCTCGTGACTGGCGTCTCGATAGTCGTCAGTAGCGACTCGGCAACTTACACGGACCTGATTAGTGGGTATACGACCGCTAGCGCGCTATTCTTGTTCACGTCTATCCTTCTCGCGGCAATAACGTATACAGCCACTGCCGAGCGGATCGGTATCAATGCCGCAACGATCGGAGAAAGCATCCTGAATCAGCAATATGACTACGATCTGGTTGAGGAACAAATCGCGTTGGAATACGGCAAGATGATACAGAAAAACTACGAGAAGAACGCTTCGAACGTGCTTCTGTTCACGCTGACGCTGATTACAACCGTCGGAGCAGTCTGTTATCTCGCCATCGGTCTGGTAGACATCTACAGTACTTCAGGCGTTTCTCCCGCACTCAATGTCGTTATTTTCCTCTTTTTCGCCGTATTCGGAAAACTCAGTGGACTCTACGGGACGACCGCCCGATGGTGGAAACTCACTGATCCCGACGAACGGCTGCAAACGTGGATAGCTGACTGGATAGAGAAACTCCCGGTCGGAAGTGTGCCAAAGGTTCTTGAGTGATTCGCTCCAATACGTTCGTATGAGTGCCGCCGAAAATGAGGACGAAGACGAGCGCGAGCGGCCTACCATCGAGTCACAAGTAGTATTTAAAGGCGACTTCGACGAAGACGACGATGACGAGTGAGGAAGCCGACGACAGGCCGACGAAAGACGAGGGACGCGATCGTCCAGACATCGAGACCCAAGAAGCCCTTGGTGGGGATGCTTCGAAGGAAGAAACCGATTCTGACTCGGAATAATCAGGTCGGTATCGGCTCATTTCGATCGTCATGCCGATAGATGGCGATTGACAGTGGGGGTAGCACTCCCGTATTCGCCTACCACTCCAGGGAGCCGCCGCTCTGGTACTCCGTGACCTGGGTCTCGAAGAAGTTCTTTTCCTTGTTGAGATCGACCTGTTCGGACATCCACGGGAAGGGGTTGTCCGTCCCGTACTGTTCGGGCAGGTCCAATTGGTCCAACCGGCGGTCGGCGATGTACTCGACGTAATCGGCGAACTGTTCGGGACCCATCCCCAGAATCTCCTCGGGGCAGGCCTCGCGGGCGTAGATCTGCTCTAACTCGACGGCTTCTTCGATGAGATCGATCACCTCGGCGTCGAACTCATCAGTCCAGATGTCCTCGTGCTCGGAGCGAATCTGGTTGATGAGATCGACGCCGAATCCCACGTGCAGAGACTCATCGCGCATGATGTATTCGAACTGCTGGCCGATCCCGACCAACTTCGACTGTCGCTTGAGCCCGAGCATCATCGCAAAGCCCGCATAGAAGAAGATCCCTTCCATGATGACGTAAAAGCCCACGAGATCACGGAGGAGGTCCCGGACGTCGTCCTCGCCGTCGATCGTGAAGTCGGGATCGTCGATCGAGCGCGTCAGGTTGACGACGAACTGGTCTTTTTCGGCGATCGAGGGGACACGGTCGTACATGCCGTAGAGATAGTCAGGTTCGAAACCCAACGAGTCACAGCAGTAGATGAACGTGTCCGTGTGGATGGCCTCCTCGTAAGCCTGCCGGAGGAGGTACTGACGACACTCCGGTGCGGTGACGTACTCATAGAGGGCCAACACGAGGTTGTTCGCGGTCAGCGATTCGGCCGTCGAGAAGAACCCGAGGTTCCACTCGACCAGCTGGCGCTCGGCGTCGGTGAGTTCCTCGCCGTTCCACTGGGCGACGTCGTCCTGCATGGGGATCTCCTCGGGGACCCAGTTGTTGTTGACGCCCGCCTCGTAGTACTCGCGGGCCCAGTCGTAGTCGATCGGCAGGATCTTGTTCGGATCGTGTTCGGCGTCGGTATCGAGTATTGGCATGGATAGCGGTGGTTGTGAGGTTCGTAGTTCGCTGGCGATTACTGGCAGGCGTCGCAAGTCGGGTCTTCGACGCTTGCGAGGTCAGTATCCCCGTCGCTGGTCGCGGTGGTTCGCTCGTCTGATTCGGTGCCATCGACACTCCCCGAGTCCCCGCGATGCTGGGTCTTGCCGTACTCCGAGAGGTCGAGCGTTGACTTCTCGATCTGGGAGGCCCCGAGCGTCCGGAGGTAGTAGGTCGTCTTCAGGCCGAGTTCCCAGGCAGTCGTGTAGATGTCATCGAGCAGGGTCCCGTCCGTCGAGGGGAAAAAGACGTTGTGTGAGACCGACTGGTCGATCCACGTCTGGCGGTGGGCCGTCAACCGCAACTGGTGGCGGGGATCGATCTCGAAGGCACCTCGGTAGAGTTCCTGTAGATCGTCCGGAATCTCGCCGATCTCCTGGATCGAACCGTCGTGATACTTGATGCGATCGAGCATCTCCGCGTCCCAGAGATCCCGGTCCCGGAGGTCGGCGACGAGGTGGTCGTTGACGATCGTGAAGTCCCCGGACATGTTCGACTTGACGTAGAGATTGGAGTACTGGGGCTCGATGGAGGCCGTCGTTCCGTTGATCGTTGAGACGGTCGCTGTCGGCGCGATGGCCATCGTATTGGAGTTGCGCATGCCGTGCTCGGCGATGGTCTCGCGGACCCCATCCCAGTCGAGGGTCTCCTCGCGATCGGTGGGGATCTCCTGGCCGCGTTCCGCCTCCAGCAGGTCGACGGTGTCCTGCGGGAGGATTCCACGGTCCCATTTCGAACCCTCGAACGACGGGTAGGGACCCCGCTCTCCGGCGAGTTCCGCGGACGTTCGAATCGCGTGGTAGGCGACGAACTCCTGCCAGCGGTTGGCCTTCTCGACGGCCGCCTCCGAGGCCATCGGGACGCCGATCTCCATCAGCGCCTCGTGAAAGCCCATCGTCCCGAGACCGACGGGACGGTGGCGCATGTTCGAGTCTTCGGCTTCCTCGGTCGGGTAGAAACACAGGTCGACGACGTTGTCGAGCATCCGCATCGCCGTCTCGACGGTCGATTCGAGATGATCCCGGTCAAGCCTCGCGGGCGCGGACGCCCGCTCGGTCTCCGCGGAACTGCCTTCCGCGCTGTCGCCGTCCCGCACGTGCGTCGAGAAGTTCACACTGCCCAGGTTACAGACGGCGTGCTCGTCCTCGCTCGTGTTGAGCGTGATCTCCGTACAGAGGTTCGACGAGCGGACCGTGCCCTCGTGGTCCTGTGGCGAGCCGATGTTACAGGGGTCTTTGAACGTCACCCAGGGATGGCCGGTCTCGAACAGCCGCGTCAGGAGCTGTCGCCACAGTTCGTCGGCTTCGACGCGCTCGAAGTTCTCGATCTTTCCGTTCTCGGCGGCCTGTTCGTACTCCCGATACGTTTCGGCGAAATCGCTTCCGGTGGCTTCGTGGAGGTCGGGCACCTCGTCGGGGCTGAACAACGTCCAGGACTCGCCGGCCTGGACGCGCTCCATGAACAGGTCAGGGATCCAGGCGGCGGTGTTCATGTCCGGCGTCCGGCGGCGTTCGTCGCCCGTGTTGCGCTTCAGATCGAGGAATGCCGGGAAGTCCAGGTGCCAGGCCGCCAGATACCCGCAGGCGGCTCCGCGGCGCTTGCCCGAGCGGTTGATCGCCGCCGTCACGTCGTTCGAGATCCGGAGGAAAGGCACGACACCGGTCGATTCGACACCCGTGGACTCGATCATGGCACCCTCGGCGCGCAGCGGCGTCCAGTCGTTGCCCAGCCCGCCGGACCACTTCGAGAGTTTCGCGTGGTGCTTGTAGGCCTCAAAGATCCCCTCCAGGTCGTCAGGGACGGTGGTGAGATAGCACGAGGATAGCTGGGGGTGGGCCGTCCCGCTGTGGAACAGCGTCGGCGTCGAGGGGGTAAATTCGAGTTTCGAGAGAACGTCGTAGAACTCCTTGGCGCGGGCGTCGGGATCGTCTTCCTCGATCGCCAGCCCCATCGCGACGCGCATCCAGAACGCCTGGGGGAGTTCCAGGTGTTCGCCGTCGTTCGTTCGAAGGAAATACCGTTGATACAGTGTCTCCATCGCCAGGTACTCGAAGTGCTCGTCGCGGCCGGGGACGAGATAGTCGGCGAGCGCTCCGAGGTCGAACCGTTCGAGCAACCGGTCGTCGAGCAGGCCGACCTCAACGCCGCGCCGGAGGTTCTCGACGAACGTTTCGCGGTAGGCGCGGTCGAGATCGTCGCCAGTTAGATCCTCACCGATGACTTCGTGATAATACCGTTGGCGAAAGACTCGTGCGGCGATGCGCTTGTACTCGGGATTTCGTTCGATTCGGGCGGTCAGCGCCTGGAGGATCCCTTCGTACACCTCGGCGCGGTCGGCACCGGCATAGAGGTTCTCGTCGATCGCCCGTCGGAGGTCAGCACGCTCCTCGCTGGAGACCGCCGGAGCGTCCGCCGCGATGGCGCGGTCGAGTATCGATACGATTCGGTCAGTGGAACTCGCTGTCTGCTGGCTCATGTGTCTGTGTCGTCGGGCGGGTCGGCCTCCGCGTCGAGAACGGCGTCCAGTTCCCGGCGAAACTCCGCCGGGTCCGAGAACGCCTCGTACACCGAGACAAATCGGAGATACGC
Source organism: Halorhabdus rudnickae (assembly GCF_900880625.1). Lineage (NCBI taxonomy): Archaea > Methanobacteriati > Methanobacteriota > Halobacteria > Halobacteriales > Haloarculaceae > Halorhabdus > Halorhabdus rudnickae. Next base: position 1,774,423 of record NZ_CAAHFB010000001.1, read on the forward strand.
GACCGTGTCGCGGTCGCGCAGGTGCTCGGAGACGAGGTCGCCGATCTGCGTCGAGGCGACGATGCGGCCCTCGCGGTCGGCGAGGTCGTCGTGGATAGCCTCGACGATCTCGGTCACTGCCTCCTCGTCGACGGGACGCTTCTCGACGGCGCGTTCGATACCCACCCTGAGTTTCTCTCGATCGAACGGCTCGATGACCCCGTCGCGTTTGCGCACTTGCAGGGACTCCCACTCGGGGCGTTCGTAGGTGGTGAATCGGAACCCACAGTCTCGACACTCCCGACGTCGACGGATCGATGTCCCGTCGGCGCTCGGCTCCGTGTCGAGGACGTGCGTGCGATCGTTCCCGCAATCGGGACAGTCCATGGTTGTCACTATCGAACCCCCGTTGAGGCCCTATATTTTGGGGTCAACGCGAACTAGCTGCAACATGTGCTGTGTTGGTGACCCCGATAAAGCTTTGCCAACCGGATTGTTCTAGTACAATCTCATTTGTATTTCAGGAGCAGAGTACCGCCAGTGATACGAGATAAGCCGGATGGGGACAGCGGATGCCCACTCGTCGAGCGGAAAAGTCAGGCACGATCCGACGCGGCTTGACCGGCCAGCGGACCGAGTTTGAGCGAGACAGCGATCACGACCAGAGCGAGCGCCAGCCCGATCTGGAGCGTCATCGCGGTTTCGATAGTCGTCGCCTCAGCGATCACGCCGACGGTGGCCGGCGCGAGGAAGAAGCCGGTCTGGGCTGCGACGTTGGCGATGACGTTGACGGGACCGGTGAAAGAGGGCCGGGACTCAATGCCCATCGAGATAAGTGTGGGAAACAGCCCCGAGATGAAAAAGCCGATCACGAAGATGAGCGCCAGCAGTGCGGTCCCGGAGGCAAGGACGAGTGCCGCGTACATCGCGACCACGAGGACGAAACCGACACCGACGAGCAGGTCCGTAAACCGGTATCGCTCGGCCAGGTAGCTGAACGCGAGCCGGCCGGGAACGTACGCCGCCAGGTAGATAGACAGCGTGAGGTTGGCGACGGTTTCCGTGAACAGTTCTCCCGCGTAGTACGGCAGCCAGTTGAAGAAGACGCTCTCCATGCTTCCGACGAAGATCAGCGCAATCGCCATACCGTATATCGCGGGTTCCCGGAGCAGCACTGCCACGTCGTCCAGTTCGAGCGACCGCTCGTTGTCGAGTGACTCAGGTCGGTCGAGTCGCCAGAGAGCCACCAGGACCGGGACCAGCGCGATCGCGAGGACGAGATAGGTGACTTGCCAAGAGTACTCCCACATCACGACGGTCACCAAAAGTGGCCCGAGCGTCGCGCCGACGGCCCAGGCCATCGTGTGTAAACTCAAAACGCGAGCTCGCGAGTTGGGGTAGAGGTGACTCAACACCGACCGATCGAGCGACCGGAAGATACCCGTCGAGAAACTCCGGACGCCGATGAAGGCCAGCAAGAGCAGGTACGTCGGCGAGAGACCGAGGACGAGGACGCTACCGATGGTCGCGGCGACGCTGATCAGGAGAAAGCGCTTGATGTCGATTCGGCCGCTCGCCGTCCCGAAGATGAGCATTGCGAGGACGAACCCAACGGTCCCGACCGGCGTCACCAGGCCGAGATAGCTCTCGCTCACCGTGAAAACGTCCTCGAATACCGGTACCAGGGCACCGCGGGCCTGGATAAGTGCGCCGTCGAAGGCGACGAACGCGAACAGTACCACGGTCCAGGCACGCCTGGACGTGCGCTCACTCACTGTTGGTCCCTCCCGGCGGCGCGCGAGTAAATCCATTGAAATACGCTCCTACCCCATAATTTGCTGACAGTTGTCCGTGGAAGATGTGAATGGGAAGACGACGAGTGGACATCATCAGACAGCAGAGGCAGTCCCGGTCGGTCCGAGTTCGAGGAGTAGCATAACGAGTGTGAGCAGGCCTGCCAGTCCGATCTGTACGAGTATCGCGGTCCCGATCGACGTCGCATCGGCGAGCACACCGACGATTGCCGGGGCGGTAAAAAACCCGATCTGGGTGGCGACATTGCCGACAACGTTGACCGGCCCCGAGAACGACGGCACGGCTTCGATACCCATCGATATCAGGGTCGGGAACATCCCGGAGACCAGGAGGCCGACGCCGAAGATCGAGCCGAGCAGCAGGTACCCGTTCGCACCCGTGAAAGCGATATAGGTCAGCGCTGTCAGGAGGATACTCGTTACGAGGAGAAGTCGCGTGAAGCTGTACCGATGGCTGAGACGGCTGAACACCAGCCGGCCGGGAACGTACGCCGCCAGGTAAATCGAGAGGACGATCCCGGTAATCCATCCGGAGAAGGTCACGTTGGCGTAACTTGTAAGCCAGGTGAAATAGATGCTCTCGATGCTCCCGACGAAGATCAGCGCCACGAGCATCCCGTAAACAGCCGGCTCAGACAACAGCGGACGGATGTCGCTACGTGCAAACGATCGTTCGTTGGTGGTCCCCGTCGGTGTATCAAGCCGCCACAAAAGGACGAGCATGGGCACGGTGAGCGCGGCGAGAACCAGATAGGTCGCTCGCCAGGAATACTGGCTCAGAAGCGCCGTCACCAGGATCGGCCCCGACGTCGCACCGACAGCCCACGTCATCTCTTCGAGATTGAAAATTCGGGCGCGGGACTCCGGATAGAGATGGCTCAGCGTGGGGCGATCCAGCGCCCGGAAGATACCCGTCGACAGGCTCCGCATCCCGATGAGAGCGAGCAAGACGAGGAAACTCGGAGCTGCCCCGAGCAGTAAAAGCGACAGTCCTGTCAGCGCCACGCCGATCAGGAGAAAACGCCGGATGTTCACCCGACCGCTCGCCGAGCCGAGCCCCAGCAGCGCCACCAGATAACCGACGGTCCCGACCGGGGTAATCAACCCCAGCAGGCTCTTGTTGACCTGAAAGTGCGTCTCGAAGGTCGGGACGAGCGCGCCACGGACCTGCAGCATGGCACCGGTGAGGCCCACGAACAGGAAGATAACTATCAGCCAAGATTTGCGATTATCTTTTTCATCCACGCTATCGGATTTTCCGCTCGCGGAGTTAAACGTATTGAACTCTGTCTCCGTGAGCCACGTCGCAGTGGTCACGTGCTGAGGAAACGGACGTCGGCAGATTCAACACCGCGGGCGGCCCCATTCAACGTGATGAGCGAACGGAGGCGCGCGACAGTCTCGGTCACGGGCGTCGTCCAAGGCGTAGGGTTTCGACCGTTCGTCTATCGGACGGCAACTGACGAGGACCTCGCTGGGCGAGTGAAAAATACCGGCGATGGACGGGTCGAGATCGTTCTGGAGGGTCGGGAGACAGGGATCGAGTCGTTCCTCTCGACGCTCCGGACGGACCCACCACCGCTGGCCCGCATCGAGGACGTGACGGTCGAAGACAGCGAACCGTGCGGGCTTTCGACCTTCGAGATCGTGGCCTCGATCGACTCTGGCGGTGGGTCGGGAACGATCCCGCCCGACACGGCGATGTGCGACGCCTGTCTCGAAGACCTCCGGGATCCAGACTCACGCTTTCAGGCATACTGGGCGACCGCTTGTGTCGACTGTGGCCCACGATACACGGTCATTCGGGCGTTGCCCTACGACCGCCCAACCACGTCGATGGACGCCTTTCCGATGTGTGAGGACTGTCGAGACGACTACGAGAACCCGGCCGACCGCCGGTATCACGCCCAGACGATCGCCTGTCCGTCGTGCGGCCCGACGCTCTCCATACTCGATAGCGATGGGAACGAACTCGCCGGCGACGACGACGCGATCGAACAGGCCGGCGACCGCCTCGCCGACGGCGACCTCGTGGCGATCAAGGGCATCGGCGGGACCCATCTGGCCTGCGACGCGACCGATTCCGAAGTCGTCGAGAGGCTACGCGAGCGGACGGGGCGCCCGGAAAAACCCTTCGCGCTGATGGCCCCCGATATGGAGGCGGTCGAATCGTTCGCAAAGGTTTCGGGCGACGAATGCGACGCACTCGAAGACACTCGTCGACCGATCCTCTTGCTCGACGGACAGCGCGACGACCGGCCGGATTGGTTCGACACCGTCTCGCCGGGCTTGCACACCGTCGGCGTCATGCTCCCGTACTCGGGCCTGCATCACCTACTGTTCGATCACGTCGACGGGCCGCTGGTGATGACCAGCGCCAACATGCCCGGTGTGCCGATGGCGACCGACCGGACGTCGATCCTCGACGATCTTGACGGGGTGATCGACGCCGCGCTGGTTCACGACCGGGAGATCGTGATGCGGTGTGACGACAGCGTCGCCCGCTTTGCCGGCGGGGAGCGGCGGTTCGTCCGTCGCTCACGCGGATGGGTGCCAGAGTCACTACCGCTGCCCGTGGACGCCGGCCGCGACGTGTTGGCCCTCGGCGCGGAGTTCGATGCGACCGTTGCTCTCACGCAGGCCGGCGAGGTCGTCCCCTCCCAGTACGTCGGCGACGTCGACAATCCCGAAACGGTCGCGTATCTGCGCGAGACCGTATCCCATCTCCGAGACCTGCTCGGCACCGACCCCGACGTGGTGGCCTGTGACATGCACCCCGACTTCCTGACGACCAGGGAAGCGCGGGAGTACGCCGAAAACGGGGAAATAGCCGGCCCGGCCCAGGTGCAACATCACCACGCCCACGCCGCCAGCCTGCTGGCCGAACACGAGCGCGAACGGGCGGTCGTAATCACCGCCGACGGGACGGGGTATGGACCGGACGGCTCGATCTGGGGCGGAGAGGTCCTCGACGCCAGCCTCGCGGATTTCGAGCGCATCGGCGGCCTCTCGACGTTTTCCCTCCCTGGCGGGACGGCTGCCATCGAACAACCGGCTCGCATCCTCGCGAGTCTGCTCGACGACGCTGCACGGATTGAGGAACTGCTGGTCGAGCGCGATGCGGTCGGAACACAGAGCGAGGCGGCGACCGTCCGCCAGCAGATCGAACGTGGCGTCAACACGCCTTCGACGACCAGTGCCGGCCGGTTGCTCGACGCGGTGAGCGCCCTGCTTGGCGTCTGTACCGAACGATCCTACGAAGGCGAACCGGCGATGAAACTCGAAAGTGCGGCGGTCGGTGGTGACGTACTCGACTTCGAGGTCCCGTACGACAGTCAAAACGGGTCGCGTGTGGTCGATTCCGGACAACTCGTCCGAGATCTAGCTACCCTTGCTAGCGATCACTCGACTGCGGATGTCGCCGCGACCGCCCAGTGGGCGCTGGCCCGCGGGTTGGCTGATCTTGCTATCGGAGTGGCCGAGGACGCCGGAATCGACGCTGTGGGTTTCACCGGCGGGGTCGCATACAACGACGCGATCACCCGGACGATCCGCAATCGTGTCGAGGCGGCCGGGCTGGATTTCCTCGGTCACGATCGCGTCCCGCCAGGTGACGGCGGGATCGCCTACGGGCAAGTCGCAGTAGCGGCGGCCCGGAATGCAGAGTGAAGCTGCGACTCACCGATCGACTTCGCCCATGATCGTATCGAGGCTGCCGAGCGTGGCGATAAAGTCGGCGACGTATTCGCCGTTGGCCATCTCGGGGAGGGCCTGGAGGTTCGAGAACGATGGCCCACGGATCTTGAACCGCGCGGGTTTGTCCGTGCCGTCGCTGCGAATGTAGATCCCGAGTTCGCCTTTGGCTGCCTCGACAGCCCGATATACCTCGGTGTCGGGTTCGGGCCGCAGCGTGCGTGGGACGTTCGACTGGATCGTCCGGTCGTCCTCTGGCCAGTCTTCCAGCAGGTCGGCACACTGCTCGACGATCGCCGCCGACTCCTCGATCTCGCGCATCCGGACGAGCAGTCGGGCGTAGTTGTCACAGCCGTCCTCCGTGATCACCTCCCAGTCGAGTTCGTCGTAATAACCGTAGGGGTCGTCCCGCCGGAGGTCGTAGTCGATCCCGGATCCGCGGGCGACGGGGCCGGTCACACCGTATGACTTCGCAATGTCCGGATCGAGGTGGCCAGTATCCAGCGTCCGCAACTGGATGATCTCGTTTTGACTGAGCAGGTCGTGGTACTCGGCCAGTCGGTCGGGAAGGAAGTCCAGAAAGTCACGGATCTCTGCGAGGAACTCCTCACGCGGTTCCGGCAGGTCCCAGGCGACCCCACCCAGCCGGAAGTAGTTGAACATGAGCCGCTGGCCCGTTAGGTCTTCGAGGAGACTCTGGACACGTTCGCGGTCCTGGATCGCGTACATGAAGGTCGCGGTGAAGTCACCGGCGACGTCAAGCGCGTAGGCTCCGACGGCGAGAAAGTGACTGAGGATCCGGGAGAGTTCGGCACTCATCGTCCGCAGAACCTGGGCGTACTCGGGGACGTCGATGTCCGCCAAGTCCTCGGCGGCCCGCGCGTAGGCCCACTCGTTGAGTAACCCGCCACCGCCCCAGTCCCAGCGGTCGGGGTAGGGCATGATCTGGTGGCGGTAGGTACCCTGTTGACACACCTGTTCCTCACAGCGGTGGATATAGCCGATGTCCGGCTCGGCGTCGACGACCTGCTCGCCGTCCAGGGTCAACTGGACGTGGAGGACGCCGTGGGTGGCGGGATGGTGGGGGCCGATGTTGAGCAACATCGTGTCACTCGCCCGCTCGTGATCGTCTTCGAGTGGATTGACGTTCTCCCGGTACGTGACGATCTGTGGCTGGGACTGGTCGTACTCTTCCCGGAGCGGATGCCCCTGCCAGGATTCGGGCAAGAGAATGCGCCGCAGGTCCGGGTGGTCGTCGTACTCGATGCCAAGGAGATCGTAGGCTTCCCGCTCGTGCCAGTCGGCAGTGTCATAGACCGACGCGGCGGACTGACTGGTCGGTTCGGCCTTGCTCGTCGGCACGACGACGCTGAGTTTCCGGGTCGGATCGTCGTAGCTCCGGAGGTGATAGATCGTCTCGAAACGATCGGCGTACTCCTGGGCCGTGACGCAGGCGCAATGATCGAAGCCGGCGCGGTCACTGAGCGCTTCGAGGACAGCGGCCACGCGGTCAGCCCGGACGACGATCCCTGGTGCGTTCCGGTGGGCCTCACGGGCGAGCACGGCATCGAGATCGGTCACGACGCGCTCCCACTCCGCCCGTCGCTCCCGGCGGCTCTGCTGAACGGCGTCCATATCCCCGGAAAGGACAGATGCAGGAAAGCCGATTTTGCCGAATTCACTAGCTCCTTGAAGTGCAGGTGGCAAGTCCCGACGTGAAATCTCTCGCGGCGACGCTGCACGAACCGCCCGACTGGCGAAACCCGATGCATACCTTCATCGCGGAGACAGCGGGCTTCGAGCGGACGGAGTTGCTGATCTGGAACTTCTCCCGGGAGGCGACGGATGTCCTGCTGTTTCGCGTCATCGGTCCGATCGACCCCTACCGCCAGGCGATCGAGCAAGCGCAGTTCGTCACCGACCACGATCTGACGACCATCGACAACGATTCCTTCTACGCCTACGTCGAGCACGAGACGCGTGATCTGGATCGTCAACTACGCGATTCCTTCGAGGGCAAATACGTTGTGCTCGTCCCGCCGGTCATCTATCACGCCGATGGAACGACGCGACTCCGAATCGTGGGCCGATCCACTGCTCTCGAATCGGTGATCGCGGCGGTCCCCGAAGCGATTGACGTCACCGTCGAGTCCATCGGCGAGTATCGCGGCCCGTCACGGGGAGCGCTCGATCTCACGGATCGCCAGCGAGAAGTCGCCCAGATCGCCGTCGAGATGGGATACTACGACGTGCCGCGGAACGCATCGGTCGGTGACGTCGCTGCACGCCTGGAATGTGCAGCCAGTACCGTCTCGGACCATCTCCGAAAAGCCGAACGCGCCGTGATGAGTGGTCTGTTCGGGTAATCATCCCCACACAGTCCCGTTTGCCGACGTTCCGAATACAGTCAGGGCGTCCCAAATACAGTCAGGGCGTCGTTTTCCAACCCGGTTTGGGAGAACAGCGAAACGACGTCGCCCGCCTGGATGACCGTCTCGCCTTTCGGTGTGAGGACGTCTCCCTCGCGTTCGATACCGACGACGAGCATCTCGTCGGCCAGCAGTCCGTCTGCGACGGCGTCTTCGATAGTCCGACCGGCGATCTCGGCCCCCTGGGAGACGGTGAACTCGACGACCGCCGCCTCACCGGCAAGGCCCATGAAGTCCGTCAGCGAGGGCCCTTTCGGTGCGTCCTCGGGGCCGAAGGGATCGTACGGACGGTGATACTGCTCTTCGATTACACTCTCATCTTCGATCGTCAACCCGATGTCCGACAGCGCGGCGGCGATCCGTCCGATGTCGTCCGTATCAGTGCCGATGGCGGTGATCGTCAGGTTCGCCGACCCGGCCATCAACTCACGGGCGGCGATGACCCCCGAAATATCCAGGGCCGCCTGCGCGAGGTGATCGCGATCCGGGATCGACGCGGTACATCGGAATTCGTAAGCAACGTATCCGTCGATGGCCTTGTAATCGATATCCGCGAGATACCCACGAAGGATCCCATCCGCTTCGAGTTGGCTGATCCGGTTGCGGATCGTCGCCGGCGTCACCTCCATCTCCTCGGCAATCTCCGGTGCCGCCGTGTTCCGTGCGTCCGCCGCCAAATGGTAGAGAATGCGCTTGTCGATCTCGTCGAGGCGATGGTCCATGCGCGCGCTACGAACGTCTCGCATAATTACCTCTCGCTATGTGGCCGACTGACAGACTAAGCAAAGCCACCACAGATAGTGCGTTCTTGCCCGGTTAGACGAATGATATCGCCTAATTTATTTTCGTATCGAAAATTTAGTCCGCAGATTTATACCGTCCCGATAAGCTATCAATAGATAGCAATCGGTCGCAGACAACCGAAGAAACCGACCGGGTCGGTACACTCCGCTGTCGGCTGACTCATCCGTCGGCGAAGACGACCCACCTGACCCCATGACCCAACCAGACGACGTGTCACCGGATATCCCCACGGATGTCCAGGATGCACTCGACGACAGCAGCGACCAACAGCTCAGAGAAATCATTCACGACGCCCAGGCGCGTCTGGAAGCCCACCACCCACTGACCGAGGAGGTACAATTACAGGAGGGCGAATCGTTCGTCCGAGACGAGGGTGAACTCGACGAAACGATCCAGCAGGCACTCGAAACGAGCGCCGACAGCGAACTGGGTGAACTCATCGACTATGCCCGCCATCGCCTCGAGGCACGGCCACCGCTGACGGACGTCGTCGAAGCGCGAGAGAACGAAGAACTCGTTCGGATCGACGACCACGGATCGTACTCGACCGTCGTCGTCGAACGGCCAGCGGAGGTGGGCGGGGCACGTGGCCCCTTCGCCTACATGGTCCAGTGAGAGCCACACGTCAACAGCAACGGGAAGTACAAGTGGCACTATCTCGGCCGCGTCCTCGACGAGGAGGAGTCCTGGCGTGAGAGAGTCGCTATTTGAGCGTGTGGTGGTCCCGGTCGCCAATCGAGACGATGCGGCGGCGACGGGGGCGGCACTCGCGTCGTACCTCGGTGCGCCAAATCAGACGGTGATTGCTATCCATGTCGTCGAGAAGGCAGATGGGGCGCTCGATAAGGCCTCTGTCGAACAACGCGAGACGGACGCCAAATCGATGTTCACGACCGTTTCTGAGGTGCTTTCGAGCACGTCGGTGATTCGAGACCGGGATCAGGTACGGGACCGACGTCGCGACGACGATCGTCGAGACGGCCCACGACGTCGACGCGAGTGCGATCGTGTTCACGCCCCGTGGCGGCAGCCGGTGGAAACAGCTACTCTCGGGCGATGTGACTCACAACCTCGTTCACAGCAGTGACGTTCCAGTCGTCGTTCTTCCCGATCGAGCGGTGAGCGACTCGTGAGCGGAACCACTGGCTTGGGAACGACGTTGTCGACCGGTCTAGGAGCCTAACGATTTAACCAGACATATGTACATCATCATCGTCGGCGCAGGCGACATCGGTACACCACTGATCAACATCGCGACGCGATCGGGTAACGAAGTCGTCGTCATCGAGCGCAACGAGGAGGACAAGCCACTGACGCCCCACGGGAATGTCCGGATCGAGCCGCACGATCTTTTGACGGTGTACTCGGCACGCGGAGCCGACCCGGAACTGACGAACGTCTTTGGCCACTATGAAGATCAGACGGTGTGATATCGACGACAGAAAGAGGCCGGGGCCGTCTTAGACTCCGGCATTTATTAGCCGGTCCAGTCTGTTGGGTTCAGATATGACCGCCCGATCCGACGTGACGATACGGATACCGAGAGTCGGAACGTCTTCGAGGCAGGTGGGGTGAGTCATGACAGACTCGATGACAGCCCATCTCGTCGCTCCGGTCGCCGGCGAGGAAGACGCCCGTGTCACGGCAGCGAGCGCTCACGCTCACGGTGGGGACGCCGAGATCGTCGCCGCCACCGACGGAGCGTCCCTGACGCTGGTGAACGTCCAGCTGCCGGCCGAGGAAGAAGACGCTGCGTCGCCGGTCGAACAGGGAGAGGCACTGATCGAGCAACTCATCGAGCGCACCGAATTGACCGAGACGACCTACGAGACTCGCGTCGTCGTCGAGGAGGACACCGAAGCGGCGATCCTCGAGACAGCAACCGAATACGATACGGTCTGTGTGGGCGCGATGCGGGAAAGCGCGCTGACCCAGGCGCTGTTCGGCTCGTTGCCGTGGCACCTCGGGACCGAACTCGATCGGACAGTCGTCGTCGCGCGCGGATCGGAACGCTCACCAATGTCGATCAGAGACGCTTTCATCAAACGACTGGAGGGTAAGCCAGCATGTACATCATCATCGTCGGCGCAGGCGACATCGGTACACCACTGATCAACATCGCGACGCGATCGGGCAACGAAGTCGTCGTCATCGAACGCAACGAAGAACGAGCCAACCGAGCGGCCGATCAGTTCGATTGTCTCGTCCTCAACGCGGACGCGACGACAAGCGCGACACTGGAGGATGCCGGGGCCGACCGGGCCGACGCCATCATCTCGACGACCGACCGTGACGCGACGAACATCATGGTCTGTCTGCTCGCCCAGGAGTACGACATTCCGGCGATCCTCTCGGTGGTTCATACACCCGAACACATGAACCTCTTCGAGCAGATCGGCGTCAACACGATGGAAAACCCCCAGGAACTCATCGCCGAGTATCTCTACCGGGCCGTCGCTCGGCCCGCGATCGTCGATTACATGCGCATCGGCGAGGAGGCTGAGGTTTTCGAGATCACCGTCACCGAAAGCGCCTCGATCGCCGGCAAAACGCTTCAGGAAACCGCCGAAGAGGGACTGCTCTCCCAGGACGTCCTCGTCGTCGCCATCGAACGAGACGGCGCCAGCGAACCGATCACCCCACGCGGGACCACGACAATCCACCCGGGTGACCTCCTGACGGTCTACTCGGCCGTCGGTGCCGAGCCGGAGATCACGGACATCTTCGGGCACTACGAGGATCGGACGGTCGAGTGACCGGATGGGTCACACCTCAATAGACACCACACAGCTATGAACGGAACGACGGCGACAGTCGCACGCGATCTGGGTCGGATCCTCGAAGCACTCGGCGGGATGATGGCCGTCTCGATCGTCGTGCCGATCGCCTGGGGTGAATGGTTCGGTGCCGTCGCCTTCGGGGCCTCGGCATTCGTCCCGGTGGCTGCCGGCTACCTGCTGCACCATCGCTTCGCCGACGCCGACTCGCCCTCGCGTCTACACGGGATGGTCGTCGCGGCCACGGGCTGGCTACTGGTCGGCGTGTTCGGCTCGCTCCCGTTCCTACTGATCGCGTGGGGCGTCCACCTCGATCTGCCGACGGCCTTCGACGGAACGTCAACGCTTGCGGCCTTCCAGAATCCGCTCAATTCGATCTTCGAGAGCATGAGCGGCTTCACCGGAACCGGCCTGACGATGACCGACAACGAGGAAGTACTCCCGCGGACGCTGCAGTGGTGGCGGACGTTCATCGAGTGGATCGGCGGGGTCGGTGTGATCGTCCTCACCACGGCGATCCTCGCTCGTCCCGGCAGCGGGTCGCTGACGCTCTACGAGAGCGAGGCCCGATCGGAGAAGATCCATCCGAGCATCGTCTCGACGGTCCGGACGATCTGGTGGATCTTCCTCCTGTTTACGTTCGTCTCGATCCTGACCCTGTTCGCGGCCGGAATGCCGATCTGGGATGCCATCAACCACGCTATGACCGGTCTCGCGACCGGTGGGTTCTCAATCACGGATAACTCGATTGCGACGTACGACAGCGCCATCATCGATACGGCCCTGATCCCGATTATGCTGTTGGGATCGATCGCCTTCCCCGTCCACTACCTCATTCTACAGGGCGACCTGCGGAACTTCTATGCCGACCTCCAGACTCGCTGGGTGTTCATCTACATGAGTGCCGGGTCGGCGTTGCTGTGGGCGTTCCTGTACGTCGGTCCCTACGACTCCCCACTATCGGCGATACGGTATGGTGCCTTTCAGTTCGTCTCCGCTGCGACCTGTACAGGCTTTCAGACGGCCGTCGACGCGACAAACGTTGCACTCGGGGCCTGGCCGGCCCAAGCGCAGTTGCTGGTCGCCTTTGGCATGTTCGTCGGCGGGGCGGCCGGGTCGACCGTCGGCGGGATCAAAATAATTCGCGGGCTGACCCTGATCAAGGGGATTCAGTATCACGTTGCCGATGTTTTCTATCCGGACAGCGCCGTCCGTCGGCTCAAAATCAACGATCGACGCCTGACCGAGACAGAAGCCAACCGGGAGTTCGTCGAGGCAACGATCATTACCGCACTCTGGACGACGTTTCTCGTGGTCGGGACCGTCCTGTTGCTCGTCATCCTGCCCGCCGAGAAATTCTCACTGGCTAATGCATTCTTCGAGGTCGCAAGTGCCCAGGGCAACGTCGGTCTCTCGGCCGGTATCACCGGGCCAGAGTCGCTTCCCGCGGTCGGGAAAGCCGCCTTCCTCGGCCACATGTGGATCGGGCGGCTGGAGATCATCCCGATCCTCGTCGCGCTGCGGACGCTGTTCAAGCGTGGAGGGATGTACCCATGAACGTCCGGGATTTACCGATCGTCAACATTGTCTGTGAGTATGGGGCCCAGGACAGTGTCTTCGATTCGTTGCTGTTGGTTGGGCCAGTGCTCGTCGTACTGATCGCGACGCTCGGACGGTCGATCGTCACTGAACTGCTCGCACTCGCGTACGTCGCTGTTTTTCTGATCACCGTGTTGTATCGTAGCAGAGGCGGCTGATCTGAGCCAGACCGGGCCGAGCAATCGCTGTCTCCGGCCACGTGGTTCGTCACTCTCGGTTGACGCCAGGATTGCTCACCGCACCGTTGGCCGCCGAGTCGAAATCCCGGTGGTACTTCGCCAGCACACCACTTTCGTAGGTCGGCTCGGGATCGTCTCGCTCGTCGAGTCGCTGTTCGATCTCGGCGTCGCTCAGGTCGACATCTAGCGTCCGGTCGGGGATGTCCACGGTCACGGTGTCGCCGTCTTCGAGTGCGCCGATCGGCCCGCCGACGAAACTCTCGGGGGCGACATGGCCGATCATCGGCCCCCGCGTCCCACCCGAGAAACGGCCGTCAGTGAGCAGCGCAACGTCGTCCTCGTGGCCCTGGCCAACCACGGCGGCGGTGACGCCGAGCATCTCCCGCATGCCGGGACCACCCTTCGGCCCCTCACCCCGGATGACGATCACGTCACCCGATTCGATGTGGTCCTCCTGGACGTATTCCATGGCTTCCTCCTCGTTCTCGAAGATACGAGCCGGGCCCTGGTGGTGGAACTCGTCGTTGCCGGTCGCTTTCAGGACCGCGCCGTCGGGCGCGAGATTCCCGGTGAGGATCTTGATCGCACCTTCTGGCTCCTTGGGCGCGTCGATGGGATAGAGGAAGTCGGCGTCGATCTCACTCTCAGGTGGCAGTCGACCCTGCTCCTCTAAGTACTCGATCTCCTCGGCCAGTGTGCGGCCGGTGATCGTCATCGCGTCGCCGTGAAGCAGGTCGGCTTCGAGCAATCGGCGGAGGACGACCGGCACGCCGCCGATCTCGTGGAGGTCGTTCATCACCTTCTCGCCGCCGGGCTGGAGGTCGGCGATTTTGGGCGTCCGCCGGGAAATCTCGTCGAAGTCTTCGATGTCCAACTCGATACCGGCCTCGGCGGCCATCGCAAGCAGGTGGAGCACGGCATTGGTCGACCCGCCGATCGCCGTCTGGAGGGCAATGGCGTTCTCGAAGGACTCCCGAGAGAGGATCTCGGAGGGGCGGCGACGCTCCTCGATGACCTCGACGACTAACTCGCCGGTCTCGCGGGCGACATCATAGCGACTCTCATCCTCGGCAGGCGGGGAGGCACTCCCGAGCGGGGCAAGTCCGAGAACCTCAGAGATGGAGGCCATCGTGTTGGCGGTGAACATCCCGCCGCAGGCTCCCGCACCGGGACAGGCGTTGCGTTCGAGGTCGTCGAGTTCTTCGTCGTCCATGTCGCCGGTGGCGTGGGCACCCACGCCCTCGAAGACCTGGACGATGGTCACGTCCCGACCCTCGTGTTCGCCGGGCATGATCGACCCGCCATAGAGGAAGACGCTCGGCAGGTCCGTTCGGATCATCGCCATCATCATCCCGGGCATGTTCTTGTCGCAGCCGCCGATCGTCACGAGACCGTCGACGCGCTCACCGAAAGCGACCAGTTCGACGGAATCGGCGATAACTTCCCGGGAGATGAGCGAGGCCTTCATCCCCTCGGTACCCATCGAGATGGCGTCGCTGATGGTGATGGTCCCGAACTCGACGGGCATGCCGCCGGCCTCGTCAGTCCCATTCCAGGCCGTCTCGGCGACATCGTCTAAATGGACGTTACAGGGCGTGATGTCCGCCGCGGGGTTTGCGATCCCCACCAGCGGCGAGTCGAAGTCGGCATCGTCGTAGCCCATCGCGCGGAACATCGCCCGATGGGGCGCCTTGTCGGCCCCTTCCGTGACGTCTGTGCTCGGAAGGTCCTCGTCTTTGTTGCGAGAGAACCTATCGTCGTTAGACATGCTCTAGGGGAGTCCCGCAGCGAGTAAAAAGGGCCCGGTGGATCGGATTGTCGCCGATATCGCACTCCGGTACCGTATCAGGACAGCGAGAACGGTTGCCAGCCGCTGGGCTGATCCGGTAGTCAACGAACACGCAATCCCCCGTCGGCGTCGTCGCTATCGTATTCGCACTTCGATCCGGCCGTCGGCGACCTGCCCGAGCGTGTTGACGGTGCGCTCGTCATGAGAGCGATCGATCACGAAGACGCCGATCGCCCCGGAGCTGTCGATACGTCCCGAGATCGCCTGGGCGAATCGGAAGAGTTTGCGCAGATCGACGGACAACGCCAGCGAGGAGAGGCTTATCAGGCCAGTCCGGACACGATCCTCGGCGGCCGCAGCGTACAGCAGCTCGTACAGCGCCGAGAACTACATCCCGACGCCGGTGAGATCGCTCTGGATCGAGACGGATTTGACCTCGGCGTCAGGCACGGTACCTGCGGTCTCGACGCCGAGATCAAGGTCGGTAAGCTCCGAGCGGAAGGTTTCGGCGGTGGCCTCACGGACGGCCACGTCGCCATCGACACAGAGAATCCGGTCGGTCATTGGTTGTATACCACCCGCGGCAAGAAGAATATACTTACTGGCCCGGCAGTCAACGGCGAAAACGGAGTACCCAGATCGCCGATCCGCGGTCGAATGTGCCGGGCAACCGGGCGATTGCGTGTTCCATCGACGGGCTCACGCTGTCGGCGGTCGCCCCGCGTCGGCAACGCGAGTGCGGGAAGCGGCTATCCGGATCGGGGATGTGTCCGATCGGCCGAGAGATAGGCCGTTTCCAGATGGTCGAGGATGCTGTCGACAATGGTCGGGTCATACGTCCAAGCCCCGTAGAACGATCGCGATTCGCGTTCCTCAGCGAGTATGGCGCTCTTCTGGGAATCCGTCCCGCCGCCGTCGAAGACGACGAACCAGGTTTCAGCGATCTCTGCGTTGTCGACAGAGTGGACAGTGACACCGTCGAGATCGGGCGGTGGCTGGTCAGGCGTGCCATAGGTGTGCACGTCAAGGCCACGGGCCGCGATATCAGTGTAGATCGACGCCTCCCCGGCCAGCATCGACAGCTGCTGGAAGCCAGCATGAATGGTCCCCTCACCGACCCGCCGAGCGCGGTCCTCAATCTCTCGAGACGTGTAGAGCATCTGTTCAGTGTCGTAGGCAGTGAACGTCGTCTCCTTGAGATGACCGAGGATGGGTTCGTAGTTCATATCCGCGACGCCCGTCGTGTCCTGATCGGTTGCTACCCCATCGAGGAGTTCCCGCAACGTCCAGAGATGGACCATCGAGAGGACTGTGTCTCGATTGCTGAGGACGGCGAGGTCTTCAGGCCGTCCGGACGCAGTGGTAACAGCGTCGATATGGACGTTTTGGGACTGAAAGTACTCTCTGAGTTCCGCGACGATTTGCTCGTCGGAACTGCAATTGAATACGATGAGTTCTTTCTCGTGGTCATTGATCGCTTCGAGAATCTGTGTGAGTGTCATTATGAAACGGGTATGTGGCAGACCGGCATATAAGTACGGCCCTGACCGGAGGCGGTGTTCAGATACAGATTGAAGAGTGAGACGTGCTATTTCTCAAAGAGATATTTGCCCAAAAACGTACGCCTCAGCCATAGTATCGACCAGGTTGACGTAGATTTGTGGAGCGAGAAGCGACACCGCGATTTCTGGTGTAGCTCAGTATTCAGTTGCATCTTGCTGGATTAGAGCTTTCAAATACGATGCCTATTCTTGAGGCATTCGGTGTCGAACGTGCGCGGTCGACTGTTCATAATCGGGTCCACAAAGCAGATCTACAGTCCGGGGATGGACAGAACCCAGATCACGTTGCGGTTGACGAAACCGTGACCGATCGGCAGTGAGCAGTATTGGCTGTACGCCGCCATCGATCCAGAAACAAACGAATTGCTTTATACAACGGTGAACCGGCCCGAAATTCGGCTCTTGCACACGCGTTCTTTCACGAGCTGCGTGAGACACACGATGTTGACGACGCAATGGTTCACATCGACGGATCGCACTCGTTGAAAGACACCTGTAACACTCAAGGCCCCGATTTCAGATGTGAACGCGGCGGAAATCGAAACGGATTCAAACACGTATTTCGTGAGAGAAAGAATAGAAGCCCTTCGTTCTCAAACTGTGTTAGCTACGTCAGTCCAGAAACAGCAGGCGATTGACTCAGATCCTTTCGCACTCGCATAGAACCAGGTATCTAAACACCATCTCGAAATAAAACCAAATAATATATATGAATTGGACTGATTGGCCGACATGTATGGCAAAAAATAGAGATTATGGAAGCAGTATTGGTAGAAGAACATTGCTAAAAAACATGGGCATCAGTGGGTTATTGGGATTAACTGGGGTTAGTATCAGCCGCCCTGCAGTAGGGTCGACACAATCACAAATTGGTGACGGTGTTACGGATCGTTCGCTACTTGCAGGAATAAACGATCCAAAATGGACTGAAAATGAAAAGGTGGAACAAAACGTAGGTAATAATACCAGTGTAACAGTGGGGTACATGGGTAGCGAATTAGATACGGTGTACGATGATGATAATAACGAGTGGGTGGAATATTGGAAACATCGGTTTGATCTTTCGAACATCGGTCACTCGGCCCCCTTAGGTAGCGACAAAACCTATAACATAGGTGAACAATGGTTCAAGTGTGGGCCTGCCTATCCGGACTATGATCCAGAAGATCCGATCAAGTTTTATGATGTTCCGGTGGCTGGTGCCTGTGCGTGGCCAAATCCTCCAGGTGGTAACTGGAGTGAAGTCATTAAAGAAATAGTAGAAAAAGCAGCTACAGAAGCAAATCAGATTGTTAATCTGGCCCACACAGCAAGCACAATCTATAACGCATATCAAGAAAAATCCTTCAATTCTGAAGGCCCGGATTCAATCAAGTTGAAGAAAGACTATAACGCTGTGAAGAGAAACGAATCATCACACAGTGTTCATTTCTCGATACACACGGTTCCTGGTGGGTATAATACTGCCAAGATTGAGAGTGGTATTTCATATGGAGGGGGCTCAGATGAAGCTAGTGTAGAATTCAAAGTTGATATTACTGATGATACCGTCACACCTCTCACGAAATCAGAAGGTTCGTCAACCAACATACAATCTAGTTTGCGCTCCCGATTTGATCAAATGAGCCAAGATGAATTGGACGAAATTGGTGTTATGAGAGTATACAAATCAGATCTTGAAAAGCTACTAAAGAAACTCAAAAAGGAGCGTCGGCGTAACAAACAACACCCAAGTAAGATTCAGGAAGATGCTGAGAAAATTGATAGAGAGATATACTCTGTGAAGCAAGCGAAACAAAGACTTGATTTCGAACCCGACGGACATACATATATAAAGACACAGTCGATGAATGTAGATATAAAGAAGGAAAAATCTGATTCAGACATCGCAAGAACACAATCCACAAGATGAATCGCCGTTCGGTTATCGCATCGCTCGGAGGAGCAATCACGATCGGTACTTCTGGATGTGTGCATCTGAACTTCCTACAGAACACCCATAGACTCTGGTTCGTTCGCCTCAATCGCGCATGGGAAGGAACGGTTGAAGTCGATGCACGAATCAAGCGCAACGGGACCGTCGTCCACGAGTCTAGCTACGAAGTTCCTGGTATCGAGGAAAGCGACAAGGGAGACGAAGAACCCATGGAATGGGCTGGTACGAGCCGGAAATTAATTCAATCGAAATGGGATACCGCTCCTGCTGTGTTTACCGTCGAAAGTAAACTGTCCGACAACGATGATTGGGTTACAGACTCGTTCTCTAACGTCGAGTCGACACATATTGGAGCGACAGTGGACATTGTCGGTCCTGGCGTAGCGGGCATCAAACCACACGAATTCGACTCTGAAACAGAAGTACAGCAGTTCCTCGATCAAGTAACACCACCCAATGTAGAGCATTGACGGAAAGCCCCTGGACATTATCGCCATATGGAATATGGGTGCAAACGCTAAGCAAATATAAGATATAAGTTTTGAGTTAACCGAGCTAGATGATTCTGGACTCGGCATGCTTGATTCGCTGAGGAGAAAGCGTGTATCTACACTATAAGAATCAGGGGGGTTCGGGTATTTCCGAGAGGATCTTGCAACCAACATGGCCTCGATTTCAGAGACGAACGTCGTCGAAATCGAAACAGCCCCGAACATCCACTTCGTGGGGTAAAACACAGAACCGCTTCATTCTCACACGGTTTCAGCCAGGCCGCTGCAGAAACAGCAGACGAGTCGGTCAGGTCCGTCGCATTCGCATGGAACCAGCGTATCTGAACACTACCTGCCCAGGAGAGGTGCCTTCAAGACCCTGCTGGCGCAATCGGTATACCATGAGTCGGGTGTCAATCGGGGCTCGACTGCACGCGGGCTTTCAGAACCTCTCGCTGGCGCGCGATCGCCTCTATGGCGGCATCGGCTGGGCCATCGACGAGCCACAGCTGGTAGTGAACGCGGATCGAGCCGACAGTCTCGTCTGTCCGGACGACGCAGTCGAGCCGTATGCCCGCCGAGCGATCGACGCACTAAGCGTCCCCGGGGCCGAGATCAGTGTCGAGCGCCGCTACGACCGCCACGCCGGGCTGGGCAGCGGAACCCGCCTCGCAGTGGCCGCATTGGTGGGAGTTGCCGACGCCTACGATCTCGATGTCGCGGTGCGCGAACGGGCTCCCGACCTCGGCCGGGGCGGACGAAGCGGCGTCGGGATCGCCACCTTTCTCGAGGGGGGATTCGTCGTCGACGGCGGTCACCCGACCGAACGGTTCACCCACAGCCCCCCGGAGACCGGCACTTGGACCACGCCGCCGGTCGTCGCCCGCCACCCGATCCCCGAGTCCTGGCAGTTCGTCCTGGTCACGCCGACGATCGACGCCGGCCAGCACGGGAGCAACGAGGACGCGAGCATGCGCTCGATCGTCGAGCAGGCCGACCCGGGGATCGCCGACGAGATCGCCCCGCTGGTGACCCAGCGACTCCTGCCCGCGATCGCCGAGGGGGATCGCCGGACCTTCGGTGCGGCGATCACCCGGCTCGGTCGGCTCAATGGCGCCTGGTACGCGGACGAACAGGGCGGTGTCTATCGCCCGCCGGCCGGCCGGCTCGTCGAGGCACTCTCAGCCGTCGACGGCGTCGACGGCGTCGGCCAGTCATCGTGGGGGCCAACGGTCTATGCGATCACCGGGGTCGAGTGGGTCGATCGCGTTCGGGAGACGGCCCAGGAGGCCCTCGAAACAGTCGGTGTCGAAGGCGACATCCGTGCGGTCGGGCCGGACAATCGCGGGTTTACTCTCGAAGCGTGAGCCCCACCCCACGGCGGTGACTGGTCGCTACTCGGGAGATTCGAGTTCGAAGGCGACCTCCAGTTCGACCTGGTACTCTCGTTGGTCACCCGCGAGTTCGACGCCCTGCTCGGTGACGTCCGCCCACTTCACGTTCTCGAGGGTTTCCTCTGCGCGGTCGATCGCGTTGTCGGCCGCGTCGTCGAAACTGTCGGTGGATGCCCCACGGAGGATGACCTTCTTGAAGACCATGTGAACAGTTCGTCCCGTGGATGGATAAACCTGTTTGCAGCAAATGTAGGCCCAGACTCGGAGTTGTGTGAGACGACCGACGTCGAAAGTCCCGAAACGGTCTCAGAACTCGTCGGGGCCGGGCGCAGGCACGCCTTCCTCCTCCGGCCCGTCGGGCCCGTCCAGGTTGTACTCCTCGCGCAACTCCCGGATACGGTCCCGGATGTCCGCCGCGAGTTCGAACTCGAGGTTGTCCGCCGCTTCCTGCATCCGCTCCTGTAAGTCCTCGATAAGGCGTGCCGCGGTCTCTTCGTCCTCGGGATCGGCCGTCGCCGAGCCGCCGGTGTCGGTCTTGCTGCCCGGCAAATTCGTCTCGCCGATAGCCTTCTCGATGGTCGTCGGCTCGTGGCCGTGTTCCTCGTTGTACTCTCGTTGAATTCGCCGGCGACGCTTCGTCTCCTCGATAGCTGCCTCCATAGCGTCGCTTGGATCGTCGGCATAGAGCACGACTTTGCCATTGACGTTGCGGGCGGCCCGTCCCATGGTCTGGACCAGCGTCGTCTCACTCCGGAGAAACCCTTCCTGATCGGCGTCGAGAATGGCCACGAGACTGACCTCGGGGATGTCCAAGCCCTCACGAAGGAGGTTGATTCCCACCAGCACGTCGAACTCGCCGGCTCGAAGCCCGCGGACGAGTTCGTGCCGTTCCAGTGTATCGGTCTCGTCGTGCATGTACTCGACGGCGACGCCCGCCTCCTCGAGGTACTCGGTGAGATCTTCGGCCATGCGCTTGGTCAGTGTCGTGACCAGCGCCCGCTCGTCGTCGGGCAGCGCGTCCAGTCGATCCATCAGATCGTCGACCTGCGACTCGGCGGGACTCACTTCTATTTCCGGGTCGACCAGGTAGGTCGGCCGGACGATCTGTTCGACCACCTGGTCGCTTTCCTCGCGCTCGTAGTCACCCGGCGTCGCGGACACGTGCAGTGTCTGATCGGTCTTTTCCTCGAACTCCTCGAAGGTAAGGGGGCGATTGTCGTAGGCCGTCGGAAGGCGAAATCCGTTTTCGACCAGCGAATCCTTCCGGGACTTATCACCCGCGTACTGGCCGCGGATCTGGGGGATCGTCTGATGGGACTCGTCGACGACCGTCAGGAAGTCATCGGGGAAGTAATCCAGCAGTGTGTAGGGCGCTTCCCCGGACTCCCGATCAGAGAGGTGGACGGAGTAGTTCTCGATGCCCGAGCAGTAGCCGGTCTCTTCGAGCATCTCCAGATCGAAGGTCGTCCGCTCCTCGATGCGCTGGGCGGCCACGAGGTCACCCTGCCGTTCGAAGTACGAGACTCGCTGTTCCATCAACTCCTCGATCTCCTCGATCGCATCTTCGAGTCGCCGTTCGGGGATCGAATAGTGCTCGGCAGGGTGGATCAAGGCGGCGGGTTCTTCGCTCTTGAGGTCGCCTTCCAGGGGATCGAGCTTCGAGATGCGGTCGATCTCGTCGCCCCAGAACTCCACCCGGAGGGCGTAGCGACCGTACATCGGGTAGATCTCGACGGTGTCCCCGCGCACGCGGAACGTGCCGTGGGTGAAGTCGACGTCGTTGCGCTCGTAGTTCAGATCGACGAGGCGGCCGAGCAACTCGTCGCGGTCGATCGCCTGGCCCCGCTCCAGGCGCAGCGACATGTCGACGTAGTTGGCCGGGTCCCCGAGGCCGTAGATCGCCGAGACGCTGGCGACGACGATGACGTCCTCGCGTGTCAGAAGAGAACGGGTCGCCGAGTGGCGTAGCCGGTCGATCTCGTCGTTGATCGAGGCGTCCTTCTCGATGTACTTGTCGGTCTGCTCGACGTATGCTTCGGGCTGGTAATAATCGTAGTAGGAGACGAAATATTCGACGGCATTGTTCGGGAACAGTTCGCGGAACTCCTCGTAGAGCTGTGCCGCCAGCGTCTTGTTGTGGGCGATGACCAGCGTCGGCTGTTGGATCTCCTCGATGACCCACGAGACGGTATTCGTCTTGCCGGAGCCAGTGACTCCGAGGAGGGTCTGTTTGTCCTGGCCCGAGCGATAGCCTTCGGCGAGTTGCTCGATGGCGTCGGGCTGGTCGCCTGCGGGCTCGAAGGGCGCGTCGACGCGGAACTCGCTTTCGGCGTCCGGTCGGTCGGGCGAGAGGGGGCCACTGGTGTCGCTCATTGTGTCAGTGGTAACCGCTTGGGCTACTTGACCGCCTCGCTCGCTTCGACCGTGTGGTCGCGTTGTCGCTCGCAACGTCAGCAGGACGACTGTCTCAGCAATCGGGTGTCTCCCCTACACCGGCCCCGCCCAGGCGAGACCGACGTCAGCCGGACGAACGCCAATGATATTCATCTAATCGGCGTGTACAGCCGAACAGGCCCGATACCTATCCAAATAATATAAAAAATGTTAAAAATATATCAAATATATCGAGGAGAATTATTTTGTATATCAAACCAAGAGACATATTCATGAGTCGAATTAGGAGAGAACTATTGTCGGATTCGGCAGTATCTGTGTCTTAATCGTCCTGATCGCCACACTCTCCGCGGGAGCGGGAGCTGTGCCGGCACCGGACAGCACGCACAACAAAACACAACCAGACGGGACAGGGTTCGAAGCACGCCAGTGGGGAGACGCGTTTAATCACGGTTGGGAAACGACTCGTGGGTATACTATTGTACAAGGCGATAACGGGTACTGGCGGTACGCAGACAAGGGCCAAAGTGGATCACTTGCGCCATCCCACGCCCGCGTCGGTATCGACGCCCCTCCAGCGACGGTCCAAAAACACCTCCGTCCTAGCTCATCGAAAGAGCAAACAAGTGGTTCGTCTACTGGGACAACTTCCGAAGGGCCGACACTCAGCCCGGAACGAGCGGCCCCAGCCACCGGGACCGTCTCGTTTCCTGTTGTGATGGTGGATTTTACCGATACGAGCCCGACGTATTCGCAAACGAACTTTCAAAACTTGCTGTTCGGGACCGATCCGTCGATCGCGTCCGGGCCGGGGAGCCTTTCGGACTACTATTCGGAAGTCTCTTACGGCCAGTTATCGGTCACAGGGAACGTCGTTGGCTGGGTGACGGCCGACAAAACCCACGATTATTACGGTAGGAATTCGGGCAGAATGGACGCGAACGTAAGCGAATTGATCAGAGAATCAGCACAGAAAGTCGATTCTCAGGTTGATTTCAGCCAATATGATAACGACGGTGACGACGTCGTCGATCAGTTCGTGGTCATCCATCAGGGTGCCGGCGAAGAATTTTCGGGCCAATCAACGGATATCTGGTCCCATCACTACTCGATCGATTATCAGACAAACGACGGTGTAACGATCCAGTCGTACACGATACAGCCCGAAACCCAAAACGGGCAGATCTCGACCACCGGGGTATTCGCCCACGAGATGGGTCACGCGTTCGGTCTCCCGGACCTCTACGATACCGATTATAGTTCCGCTGGAATCGGGGATTGGGGACTGATGAGTAGTGGAAGCTGGAACGGGGTAAATCGCGCGGGTGACTCTCCGGCACATCTATCAGCCTGGAGCAAGCAGTATCTCAGCTGGATCTCACCGACGACACTGCAGAACGGCGAGTCCTTAGCAGACAAGCAGATCGATCCAGCAACGACCACGACGGACTTCTATCAGCTCCGCCAACCGACGAGCCAGCAGCGTGAATACTTCCTGGTCGGAAACCGCCAACGAACAGGGTTCGACAAAGGACTTCCCGGAAGTGGCGTTGCGATTTGGCACATCGACCGCTCGAATATCGACAACAACTGCCTCTACTATAACGACTGTAACGACGATGAAAACGACAAGCTCGTCGATCTCGAAGCTGGCGATGGAGCAGCAGACTTAGACAACGACACGAACACCGGAAATGCCGCAGATCTCTGGCCGTCCGGGACCTTCGATGGCTCGTCAACGCCCAGTTCTGACTTCGATAACGGGACTGCAAGCGACGTGTTCGTCGCAAATATTGGCTCGAGTGGCGGAGCGTCCTATACAGCGGATTTCGGGGTCGGATCGCAGACAACACATGCGTCAGTTGCAACAGGATCAGCGTCAAACGTCGACAGTTCCTCGGCGAGGTTAAGTGGCGATCTCACGGATCTGGGAAGTGCCGCCTCTGTGGACGTCTATCTCACCTACTGGATCGAAGGGCAGAAAAGCTCGACCCAGCAGTACGCTGATGGCGGAACACGCACTTCGACTGGCTCGTTCAGTGCAGATGCGAGTAGTCTACAGAGTGGAACGCCCTACGTGTTCAAAGCGATCGGCCAGGAAGATGACGGCGACTGGGTGCCGACCGGCCAAGAACAAACCTTCCAGACATCGTAATCTCTTCTCTTCGAAGTTCCATCATCGAAGATTCGACATTTTGTGTACTCAAGTGGATGTTGAAAATTGTCTACTCATTGAAGTCAAATATCGTCTACAGCCGAATCATCGCAATTTGAGCTACACGACGACGCGAAATCACAGTTCAGTGTCGTCGGTAATGGATTGCCCGACCAATGCGCCACAACATATCGTCATCGCCGTCGTAGATGCGTTGCGGCCAGATTCAGAGTGATATGATTCCCGGCGCTCGTTTACGGTCCCGACGACGACGTATTTCTCTCGGGCACCGTCGATACCGAGACCGATATCGAACACTCAGAGAGAACTGAGGACCCACCGGATTATCTACGCTCAGCACTTCCCGAAAGTCAACCCAACGCATCGGCATGGGACATTTCGTCGTTGACGTCCGACCAATTGGAAGCACTCGGCTACAAATAGTGATGGCAACGATCACTTGGCTGTGGGTTCCTCACGACGGAGTGTCTGATAATAGGCCTCGATTGACTGCGCTTTCGTAAAGGCTGATTCAAACGTCTCCCGGGCATTGGTTCCCTGTTTCTCGAGGAGTTCCGGCTGT